>JABFFZ010000069.1 GCA_013112725.1 Chloroflexota bacterium
TCTATAATCGTCAACGACGACACCCTGCCTTAGGATATGTCAGCCCGCAAGCCTATGAAGCCAGCTATCAGCAACAGGTATTGGCGGTATGACTACTATCTGTGTCCACTAAAATGGGGGAACCCCACTGACCAAATCACCCACACGAACGGAGACGACACAAACCAATCACTTTGTCGCCGCGCTGTGGTCGTTTGTCAAAATTGAGTTGTTAAGAGTGCGAACGAAGAAAAATCATTATCAGTTGAAAAGCCAATTGTATTTATCTGCTTTGCAACAGACTTTTCATGAGTTGCGGCGGCTTGAACCTGTTTCCCTGGTTCACCCCCCCGCTGCGTAACATCAGTTAATTAATTTATAAACCAGTGTCGTTGTAGATGGGACAATATGCCCAACGAGGTGAGGGGATTTTTGGTTGTATTGTCTGAATTTTGCGACCGCTATTGACGCTGCCCATTTCTTTGTTACGATTCTGCGCACGATGAGAAATTTTGTGAACCTTACACCTCTTTTTATCCGCCGTCGCCGCCAGACCATAGGTCTGGATTTTGAGGTTGCCTGAGTTCACAAGTGAGACGATGAAATCACAACCGCCAGACCCGCACGCGAGGGGTCTGGCGGTTTTTTTTTGGCAATTGGCATACCCAGACATCCGATTTCTTTAAGAAATCGGATATCTAAAAGCGGAGATCAGTAAATGATTCAGGCAGGAATTTTTGGGGTAACGGGATATACGGGGTATGAGTTGGTGCGGATTTTGGCGCAGCACCCAGATGTGCAGGTGCAGTTTGCCACCTCGCACAGTTTTGCGGGTAAGTGGCTGGCGGATGTATATCCACAAGCGCCACACCTGCCGCTGATTGACGAGGTGGATGCACCTTTGGAAGCGGTGGATGTGGTTTTCTTGTGTCTGCCTCATGCAGCGGCGGCAGCTACGGCCGTGCGCGCCCTACACGCTGGCTGTAAAGTCATTGACCTTAGCGCCGATTTCCGCCTGGCTGACTCTGCTGTCTATGCGCAGTGGTATGGGTTGGAACATCCTGCGCCAGAGTTGTTGGAGACGGCCGTATATGGCCTGACCGAATGGGCGCGCGAGCAGCTGCCGGAAGCCGACCTGGTAGCTGTGCCCGGTTGTTACCCGACGAGTGTGTTGTTGGGGTTACGGCCGTTGCTGCAACGGCCGTTGCTGGCAGCCAAACTCCCCCTCACCGGCCCCATCATCGCTGACAGCAAATCCGGCGTCTCTGGCGCGGGGCGGCAGGCCAGCGATACCACCCATTTTATGAACGTGGCCGACAATTTTGCCCCCTACAAAATCGGCCGGGCGCACCGCCATTTGCCGGAGATGGAACAGGTGATGCACTGGTGGCAGCCGGAGGCGCCGCCGCTCATCTTCTCACCGCATCTGCTGCCCGTGCCGCGTGGCATCCTCTCCACCATCTACGTCACCATCGCGGATGATTGGACATTGGGTGATGTGGCCGCTTTGTATGCCGAGATGTATGCGGGTGAGCCGTTTGTCTGTCTGCTGCCGCCGGGTCAGATACCGACTTTGGCGCACGTGACCCACACCAACAAGTGCGTGATTGGTCTGGCGCAGGCGGGGCAAACGCTGATCATCACCTCGGCGATTGATAATTTGATCAAGGGGGCAGCCGGACAGGCGGTGCAGGATATGAATGTGGTGTTTGGGCTGGATGAAACGACAGGATTGGTGTGATTGGGCGAGCAGGTGAGGAGGTGAAGGGGTGACACAGGTAATTAAAGTTGGTGGGAATGAATTGGATGATCCGGCGTTTTTGAGTGGGCTGGCGTTAGCTGTGCGGCAGATTCAGGAAATGTCCGGGCAGACGGCCGTGATCGTGCATGGCGGCGGCAAGGCGATTGCCGATTTGCAGAGGCGGTTGGGCATTGCGCCGCAAAAGGTGGACGGTCTGCGGGTGACGGATGCGGATTCGTTGATGGTGGCGGAGATGGTATTGTCCGGTCTGAGCAATAAGGTAATTGTGCGGGCGCTGCTGGCGGCGGGGGTCACGGCCGTTGGCCTTTCCGGCGTGGATGGTGGCCTGCTGCGCTGCCAGAAAAAGCAGCACCCCACGGCCGACCTGGGTTTTGTGGGCGAAATTGAGGCAGTCAACGTAGATTTGATTCAGCAGTTAGCAGAACGGGGGTTTACGGCCGTCATCTCCCCCATTTCGCTGGGCACAGATGGACGGCCGTATAATGTAAACGCCGATGAAGCTGCGGCAGCGGTGGCAAAGGCAGTGGGTGCAGATGTGCTGAACCTGGTTTCCAATGTGCCCGGCGTGTTGCAAAACGGAACCATTCTCCCTCACCTGACCATCACCCAAACGGAAGCGTTGATTACCACTGGCGTGATTACGGATGGCATGATTCCCAAAGTGCGGGCGGCGTGTACGGCCGTGGCCCAGGGCATTCCCCAGGTGCGGATTGTGAATCTGGATGGGTTTTTGAATGGGGAGGGGACGGTAGTTAGTGAGCGGTGAGCAGTGAGCGGTGAGCGGTGAGCAGTGAGCAGTAAGCAGTGAGCAGTAAGCAGTGAGCAGTGAGCAGTGAGCGGTAAGCAGCAGACGAGATCATTGACCATTAACCAGGAATAGCTATGGAAATAACAATTGCGGAATTTACGATGGACCATTACGAGGCCGCCATTGCCCTGTGGAAAGCGACGCCGGGGGTGGGGGTGAGCAGCGCGGATGAACCGGCGGCGATTCGTTTTTATCTGGAACGGAATCCGGGCATGAGTTTTGTGGCGCTGGCAGAGGGACGGCTGATAGGCACGATTTTGTGCGGGCACGACGGCCGTCGCGGCTACATCCACCACGTCGCCGTCCACCCAGATTACCGGCGGCAAGGCATAGCTACACAGTTGGGAGATCGCGCTCTGGCATCCTTAAAAGCAGTCGGCATCGGCAAATGCCACCTCTTCATTTTTCCGCAGAATCAGACCGGTATCACCTTTTGGGAAAGTATCGGCTGGGATTTGCGAGAGGATGTGCGCATCATGTCCAAATTTATGGAAGTGGATGATGGGAGTAGTTGTTGAGAGAAAGAGGTAACGCGATTTGCCAAATCGCGCTGCATTTTGCAAGGAATAGTATGAACACACAAGAGGTTATTCAGGCAGAATCACAATATATTTTGCAGACTTACGGCCGTGCCCCCGTTGTCTTTACGCAGGGCAAGGGGCTGAAGCTGGTTGACGCTGACGGCAATGAATACCTGGACTTTACGTCAGGGATTGCGGTGACAGCGTTGGGACACAGTGATGAAGAGTGGGCCACGGCCGTAGCTGCCCAGGCGCACCAACTGACCCACATCAGCAACCTGTACCACAGCGAACCACAGGTGCGGCTGGCGCAAAAACTGGTAGAAAGTTCCTTTGCCGACAAAGTGTACTTCTGCAACTCCGGCGCGGAAGCGAATGAAGCCGCGATCAAGTTTGCCCGGAAGTATGCGCGGAAAGAGATTGGAGATCAGAGATTGGAGATTGGAGATGGCTTGACAATCTCCAATCTCCAATCGCCAATTGCCAAAACCAAAATTGTGGCCTTTAGCGGGGGGTTTCACGGCCGTACCGTCGGCGCACTGTCGGTGACGTACAAGGAGCAGTACCGGGCGCCCTTTGCGCCACTGATGCCGGATGTGATGTTTGCTCCGTTTAACGATTTGGAAGGGGCGCGGGCGGTGATTGACGCGCAGACGTGCGCCGTCATTGTGGAGCCAGTGCAGGGGGAAGGCGGCGTCAACCCGGCCACACCTGACTTTCTGAAAGGGCTGCGGCAGTTGTGTGACCAGTCTGGCGCACTGCTCATCTTTGATGAAGTACAGTGTGGCCTGGGGCGCACCGGCAAGTTGTGGGCTTACCAGAATTACAGCGTCAGGCCAGACATCATGACGCTGGCGAAACCGCTGGCAGGTGGCCTGCCCATGGGGGCCACGCTGATGACCCAAAAAGTAGCCGATGCGCTGAAACCGGGCGACCACGGCAGCACCTTTGCCGCCGGGCCGCTGGTGTGCACCGCCGCCAATGTGGTCTTTGACCGCGTGAACCGGCCGGAGTTTTTGGAAAAGGTGCGCTTTCATGGCTCCTATCTGCAACACCGGCTGCAAACATTGGAATCAGACAAGGTCACGGCCGTGCGCGGCCTGGGTCTGCTGGTGGGCGTGGAACTAAATGTACCCGCCGCCCCCCTCATCGCCGCCGCCCGCGAGCGTGGCCTCATCCTCATCGGCGCGGGCGAAAACGTGTTGCGTTTTGCCCCGGCGCTGGTGGTGGATAAGGCGGAGATTGATACGGCCGTAGATATTTTGGCGCAATGCCTTGAGTAGGAGCGTGACCCGTAATCCGTTATCCGTGAACCATCGGATAACGGATTACGGATAACGGATTACGCAGTATGAATATCCGCCCCGCCCGCCCCACTGACATCCCCGGCATTTTGGAACTGCTGAATGAACATGCCCGCCGCGGAGATGTGCTGCCGCGTAGTGCGGCCTCCATTGAACAAACGCTGCCGGATTGGCTGGTGGGAGTACGGGACGGCGAACCCGAAGCGGCTTCAGGCCGTGTCATTGCCTGTGTCTCCCTGCTCTTTTACACCGAAGCGCTGGCCGAAGTGCGTTCACTGGCGGTGCATGATGATGTAAAGGGGCAGGGTTGGGGCCGTACCATCGTCAAGGAGTTGATTGTGCAGGCGCGGCAGCGGGGTGTGCCCACCCTGTTTGCCCTTACCCGCGCCGTCAAATTTTTCCAGAGCGTCGGTTTTGCCGTCACCAGCATGGAGCGCTTCCCGGAAAAAGTATACCGCGACTGTGTGCAATGCCCGGTAAGACATGCGTGTGACGAAACGGCCGTTGTCCTCCACCTCAATGCGCCTGTACAGGAGAGATTGGAGATTAGAGATTGGAGATTGGGCGCTTCCTTAATCTCCAATCTCCAATCTCCAATCCCGAATATCCCAATTACCCAATTACCAATTTACCCAATTACCCTAGAAGGAGAAATTCTCATGCCCAAGAAAAAAGAAAAACCCCAGATTAAAAAAGTGGTGCTGGCCTACTCCGGTGGGCTGGACACCAGCGTCATTGTGCCCTGGCTGCGCGAAAATTATGGCTGCGAAGTCATCTGTTTTTGCGCTAACCTGGGGCAGGGCGACGCTGAATTGGCCGGGTTGACGGAAAAAGCGTTAGCCAGCGGCGCCAGCAAGGTATACGTGGAAGATTTGCGCCACGAATTTGCCAAAGATTTTCTGTTCCCCATGATGCAGGCGGGCGCCATTTATGAGCGGCGATATTTGCTGGGTACGTCGGTAGCCCGGCCGCTCATTGCCAAGTGGCAGATCGCCATTGCCGAAGCGGAGGGAGCCGACGCGGTGGCGCACGGGGCAACCGGCAAGGGCAATGACCAGGTGCGTTTTGAACTGACCTACAAGGCGCTCAATCCTACGCTGCATGTCATTGCCCCCTGGCGCGAGTGGGACATCCGCTCGCGGGAAGATGCGCTGGCCTATGCCCGCAAACACAACGTGCCCGTGACCCAGACGGAAAAGTCTATCTACAGCCGCGACGCCAACCTGTGGCATCTGTCACACGAGGGTGGCATTTTGGAAGACCCGGCGCAGGAGCCGGAAGAGGTGATGTACCAGCTTTCCGTTTCTCCAGAGGCGGCCCCGGATGCAGCGGAGGTGGTGAAGATTGAATTTGAGAAAGGTGTGCCCACGGCCGTGAACGATGTGCAAATGCCCCCCGCCGCCATCATTGAAAAGCTGAATGAACTGGGGGCCAAACACGGCATTGGTCGGATTGATCTGGTGGAAAACCGGCTGGTGGGCATGAAATCACACGGCGTGTATGAGACCCCCGGCGGCACGATTTTGTACGCCGCCCATCACGAACTGGAAACGCTGTGCCTGGATCGGGACACGATGCATTACAAAGAGCAGCAGGCGGTGCGCTACGCGGAACTGGTGTATGACGGCAAGTGGTACACCTTCCTGCGCGAGGCGATGCAGGCATTTGTGGACAAAACGCAGGAGACGGTGACGGGTTGGGTGCGGTTGAAGCTGTACAAGGGGAATGTGATCGTCTCTGGACGGTACAGCCCCAACAGCCTCTACCGCGAAGATTTTGCCACCTTTGGCCAGGAAGATGTGTATGATCAGTCGGACGCGGTGGGGTTTATCACCCTGTTTGGCCTGCAAATGAAGGTGCGGGCGATGATGGAGGTCAGCGACGGCGGCAAAACCCGCTACGCCGCCCCCGACTATTCCAAGTTTAAGCGCGATTGATATAGGAATTGGACGCGGATGAATGCGGGTTTTTGGCGAATTTATCCGCGAAATCTGCGTTTATCCGCATCCTATTTTTCCAAAGGGTGCTATGTTCAATCTGTTACCGCAAGGAAGTGTGAGCAGCCCGGCGGGGTTCACGGCCGTAGCCATACCCACCGGTCTCAAAAAAGATAAGCAACTTGATCTGGCTCTCGTTTATTCGGAGCGGGATTGTGCCTGCGCGGCCGTGTTTACCACCAATCAGGTAGTGGCCGCGCCGGTCATTGTGGATCGGGAAACGCTGGCAATGAACAACACGGCGATTCGGGCAGTGGTGGCGAATGCCAAAAATGCCAATGCCTGCACAGGGGAACCCGGCCTGGCAAGTGCCCGTGAAACGCAGCGGTTGACGGCCGTCGCGTTGGACATCCGGCCCGATCAGGTCTTGCTGCTTTCCACCGGCGTCATTGGCGTGCAGTTGCCGATGGACAAGATACGGGCGGGGGTGGAAACGGCGGGGGCAATTCTTCAACGCAAAGAGGCAAAGGAGCAAAGGGAGGAAAGGGGGAGAGAGGCAGCGCAGGCGATTATGACGACGGATACACGGCCGAAGCATCTGGCGGTGGCGGTGGAACTGCCAGGCGGTGTAGTGACCATTGGCGGCATGGCTAAGGGGGCGGGCATGATTCACCCGAACATGGCGACGATGCTGGCGGTGATCACCACCGACGCCCGGATTGCACCGGATGTGCTGCAAACGATGTTGGGCACGGCCGTACACCACAGCTTTAACCGCATCAGTGTGGACGGCGATACCAGCACCAATGATACGGTATTGCTGCTGGCAAATGGGGTGAGTGGCACGGCCGTTGCCGATGCCCACAGCCACACCCTGTTCACCGACGCTCTCGCTTTTGTCTGCACTGAACTGGCAAAGATGATTGTGAAAGATGGCGAGGGAGCGACGAAGTTTGTGGAAATCCAGGTGACGGGCGCGGCTACGGATGCCGACGCCCACGCCATCGCCAACACCATTGCCACCTCGCCGCTGGTGAAGACAGCGTTTGCGGGCAGCGACCCCAACTGGGGGCGCATCCTGGCAGCAGCCGGGCGGGCGGGCATCCCTTTCAACCAGAATGAAACCAGTCTGTGGGTCAATATCCCCGGTGCGAAGCGGCGGCAACTGGTGGCGCAAGGAACGCCAACCGATTATCAAGAAGTGGACGCGGCGCATATTTTTGCCCAACCGGAATTTCAGGTAAAGTTGCAAGTGGGGATGGGGATGGGTACGGCCGTTGTCTGGACGTGTGACCTGAGCCAGGAGTATGTGAGCATTAATGCGGATTACCGGACGTGATGCGTGATACGTGACCTTCTCACGCATCACGCATCACGAAAAAGAGGCAGAACAATATCGTGAATCTGTTGGACATAGCCATCGTCGCCTGGGGGATGTATGAACTGTTTGGTATTACGGTGAAACCACCGTTTTATTGGGAGCGCAGCCGCCGGATGCAACGTACCCGCGCTCGCCTGGGCGACCAGAAGGCGACCATTTTGTATCTCGTGTTTGCCCTTTTGTTGGTGGGGTTTGGGTTGTGGAGTCTCTTTTTGCGGGGCGGGTGAAGTTGATCCGCGAAGGGAGCGAAGGACTTCGTGAAAGACACGAAGGGGTGCGAAGCTTTGCCAGAACAATTCGTGATATTCGTGGTCTTTTCACGAGGCTCAAAACATGCGTTCTACGAAAATTCATGTTAAACTGAGGGAAAGCCAGATGGAGAATGTGAAATGAATGCAACTAACGGTACAAAAACCCCATTTAATATTGACAGAATGCCTGTTCATCTGCAACCGCGCCTGACAGAACTGTATGAATTGAACAATCAAATCGAAAATGCGCTCGTTCCTGACCAAATTTATCATGGGGATGCCCGCTCCCTTTTACGGCAGATTGCCTCCAACAGCGTGGCCTTGAGCGTGTGGTCGCCACCCTATTTTGTGGGCAAAGAATATGAAGCCTACCTGACCTTCGCGGACTGGCAGGCTCTTTTGGCGGAAGTCATCCAGTTACACTTTCCTATTATCACTCCTGGTGGTTTTCTGGTTATCAACATTGCCGATATTCTTGTCTTTGAAGACGCCACCATGCCACAAATTCAAGCAGAGGTTGTCAGTCGGCGTGGTTCGGCCGTTACTCGTGAAGATATTTTGCGGGTTCAAGCGGAACACCCTGACTTTAACCGCTACCAGATAGCCCAGCTATTGGGTTGCAGCGAGCAGACGGTTGATCGTCGCTTAAACGGTAACAACATTCGCGGCGGCAAATATGAGCCACAAACGCGCGTTAAAATTGTGGGTGGTCTTATTGAACAATGGGCACTAGACGCCGGGTTTTATCCTTATGATCGGCGCGTATGGGTGAAAGATGCGGCCTGGGAAAATTCGCGTTGGCACAGCCTGTCTTACAAATCGGTAGATGAGTTTGAATACCTGTATGTTTTTTGGAAACCTGGCGTAACCAAGGTGGACCGCCAGCGGTTGAGCCGCGAGGAGTGGCGGGATTGGGGGTCTCGGGGCGTGTGGCAGATTCCGTCCGTTAGAGCAAATGATGACCACCAAGCCAAGTTCCCACTGGAGCTTCCCCGTCGTTTCATCAAGCTTTTGACCGAACCGAATGATATTGTGTTGGATTGTTTTATGGGCAGCGGCACCACAGCTCTAGCCGCGTTGAGTTTGGGACGACGTTATTTAGGCATTGAATTAGTCGAAAAGTATGTGGCATTAGCCAGACAAAAGATAGGGCAACCCCCAAAACTTCTCTCATCCAGCACAGAAACCGAAACGACAACGCAGCAATATCAACCTCATTTATTATAAGAATCGTATGCTCCTTGACCCACGACAACTATCACAAGATTTAGATCGACTGGAAGACATTGAAAAGGCATCACTGCGGTTGGTGGTGCAGGCGATCTATGATTATCGGGAAACGGCCGTACTTATTTTCCAACAAGAGAGCGACCTGGTAGCCGACATTGGCGAGGATATTACCCGCGAGGCGCTAGACCGCATGGGGATGGCGCGTATTGACCAGCGACTGTTTGGCAAGATTGATTACAAACGAGCGCGGTATCTCTTTCACCCCGATTATGCAGTCAAACAGGCTTTGTTTGTTGATTCCAAAGCAGAAAAGCTGGAAGGGCAGCGTACAGCCACCTTACAAACCTCACAATTCTCGATGTTCGTGCGCCAGATACGCGCCGGCGGGCAGATTGAGGTGGCCGGTTCATTGTCGCCCATTCTTACCGTTCGTGATGATGACTACATCACCACAACGATTTTTGTGAAGTACAACTATGTGGAGACAGCAGTGGGCAACATCCTGAAATCCATAACCATTGCGGCCGTACCCAATGGTTTGTTACAGGAACGATACAATCCCACGGTCGAAGATGGCATCTGGTTAGCCGGTAGAAATGCACCCACACGAGGTGAATTGTTTAGAGTGCGTCTGTCATTCTCACTGCTGCAAAGAAAATGTAGTTGGCGTGTCCAAAATATCCCTGTCTCGCCTCTTCCTTTTATCTGGAACAATTGATTCTACGAATTAAGGGCCATCACGATGACGGAGATAAAAGGGTTTATAGCTGCGTTAGATGTGGAGTGGCACGGCCGTTACCCGGTGCGCATCACAAAGAAACAAAAAGAACAGTTCTTACAAGAATGGGAAACGGAGCTGCACGCCCGGAACTTTACCACCAGCCGCATTGTCGCCCGCAAATTGCTCCGCTGCACCAACCTGGACACGGATTGCGAAAATCCTCGTGTCATCTTTATGGCCCATTACGATACACCGTCCATCATCCCCTTCTGGTTTTCCTGGCTGTTTCGGCTGATCGGGCACACCCGGCAAATCCTGGCCCTGGTGTTACTGGTGGGATTGTTGGTGCTGGTCTCGCTGCTATTGGCGAGCGTGGGGCTGGCGACATGGTTTCACCTGCTTATTTTTTTGTCGCTCCTCACCCTGTTTATTCCCAATCCCCACAACCGTGAGGACAATACCAGCGGCGTCATTGGCCTGATGGCCCTGGCCGATTGGCTACATCAACAGCCAGCGTTACAAAACGAGGTGCAGTTACTGTTTTTGGATAATGAGGAGTGGGGCTTGTTGGGGTCTGGTGCGCTGAAGCAGGTGTGGCAAAAACAGGGGCATCCCTATCAAAACGCCGTGATCATTAACCTGGATTGTATTTCCAGAGGACAAACGCCCCTGCTCATCTACCATCGAAATGGCGCTGTGGCGGAAAGGCTACGGCCGTATCTGCAAAAGCACCTGCCCCCATTGCAAATAATGGACATGGGGCCGGTGCCGCTTTCAGACAACTACACCTTTGGCCGGGAAGGCGCAGTGGACATTTCCTATGCCGACCCGACGTTGATTCCGGGCGGTTACTACATCCCCCGCATCCACACCCCGGCCGACAACGACTTTTTTCCAGACAAACTACAACCCCTGCTTCAGGGGCTAACCGATTTTTTGCAAGATGAGCTGATTGACTGACGAAATTTATCTAACCGCAGAGAGCGCGGAGGGCGCGGAGGTTAAATAAAGGAGAAATCTCTGCATTCTCTGCGCCCTCCGCGGTTGAAAAATGAGATATGTCAGTCAACCAGGCAAGATGAGATAGGGAAAACAACATGAGCAAATTATGGGGCGGGCGGTTCGCCAGAGAGACAGATGTGTTAGCGCATGAGTTTAATGCCAGCCTGCCTTTTGACCGGCGGCTGGTTGCTGAAGATAGTCGCGGCAGCATGGCCTGGGCGCGGGCGCTGGCAGGGGCGGGTGTATTGATGGCCGTCGAAGCGGAAACAATTGTAGCCGGGTTGGCGCAGGTGCAGGTGGAGTTTACAGACGGGACGTTTGTTTTTGAGGCAGGGGATGAGGATATTCACACGGCCGTAGAACGCCGTCTCACCGAAATAGTGGGTGATGTGGGCGGCAAGCTGCACACCGGGCGCAGCCGCAATGACCAGGTGGCGACTGATTTCCGTTTGTGGGTGATGGGGGCCATTGACCACCTGCAAGACAGCCTGGGCGATTTGCAAACCGCACTGATTGAGAGTGCGGAGACCAATTTGAACCTGCCGATGCCCGGTTATACCCATTTGCAGCACGCGCAGCCGGTGACGTGGGGGCATTGGGTGTTGTCCCATTTCTGGCCGTTGGTGCGGGATCGGGAGCGGTTGGCACAGGTAAGGGGGCGCACGGCCGTGCTGCCTCTCGGTTCGGGCGCGTTAGCAGGTACGGCTTATCCGGTGGACCGGGAATGGCTGGCAAAGGAGTTAGGGTTTACGGCCGTGAGCCAGAACAGTCTGGACGCAGTATCCGACCGTGACTTTGCCGCCGACTTTCTGTATGCCGCCGCCATGATAGGCCTGCACCTGAGCCGGTTGGCCGAGCAGTTGGTCTTGTTTAGCAGCGCCGAATTTGGTTTTGTGCGGCTGGATGATGGCTACAGCACCGGCAGCAGCCTGATGCCGCAAAAGAAGAATCCAGACACGCTGGAACTAACACGCGGCAAGGCGGGGCGGCTGGTGGGAAATCTCACCGGGCTGCTAACCACACTTAAAGGGCTGCCCTCCAGCTACGACAAGGATTTGCAGGAAGACAAGGAGCCGCTGTTTGACGCTTTTGATACGCTGCGGCTGACCGTGCCGGTGATGGCCGGGCTGATCCGCACGTTGACGCTGCGCCCAGAGCGTATGGCGGCGCAGCTAGAGCCGGGGCTGCTGGCGACGGATTTGGCCGATTATCTGGTGAAGCGGGGCGTACCGTTCCGGCAGGCGCATCATCTGGTAGGACGGGTGGTACAGATGGCGGAACAAAAAGGGGTCCATTTGACGGAGCTAACGGTGGCAGAGTTGCGAACGGTTAGTGAGGTGTTTGGGGAGGATGTCACGGCCGTGTTTCATATCACATCTTCCCTATCAAACCGGAATGTCAGTGGGGGCACCTCGCCGGAGGCATTGGCTAACCAGTTAGAAGCGGCGCGCACGGCCATTATCCGTAAACCGTGAACCGATGAGCGAGTACGGATTAGCGATTACGGATTCTCCACCACCGGTACGCCGGACAAAAGGTCGGTAATCGTCTGCACTAACTCCGGCTTGGAAATAGGTTTAGTCATGTAACGATCGGCGCCCGATTGCAAACCGGCGCGCATCGCCTCTACCTGGCTGCGGGCGCTCAACATAATAATGGGCAATGTAGCCGTTTCCGGGCGGCTGCGGAGTATCTGGCAGGCCGTAAACCCATCCATGTTGGGCATCATCACATCCAGAATCACAATGTCTGGTTGTGATTCGGCGATCATATCCAGCGCTTGCTGCCCATCCTCTGCTTCGATAATGGTAAAACCATCACGCGCCAACATCAGGCGCAGCAGTTTACGGGTCATGTCCTCATCATCTACCACTAAAACGATCGGTTCCACGGTCGTTCTCCTTCAATAGTTACCGGCTGCCGGTTGCAAGTTATTTGGATTAGCAGCCAGTCTTGAATATACCCGCAGCGTATTACACCAGGGCTTACAGGGGCGCTGACAGGGGAAAAAGTTCACGCACCGTTCACGGCCGTCAGGCCAAAACACGGCCGTCCTGTCAGAAATATCGTAATTTGTGCCCGTTAAGTTCTTTATCACCGGCAGGTATAATAGGATGCTAGAGGACGAAATAAAAACAATGCCCCAAGAAGTACGCAAAATTCTCATAATTGAAGATGAGTTCCCTATGCGGTATCTCATTGAATACCAGTTGAAACAGAACGGGTATGAGGTATGTCTGGCCAAAGATGGCCCAGATGGGTTGCGCGCCATTGCCCATAGCCGGCCGGACGTCGTGCTACTAGACGTGATGATGCCGGGCATGGATGGGTTTGAAGTATGTACCCAGATTAAGAACAATCCCGAAACGGCTGATATTCCGGTGATATTTGTCACTGCCAGCGAGGTGCGTGAATACCGCTTACGGGCATTTGATGTGGGCGCGGCCGAATATATGACCAAACCATTTCGCGCCGAGGATCTGGTGCAGCAGATTACGGCCGTCATCGAGCGCCAACATCACATACATGAAGACACAGAGCCGGACACGGCCGTGCCAGAAACCGTACAGGCCGGGCATGTTATCTCTCTCTTCAGCCCCAAAGGCGGCGTCGGCGTCACCACCCTGACCATCCAGTTGGCCGAAGCCATTGCCATACAAGCCGAACGCCCCAGTGTCATTATTGATTTTGATCTGCCATTAGGTGGCGTAGCGCCAATACTGCATCTGTTCCCCCGGCATGATATCGTGGAATTACTCAAATTTTCGCCCGAACACATCACGCTGAGTACGATTGATGAGTTCGCTTTACGTCACCGCGATAATGTCTTCATCATCCCGGCGCCAGGACGGCTGATGAACCTCCAAACCAACCTCCCGATGGCCGCATTCAAACAAGTAACCGATATTCTCACCGCCGAAGGGTACAATGTCTTGATTGATACAGGCAGCCACATCAACCAACCGATTGTGGATGTATTGGCCGGTGCCAAACTCATCCTGGCGATCACGTCCGGCCAACCGGTAGCCAACCAGCATTTGAACACCTTTATCGAATCGGCCGACCGGTTGGGGCTGGATTCGCGCCGCATTCTGCCGGTGATCAATGAAATGGCCGGGCCGGTGCGGGATATTACGCTGTCGCGTGTGCCCGCCGCCCGAATTCCCTACACAGGTGACGCCTCAGAAACGAAATTATGGTTAAAACAACAGGGGCTGCGAAAATTGGTGTCACTGTTGTACTGAGGAGGAGATAAAGGGGGAGAAAACCTCTTCATCTCCTCCTCTCCAACTGCCTTTTCACGCCGGCAAAATACGTCGCAAAGCGGGGGAATGCAAACCAGACCAGCCCCAGACCAAAGAGTAATCCGGTGAGGGTGCGCAGCCACCAGTTGAACGTGCCAATCGTTGTGCCGGTGTAAAACACGGCCGTACCCATCCCCCCCGTCAGCGCCACCAACCAGCTATTGCTATCCCGGAAACCGCTGCCCGACTCGCTGGCCATATGGCTAAAGCTGTCCAGCAGCAGCGGCAGCGTAAACAGCAAAAAAGCAAACAGGCTCAGCGACGGCCGTCCCCGCCGCAGCCCCCACACCAATCCCCCGATTACCATGCCCACAAAAATAGCCACCATCCGGTGATTCAGCGCCGTTTTGTAGCCGATCTGGGCATTGCCGGTAAACGCCTGTAGCCGCTGCGGGTCCGCGCCAGAGGCAATCAGTTGTTCCAGAGAGTAGGAGCGGATAAACCCCATTTCGCCAAAGAGGAAATACGAACGCTGTGGCAGTTGGTGGTTGTGGGGAGCCAGGAAACGGTACACGGCCGCGCCCGCAGCCTCATGCCCCTCCGCCAGCAGCGCCGGCGCCAAAAAACCCAACAGCAGGAAAATGCTCGCCGCCGCCATAAACAGGAAATACCAATAACAGGCCAGCCAATACACCAGCTTTTGCAGCCCAATCACCAGCGAACGCCGCCAGCCGGTGATAGACGGTGGGGAGGGACGGGAGGGTGTGGTCATAGGGAAACTAGAGATCAGAGATTGCAGATTCGATCTTGGGTAATCTCCAATCTCGAATCGCCAATCTCCCCTTTCTATCAAAAAGACGTGAAACACACCGGTTTATTATCGGTATAAAACAGGCGGTGAATCGTTTCGGTGCAGGCTGCATCAGATAGTTCCACCAGGTCGTAATTCAGCAGCGTTTTGAATCCGATTGCGCCTGTAACCAGGGAAGAGAATTCGGCCACGTCCAGCGCCAGGCTGACATCGTGGGGGGTGTCGGCGGGCAAGAGTTGGGCACGGCCGTCCACCACATCCAACACCCATGCGCCCGCGTTTTCCGGCAAGAAGTTGTCAGCCATCTGCACCTTCAGGCGGCAGGTTTGCCCGCCAAACGAGTGGTCGCGCAGCAGGCCAAAAAAGCGAGGCACATCAATGAGGCGGTACATAATGCCCGTGCCCTGGATATTGGATTCCTGGTAAACGGTGGGGAAAATGAGATCACCCGTGTTACGCGGGTCGGTAAGCAGCAGGTGGAAATCATCATCATGCGTGTTCAGGACAATGCTTTCAATCTGGTCAGCCTGGGAACGGAGGAAAGCGAGCAGGTCATAGAGTACGGCCGTCTCCTCATACACCAGCGCCCGCACCACCAGTTCGTTGCTGAGCAGACTGCGGTGGCGGCCCGGCTCAAATTGGAACTGCACATAGCCGCGCAGCTCATCCCCGTCCCAACAACCGGCCACACGCAGGCTGTCGCCGGTAAACATGGCATCCAGGTAAGCTGGCGAGTTTTCCATCATGCCATTGGTGCGGGCCATCACGCGCTGGTAGCAGGCATTAAAGGCATAGCGGTCGCGGCTGGAAAGCAGGCCGACGTGGGCTTTTGTGCCCCGTTTGGGCAGTTGGTGGGGGTGGAAGCGATATTGGTTGAGTTTACGGCCGTAGCCAAACCCCATCTGCTTGTAAAAGTCGGCCCGGAACGGGTAGAGCGCCGTCAGGCTGGCCTCCTTCTCCCGGTAATGGCGCAGGAAAAATTGCACCATTTCATAGGCCACCTTCTCCTTTTTGTGGTCCAGGGCCACGGCCACGCCGCCCAGGCCGCCCACCAGCAGCGGCGCGCCATGCAGCTGCATGGTGAAATCATACAGGCGCATCACGCCCGTCAATTCCCCCTCGTCAAACAACCCCACCAGACTGAGAATAGGGTCAGCCTGCATCCGCGCCATCCGCTCGCGCATCTGCTCCCGCGTCACGCGCACACCGGGGTAGGCATTCAGTTGAATGGTGATGTAATCTTCTAATTCGTGGTTGGTTAACGGCCGTATTTCCCGCATACTCTCCTCGTAACCGGTGGTCGGTAATCAGTTATCGGTATACTGCCAGAACTGGCAGCAAAATCATTGTCGCCGGATACTATACAGTAAATGGGGAATCTCGTCAGGAAACCGTTTGTAGCCGGTTTGTAGTAGGCGATTTATCGCCTGCCGATAGGCACTAAAGTGCCGACTACAAACCACTTTATGGAGAACAGATAATGACCACCGAAAAAATCGGCATTTTACATCCGGGCGCGATGGGCATCTCCGTGGCCGCCGCTGCTCAGAACAGCGGCCATACGGTCTATTGGACCAGCGCCGGGCGCAGCCCGCACACGCACACACGCGCCCAACAACATCATCTGCTCGATGGGCAATCGTTGGCCGCCTTGTGCCACACCTGCACCATGCTCATCAGCGTCTGCCCACCCCACGCCGCCGAAGAGGTAGCGCAGCAGGTCTTGGCGCGCGGCTTCACCGGCCTCTTCGTAGACGCCAATGCCATCTCCCCCCAACGCACCCGGCGCATCGGCGAGATAATGGCCGCCAGCGGCGTGGCTTTTGTGGATGGCGGCATCATTGGCGGTCCGGCCTGGCAGCCCCATAGCACCTGGCTCTACCTTTCTGGCCTTGAAGCGGAAAGAGTGGCGGGTTGTTTTGCCAACGGCCCATTGGAAACCCAGATTATCGGGGCCGAGATTGGCAAAGCGTCGGCGCTGAAGATGTGTTATGCCGCCTATACCAAAGGGACGAGCGCCTTATTAGCGGCGATTTTGGGCACGGCCGAGTCGCTGGCCGTTAGAGATGAATTGATGCAGCAATGGCGGCGGGATGACTCGAACTTCCCGGCGCAAACGGAAAACCGGGTGCGCCGGGTGACGGCCAAAGCGTGGCGTTTTGCCGGGGAAATGGAGGAGATTGCGGCTACTTTTGAGGCCGCCGGTTTGCCCGGCGGTTTTCATCTGGCGGCGGCCGAGGTTTACACCCGGCTGGCCGATTTTAAGGGGCAGGAGGAGTTGCCGGGGTTAACGGCCGTATTGCAGGCTTTATTAAAACGATAGACCTGCCAGGTCTTTAGAGACTTGGCAGGCCTTTATTTACGGCCGAATCACGACCGGTAGATAAATCTGATAGCCGCCGCCCGTTACCGGGGGAGCATCTGCGCCGCAGAGGAAACCGCTGCACAGGGTGGCCTCATTCTGCACCGCCCCCACCGCCGGCTGGCCGATGGCGCTGTGCAGGGTATAACCACCCTGGCTGACCAACCCGCCGCCGCTACTGACCAGGCTGCGGGGGAGCCTATCACCCCCGGCAAACACCAGACCGACAGTGAGGAGTACGGCCGTGAGCGCCACCACCAGCAGCAGCCACTTTTTATTTACGTATTTCATATCGCCTCTTTTGTAAATGTTTGTAGTAGGCGCTTTAGTGCCGTCAAACGGCGAAAAATCGCCTGCTACAAACGTGACTGCTCATCTCAATTACAGGCCGTGCCAGACGTGGCCCCATTGCTCAGGGCCGCCCAAGTGCCCAGGTCATAGTTGTGAACACAGCGCAGTCCGGTACCCGCCCCCGTGAACTTGTTGCCCACGTAGCTGATGCCGGAATTGGCGACCGAAATGCTGCCGGAAGCGGTTATTTCAAACAGGAAGGCGCTGCCGGTGGAACTGACTTTGACGCTGCTGTTTTGGATTTGCGGATTGCCATTGGTGTATAGCGCAATGCCACGATGCCCACCGCAGATGATGCTGTGGCGCACCAGGGGCGTGGAGTTGCTGATCTGCATCCCAAAACCGGTGCCACTGTTGTCTGTGCAGTTTTCCAGATTATTCGACGAACCGCCAATGAGCCTGCTGTTTTCGATGAGCGCCTGGGGGAAACCACCGGCAATGTTGACGCTGCCAAACGCGGCATTCACGGCCGTGCCAAAGCCCGTTGCGCCACCAGCAAACAGGGTGCTGTTGCGGATGACGGCCTCGGCGTCGTTCCAGTAAGCGGCGTAATGGCCCGTGCCACCCGCGCCAATGGCCTCGGCGATGACGTTGTCTACCACGGCTGCTCGCGTGGTTTCGGCGCTGTAAAGGGCAATGCCAAACGTGCCGGCGCCGGTGTTGCGAATGGTGGCGTTGGAGATACGGCCGTTGTCCAGCAATTCCACCGTCGCTGCACCATTGGCCGGCGTGGCCCCCGTGCGGCTAGAAGTGATGACCGTCACATTTGGCCCGGAGCCGCGCACATGCACATACTCCTTCACCACCACCAGGTCGGTTTCGGTGTAAACGCCAGGCATCACCTGTACCAGGTAGCGATTGGTAGACGAGCTATCGGTGATGCTGGCCAACGCCGCCGCCACCGAGGTGAAATCACCGCCGCTGGCAGCTACCGTAATCACATGGTGATACCCGCCGCCGCCAACCTCATCGGCCGCGCAAACCCAGGCGCTGCCATTCCATTTGGGGATTTGATCGAGACTGCACGCCAACGCCCCCAGCGTGTCATCATCCACACCATCGGCAAAACCGGCGGGCACACCCGTCAGCCCATCCCAGGGAGATGTCGCCGCATGTTCGGCCTGTAAGGCATAGGGCGCAGAAGCTAACCGCTGGCGCGGAAAGATAGTCATGCCACTGCCGGTATCGGCGCTGACCTGTAAATAGCGGTTGGCGGTGGCGAACGTGTCGGCATCCAACGGACAGCCATTGGTACAACTACCGCCCCCCAACATCACGGCAAAAAAGCCGCCGCTAACGGTGACGCCGCTGTGAGTTTCGGCCCAAATCAACGTGCCGCCGCTGCCGGCGTCATAAATGGCAAACTGCATCGGGTAGCTGCCATCGGCTACCGGGTCGCCGTTACCATCGGCCAGAAAACCCTGGTAGCTGATCAGCCCCGGTACGCCGCTCCCGCCTTGCACATCGGCCAGCAGCCGCCGCCCGCCGCTCATCACTACCAGCGCCAGACAGACTAACACAACACCTGTAATGCTTAATACCTTTCGATTCATGTTTACCTCCAGACGTGACACGTGATGCGTGGCACGTGACACACAATACCGATAACCGGTAACCGGTTACCGCTCACCGCTCACTGCTTCCCCACTACCCGGCAACATACGCTGCACAAGCGCCAGCATGGCCGGCCATTCGCGGAAGTAGTGGACTTCACCCGTGGGCACGTATTGCACACGGCCGCGCCATTCGGTACGGCCGTGTTCAATCTCTTGCGCCCAAATGCGAATGACAAACAGGTGGCTTGGTGGGGGACTACTTTGATCCATGCCACCAGCTTAACCGGTGGCTATCGTAGCGGTATCGAAGGGGGAGGTGGTTGGGGGGAGTGGTGTGACAAAGTGTGATACGTGATGCGTGATGCGTGAGGTCTCTCTGCTCACGCATCACGTGTCACGCATCACGGTCGGCCAACGCCTGCCTGTCCCGCAAAACGGTGCGGCGGCTGACGCCCAGAGCCTGGGCCAGGTCATCATCGGTGGGGGCTGCGCCCTGGGCGGCGGCTTCGTGCAGCAGGCGTTGGAGGATGTGCTGGCGGCGGGCAGCAGCGGAGGCCACTAATTCATCGGCGACGGTGTAGAGCGTCCAGGTAACGGGGATGTAATCGGCGGCGGTGAGGCGGCGACCGGAGGGGACGCCGGCCTTGACCAGTTGGGTTTGTTGGCTGCGGGTGTGTTGGCGCACGGCCGTCAGCACCACCTGGTTGCGCGGGTTCAATTCCAGGAACGACGGCCGTTGCGCTTCGGGCAGGGCAACGGCCGTTTCCCACAACACCTGCTCCGCCAGCGCCAGTTGCGGCAGGGCCAGCGCCTCTTGCGCTTGCGCCAGAAACATCTGGTAAGCGGCAAAATGTACCTGCTGCCGCGCCTCTGGCGTCGTCTTAGCGGAGAGCAAGGCCAGCGCGGCCTGCACCTGGTCATACGCCGCCGCCACCTGATCTTGTGCCAGCAGCGCCAGCGCCAGGTCAGCCTGGGTGAAACAGAGGTTGCTCACTTCGCCTAATTCGGCGCGGATTTGTACGGCCGTCGTCAAATCCGCCACCGCTGCCGCATAACGCCCTTCCTGATAATAGGTAACGCCACGGCCGTGCAGCGCGTACCCCTCGCTGCGCCGGCGTCCCATTTGCCGGTTCAAAGCCAGCGCCTCCGTGAACAGGGGGATGGCCTGTGCCGTCTGGCCTGTATCCAGATACAGATTGGCCAGGTTGCTCAAATTGATCGCCTGCGATTGCCGGTCACGGGTGAGGCGCAGCACCGCCAATGCCTGGTGCATATGCTCTATGGCCGCCGGGAAATCGCCGGTTATCGCCAGCAGAGCGCCCAGATTGCCCAGGCTGCTGGCCTGCGCCCACAACTCGCCCATTTCCCGGTTCAAGGCCAATGCCTGCTGGCCGTACTGAATCGCCTGATGGTAATCGCCCAATCCCCAATGGGCTGTAACCAGATTGCCCAATGCCAACGACTCTAGTGCCTGGCTGCCCAGCTGGCGGCCTATCGTCAGCGCCTGATGAAACAGGGCAATGGCCTGGGGAAAATCATTAAGCCGCTGGGCCACAATCCCGACCATGACATAGTTGTTGGCAACGCCGCCGGTGTTGCCCAACTGCTGGTACAACTGCCCGGCCTGGGCAAAGTAGTCGCGGGCGGCCTGGTAATTCCCCTGGTCGCGCTCCACCTGGCCCAGCGTCTCTAGCAAGAGGGTCTGGGCAGCCGGTTCTGGTGATAGCTGTAAACCGGCCTCTATTGTCTGGCGCGCCTGGGCAAAATCGGATAGCTGCCAATGAAATTTGGCTTGCAAGGCGAGGGCGTGCGCCAGTTGCTTTTGATCGCCAGATTGTTCGGCCAGGGTGTGCAGCAGGGCTAAGTCGGCAGCCTGGGCCTCCCGGTCGCCCATCGAGCCGATAGCCCGCACCCGTCCCAACAAGGCATTATAACGATTCGGCCAGTCATGGGGCGGCAATGCAGCCAATGCCTGCGTAAACTGCTGGCGGGCGGCCTGATTGGCAAACCGCCGCAAGCTTTCCTCGCCAGCTAAGAGAGCATAACGGGCAACGGCCGTATCATCCCCCGCTTCCTGGGCGTGATAAAGCAGGGAAAGGGTGGCTTCTGGTCGCTGGTGGGCATAGGCGGCAAGGGCACGGCCGTGTAACTGCCGCCGCCGTTCGTCCGGGGTACCCAGATAAACGGCGGCGCGCAGGGTGTCATGGCTAAAACGATAGCCGTCCCGCTCCAACACGATCAGGTGGCGCTCTTCCAACTCCCCGGCCAACGCAGGCAAATCCGCTTGAGGCAGGCCGGTAATCACGTCCTCCCACAAATCATAATCAAAATGCAGTCCCAACACAGCCGCCGCCTGCAAGACGAGCAAACTGGCGTCTGGCAATTGCGCCAATCGCCGCCGCTGCAAGGCAAGCAGTTCTGGCTGGGCGGTGGGGTCGTCCAATTCCAGCAAGTTTTGTGCCAGCAGCGGGTTGCCGCCGCTGGTCTGGTGCAGCCGGGCCAGCGCGGCCGTGCTTAATGTCCCCCGGCCTAAGGCGCGGGCCATTTCGGCCAATGCCTGCGGCTCTAAACCGGCCAGCCGCAGCACGATAGCCCCTTGTTGCTCCCAGGCGGTCAGGGTTTCCCACACGGCCGTTTGCTGGCGCAGTTCTCCCAGGCGGCCGCTAACGATAAGCAAGACTGATAGCTCAGCTAACGCCGGTTGCAGGTGGGTGAGCAGGGGCCAGATGGCCGTGTCCGCCCACTGCACATCATCTAAAATGAGCAGATGGGGGGCGATCTGTTGTAGGCCGTCTAGCAGCAGGCGCAGAGCGACCGGCAGTTGTTGGGCGGGGCGGGTGGATTCAGGCAGCGGGGGTAAGGTGAGTTCGCGGCCAATCACAGGCACGATCTGATCGGCCAGAGTGAGCGGCCAGGGGGGTAGCAGGCGGGCCAGTTGTTGCAGGCGAGGGCGGGGCAGCACGGCCGTGAGCGCCTCGGCCAGCGGCGTATAGGGTGCAGGCAGGGTAAACTGTTCACCGCGCCCCCAGCCCACCTGCCAGCCGCGCCAATCGGCGGACTGCGCCAGCGATTCCAGCAGGCGGGTTTTGCCCATACCCGCTTCACCCAAGAGGATAACCAGGCTACCGCGCCCGGCACGGGCTTCGTCCAGCCGGGCCAGTAGGTGGGCGCGTTCCATTGCCCGCCCGACAAAGGGGGTGGTGGTCAGGCCAACGGCCGTTTGCTGTTGCAGTTCCCATTCGGCCTGCAACTGCCGGGCTAACTGCTGCGTGGCGGCGGCTGGCGCTACGTTTAATTCTACCGCCAGCAATTGTTGGAAGTTTTCGTAAACAAACAGGGCTTCATCCGGGCGACCCTGCCCGGCGTGGCAGCGCATCAACCCACGTTGGGCGGCTTCGTTTAGTTCATCCAGGGCGGCCAGACGGCCGTAATGCCCGGCGGCTTCTTCGTATTGCTGCACCTTTTCGGCAGTCTCAGCCAGGGTGAGGAGGACGGCCGTCAGTTGTTCGCGCAGCCGTTCCCGTCTGCCCCAAATCCACTCGTCTTCAATCTCCGGCGACAGGTCGCCCTGGTATAAGGCGGCGGCATTGGCCGGTTCACTGGCGGCCAATTGTTCAAATTCCCATACGTCCACCCATAAATCGGGCGGCGGCAGCAAGGTGATGGTTTCGGCCGGGGCGTCCAGCCAGTGAGCGGGGATGGCCTGGCGCAGGCGATAGAGGGCGTCTGATAGGGCGCGGCGGCCCCGGTCGGGTGGCAGGTTAGGCCAAAGGTGGGCGGCGAGGTGGTCACGGCCGTGCGCCCGCCCCGGATGCAGCAGCAAATAAACAAGCAAGCGCTGCGCCTGACGGCCAGAAAGGGTGAGCGGGGGTTCAGCCCGCAAACTACCAAAGAGGTAAATACGCTGTGACCAATCCACGATTTTTTCGATCTATTACGCCCTCATTGACATCAGTAGATCAAAGCGAAGCTTTCATCTTATGAAAGCGGGGTAATGTCTTTGCTTTTCCCCATGACTACAGCGGATTAAGAAATAAACGGATTCTCCTCTAGAAATTTATCCGCTTATTCCCCCATCCGTTGTAGTCTTAAGAAGGTGGCAAAAACTAACGAGGAGTGAGCATCCTCAAATGCCGAACTCCTCGATTTAGACCTATTGGTAATTGAATTTGTACTTGACCCCCTCGCGGGTTTTGAGTTCTTGCCAGCCAAATTTAGTCAGGGTGACATCGGGGCGGCGGCAAAAGGCTAACAGTTCGGTGGCAATGGTGGGGGCGGCGTAAACGGCCGTTTCTTCAAACAAATCTACCGGGTTCAATCCCAGTTTTTGGGCGACGTGCAAATAAACGGCCATGCCCACTTCCACTTTGCGCTTTTGGGGAATGGTATAGTTGGCAATGGCGAAGCCGGTCAGACCGCTGCGCAGCCAGTCGGCGTCGTTTTGGCGAGCGGCGATGGTGGCGGCGCGGTGGCCGTAGATGCCAAAAAGGGAGCGGTGTTCGGGCGGCAGAGCTTCTTGAAATTGGGCGCGTTCGGAGGGGGTAACGGCCGTGAACCGGGACACAATTCCCCGTATCTGCTCATCCACCACACACGGCAGCGGTTCGGCAAAATAAGTCACCACGTCAATATCCCCCAACAAGGCGACGGCGTCTTCAATAAACGTGTGAATGGCGTTTCCGTTTTTCATGGTGGTGAAAGGTGCGACGCACTTTTGAAGTGCGTCGCACCTAGTTTATTCAATCAAACTCCGCCCCGTCATCTCCTCCGGCTGAGCAATGCCTAACAGCGCCAATACGGTGGGGGCTACGTCGGCCAGGATGCCCCGCGGCCGTAACCAATAGTTCTCATGGCCAATAGCAAAAAAGTGGACGGGTTGGGTAGTATGGTAGGTGTGCGGGCCGCCAGTTTGTTCGTTGATCATGATTTCGCAGTTGCCATGATCGGCCGTAACCAGGGCCACGCCGCCTTTAGCAACAATCGCATCCACCAGTTTCCCGGCGCACGCATCCACCGCTTCCACCGCTTTGATGGCCGCTTCCAGCACACCCGTGTGTCCGACCATATCCGGGTTGGCAAAGTTGACCAGGATGAAGTCGTCGTCGTGGGTATGGAGGCGGTTGAGTACGGCCGCAGCCAATGGATAGGCGCTCATTTCCGGCTGCAAATCATAGGTAGGCACTTTGGGCGACGGTTCCAGATGGCGATCTTCACCGGGGAAAGAGGTTTCCCGACCGCCGTTAAAGAAGTAGGTGACGTGGGCATACTTTTCCGTCTCGGCGGCGTGGAACTGTTGGCGACCGGCTTTGCTCAGCACTTCGGCCAGCGGGTTGGTGATCTCCTGTTCGGGAAAGATGACGTCCACGTCAAAATTATCCTCGTAAGCGGTCATGGTCAGGATGTGCAGGTCAGGGATGAAGTTGTGAGGGAAGCCATCAAAATCGGGAAAGAGGAAGGCGGTGACGATCTGGCGCATCCGGTCGGCACGGAAGTTGGTGAAGACCAGGCAATCGCCCGGTTCAACGCACACATTTTTGTCGCCCACGTCAATGGCCACGGGCAGGACAAATTCGTCAGTGACGCCATTGGCGTAAGAGGCTTCCAGGGCAGCCTGGGCAGATACGGCCGTGGCCCCTGCCTCACCACGATGCAAAGCGATCAACTCGTACCCCTTTTGGATGCGCGGCCAGCGTTTGTCCCGGTCCATAGTGTAGTAACGGCCGCAGACAGAAGCAATCACGCCTGGATGGCCGGCCAGAAACGCCTCCAGCCCGGCGACAAAGGTGATGGCGCTGTTGGGGGGCGTGTCACGGCCGTCGGTGATGAGATGGATAACCGGTTCCACGCCGGCTTTGTTGGCTCGTTCAATCAGGGCAAAGAGATGGCTGCTGTGGCTGTGAACGCCCCCCTCGCCCAACAAGCCGATGAGATGCAGTTTGCTGCCTCTGGCTTTCACCTGTTCAAGCGCATTCACCAGGGTGGGGATTTCAAAAAATGACCCGTTGCGGATGGCCAGATTGATGCGCGTAAAATCCTGGTAGATGATGCGCCCCGCGCCCAGGTTCAAATGCCCCACTTCGGAATTGCCCATTTGTCCATCTGGCAACCCCACC
Organism: Chloroflexota bacterium; assembly: GCA_013112725.1. Lineage (GTDB taxonomy): Bacteria > Chloroflexota > Anaerolineae > Promineifilales > Promineifilaceae > CAADGU01. The sequence goes on from JABFFZ010000069.1 coordinate 25,335, forward strand.
GCTTCACCAGACGCATCCAGTACAGCGCGTTCATAGGTACGTAGCCAATGATCAAAATTTGGCGTATGCGCCTGCACCACAGCGTTACCATGCTCTCGTTCCCGAATCCCCCACCCGTCCAAAATGATCAATGCAACCGGTTTCCGACTCATTTCAGTTTTCTCCTAACACATCAGTATTGTTTAGCGGCAGGGTAAACACAAACCGGCTGCCCATGCCGCCTTCGCCTGGCTCCACCCAGATTTGCCCACCGTGCGCTTCCACCGTCAGGCGGCAGAAGGCCAGCCCCAGACCATAGCCGCGCGGTCGTCGCATCCCGGTGCGCTGTACCTGGGCAAAACGGTCAAAGATACGCTGGCGGTCAACCGGGGGAACACCAGGGCCACTGTCTTGCACGCTCACTTGCATCATGGGGCCGGCCAGACTGACATCCACCTGAATACGGCCGTTGTCCGGCGTGAACTTGATGGCATTGTCAATCAGATTGGTCAACACCCGCCGCAGGCGTTCAACATCGGCCATCACCAGCGGTAAATCTTCGGCAAAATTGGTTTGAAACTGAATAGCGCGCCAGTTGAGGCCCAAACCAGCCATGGCAATGACCTCGTCTACAAGCTGCCGGATACAAACGGGTTCGAGATCCAACTCCAACACGCCTGATTCCAGCCGGGAGGCATCGAGCAGGGAATCTACCAAATCTTGCATCCGGGCGTGGGCCAGCCGGGCAATATCCAGCAATTCCCGGTTGGCGGCCAGCACATCCTCCGGCAGTACCAATTCCAGCATGTTCAAGACGCTGTACATATTACCCAGCGGGCTGCGCAGGTCGTGGACAATCAGATCGCTCGTTTCCTGGCGCAATTGGTTCAGGGCAACCAACTGTTCATTTTCGTCCAGAAGCGAGGATAACTGCCGCAATGCGCCCCGGTCAGTCACTACTTCCGACCGGGTCGTTTCATGGACAGCGCGCAGCCGGGCGCTGAGCAAAGCCAATAAATTCAGGCTGATGGCAGGTTGCGCTTGCAGCAATTGATAGAAACCAGCGCGTTCAATCCGCAGCAGCCGCGTCGGGTCCACCGCTACCAATGACGCCCAACGTGGTTTGTCTTCCAGCAGCGCCATGTCGCCCACCACTTCACCAGGCAGCCGGAAGAACACATCGTCCGGCTGGCTGAATTTGCCCTTAACAACTGCCACCCGCCCGGCCCAGACAATGTAAAGGGCGTCGCCATCATCCCCTTCACAAAAGATGATGTCGCCAGGGCCAAAACGCTGTTCGGTGATCAACTCTTGCAGCAGACGCCGGTCAAGCGAAGTCAAAATTCTTACCAGACTGTTGGCTGCGACCATGTCTGTTATGCCCCCATCAGACGGGTCTGTGGTGCGGATACGGTTAAGTTCAGCGTCAGTTACCTTTTGAGCCATCTTTGTAGGGTAATCAGGTAATTGAGTAATTGGGTAATCGGGTAATTACGCAATTACGCAATTACTCAATTACACAATATACGGCGTACTCGCCCCTGTTTTTGCCATACCTTTTTCATCTAGCGAGACATCAATACAGGCGGGCAGGCCACTGGCAAAAGCGCGGGATAGGGCCGGGCCGATGTCGGCCGGGTTATCTACGTGTTCGCCGTAGCCGCCCATGGCGGCCACGATTTTATCATAGCGGGTGGGAGCCAGTTTGGTGGCGATGGCCCGCTCTTCACCGACCATGTTCACCTGCGGTCCGCGAATTTGGCCCCAACCGGCGTCATTGCCGACGATGGCGACGATGGGCAGGTGGTAACGCACGGCCGTGTCAAACTCAAAGCCATTCAGCCCAAACGAGCCATCACCGCTGACGATCAGCACCTTTTTCTGCGGGTACAGGTGTTGGGCGGCAATGGCAAAGGGTGCACCTACCCCCAGGCAGCCCAGTGGGCCGGGGTCCAGCCATTGGCCGGGTGCGGTCACGTCCAGCACCTTCGCGGCGGCGCTGACAATATCGCCGCCGTCGCCAACGACGATCATCTGCTCGTCCAGCAATTTGTTGATCTCGGCGGCAAAGCGGAAATGGTTGACCGGGGCATCATCCAGCGCTTCCCAGGCGGCCTGCTGATCGCGCTTTTTCGCTTCCCAACCGCGCACCTCGTCCAGCCAGTTTTGCCAACGAATACCTTGCAGACCTTCGCTGAGCGCCTCCAACACCAGCCGCGCGTCAGCCACCATAGCCACGTCTGCCTGCCGGTTGTGGTGCAATTCAGCGGCATCGTTTTCAATCTGGATGAGTTTAGCCTGGGGATTCCAGCCTTCCAGGCCGTATTTCAGGCGGAAGTCCAGCGGCGTGCCGATGAGCAGCACGGCGTCGGCTTCGCGCAGTGCTTTGGAACGGGCGGCTTTGCCGCAGTGGGGGTGGGTCATAGGCAGTGTGCCCCGCCCCGCGCCATTGGTGAAAACGGGCACGGCCGTTTGCTCTGTAAATTCGCGTAGGGCAGCGCTGGCCCCATCCCAATATACCTGCGTCCCGGCAATCAGAATTGGCTTTTGGGCGCTACGCAAAATCTCAAACATCGCTTGAATGGCGCTCAGTTCTGGCTGAACCGGTTCGGCCACAAATCTAGGGGCAATTTCGGGTACGTCTATAGCATTAAACAGCACGTCAAAGGGTAATTCGATGAAAACGGGGCCGGGCCGCCCGCTCAGCGCCAGTTTGAAGGCGTCCGCCAATTGTGCCGGGATTTCTTCCGTTTTTTGAATGGTGAAGCTGGCTTTGGTGAAGGTCTGGAACATTTCGGTTTGCGGCATTTCCTGGAGTGCGCCCCGGCCCCGCGTGCGCAGAGGGGCTGCGCCGCCAAAGAGGATCATGGGGCTGCGCGCCTGATAGGCATTGGCGACGGCCGTGACCGCATCTGTCACCCCTGGGCCGGCGGTGACAATGGCCGCGCCGATGTTGTGCGTCAGCCGGGCATAGGCGTCGGCGGCGTGCCCCGCCGCCTGTTCATGCCGGAAATCAATCACGGCAATGTTGTTATTCAAACAGCCTTCATACACCGGCGCTATGTGCCCGCCGCAGAGGGTATAGAGTGTGTCCACCCCCTGCGCCGCCAGCGCCCGCGCTACCAGTTCGCCGCCGTGTGTAAATTGCATCGTTTTTACCTCCTTATTCTCGTGATGCGTGATGCGTGAAAGCCTCACGGGTCACGCATCACGCATCACGAAATCCATCAAAAGCCGGTGGCGCATTGTCATGGTCGTCAATTTCCCATGTTTTGCGCCAGAGGGAGTACGCGCCGTCAATTTTGATCGTCTCACCGCTGATATAGGCAGCGGCAGGGGAGAGCAGAAAGACGATGGCTGCGGCCGTTTCGCTTTCCGTGCCCATGCGTTTGTACGGAATGTCTTTGATGACCAGGGGCAGGAACTCTTTTTTGACGTAATCGGGGTATTTGTCCAGGCCGCTGGAATTGATGACGCCCGGGGCGACGGCGTTGACACGCACGCCGGCGCGCGCCCACTCAACGGCCAATGTTTTGGTCAGGTTTTCCACCCCGGCGCGGGCGGCGGCGGAATGGGCCATGCCGGGGTAGCCGCGCCACTGGTCAATGAGCATGTTGACGATGACGCCGCCGTGCTGGTGCATGTGTTGGGTGTAGGCTTCGCGGCACATGAGGAAGGTGCCGGTGAGGTTGGTCTCGACGACGGCCGTGAACCCCTTCAAGGTGATCATCTCCGCCGGGCTGATAAATTGGCCGCCGGCATTGTTCACCAGCCCATGCACCGCGCCCCGCTCGGCCAATACCTGGGCAAACAGCTTTTGCACCTGGCTTTCCTCGCGAATGTTGCAGGGCACGGCCGTGACGCGGCCCCCACTTTGGCTAATCTCCTGGCGCACCGCTTCCAGCTTTTCCGGGTCTCGCCCGGCGATGACGACGTGTGCGCCCAGCGAGGCCAGTTCATGGGCGGTAGCCCGCCCAATGCCGCTGCCGCCGCCGGTGACGATGATGGTTTGCCCGGCAAATAAATCGGGGCGGAAAATAGAGTGGTAGGTCATGGTGCTTCCTCGTCTTGGGGCACGGCCATTTCGTCTGTGGTGGTTACTTCGATGGCAGATAGCTCCGCAGCCGCTTCTTTTAATTCCCGTTTGAGCAGCCGGCGTGGTACGCCCGGCTCAATTCTAATCTCGGCCAGTTTGAGGATGAAGCTGGATAACAGACCCAGGCCAATGACGATGTAAAGGGTGGTAAATAATTTGGTAAAGGGGTTCGTCGGGGAAAGGTCGCCATAGCCAACAGTAGCCAGGGTGACAACCGTAAAATAGAAAGAATCTACCCACGACCACTGTTCAAATTGATGGTAAAACACCGTACCCAACAGAATAACAGCCAACACCATCCAAAAAAGGCCGCGAAATTCCTTGTCTTGCCAGCCACCTTTGAGCCGCCGCCAGGCCTGCACAATAAAAAAGTATAAGGCGATCATGGTTGCCCTTCCTGTAATTGCTGTAGGATAGATGAGACGTTGGCGGGCTGCCAGCCGGGTGGTTTGAGCAGTTTGCCATCGGCGCGGCGGGGGCCGCTCAGTTTTTCCATGTTGGCGCGGTGAACTTCGGCATAGACGGCGTCGGCGTTGATGCCCAGCGTGGCAAATGTGCCATAGACGACGTAGAGCAGGTCGGCCAGTTCATGGGCCAGGGGGGCCAGGTCTACGGCCGTGTCCATCTCACCAGTTAACGCCGCAAATGCCTCCATTACTTCCTGATACTCTTCCTGAATGAGGGTGCGCCGCAGCGCCAGGGTATCGGGGTGCGGGATGGTGGGGGCGGCCGGTGTGGCTTCCAGCGCGGCATGGAAGGCCACAATCTTTTCAAAATTCGTTTGGGGCATGACAAACCTCGGATATGAGTTGGGGTAAGGGCATGTCGGCTAGAGACGACAGGCGGCAGTCGGCCAAAGAAAAGTCGAGGGCGTCAGTCATGTTGTTGGGCACGGCCGTGACCCGCACGCCCGCCGCCTTTGCTGCCCGCACACCATTGAGCGAATCTTCCAGCGCCAGCGCCCGCTTAGCCGCTACCCCCAATTGCGCCAGCGCAAAATGGTATACCGCCGGGTCTGGTTTGGGGCAGTTGTCCACATCATCCCGGCAGGCCACCACCGCAAAATAAGGGGCAATGCCCAATCGCTGCAAATGGCCGTCCACCCAATGGTGGGATGAACTGGAAGCCAGACCGATAGGCAGCCCCAACGTATGGGCGGTCTGCAAATAGTCCATGACGCCGGGCATGATCATCTCCTGGGCCAGAAGCTCGCGGTCACGTTGGCGACGGCGTGGTTCAAGGGTGGCCCGGTCTATGGGGTGGCCGACGGCCGTTTCCAGGTAGGCGATGGGGTCAAAGGTAGTAGTACCGATGTGCTGCTGCCACACTTCCAAAGGGAAAGGGACGCCAAAGGACAAAAATACCTCTTGCCAGGAGAGGTATTCGGTGAATTCTGTATTAAGGATCAAACCGTCAAAATCAAAAATAAGTGCATCTATCATTGTCGCTGCCTACCGCATAGAATCATTCTGGCGGATGATTATACCCTAATGTTGGCGGCAACGAATAGGAACGAATAAACGGATGGGCCGGATTCTAGCCGTTTATTCGTTTCCCATCTGCTATCCGAAATATGTTTAGAAGCATGAAAATGTGGCGTTTGTTGTGCCAAGTGCATGGCTTAGCACGGACTAAGGCAAAAGTGAATGAGTTGTGTAGATTTTCACAAGGGGCTGCCAGATAATGGGGGCATGGGAAAAAGAGAGAAGTTAACACGATTTGCCTGGCTTTCGATTGTCACGGCCGTATTCACCATCTTTCTCAAAGCGACGGCGTATTGGCTAACCGGGTCAGTCGGGCTGCTGAGTGACGCGTTGGAGTCGGGCGTGAATCTGGCGACGGCCGTGTTCGCCCTGCTCATCCTCACCATTGCCGCCCGCCCACCGGATGAGGAACATGCCTATGGCCACAGCAAGGCGGAGTATTTTGCCGGGGGCGTGGAAGGGGGGCTGATTATGGCGGCGGCGTTGATCATTGCGGTCACGGCCGTGCCCCGCCTCATTCACCCGCAGCCGTTAGAACAGTTAGGGTTGGGCCTGGTCGTTTCTGTGGTGGCGGCGGCAGCCAATGGGCTGACGGCGTTTATTTTGCTGCGGGCAGGCCGCCAGTATCGTTCGCTGACGTTGACGGCAGACGGCCGTCATCTGCTGACTGATGTGTGGACGACAGGTGGGGTACTATTGGGGCTGGCGGTGGTGTACCTCACCGGCTGGCTGCGGCTGGACGCACTCATTGCCCTGGCCGTAGCGGCGCAAATCACCTATACCGGCTTTGGCCTGCTGCGGGAAGCAGTGAATGGGCTGATGGACGTGGCCTTGCCGGATGAAGAGGTGGCGGTGGTCACGGCCGTGTTAGACAGTTTTGTGGAGCGAGGCATCCAATACCACGCGCTGCGCACTCGCCGTAGTGGCGCGCAGCGTTTTGCTTCAGTTCACATTCAAGTTCCGGGGGATTGGAGCGTGCAGCAAGGCCATGCGCTTATGGAAGAGATCGAAGGGGCGTTGTACGGCCGTCTGGCCCCCATCACCATCATCACCCACCTGGAGCCATTGGAAGACCCCGTTTCCTGGAAAGACATTCCACTTAATCGGGAGTTTGGCTAGATGTCAGGTGTCCACCTGACACCTGACACCAGTCAAGATATACTCCCCCCCATGAACGTTGTCTTGCTTTCTACGTATGACCTGGGCCACCAACCGTTTGGGTTGGCGTCGCCGGCAGCGTGGTTGGCGGAGATGGGGGTGGCGGTGACGTGTGTGGATGTGGCCGTGCAACCACTGGCCGAAGCCATACCTGCCCTGCAATCGGCGCAACTCATTGCCCTGTATGTACCCATGCACACGGCTACGCGGCTGGCGGCGACACTGCTGCCCCGGCTGCGACGGTTGAATCCCACCGCCCACTTCTGCGCCTATGGCCTCTATGCGCCTATGAATGAGCCATACCTGCGCCAACTGGGCGTGCAGACGATTTTGGGCGGGGAGTTTGAGCAGGGATTGGTGGATTTAGCGGCGGCGCTGGCTGAGGCGCGGCCGATGGCACTGCCGCCGGTTTCGTTGGC
>JABFFZ010000070.1 GCA_013112725.1 Chloroflexota bacterium
GCGCGAGCCGGTCTTGACGCCGCGTGGGATCTTGGCGCTGAGGGTACGGCCGTCTTCCCATTGCAACTGCCGCGTCGTCCCGTGAAACGCCTCTTCCAGCGTCACTTGAACGGTATGTTCCACATCCTGTCCCCTGCGGGCGCGTGGCTGTCGCTGGCCGGACGAGAAGTTACTAAAATCAAAACCGCCCGTTTGCCGCCGCCCCATCCCACCAAACAGCGATTCAAAAAAGTCAGAAAAACCGCTGCCGCCAAACATTTGCTCAAACTCTTCCTGGCTCACGGTGCGGGTCTGGGCACGTGGCCCGCCCTGCTGTGCCTGCCACTGCCGCCAGAAATCGTTGGCGTTGCCGCCAGCGCGCTGGTACTGCTGCCACTGCGAGCCAAACTGGTCATACATCTTGCGCTTTTCCGGGTCAGACAGCACCTCATACGCTTCGTTGATCTCCTTGAAGCGGCTTTCAGCACTGGCATTACCCGGATTCACGTCAGGATGATACTGCCGCGCCAGTTTGCGGTATGCCTTTTTCAGTTCTTTTTCGTCGGCCGTCTTGCTCACGCCCAACGTCTTGTAATAATCCTTGTATTCCATAAACAAATGCCCCCTGACTACGGGTTTAGCTTTCAGGTAGTGTCTAAAAACGATTATTAATGACCGTCATTCCCGCGAAAGCGGGAATCCATAATCGAAGTGGATGCCCGCCTACGCGGGCATAACAACAACAAAATGCCTTTTTAGGCAAATGCTCAATTCATTGCCGCAGCCACAAATACCCGCGCCGGGCGCAATAATTTATCGCCCACCAAGTAGCCATTTTCAACAACGGCCGTGACCACCCCCGGATCATAGTCCATTGTCGCCACCGCGCCCACCGCTTCATGCCAGGCGGGGTCAAACGGCCGTCCCACCGCCACTAACTGTTGGACGCCATGCTGCTGCATCACGGCCGTAAATGCCTGCAATGTCAGGGCAATACCTGTTTCCGCCGGTGTGCCTACCGTATGGGCCAGCGCCCGTTCCAGATTATCGGCCACGCCTAACATATCACGCAAAACCTTTTCTGTCGCCTGTTCTGCCTCTTGTGCATACCGCTGCGCCAGTCGCTTCTTGTTGTTTTGCATCTCGGCAACCAGGCGCGTGTACTTTTCTTGCCATGAATCAGCGTCTGCCTGTTTCGCTTCCAGCGCGGTAATGGTTTGCCGCGCCGCAGCCAGTTCCGCCTTTAGCGTCTGATTGTCAGTGTCACGCTGCTGCACGGCCGTCTGCCATCTGTATGCTTCTTCCCGCCAGGCGATGGCCTCGGCCTGCGCCTTTTGGTACTCTTGCTGCGCCAGCCGGTATGCCTCGCGCAGGTCAATGGGCGGTGCGCCGTGCCCGCCGTGCCGGCGCGGAATGTTGATGGTATGGCCGGGTGACGGCCGTCCCCATTCATCGAAATCACGATACATCAAATCTTTCTCCCAAAACAAAGGGCGGACATTCGCCCGCCCTTGGAGGTGATTGAGTAATTGGGTAAATGAGTAATTGGGTAATTACCTGATTACCCAATTACCTGATTGTCCAATTACATCTCCTGAAACTCGCCTTCTACCACACCTTCGTCAGCGGTGTAACCTGGCTGCGGGCCACTCTGCGGACCGCTCTGGTACATCTGCTGGCTCAGGGCGTAGCTGGCCTGCTGCAACTGCTCCGTCAGCGAGCGGATGTGCGCCGTATCCTCACCTTTTACCGCCTCTTTCAACTGGCCGATGATAGTGTGGATTTGTGATTTGTCGCTTTCGGGCACACGGCCGTTCATCTCGCTAAGGCTCTTTTCAATGCTGTAAATCATCTGGTCAGCCTGATTGCGGGCTTCAATGAGTTCCCGTTTGCGCCGGTCTTCGGCTTCATGCTGTTTGGCCGCATTTACCATGTTGTTAATCTCGGCCTCGCTCAGGTTGGTAGACGCCGTAATCTGAATCTTCTGCTCACGCCCGGTGGCTTTGTCCTTTGCTGTTACGTGCAAGATGCCGTTGGCGTCAATGTCAAAGGTCACTTCAATTTGCGGCAGGCCACGCGGTGCGGGCGGCAGCCCATCCAGCCGGAACATGCCCAATGTTTTGTTATCCACCGCCATTGGCCGTTCACCCTGCAAGACGTGGATGTCTACGGCCGTTTGGTTATCTTCGGCCGTGCTGAACACCTCTGTCTTGCGCGTGGGGATGGTTGTGTTGCGCGGGATCAGCGTGGTCATCACACCGCCCAACGTTTCCAGACCCAGGCTCAGGGGCGTTACATCCAGCAGCAGCAAATCTTTCACATCACCCGTCAGCACACCGCCTTGCAAGCCAGCGCCAATCGCCACCACTTCATCCGGGTTCACGCTCTTGTTCGGCGCTTTGTTAGTCAGACTTTCCACCAGATTTTGCACCATCGGCATCCGGGTGCTACCACCCACTAACACGACCTCATCAATCGTTTGCGCGGTTAAATTGGCATCTTTGAGGGCCAGCTCAAACGGCCCTTTCAGTCGCGCCACCAAATCTTCGGTCAACTGCTCAAATTTGGCCCGCGTCAGCGTCATTTGCAGATGTTTTGGCCCGCTGGCGTCCGCAGTCACAAAGGGCAGATTGAGTTCTGTTTGCATCGTGGTCGAGAGTTCAATTTTGGCTTTTTCGGCCGCTTCACGCAGACGTTGTAACGCCTGCCGGTCTTTACTCAGGTCAATGCCCTGGTCTTTCTTGAACTCTTCAATCATCCACTGCACAATACGCTCGTCCCAATCATCACCACCCAAATGGGTATCACCATGGGTGGACATCACTTCAACTACACCTTCGCCCACTTCCAGCACGGAGACATCAAACGTACCGCCACCCAGGTCAAAGACCAGGATTTTCTCATCGGACTTTTTGTCCAGGCCATACGCTAAGGCAGCGGCGGTGGGTTCATTGATAATGCGCAGTACTTCCAGCCCGGCGATTTTGCCGGCGTCTTTGGTGGCTTGGCGCTGGCTGTCATTGAAATACGCGGGCACAGTGATGACCGCTTTGGTCACAGTTTCGCCCAGATACGCTTCGGCATCTCGCTTTAATTTTTGCAAGATGAAAGCCGAAATTTCTTGCGGCGAATAGGTTTGCCCGGTGACGGGCACTTTGACACGAGCGTCTTGCTGTGGCCCGGCCACAATTTCATACGGCACCATGCCTTTCGTTTTTACAGTTTCGGGGTCATCCACGCGCCGCCCCATTAGCCGTTTGATGGAGTAGATGGTGTTTTCCGGGTTGACAACGGCCTGACGCTTGGCGGTCATGCCCACCAGCCGTTCACCTTTTTTGCTAAAAGCGACGATGGACGGCGTGGTGTTGCCTCCTTCGGCGGAGGGAATCACCACCGCGTCGCCACCTTCCATGACGGTCACTACAGAGTTAGTTGTGCCTAAATCTATGCCGATAATTTTGCTCATGTTTTCACCTCTTCGGTTATATTTTGATAATTGCTTCTCACAGATCCTTATGGGTTTCCAATGCCCATAGGGTCTGCGTCATATTGTATGGTTGAACGTTAGAACTGTGTTGGACGGCCGTAAGAGAATCATATACACCCGTTCGTAGCAGGCGATTTATCGCCGTTTCGCCGGAAGGCGATAAATCGCCTACTACAAACCTGACAGTGGATGTCAGGTTAAATCAGTAAACAGTAAACAGTGAGCGGTAAGCAGTTTTAACCCTGTTCACTGCTCGCTATTTACTGCTCACTGCTTACTTCAAAAGGGAGATCACCATGAAATTTGGATTTGTGATGCCGAGTGGGAATGTGCATGAGGCGCTGCGTTTTGCGGCGGCGGCGGAAGCGGCGGGTTGGGATGGCTTTTTTGTCTGGGAACCGGTGTGGGGCAACGATCCCTGGGTAACGCTGGCAGCCATTGCCATGCGCACACAGCGGATTCGGCTGGGCACCTTGCTGACACCGCTCTCCCGGCGACGGCCGTGGAAAGTAGCAGGTGAAACGGCGACACTGGATCAATTGTCCCGCGGCCGTGTCATCCTCTCCGTCGGTCTGGGTGCGCCGGAAACCGGATTTGCCAACTTTGGCGAAATCACCGACCGCAAAGCTCGTGCCGAACTGTTGGACGAAAGCATAGACATCATCACCGGGCTGTGGCAGGGGCAGCCGTTTAATTACGATGGCAACCATTACCACGTCACGGAAACGACCTTCATGCCACCCGCCCCTCCTGTACAGCAGCCGCGCATCCCTATCTGGGTGGTGGGTGCATGGCCACAGCCCAAATCTATGGCTCGGGTGCTGAAATGTGATGGCCTGCTGCCGATTATCAAAGAGGTAGGCGGCCGTTACACCCAGCCTACCCCCGGCCAAATCGGCGAAATGAAAGCATATGTGGAAGCCAACCGCACGCTAACTTCACCATTTGACATCATCAAGGAAGGGGAGACGCCGCTGGACAAAAAAGAGGAATGGGGGGAAATGGTACGGCCGTATGCCGAAGCGGGCGTCACCTGGTGGATTGAATCTATGTGGACGGCTCCCCATCTGGACATGGTCTTTGAGCGGGTGCAGCATGGCCCGCCCCAATAAAAAACTCCCGGAGGGCTTAACCCTCCGGGAGTTTTGCTGTTACGCCCGCTTCTCTTCGACGTATTTTTCTTCCGGCTCTTGCCCCTTCATGGCTTTGTAGATGACGTACAGGCCCAGAGCGATGAGGGTGAGCGGCCAGTATTTGCCTACCAGTTGCACCACATCTAGCAGCACGCCGTTGGTCATAATGGCTACGCCAATCGTGGCCAGAATGCCGCCGGGGATCAGCGCCCACCAGTGGGTTTCTTCGGTAAAGAGCGCCGTCAGCAGGGTAATCAGAGCAAAACCCAGACCGAAGATAACAAGGAAGATGCCGCCTTCGGCGCTGCCGCCACCATCTGCATAAGGCCCGCTGATGGCGTAGGCGCCCCAACCAATGCCGCTGAGAATACCGCCGGGGATCATCAGGCCACCTTCACGGGTGAGGATGCCCCACACCAGGAAGAGCGCCCCCAGCGCCGGCAGGAACAACATGCCCAGATTGGTTAATTGCCCAAATTGGGCTATCAGTACCAGAATGCCAATACCGATCAAGAAAATACCACCGATTGTTTCTTTCTTTCTGTTTTTCATTTTGACCTCCATTATCGAAGCGAATCACTGTTTGTGTTCGTCATTTTGTTTGGTTAAGATGGGCACAGTATAGATCGGCGAAATGGCTCTTTGATGTGCCGGAAGTCATGGGCAGGTCATGTTGTGCGTATGACGGCCGTCGCTGAATAGCCGATGAGTTGGTAAAGACGGGGTAAGAAACCGGGCGTAGAATGTGTATAATGTTTTTACGCACGCTAAATTGAGTGCGGAAAGGATGAGCATGATGATGGATTTACCTATATTCCCATTGAATACCGTCATTTTCCCCGGCTGGCCCATGCCGCTGCACGTTTTTGAGCCGCGCTATAAAGAGATGGTGCGCTATTGTGTGGAGGAGCAGCAGCCGTTTGGCATTGTTCTCATCGAGGAAGGGGAAGCGGAGTTTGACACGGCGGTAGCGCCCCATCAGGTGGGCTGCACGGTTGCCATTACCCAACTGGAACGAACGGAAGACGGCCGTCTCTATATTATGACGGTTGGCCAGGAGCGTTTTCGCATTCACCGGCTGAAGCGAGACAAACCGTATCTGGTGGGTGAGGTGGAGATGCTCGATTTTGAGGAAGAAGACAAGAAGGTGCTGAAGACGGCCGTTGCCGACCTGCGTCCCCTGGTCATTGATTACTTCTCGGCGCTGGCTCAGGTGGATGAAGACACGGCAATTGACGCCAGCCAGATTCCTTCTGATCCGGAAGAGTTAAGCTACCTGGCAGCCGCCATTTTGCAGGTGTCGTTGGAAACCAAACAATCCATGCTGGGGGCGCGCAAAGCCTCCAACCTGCTGAAATACCTGACCGGCGTCTACAAACGTGAACTACGGCTCATTCCCCGCCACGATATGGGCACGTTTTCGCCGAACTAAACAACTGGACACTGGCGTTTTTTATATCACCAGAGAGAGTTGTCAAATTTTATAGGCTGTTTTCTTGTTTGTTACTCGTCAGAAAAATTTGACAACTCTAGAATTCGCCAGACTCCAGTAAACAAGAGATATGGGGATATGAACACCTGATGTCCCCATATCTCATTTACTACAGTTGGTATAACTCCCCATACTTCGTCCGCAAATAACGAATATACGGCTCAGTAGTCAGCGGGCCACCGGTAACCCGTTCAATCAGTTCATTGGCGGTAAATTTACGGCCGTGCCGGTAGATATTTTCCCGCAGCCAGCCGTGCAGTGTGCCAAACTCACCCTGCTCTATTTCTGCCGGGATGGCGGGATGCGCCCGCAGCGCCTGTTCAAAAAAGAGCGCCGACATCACATTGCCCAGTGTATAACCCTGGAATGATCCCCCTACCGTGCCTGCATACCAATGCACATCTTGCAAAACGCCATCCACATCACTCGGCGCGCGCACACCCAGGTCAGCCTCATAGCGGGCGTGCCATGCTTCCGGTAAATCTTGCACCGCTAACGTCCCTTCCAGCAGCGCCAGTTCCAGATCAAACCGGATCATGACATGCAAATTGTAAGTCACTTCATCGGCATCGGTGCGAATGAGCGACGGCTGTACCTTGTTGATGGCCCGGTAAAAGGTGTCTTGTGATACGTTTTTCAACTGATCTGGGAAAGCAGCCTGAAGCTGGGCGTAATAATGATTCCAGAATGGGCGGCTGCGCCCCACCAGGTTTTCCCACAGGCGTGACTGGCTTTCATGCACACCGGCTGAAGTACCACCCGCCAGCGGTGAGCCGTCCAGGTCTTGGTTGACGCCCAATTCATATAAAGCATGTCCCGTCTCATGCAGGGTGCTAAACAACGCCTCGCTTAAATCATTCTCTTTAACACGGGTGGTGATGCGCACATCATCAACGGAAAAGCTGGTCATAAAGGGGTGGTGGGTTTTGTCCTGGCGGCCACGATTCAAATCATACCCATATTTCTGGGCGACCATCAGGCCAAAAGCCAACTGCTTTTCTTCGGGGAAATTCTGTTTTAAGCAGCTATCGTCGGCCGGTTCCTGGGCGGCAATGGCTTTGGCAATGGGTACCAACTGTTGGCGCAGTTCGGCAAAGAGGGCGCGCACCGATTCCGCCTTCATATCCCGGTCGGCAAAGTCAATCAACGGGTCGGCGATATGGTCATAACCAGGGAAACAGTTGGCAATCTGGCGGGAATAATCAAGCGTTTTGGCTAAACTGTCTTGCACGGCCGTAAAATCATTGGCCGGGCGTGCCTGCGTCCACAACTGGTACGCCGCTGCCGCGTGTTCATTGAGTTCAGCCAGGAGCCGGGGTGGCACCTTGATGGCCTGCTCGTAATCGTGGCGTGTCACGCGAATCAGGGAGGCTTCGTCGCTGTCATAGGGCAGCGTTTCCGCCCAGGGTTCCAATGCATCCAGCAGCCGCCCAATTTCCGGGTCAATACGTTTTTCATGGGCAATCCGGCCTAATGTCGCCATCTGGCGACCTCGGGATGGCGCGCCGGCCGGGGGCATATAGGTTGTTTGATCCCAGGATAATACACTGGCGGCCGACGTCAGATCATCAATTTCCAACAATCGTGTTTTTAGTTCTTGTAATTTCTTTTCCACAGATAATTCTCCCATCAGAGTTGGAGTAACATCTAACGGGATGGTATCTGAATTTGAAAGGATGTCAAAAGAGGGTAATTGAGTAGTTACTCAATTACCCAATTACCAACCGGTTACAAAGGCTTTGCTATCAGCCTGCCCCTGAGCGCGGGCAACGGTGATGTTTACCCGGCGATCCAGATTGTGCGTTTGCCGGGGGCGGCAGATGAATCTGCACCAACAAGAGGCAAAGTCGGCCTGCGCCGACTGGCGTCCAGCCTACGAAGAGCCTGCCCTGAACCTATTGAAGGGTGGGCTTTGCTCTCTGTAGGCGCGATTTTAATCGCTGGCTCTCGGTAAATTGAGAATTGCCAGACCATTGCTGCGTTCGTTGTTTTTTTCGTGCAGGCTTTCCAGGTTTGTGTTCTGCCCTGTTACTTTGGCCCACAGCGCGTGCAGGCTGGCCTGGAAATAGAGCTGCCAGAATGTTTGCACCGCCTGGTAACGTCGCTGCGAGGGGTTACGGCCGTTGCCCGTTCGTGGCAGGCAGCGTTAGGCAGCGTTTGTTAGCGTTGCGGTTTGCGTTTCGATTTCCGTTGCGGTTGGATTTTGGCGAGGAAATCCGGTAGTGTGGAAGTTATCGTTAGCGGCCTGGCAGCAATTGCGCCGCTGCTGTATCCACCAGCCAGATGACACGGCCGTCTTGCGGCGCAATGCGCTGCGCCGGCCATTGTTCGTGGTCAGGCGCACCGAAGAGGACGGCGTGGAGCGCCTGCGCCTTGTTGGCACCGGTGACCAGGAACACAATCTGGTGGGCCTGGTTCATGAGGCGCGGGGTGAAGGTGATGCGCTGGGCCGGACGGCCGTCATAATTCGCCGTTACCGCTATGACCGGGTCTGTTACTTCTTGGGGTTGGATAGGACCGGGAAAGAGGGAGGCTGTGTGCCCATCGTGCCCCATTCCCAGCAAAATGAGGTGAAAACGAGGCCAGGGCGAGCCGAGTTGGGCTAATTGGTTGGTGTAATCGCCAACGGCCGTGACCGCATCCCTCTCTCCCAATGCCCGATGCACCTGGGTCGGTGGAATAGGCACATGGTCAAGCAGCAAACGGGCTGTCAGTCCATAGCTGCTTTCTGCGTGATCTGGCGGCACCAACCGTTCATCGCCCCAGAAGACATGGGTTTTGTCCCAGGGTATCTGGTTGCGGAAAGGGGATTGGCTCAGTAGACGATAAAGAGGTTGGGGCGTGCCACCACCGGAGAGGGCGATAGTGAAACGGCCGTGGCGCATCATTGCTTCGTTTGCCGCCTGTACAAACAACCCGGCAGCCGTTTGATATACCTCGTCTATGTGGGAAAAAACAAGAAGTTGTCGGATGGTGAGCCTCGGAATGGGGTTGGAGATTGCCCGATCTCCAATCCCTAATCTCCAATCTCTTTGCGCATCATCTCCAGCCCAAAATACGCCGCCCCATGCAGCCCAGCTAACGGGTCTTTGATGATGTGCACCGGCATCCGGCTGACCATTTCCGAAAATCGCCCTTTGAGCGAATAACGGCGCATAAAATCCCCGTCTGTTAGCTGCGGCACAATGCGCGGTGGGATGCCGCCGCCCAGGTAAATGCCGCCGGTTGCCAGCAGCCGGATAGCGTTGTTGCTGGTCTCATTAGCCAGGATGTCAATGAACAAATCCAGTGTGGCCACACAAATTTCTGGCTCGCCGGCCTGGGCCGCATTCACAATCACAGGCGTCCAATTTTCAGTGGCTGCCAGTTGCTCTTTCAGGTGTGGCGGCTCGATAAAACGGCCGCTGTCCCGCAAAAACGCATACAAATTGGGAATACCGCTGCCGGAGCAAACCCGTTCAAAACTCACATGATCAAAACGTGGTTCCAGATAAGCCAACAACTCCCGTTGCACGGCGTTTACCGGCGAGAAGGTGGCGTGGCCTCCTTCAGAGGGGCAGGCGCGGTAGCGCTGCCCATCGTGAATAAGAAAGGCTTCGCCCAGGCCGGTGCCGGGGGCGATAACGGCAATGGGCCCGGTGGGGTGGCGCTGGCCTTCGTTGATGGTGATCAGTTCGTCGGCAGACAGGTAGGGGACGGCATTGGCGATGGATTCCAGGTCATTCAGCAGGTAGACATTGGGCGTGCCGAGGGTTTGTTGCAGCACGGCCGTGTCAATGACCCAGGGCAGGTTGGTGACTTGCGCACGGCCGTTGATCACTGGCCCGGCCACACCAAAACTAGCCCCTACCGGCTGCACGGCCGTTTTGCCCAGGAAATCTGCTACCACCGCTTCCAGCGAATAGTAGCCATCGCTTGGGTATGTGTGGCTGTGGACTGGCTGCGCCAGATGCACCCCTGATCCGGCCATTGGGAATAACGCCAGGACTGTTTTTGTACCACCAATATCACCAGCTAAAAGCATAGATGACCTCTGTAGAGCAGTGTTGTCAACGGTAGATTCAGGATTCTACCCGAACCCCACGCCAAAACGCAATGCGGCCTTTAATGTTGGCCGCCGCCATCTTGGGTTCTGGATAATACCAGGCGCCCCCTTTATTGACCTGACCATCTACCACAATGTCATAGTAACTGGCGATCCCCTTCCAGGGGCAAACCGTGTGGGCCTGGCTTTGCTGAAAGTACTCCCAGTTTATACTTTCCGGCGGGAAATAATGATTCCCTTCAACAATAACAGTCTGGGTACTTTCGGCCAGGACAACATTATTCCAGATAGCTCTTGCCATCGTTTATACTCCTTTGATTGTTTGAGGCAGGCGATTGATTAGTCATTATTGGGTGCGGTTAGCTCTCCCCGCTGTCTGCGTTTTCGGTATGGACGATTTTGAGCAAAATTTCAAACGCTTCGCGGCAATCTGGGCACATATCCATGTGATTTTTTACCAACGGCATCAACTGTCTGGCCTGCTCATCCGAAGCCACCAGTTCCGTATATTGATCCAACACGGCATATGCTTCGGCGCAAGTACAGGCGCCTTCAACCGTCATGCTCAAGCAGTGCATCAGTTTAACCAGGTCGGCGTCATCTAGATGAAGCACTGCTGCTGAATTGCTCTGGTGCGTGTCAGGATCATACATCCCTTTATGCGTGGAGCGCGCGCGTTTATCCCTTTTATGAATCGCAAAAATGCGTTTGAGATTAGCTTGCCAGTTTGTCATTTCTGCCTGCTTGGATGAGTTTGTCAGGTTGCATCTTACTTATGTGTGGATATTGGGATATTTAATATCATTGGGATATTTAATATCTCAATATCTATTCAAATGCCTCTAAAATGTCTGCAGGCGTCAGCCCTTCATTTTCGAGCGCTTTTTTCAGGCGCACACGGGCATCATGCAGTAGTTTGTAGAGAGCATTGGGTTTCATATCCATGTGCCGGGCTACTTCTTCGGTAGATTGGCCTTTAATGACAGAGGCAATCAGGGCAGTACGCTGTTTTTCCGTCAGGTCTTGCATGATCAACCGCTCGACCCTGTGTAGCAGTTCGGTGCGTTCGGTGGCGCTTTCTGGGGTAGGGTTCCGGTCGGCCAGAAAGCCGGGTGTGAAGTCGCCGGTGTCACTTTCTGTCAGGCTGTCCAGGGAGTTGTCTTGCCAACGTTTGCGGCGCAGTTCGGTGAGGGCAATGGAGACGGCAATTTTGTGCGCCCAGGTGGTGAACTGGCTAAGTCCGGCGAAGGTCTCTTTTTTCTCTAGAATTTTGATGATTGCTTCCTGGGCGAAATCTTCGGCCTGGGTGTCGAATTCAGGGGCGGTGGTTTGCACCTGCCCCAATAAGCCACGTCGCAAGCCGTTGACGAGGATGCGGTGAAGCTCGGCCAGAGCGTTTTGATGGTTAGGGTGACCGGGATCGAGTTCAGCTAACCATTCGTCGTTGGTTCGTTTAGACACGGCCATGATTATACCAACCTTTTTCATAAACCGGGTTTTTCTGTTCCAACGGCGTAAACAGGGGCGACATGGCATACCAGGGGTTTGACCACCCATGGGTGAGCAGGACTAACGGCCGTTTGGGATTTCCAGCCCCCACTGCCGGAATTCGGCGCGCACCGGCTGTGGCAAATGGGCGCGCAGAAATTCGGCGCGGGCGACGACTGTTTGTAACCAGTGGGTGGAGGGGAGGAAGTGGGCGATTTCTTCGGCCGTTAGCCAGCGCCATTCACTGTGTTCCCCACTGATCACAATGGCATCCGGGTCGGCCAGGGTGCAGCCGCAAACCACGCCCAAGAGTTCATTTTCCGGCACGGCCGTGCCCCGGTAAAAATGGGAGGCGCCGATGAAAAACTCAATCTGTGCCACACCGCCTACCTCTTCCTGCACCTCGCGCAAAAAGGCGTCGGTGAAACTTTCCCCCTGGTCTACGCGCCCGGTCACACATTCCCAACTGCCCGCGCCAAAGTCTTTGCTCTCTGCCCGGCGCAGCAGCAAGTATTTATCATTTGTCGGATTCCAGATAAGGGCGGCGATGCCGGCAATAAAATGTCCTGGTTGCATAGTGAACTCGTTATGGAGATTAAGAGGGGGGGAGATTGAGAACTTCGTGAATCCTCGAATCTCCCCATCTCTCAATCTCCCGCTTTATAGCCGCCGAAGATGGCATGACCAGCGCGCAGCCAGTACACGTCTACGGCCGTGAAACCCGCCGCTTCTAACCATTTCAACTGGTCTACCAAACGGGACGGTTTGTCAAAATCTGGGTCGGGGTAGCGAAACAGATTCCATTCCAATCGCTCAAATTCGGCGAAGCGTTCCAGGTTGCCGTTTAGCTGCTGCGTTTGTTCTCTGACTGCCTCATCCCAGGCGGCGGCTGCCAGAGTGTTTGCCCAACTGTTGGCCGGTGCAATGAGATCGGCGATGATAAAGGCGCCGCCAGGCGCCAGAATGGCGTGCATGTCTCGGAACAATTGCTGCTTTTCCGGCCCATCCAGATGATGCACCGTCAGGGAAGTGACGATGGCCTGCGGCGTAAAATCCGGCTGACGCCAGGCCTGTTCGCGCAGGTCAAAGTAATGGGAGTGGAAACGGCCGTCAAAACGCACCAATTTAGTCACGGCCGTTTGCCGCATCTGGGGGGAGATATCATACCCCTGCACGACGGCCGTGTCAAACCGTGCCAGAATTGCCTCGGCCAACAACCCCTCGCCATGCGATAATTCCATGACCACAAATGGCCTATCCAGTGGGGGAATCAGGCGGCAAATCGTCTCCATTTGGCGGGCGCGGTCGGGAACAAAGTAACGGCCGTAATCAATAAACGTCGTCGAAGTCTCTTCACTCCAGGTTGGTTTTTCATCCATCGTTACAATCCTCCAATTACCCCATTGCTCAATTACTCAATTACCTGATTCCCTCATTACACCACTCTCCAATCAAACCCGCCCCGCTCTCCTCGCCATCACGATCTCTCTGGCATTAATCAGCCGCATGAGAATACCAAAAACAGCCAGTGAAGCCACCAGGCAGGTAAAAATGATCGTCATCGTGGCTAATGGGCCCACCGCTTCAAAACGCTGCCCGATGAACCAGGGAATGGTCATGCCACCCAAACTGGCCCCGACAAAAAAGTAGCTGGTGGTTTTGCCGTTGACATGTAAATGCCGTTCTGCCAGGGAAAGGGTGGTGGGAAAAACCGAGGCCATAGACAGCCCCAAGCCAATAGTACCTAGCCACACGGCCGCTGCCGACTGCGACCAGACCACAATAACTGCCACACTCAACAGACAGCCGATCAAATCCGCAAAAATGACGGTGCGGTTGCGGTAACGGGTAGCAATAGGAATGGAAAGCAGCCGCCCGGCAGTTAACGATCCCCAAAACACGGATGTTAAAATGGCAGCGGTGGCTTCGCTGGTCAAACCTAACATAGTGGCATAGGTAAAAATCCAGCCGCCGTAAGCCACTTCCGCCCCGGCATATAGAAAGAAGAAAATGGCAATCAGGAGAACCAATGACCAGTTGGTCTGTCCACGAGGATCACTTTCCATGATGGGCGGCGTGGTGGGGCTGGGCTGCCGCACAATAAATAACGCCGGCAGCAAGATAAGCAGCCCCAATGCCCAAAAAGCCCATGGAATCTCGCCGCTCACGCTAATCGCCCAGGCTACAATAATGGGCGAGACAAAAGCACCCACGCCAAAAAAGAAATGCAGCCCATTCATATAAGGAGCTACCTTGTGCTGATGCAGCCAGACAATCATCGTGTTGCCACCCACATCCACACCCGGTTCAAATAGACCCAACAAAAACATAATGGCAACCAGCAGCCACAAAACAGGTATAAAGGGTACAGAGGCCATCATCAAGGCCATCATCACCAGCGCCAGCGCCATCAGTCGGTGGCCGGTGACGCGATCATATAACCGCCCCGCCAGCAGCGCCCCCACCAAAAAACCAAAACCTCGCGCCGTGAAGAGAATACTGATTGCCTGGAGAGAAGCATTGGTTTGGGATGCCAGTCCAGGTAGTGTTGGCCCTAATGCCGATACTGCCAGCCCCAACGCAATGAAAGCGGCATAGTAACCGGCGGTAATTCGCAAATTTTTGTTCATGGTTTTTCTTGAATCAGGTGTACATCGCGTTGGGGGAAGGGGATGGTAATGTCCGCCTCATCAAAATGTTCTTTGATGCGTTCCCGTAAATCGAACTGCATATTCCAGTAATCAGCAATTCTCAATTTACCAAGAGCCAGCGATTCAAATCGCGCCTACAGCGAGCAAAGCCCACCCTTCAACAGGTTCAGGGCAGGCTCTGCGTGGGCTGGGCGCCAGTCGGCGCAGGCCGACTTTGCCTTTTATAGGTGCAGATTTATCTGCCGGAGCCAGCCAAATTGAGAATTGCTGTTCCAGTAATCTTCTCGTTTGACAAACGGCCGTACCCCCACATCAACCCCATCCGCGCCAAAGTCCAATATCACCACAGACGGCGGCGGATCGGGTAGTACTCGTTCATCAGCCGCCAGAATGTCCAGCAAAATTTGTTTCACCTGCCGCAGATCATCGCCATAACTTACCGGCACATTCACGTCCGCGCGCAGCGTACCCAGGCGGGAGTAATTGATGATGTTGCTGTCCTGAATTTTGCTGTTGGGGGCCGTAACCAGCTTGTTGTCAAACGTCATAATGACGGCGTGAAAGATTTGAATTTCTTTAATGATACCCATTATGCCCGCTGTCTGCACGATCTCCCCCACTTTGTAGGGTTGAAAGAGCAAAAACAGCACCGTCGCTGCCAGATTAGACAGCGACTCCTGCAAAGCAATGCCTAAAATGACAATCACCACACCAACTGCCAGCACAATAGAAGTAATGGGAGCACCTATTAAAACCAACGCCAGCATCACCGCCAGCAGCAAGATGCCGTAGCAGGTCACGGCCGTGAACAACGACACCAGCGAATCCGTCAGCCCGGCCTGGTGTAATGCCTTTTTTACCAGCTCCCGCACGATTCTTGCCAGCTGTCGCCCTAATAACAAAACAATAATCGCCACGGCCAACCGCAGTGCCCAGGCAGTTAAGGGGAGTTCAGTTGCTAATTCCATTGTGTTATCCTCTTGTGAAGTACAAAAAAAAACCCTTCGGGCCAGATTACCCGAAGGGTTTAGGCGGAGAGGGTGGGATTCGAACCCACGGTGACCGCAAAGCCACAGCGCATTTCGAGTGCGCCCCGATCGACCACTCCGGCACCTCTCCATGTGTGAGGGGGGTGAGCAGGTGAGGGGGTGATTACCTGCTCATCTGCTATTTACTTCTTAACTGTTGAAAGAACTGCTGTAAAAGGGCTGCCGCTTCCGCTTCTAAAACGCCGGAGATAACCTCGACCCGATGATTAAAAAGCGGCTCGTCCAGAATGTTGACGATGCTGCCATGTGCGCCAAAGCGGGTATCTTTGGCCCCATACACCAGCCGGGGCAACCGCGCCTGTATCATCGCCCCGGCGCACATCGGGCATGGCTCCAATGTGCAGTACAGGGTGACGCCAATAAGACGCCAGTTGTTCACAGTTTGGGATGCCTGCCGCAGCGCCATCATTTCCGCATGAGCCGTGGGGTCTTGGGACTGCTCTTTCAGGTTATAGCCCTGGCCCACAATAACACCGTCCTTCACGGCAACTGCCCCTACCGGGACTTCGGCCAGCGCCACTGCCTGTGCCGCCAGACTTAACGCCACGCGCATCCATTGTTCATCCTCTGGGGAATTGGTAATGTTCTCCTCAGCCACAGCGCCGGAATTATAACAGATTTCAACCAGGCAACCATGCCAGGCAGGGTAATTCCAAAGTCCACATTTTCTGTCTGCGGCGTGCGCACGCCGCTACTGCGTGCGAAACCCGACTTTGGAATCGCCCTGTTTGTCTATGTTGGCACACAGTTGAATTACGGCAGGCCTTAATCTCCTGATCTCCGGATTTCTAATAATTCCAGGATAGCCTTGAGATCAGGCAGGTTGGCAGCAGGCACGGCCGTTGCCGTTTCCGGCAGCGATTGGGCTATGAGGTTTTGGTGGAGCACGATAGCCTGGGCGCGGGTGGCGTCATCGGCGGCCGGGTGCTGCTGCACAAACGCGGCCAGCATGCTTGCTCGTTCTGCCTCCGCTGTTTGGGTGTAAAGCTCGGCCATACCGGTGAAGGCTTTCAACAGCAACGGTATGAATTGGATGGCTGCCGCAATTTCAATAGCCTGGCAAAACAGTTCTCTGGCTTTGGGCAGCCTTTCCAGGGCCAGGGCCACATAGGCCAGATTACAAAGGGAAACGGCCGTGCCCCGCTGATCCCCCATCTCCCGGCAAATTTTCAGGCTGGCCTGGAACAGTTGCCGCGCCTGTTCATACTCGCCCTGCGCCGACGCCAGGTCGCCCAGGCGCACCGAAGAAATAGCAATGCCCCAGGGATCGCCAATTTCCTGGAACAGCGCCAATGCCTGCTTTCCCCATGCCTGTGCCTCTGGCAAGGCGTTTTGCTGCCGGGCAATATTCCCCAAATAACTGCACAAAATCGCCTGCCCCAGCCGGTCCTCAATTTGCTGGCAAATGGCCAGACTTTGTTGATAATGGGCTTGGGCTTCATCATAAGCCCCTTCTGTTTCCAATACGCTGCCCAGTACTTGTAGAGTAATTGCCAACTGCCGGGGGTCTTCGCCGGGTTGCAGCAAGGTCAGACCTTCCTCAATCAGACGGCGGGCCGCCGGGTAGTCTCCCTGCTCGCGCAGTAGTGCGCCCAGATTGACCAGCGTTGTGGCTTCCTGTGCGGTGGCCCCGGTTTGGCGGCTTATTTCCAGGCTGCGGTGGTATAATGTTTCCGCCTGCTCATAAGCCCCCTGATTGTAGACAGTCAGACCAAACTGGTTCAACACAAACGCCTCTTCTGCCGGATCATGCCCCTGAATAAGCGTCAGGCTGGTTTGGAAAAGGTCAGCCGCTGCCTCCCAGTCGCTTAGTCTTTCCAGAAAGAAGCCCTGCCGCGCCAGCAAACGGCCGGCTAACACTTGCCCGGCTGGGTCATCGGTTAGCGGTGGCCATTGGGCTGCTGCCAGCCGAAAGCTGGCTTCGCCCTCCACAAACCGGCCGCGCATATCGTAAAAATGGTGCAGGGCAGAGAGCGCGCGGCTTATTTCGGCAGTGCTATGATGGGCGATCAGCCAGTTCCAGGCGGCGCGGATATTGTCTATTTCGGCGTCAATGGCTTGTAATGCCTGCTGCTGCTCACGGCCGTGCAGCCGTTCCCCTTGGGCCTGCAAAAAATCGGCAAAATAGCGGCTAAATTGGGCATGGACGGCCGTGTTCCCGGCCAGAGCCAGCTTTTCGGCGGCAAACTGGCGCAGCAATTCATGCAGTTGGTACCGTTCCTGCATCAGGCGCAATATGGATTTATCCACCAGCGACAGCAGCAGTGATGGCGTGGCCCCGGCTACGGCGCTAGCGGCAGCGGCGGTGAAACCACCAGGGAAAACAGACAGCGCCACAAACGCTGTTTGCTCTTCTGCCGATAGATGCTGCCAGGCGCTTTCAAAAACGGCGCGCAGGCTGTGATGACGGCCATGGCGCTGGTCGTTCCCATCCTGTTGCAAAAAATCTAACGTCTGGGCAATGCCCGCCGCAATTTCTGCAGGTGAATACGCATCCAGGCTGGCCGCCGCCAGTTCAATGCCCAGCGGCAGCCCTTCCACAAGCCGGCATATCTGGTGGATGGCGGGCCGGGTATCCGGCGTGAGATCAAAATCTGGCTGCACCTGCCGGGCGCGCTCCAAAAAGAGGCGCAGTCCGGCTTCCTCGGTCGGCGGTAGTCCAGCTAGCGTTACCACCTGCTCCGCCTGGTAATTGAACCGCTCCCGTGAGGTAATCAGGAGGCGCACCTGGGGCGCGTGCTGCAAAATTTCCGGCAGCAGGTCGGCCGTTTCTGCCAGGGCCGGGGCTAACAAGGTTTCGCCGTTGTCCAGCAGCAGCAGCAGCTCCTTCTGGCGTAAATAATGGAGCAACTGCTGTTGCGGCGGCTCCGGGCCGGTCAGCGGTGCGTGCAGGGCAGCGACGATGGCGGCGGCCAGCGTGGCCGGGGAATCAATGGCCGCCAGGGAAACGAAAAAAACGCCGTGCAGAAAGTCAACGGCCCATTCGGCGGCGATTTGCAGCGCCAGCCGGGTTTTACCCACACCGCCTGGCCCGGTGATGGTCAGCCAGCGCCCGGCGGGGTCGGCCAGGTGTTGGTTAATCTGGGCTAATTCGACCTCGCGCCCGACGAAGGAGGTGCGGGAAGTGGGTAGCGTGGCCCGGTCCGGAGTTTCAGTTGTGGCCATAGCGGTTTGGATGCGTTGGTGGAGGGATTGGGTCACGGCCGTTGGTTGCACCCCTAGCTCTGCCTGTAACTGTTGGCGACAGCGGTCATATTCGGCCAGGGCGGCTGCTGTCTGGCCGCTGCGTGCCAGCAGCAGCATGAGCAGGCGGCTGTCGCTTTCACTCAACGGCTCTATTTCCACCAACTGCCGAGCATATTGCACCCCCTCGCGGTAGCGGCGCTGTCGCAGGCAGTCGTCGGCCAGATGGCGCCAGGCAGTGATGACTAATTGCCGCACCTGCTCCTGCTGCAAGGCGGCCCACAGGCTGAAATCGGGACTGTCGGCCAGGGAAAAGTTGCTCAGGAACGGGCCACGGTAAAGAGATACGGCCGTTGCCATCTCTGCCAGCTCTAACGATGTGGGCGTTTCTTTGGGCAGCCGGTGATTCAATTCGGCCATATCCAGCCAAAACGGTGACGCCAATTCAATCGTTTGCCGCTCCGCTGCCAGGTGATCGGGCAGCCAGCGGCGCAGTTCAGACAGGGTTTTGCGCAGATTGGTCATCCCCTGTTCGGCGCTGCTGTCTGCCCAGAGCAGGGCTGTTAATGCTTCTCGCGCCACCGGTCGCTGCTGGCAAGCCAGGTACACCAGGAGTGCCTGGGCTTTGCGAGAGAGGTGGGGGGTGAGGTCACGGCCGTTTCGTTCAATAACCAGGGGGCCTAACACCCGGATGATGAATTCATTTGCCATAGTTGCCACCAGGTAGAACGATTTGGGATCGATCTCAGCTTAATATAGCGGTATGTGGACAAATTCTAGGACAATTCATAGGCAAATTCAATTAATAACCGGACACTGGCGTTTTTTCTATTACCAGAGGTAAGTGTTCAGACTTGACAAGTTTATTATCAGAGGCGGTGGACGCAATTCAGGCGCAAAAAACTTGTCAAGTCTCCAGAGAGAGTTGTCAAAATTCAGAAAAATTTGACAACTCTAGAATTCAACATAATGGCTAACCATCCCTATCCCGATTATCTGGCTTATCTGGTGCGTCTGTGGCATGAAGGCGAAGGTGTCTGGCGTAGTACGGTGGAGAACCCGCACACCGGCGAACGCCACGCCTTCGCTGATGTAGAGGCGCTGTTTGTTTTCATGCGTCGCCAGTTAGAAGAGGTCGCCCTGGTGGAAAAGGATGACTGGGGGGATGGTAGTCAGTAATTAGTGGTCGGTAATTGGTGATTTGGTAATTGCTCATTTGATTATCAATTATTCGTTTTAAGGAGACAACAATGAGACAAAAACAATTTGTGATTTTTATTTTGTTCCTGGCGCTGGTTTTGGCACTAGTGGCTTGTGGCGGCAAGGAGTCGGAGCCGGCGGCTACGGCCGTGCCCGCCACGACCGCTGCGGCCAATCCTGCGGCCGATTTCAAAAATATCAAGAGTGACTTGTTGGGCGTGGCTATTGGCTATCCCGGCGACTGGACGGCCCGGGTGGATGATGCCGGTGGTGTGCAAATCGCTTCCGACGCCGCATTATTGGCCGATGACGCAGATACGATGTTCAAAGGAGCTATGGTGGCTATTACCAGCTTTGAGGCGGAGATGCTGCCTATGCTGGACAGCAGCGCCGACGCCACCGATCCGGTGAGCGCCCTCAATGTGTTTGCCAACCTGATTACCCAGGACGACGCGCTGACCTTCACTCCCAGCCAGGCGGCGGCTGCCACCACCATCAAGGGTAAACCGGCGGCGCGCATGGTAATGGATGTGTCCGGCGAAGAAGGCAAAGGGAAGGCATACTTCGCTGCCATTCTCGACGGCCCGCGCATCGTCTACATCCTGGGCGCGGCCGAGGAAGGGATGAGCGATTTTGCTGCTACCTATGATGCCATGCTGGGTACCCTGGCGTTGACTACGCCGGCCGCTGCGGCCGCGCCCGAAGTGGTGGCGGAAGCGCCAACGGTAGCTGTCGAACCGACCGCCACCACACCACCACGCCCCACGCTAGAACCCACACCGGAACCAGAGCCAACGGCCGTGCCCGGCCCCAGCTATGTAGACATTGATGTAGACCCCGGCATTTACCTTTACACCAGCGGCGACTTCATCCGCGATATGACCCTGCACGATGGCAAGGTGTGGATCGCCTCGTTGGGTGGTGTGTTGGCCTGGGATGCGGCCACGGGCAGCGTGCGCAAATACACCACGCAGGATGGACTGCCGCATGTAGGCATTTTTGGCATCGAAGCCTGCCCCATGCCAGAAATGACGCTGCTGGCCGGCACGGAAGCCGGCCTGGCGGCCTATGACCCCGCCAGCGATAGCTGGTATCTAGCCGACAATATCTTCAAGACGCAGCCGGTGGCCGGGCTGTTGGGCACGGTGGGCGCGGACATTGGCGAACTGGTCTGCGACGCGGCCAACAACCGGCTGATCATGGAACACAAGGGCGTAACCATTGTCAACCTGGCCGACAGCAGTACCCGGAATGTACCCGGCAGCGACCTTTCCTGGAGTGGCGTGCGTGATTTGACCCTGGTGGGTAACCAGATTTGGGTCAGCTCCGGCTACCGGGGATATACAGTGCTGGATGGGGAACAGGTACGGCCGTTTAGCAAAAACGCCGGCACTTTTGACGCCGATACCATCTACCACATCGCCGCTGCCCCCAATGGCGACATCTGGATGGCCGCTTCCGAAGGGCTGCTGCAAGTGCGCAACAACCAGGTGATCAACACCTTTAATCGGGATAACACTCCTGGTTTCTCCACACCTTATCACGTGGCATTCGACGCCAACGGGGCCATGTGGGTGGGTTTTCTCAGCCGCCTTTGCCAGTTTGACCCGGCCAGCCGCGAATGTAAAACCGACTTCAAAGCTCTGGAGACGCCGGGCATGGTCACTGGCGAAATTGCCAAAATCCTGTTTGACGACGCCGGTCATATTTACTACCACGTCTTTGAAGGCGGTTGGAGCTATTTTGATGGCGAGCAGTGGCGGCATTTCCAGAACAATGACCTGCCCATGCATGCCGTGCAGACGGTATTTGATGATGCGCACGGCAACATCTGGCTGTTGGGCGGCTCGGCTTATACCTTCAATAATGATTTGGAATTGAAAGATGGCTGGGAAAAGTTCCGCGACATGGGCGGCGATGATATTGCCGCAGACGCCAATGGCGGCATCTGGCTGACCACGGGACGGAATCTGTACCACTACGATGGTTTCCAGATTAAACGGTACCAGGTGGCCGATGGCCTGTTCGATTCGTATGCGCGGGCGGTGGCGGTGATGCCCGACGGCCGTGTCTGGGTGGGCCAGGAAAATGGCGTCAGCATTTGGGACGGCCAGAAGTTCATCATCCTCAACAGTGCCGACAATGGCTGGCCGGAAGGGCGCATCCAGACCTTGCTGGCCGATGGCGACGTGTTGTGGGCAGGCACGGACAAAGGGTTGCTGCGCATTGAAAACGACCAGGCGGAACTGGTGCTGTACCAGGGAGTGGTGGGGCTGCCCAGCTACATTATCTACGCTCTGGGTAAATTGCCGGACGGCCGTCTGGCTGTGGGCACCGCCGCCGGGTTGGTCTATTACGACCATGCCGGGCGCAGCCTTGCCGCTGAACCGGAAGTCACAGCCGCCATTACCGATATCGCCGTCAGCCCGGAAGGGGAACTGATTGTCACTTCTGCTTCGGACGCGGGCGGCGGTTTGTACATTCACGATGAAGACGGCTGGCTCTACCTGACCACGGCCGATGGCCTGCCCACCGACCGCCTGCGCACTGTCCTGGTGGACAGCGCCGGGACACTCTGGATTGGTGGCGGTTATTGGGGGTATGGCGGGGGAGTGATGCGGTTTGTGCCGTAAGGCGTGATGCGTGACGAATGATGCGTGATGCGTAATCCGTGATTCGTAGTCCGTGAGCCGGGGCGTTGCTTCGGGTTACGGATTACGGGTTACGGTTTACGAGCAGGAGAAACCGGATGAAAGCAAGCGTTCAATTGATTGTAGCTATTTTGCTTTTTTTAGGGGGATTGTTTTTAACGGCTTGCAGCGGGGCGGAACCGGAACCGACGGCCACGCCAACGGCCGTACCGACAAACACACCTGCGCCCACCAACACCCCCGCACCGACGAACACGGCCGTGCCCACCAACACCCCCGCACCCACCAACACCCCAGAACCAACGGCCACGCCAGATCTGACCACCAATTTTGTCTTCTTTACCGACGAATTTCAGGGCATTACATTGGCGCATCCACCGGAGTGGACGGCCGTGAACTTCTTCTTCACCATCCTCGCTTCTAATGAGGCGCTGACCGAGCAGATCATGTCTGGCGAGACGCCGGAAAAGCTGGAGGGAGCGTTTATGCTGTTCATTGGGGGCAGCGCCGAAGATTTTGGCGGGGATGACCCGGAATCACTCATTGAAGAGGCCATCACCGAATTTGACTTTGCCGAAGATGTCACTGTTATCTCTGGGCCAACCGTCACCGAAAGAGATGGGCAGCAGATGGTAACGCTGGTGGCCGAGGGTGAGGCCGAAGGGCAGGCCGTGGTGGTACTCTATGCCGTCATCATCAACCCGGAGTTAGAGCGGGGGGTCGTGCTAGTGGGGTTGACTCCCCCGGCTGAACAGGCCACCCATTTGCCCGTCATGGAAGCCATTCTCAGCACGGTGGTACTGGGTGAAGCCAACATGGAGGCAATGGGCGGATTGTTTGGCTCTGGTCTGGGTATGGGTGGTGGAACCTTTACCGATGCCCTGCCTATCTTCCTGGGCGAGACGCTGACAGGCGAGGTGGCTGCCCTGGACCCGGTCTTCTACTCCTTCTCCGGCGACCCCTCCCTCAGTTATGACATTGTGGTGGAGCCGCTGGGCGACAGCCTTGATCTGGCGCTGGACATACTGGACGAGGCAGGCGTTTCCTTGTTGGGTGGCGAGGTGGACGAGACATTCTCGGGGGCGGAGGTGATGCGCGGTTTCCAGCCGGAGGAGTATGGCCTGTTTATCGTTTCGGTGCGTGGGTTTGCCGGGAGTACGGGCGCGTTCACCATCAGTCTGATGGAAGCGGGGACGGCCCTGGCTGGCAGCGGCGAACTGGAAGGGCCGGGCAGCCAACTGCTGGCGACGACGACGATTGAACAAGACGGCCGTGCTCTGTTTGTGTTTGAAGGGCAGGAAGGGGGGCAGATTACGGCCGTTGTCATCCCCCAGGGCGACCTCGATCTGGTTGTGACCATCTATGACGAGAGCAACAACGAATTCCTTTCGGTGGATGACGGTTGGAGCGGCGGCGAAGAGACCATTACCTTTAATATCCCCGCCGACGGGCTGTACCAACTGGAAGTGCGTGGTTTTGCCGGGGCCGGCGGTACGTTTGACATCAACCTGATCGCCACGCCGGGTGTCATTCTGGAACTGTTTGGCGAGGATGTGGTCAATGGCTGGCTGGACGAGAACGGCCGTACCAGCTACGTCATTGCTCTGGAAGCAGGCGAGACGGTGTCGCTCACGGCCGTGCCCGACGCCGACTTTGACCTGGTGATTGAACTGCAGGACGCCGACCACTGGCGGCTGTTAGACGTGGACGACGGGCCACGCGGTGGCGCAGAAACCCTCACCTTCACCGCCCCCAGCGATGGCCTGTACACCATCCTTATTCGCGGTTTTGCCGGCGCCGCCAATGGCACGTTTATGATGACGGTGACGGTGGAGTAGTGATTGGAAGATTAGGAGACTGGGAGATTAGGAGACTGGGAGATTAAGCCATTTCCAATCTCCAATCTCCACCAAATGTGAGGCGACGATGCTTCCCAAAACAAGGCTCTTCGTTTTGTTGGCTATTACCCTGGCGGCGCTGCTCTCATTGGCATGCGGCGGCGGGACTCTGACCGGCAATGGGCCGACTGTCAGCCGGAACGCGCTTGCGCCTACGGACGTTACCCTGGTTCATGCCCGCAGCGGCGAAACGAGTTCCCTGGCCGTTTATGCCGTTAAGCGCGGGGAAACAAAACCAACGTTCTGGTCCAGCACAGCCACAGATGATATGACGGCCGTGACCGCTACCAGCCATGTGTACATGGGCAGCCGTCAATCCCCCTATTATGAAAAAGCCCCGTTCTACTATGGCGCGAACGGCCTGCATGTGGCTGTTCCACGGCCTGACTTCGTTCCTTTGCCTGACCGCTGACCGGCTGCGTCCGCCGGAACCGGAAAACAGCCGGTTAGAGGTTGTCGCCTGACGTCAGTCGCCGGACGGCCGTTACCTGGCCTTCCAAAGCGCCCACGCCGGTACCGCCTTCATTCATATGGCCGACTTGCGCCAACAAACGATCACAGAGCTTTACAAACTGTCCACTTCTACCCATGCATGATCATGCCACCCGCTGGCTGGTGAACGAAGTGAAGTCACAGAGCTTTACAAACTGTCCACTTCTACCCATGCCGCCAGCGGCTTTACCATGAGCTGGTCTCCAGATAGCCAACAAATCGCCTTTTTGAGGCTGGGCAAATGTAAGACAGTCATTGACAGAGATGTTTTAGCCACAGACCCCGAACCTATTGTAATCGCGATGTCTACATCGTCGGCGTCAACGGCGACGGGGCGCAGCGGGTTACCAACACCGAAGATGGCGCGATTATGATGGAGCCGGAGTACACGATTGGTTGGTTGAAAACGAATGAGTAGGACAGCTAAAAGGTATGGTCATGGCTAGATACATCTTTCCACTTTTTTTGCTCTTGTTGCCGGCGCTGGCCTGCCAGTCAGCCACCACGCCGGCAACTTCATCACCCACTGCTGTGGGTGGGCGCGAGGGGCAGGCGTTTGTTTTCAAGAATTAGGCTGATGGTTACGTCGCCGGTGGGGGATAATCCGCGCCGGTTATTCTCCGGCCAGTTGCCACAACCGCTGGCTTGGCCGCCCGATGGCGAACGCCTGCTTTTTCAGGACGGCGCGACATTAGCAATTGTGGGAGTAGCGGGCGGGGAACCGGCCATGGTGGGCATTGACGTCACCACGTTAACGCTCAAACCGCAATGGATGGCCAACGGCCGTACCCTCCCCGCCGGGTATCCAAGGGAAAAGGGAACAAAACTGGTGACGATCAATACGGCCGACGGCCGTATGCGGGATCTGATCACCTGGGACAAAGAGAGCGGCATTGCCGGTTTTGCCATTTCTCCGGCCGACGGCCGTATTGCCTTTTGGGCGGAAACATACCGGCGCAGACAAAGTGACCTGTTCTTCTCCACCTATGAAGAATGTGGCTACCGGGTACAGGTTTTTGCGCCTGAATAGCGGCAACTGTCTCTGGTAATAAACTTGTCAAGTCTGAACACTTACGCCTTGACTCCAAACTGCTCACTCCCACGAAAATCTTTCTGATTGAAGGTGACAATGTGTTTTGCCCCGGCGGCAGCCGCTAAGTCAAGAACCATGTCATCTTTGGCATTTGGCAGAAATGGTCGCCAATGAAAATATACTTCTTGAAGGTGCGCCTTGGGCTGCCAGATAGCCAACTGCTCCATAAATTTGCTGTTCAGACAGCCCGGTTAGCTGATGATCTGGCCTGGTTAACACGTCCAGATATTCCAGGTAGAGGTGGAGGGACACAGGTTTATATCGAGACCCATTCGGTCAGGATTTGGCTGGCGGTGGTTTCCAGGTCGAGGGTGTTTCCTTGTGATAGGGCAGACTGCACGGCCGTGTCCGCCGGGTCCAGCTCCAATGTGCGCAGGCAATCGTGGGCAGTGCGGTGGTGTTCGGGGGTGGCTGAGGGGTGGTTCAGACTCAGGCCAATCAGCGCCAGCCCCCGATCCCGGTTGCCTTGGCGCGCCAGCAGCAGACCAGAGGTTTGCACGGCCGTTAGCACATGCGGTGTGGCCCCAATTTGCTGGGCGACGGTGATGGCTTCGTGCAGGTATTGTCTGGCGGTGGCAAAATCATCCAGCCGCAGCAGCACATCGGCCAGATTATTGAGCAGCAGGGAGATAAATTGCTGCTGCCCCGTCTCACGCGCCAGTTGCAGCGCCTGTTCGCCGTAGGCGACTGTTGTTTCCCAATCGCCCCGTTCATAGGCCACCACCCCCAGGTTGTTCAGCGCCGACGCTTCCCGTTCCCGGTTGCCCACCTGCCGCGCTTTGGTCAATATCTGGGAATAGAGTTCATTGGCGCGTTCCCAATTGCCGGTGACGACGGCCACGGCCCCCAGCCGGTTTAGGGCAAATAGTTCCTGGGTGGGCAGGTTGGCGCGGCGGCTGAGTTCCAGACATTCATGCAGTAGGGCCACGGCCGTGTCATTGTCCCCTTGCCGCCATTGCACATCCCCCAGACCATAGAGCACCTGGGCCAGCGTTTCCGCGTCTGCGCCGGCGCGGGCCAGGGGCAGGCTCTCTTCCAGGTAGGTTTGCGCCTGGGGGTAATTGCCTTGCAGCACGGCCGTCTGGCTGAGCCAATAGAGGGCATCGGCGGTGTGCGGCCCATCCTGCCGCGTCCGCGCCAGCTTCAGAGCCGATTCCAACGAGGCGCGGGCGGCGGTATAATCACCCAAGAAAAAGCGGGCCTCCCCCAGCCGCAGGAACAGCACCAGCCGGGTGGCGCTTTCGGTGGGCAGCAGAGTGAGGGCGCGTTCAAAGAGGGCACGGCCGTTGGCGTAGGCGCTGAGGCGCAGCGCCTGTTCCCCTGCCTGCTGCAAATAGCTGCCCGCCTGTTCATAATCGCCCGCCTTTTCAAAATAGTCGGCGATCAGGCCGTAATACTCGCCGGCCCGTGCGCCGCTGGCCTGGACTAGCCAGAGGGCGGCGGCGCGATTATACCGCTCTTGCTGGCGGCGCAGCAGCGTACTCAGGATCACATCTTGCAGCATCGTTTTGCCGAAGATGTATTCCGTCGCCCCGGCAAAGGCGGTGGTCTCTCGTTCGTAGATGAAATCTTGGGCCACCAGCCGGTCCAAAATTGCGGGCAAATTATCTACGTGGAAGTCATCGGCCTGGTCAAGGGCCATAAGGGCGGCGTCGTAAAAGATGCGGCCTACCACGGCGGCGCGCTGCAAGGTGAGCTTTTCTGGGTAGAGCAGGCTGTCTAGCCGGGCTTGCAGCAGGCCAACCAGCGTGGCGGGTACTTCCAGATGGCCCAGCCGCTCTTCTTCCACTGTCCAGACCTCATCGTTTTGTTTGATAATCACGCGATCATCAATGAGCATTTTGACTAACTCTTCCATGTAGAGCGGGTTGCCTTCGGCGCGTTCTACCAGCAGGTCACGCAAGGCTTTGGGCACATCGGCCACATTTTGCAGGATTTCGCGTACCAGGCTGCGGCTCTCGCGCCGGTCTAACGGCCGTAACTCCAGCCGCGTATGGAACGATTGCCCGCTGCCCCAGGCCGGGCGCCGCTCATAGAGAGACGGCCGTGCCAGGCAAATCATCAGCAGCGGTAAATCGTCGTGCTGCGCGGCCAGGTCGGTTAATAAATCGAGCGAGGCATCGTCGGCCAGATGCACGTCTTCCACTTCCATCACCACCGGATTGCGGGCGCACAACGCCTCAATCCAGCGGATAAACATCTGTCGCGCCCGCTCCGTGAGCTGCTGTGGGTCGCCGAGCAGCCCCTTGACGTGGGGGCTGGCCGAAAAATCAAAACCAACCAGGTGACCGAGTAAATGGGCCATCGGCTCATTTTCGCCCGCGTGTTGGCGGATACCCGCTTCCAGCTTTTGCCGGGCTGTGGATGGGCTGTCATTGTCCTGAATTTCGTAGCGGAAGGAGACCAGGTCGCGCAGCAAAGCATAGGGGCGGTTGGTCATTTCCGGCGTGGCCCGGCCACGCATCACCCAAAACACCTCTGGGCGCAAATCTGACCAGTTGACAAACTCATACAGCAGTCGGGATTTACCCAGCCCGGCCTCGCTGACGATGGTGAAAATTTGCGTCTCCTGATCTTCGATAGCATCCATAAAGGCGTTTTGTAGCGCCTTCACTTCGCTTTCGCGGCCGATTAATTGCGTTTCAATGCCTTCAATGCCGCGTGTGCCCCGGCGGAAGGCGCGTGGTTTGGCCGAACGGACGCGGTAGACCTGCATGGTGTCCTGGCTGCGCCGCAGTTTAAGGGGTGTGTCTGGCTCCATTTCAAAAACGCCGCGTACCTGGCTGTAGGTGTTGTGGGTGATGAGGATAAGGCCATCAGCCTGCTGCATGAGGCGGTTGGTCAGGCTGATGGTGGCGCCGCTGGCGGTGTAGTCGCCGCTTTCTTCGTCTGGCGTCAGCAGCGCCAGGCCGGTATTTAGGGCAATGTTGAGCGGCAGCGGCTCGTCGTCGGCGTCGCCCAGGTAGGCGGCGCTTTGCTGCTGCATGGCGGTTTGCAGGGCCAGGGCGGCGCGCACGGCGCGTTCGGCGTCGTCTTCGCGGGTGAGGTCGGCGCCCCAAATGGCCATCATGGTGTCTTCGGAGCGGCTGAAGATGCGGCCGCCATAGTCGCTGATGATGTTGTCTACGGCCGTCCACCACTCTCTTAATGCCTGCCGTACCCGCTCGTTGCCACCGCTTTCATCCACCAGTTCGGCAAATTCGGCGGCGCTGGCATAGAGGGCGGTGATCGTTTTATTTTGTTCGCTGGTGGTGCGTTTGTTGGTGCTGCTGCCGGTGGCGGCCTTGCTGGTGGCGCTGCGGGCAATGGTCTGATCTTCCAGCAACAGCCGCAACCGGGTGGGAGCAACTGAGATGGTGCTGCCGACGGCCAGGGCTACCGCCTGCGCCAATTCCAACGCTGATTGGTAACGGTCGTCTGGTTTTTTAGCCAGGGCGCGTTGGGTGATGTGGTCAATGGCCGGGGGTAGTTCTGGATTGCGCTGGATGGCGCTGGGGATGGGTTCGTTGACGTGCATCATCAAGACGCTGAAGTTGTTGTCGTGGGCAAAGGGCAGGTTGCCGGTGAGCATCTGGAAGAGAATGACGCCCAGGGAGTAAATGTCGGCGCGGTGGTCCAGGTTCATATTGCCCTGGGCCTGTTCGGGAGACATGTAAGCGGGCGTGCCCATCAGCGCCCCGGTCATGGTGATGTGTTGGCCGCCAGAGACCATGCGGGCAATACCGAAGTCGGTGACAAAGGCATTGCCATCGCGGTCAATCATGATGTTGGAAGGTTTAATGTCACGGTGGATGATGCCCTGGCGGTGGGCGTAATCGAGGGCAGAACCGATTTGCTGTATCAGGTAGCTGGCTTCGGCCAGCGGCAGTGCGCCCCGGCTCATCACATCACGCAGGGTGCCACTATCCAGGTAACGCATGACGATGTAGGGGGGATCGTGACGGCCGTCGAAGTCATACACCGGCAGGATGTGGGGATGCTCTAACCGGGCGATGAGCCGGGCTTCGCGCTGGAAACGCTGCACCGCTTCCGGGTCATCCAGCCGCGCCCGTAAAATCACCTTGACGGCCACATCCCGCTCTACGCTTGGCTGGTGAGCGCGGTAGACTGTGGCCATACCACCATAACCAACTTCTTCTAGCAATATATAAGGGCCGAGGGTGTGGGATTTCATGGGGTGAAAGAGGGTTTATGTACTCAGGTGTCCAAATGATCTGATGTTTAAGTGATCGGGCGTGTCGAATAGTTTCAGTATACAAGCTTTTCTGTCAGCCAACCTGTCCAAGTATACGAGATTTAGGGGGATGGCTCAATTGATTACTGGCATTTTTGCCCGTTCCCGGCATACTTGGGACAGTAAATGGTGGCTCTTTAGAATTTTGGGTGAGACGGTGTGAAACGTGATACGTGATGCGTGAGGACTTTCTGGTCACAAATCATGTATCACGCATCATGGCCTGTTGCTCCCCTCAAGTCCCAATGAGTCTGAATTGTCAATTTTTGAAAAGGAGAGTTTTTCATGTCACTCAACCATATTCTGGCCGGGGTGGTCACCGGCGAGCAGGTACAGGAGATTTTTGCCTATGCTAAGGCGCAGCAGTTTGCGCTGCCGGCGGCCAATGTGGTGGGCAGTAATAGTGTGAATGCGGTGTTGGAAACGGCCGTCGCCGTCAACGCCCCCGTCATCCTGCAATTTTCTAATGGTGGCGCTTCCTTTATGGCCGGGAAGAGCCTGAATAATGACGGGCAGCGGGCGGCTATTGCCGGGGCGGTGTCCGGGGCGCACCATGTGCATCAGGTGGCGGCCATGTATGGGGCGCGGGTCATTTTGCATACCGACCACTGCGCCAAGAAACTGCTGCCCTGGGTGGACGGCATGTTAGATGCCGGGGAAGCGTTTTACAAGACACATGGCAAGTCGCTGTTTAGCAGCCATATGCTCGATTTATCCGAAGAGCCAATTCACGAAAACGTGGAGATTTGTAAGCGTTACCTGGAGCGCATGAGCAAAATGGGCATGACGCTGGAGATTGAACTGGGCGTGACCGGCGGTGAAGAAGATGGCGTGGACAATACCGGGGTGGACAGCTCCCGCCTGTATACACAGCCCGAAGAAGTGGCCTACGCTTACGAGGAGTTGATGAAGGTCAGCCCCAATTTCACCATTGCCGCTGCTTTTGGCAATGTGCATGGGGTGTATAAACCGGGCAATGTGCAGTTACGGCCGATTATTCTGCACAATTCGCAGGTGTATGTGCAGGAGAAGTTTGGCACGGCCGAAAAGCCGATCAACTTTGTCTTTCATGGTGGTTCTGGTAGCAGCCAGGAAGAAATCCGCGAAGCCATTTCCTACGGGGCGATCAAGATGAACATTGACACCGACTTGCAATGGGCGTTTTGGGATGGCGTACGCGGGTATGAGGCCAAATACCATGACTATTTGCAGGGGCAGATTGGCAATCCCGATGGCCCGGACGCGCCGAATAAGAAGTATTATGACCCGCGTCGCTGGCTGCGGGCGGCTGAAGAGTCGTTTGTGGCCCGCCTGAAGCAGGCGTTTGTGGATTTGAATGATGTAGATCGGATTTAGAGTCGTTTTCACGGGGAAGCCATTATTTGTAAGTCAGACATCCGATTTCTTGGAATAATCGGATGTCTGATCTGGAGACCACCATGACCCCAACCCCGATTCCCGAACAGATGGCGGCCGTTATCCTGGAATCATACGATGGTGCCGGCGCGCTGCGTGTGGTGCAGCGCCCCGTACCCCGCCCCGGTCCCAGGCAAGTGCTGGTGAAAGTAGCTGCTGCGTCCATCAACCCGTCTGATCTGATGTTTATATTGGGCCAATATGGCTTCAAAAAGCCAACTCCCACAGTGCCCGGCTTTGAAGGCTCTGGCACAGTGATAGCCGTGGGCGGTAGTACCGGGTTGATGGGGCGCTATCTGGCGGGGAAGCGGGTGGCCTGTGTTACCCAACAAGATGGTCTCTGGGCTGAATATGCCACCACGACGGTCAATTATGCCCTGCCCCTGGACGATGCGGTAAGTTTGGAACAGGGAGCGATGTCGGTGGTGAATCCGCTGACGGCCGTTGCCCTGATTGACCTGGCTAAAAAAGCCGGCCAGCAAACAGTCATCGTAACTATACAGGTGTGAGTTGAGGCATGAGAACATTATCGTCAAACAGAGACCCTAATGCTTCCCACACATTGAGACCTTGTTTACGAATCGTGGAAATATAGGTGCGCAGTGAACAGAATTGTTC
>JABFFZ010000071.1 GCA_013112725.1 Chloroflexota bacterium
GAACAATTCTGTTCACTGCGCACCTATATTTCCACGATTCGTAAACAAGGTCTCAATGTGTGGGAAGCATTAGGGTCTCTGTTTGACGATAATGTTCTCATGCCTCAACTCACACCTGTATAGTTACTCTCAATTTACCAAGAGCCAGCGATTAAAATCGCGCCTACAGAGAGCAAAGCCCACCCTTCAACAGGTTCAGGGCAGGCTCTGCGTGGGCTGGTCGCCAGTCGGCGCAGGCCGACTTTGCCTTTTGTAGGTGCAGATTTATCTGCCGCCGCCGGGCAAATTGAGAATTGCTGGCCAGATTTAACAAACCTGACAGGTCTCTTCCTGCTGTGATATAATCGGCGCATATTTCCGGAACGGAGGCAAACACCTATGGCCGAAATTGTGTTAGAACCTGAAGCAATTGCCATTACCAGACCAGACATCTCCCATCTCATCACGGAGGATGATACGCCGGTGGACAACATCTTTTCAGAAAAACAGCAACGCTTATTAACCGAACCTCTCTATGCGTCCTGGAAAGGTGGGGAAGCGAAACGGCCGTTTGTAGCTCTGGCCAATGTCGGTTTGTTTTATGCAGTGGATGAACCGGCCATAGTACCCGATGCTTTGCTCAGTCTTGATGTGACGTTACCAGAGGAAGTGTGGGAAAAAAGACACCGGTCATACTTTATGTGGGAATATGGCAAACCACCGGATGTGGTGGTGGAGATCGTTTCTAACCGGCAAGGGGGGGAGTTGGGCCGGAAAAAAAGTCTGTATGCCCGCCTGGGTATTGCCTGGTATATCGTTTATGACCCGGAGCGTCAGTTAAATGCAAAGGATCTCCACCTGTTTGAAAGACGCGGGTCAGGTTATATGCCCACCCGCCGGCTGTGGCTGCCAGAAGTTGGCCTGGGTGTGCAATTGTGGACGGGGACATATGCTGATCTGCACGCTACCTGGCTGCGTTGGTGTGACCAGGAGGGCAACCTGCTGTTAACCGGTGAAGAAGCTGCCACCCAGCAACACGAACGAGCCGAGCAAGAACGCCAACGAGCGGAGCAAGAACGCCAGCGAGCGGAGCAAGAACGCCAGCGAGCGGAGCAAGAACGCCAGCGAGCGGAGCAGGAACACGAACGAGCCGAGCGATTGGCGGCACAACTACGGGCGTTGGGTGCTGAACCAGAAGCGTAAAGAAATGAAATTGAAAGATTGGGAGAATGAGAAATTGGCAAATTGCCTGATTGCCTAATCTCTCATTCTCTTCTTCAACGCGCAAAGGTGGGGCCAGGTGGGGCGGGTACGGCCGTGCGCTCCTCATCCGTCTGGGCATGGCGGCGCTGCAATTCCAGTTTTAGACTCTCTACCCCCTTTTTCATTGCCCAATGGTGGTTGGCTGAAAAGATTGGTTTCATCAAGAAAGAAAGGTAGCGTAGCAGCGGCTTTTCGGCGGCAATACGCCAACCATAGGTGATGTTCACCCACTCCCCATCCTGCGCAAACGTCCAGACACCCCGCCCCACAAAATCCCCCCACGCTTCTAGACTAAAGCCATACGGCCGTCGGTTTTCCGTCACCCGAAACTGCCAGCGCAACGTATAGGGCAGCCACCCTTTGGTGTACAGACTGATCACTTTGCCCATGCCCGTTTCCGGGTCGCCCGGTTCCAACTCCTGCACATCCAGATAGACCGAAGGCCACCAGCGCACCAAATCCGGCGCATTGCCCAAAATCTCGCTGATCTCCTCACACGTGCTTTGCACCCGCCAGTGGGTGGTAAATTGATATTCGTTTGCGGCCATTGGTTGTCTCCTGAAAATGGTAATTGGGTAATTGGGTAATTACGTAATTACCCAATTACCCAATTACTTTATAGATTCCTGTCGCTGCTAACCCCAACACATAGGCAGTGGTGTAGTAGATGGTGAGGGGCTGACGGCCGTACACCCGCCACATCCCCACACTCAACAAAGCCAGCAGCGCCACCACATACAAATCCAGCCCAATCTCCTCAAACGCCAGGTTGGCAAAAACGCCCAACCCAATAAACAGCCCGTTCACTACCAGGAAAATTATATTCCGCCGGTCAATTTCCTGTCGGTACGGGAAAATGATTTGCAGCAGCAGCAGCGCCACATTCATCAGCACAAACCCGGCAAAAAAGAGCCAGTGCGAAAAATCATCATCATTAAAAATAATAATCCGGCACAGGTCATCCACCGGCCCGTCGGGGCAAAAGCGGGCGTGTAAATAGTTGGTCACTTCATGTGCCCCGTAGCTGACCCCCAGCAGATACACACCCACAATAAAGGTGAGGTTGAGCAGGAGATGAACACGGCCGTGCCCCACCAATACCCCCTTTTCCACCTCCTTCTTCAGCAGATAAAACGCCACCAGGCTGATCAGTGGCAATGCCAACATGTTCAGCAAATCCACCCAGCGCAAAAATTCATTGGCTGCCACATAGCCCGTCGTCCACGGCCCCAGCCGGTTCAGCGAAACCAAGATCACCACTGCCGTTTGTACCGCCAACAATGTATGGATTCGTTGCAGGGACACGGCCGTCCGTTGCCCCACAGTTAACGGTAATGTTGTCATTTCTCACTCCTGAATCCTTTCAAATTTCTGCACCCGCCTACCCGTGTACACTTCACCCCCATACACCGCGCCGTCAGCTGCCACGCCATTGGCGTGGCGGCCAGATGAATTGGCCCGGCTCCAGGCCATACGCGCCAAATCCGCACACCACTTCGCCATCTGGCGACAATTGCAGAATACGCGCCCGGTCTGGCAGCCACTCGTGTTAGTCGCCGCCATCTACCACAAAAATAGCCCCATCTGGCCGGATGCGAATGGCCCACGGCCTTCCCAACCAGCGCCGATCCTGCCAGGTGTCCAGGCAACGGCCGTCGGCAGCAAAAATCTGCACCCGCCCATTGCCCCGGTCGGCCACGTAAACCCGCCCTTGCCATCCACATCAACCCCGACTACCTGCCCCATCGCCATCCCCTCTGGCAGTTGCGGCCAATCCACAACCACCTGATACCGTTCGCCAAATCCCGTTGGCGGGCTGAACTGGTAGCGCACCCACCAACCAGCCGCCAGCACAACAATGACAAACATGCCGACAAAGATGACTCGTTTCATCATAAATGCCGCTCCAACCACTGCCTCATATCGGCAAACACCTGCTCTCGATTCTGTTCAATCAACAGATTGTGATAAGCGCCAGGGTATGTCAACCGCTCTTTATCGGCCATGGATACCTGGGCAAAAAAATGGGCACTGCCCGCCGGCCGCACAATCGTATCCGCTTCCCCGTGCAAAATAAGCAGCGGCAGCC
The DNA here is from genome assembly GCA_013112725.1 of Chloroflexota bacterium. Lineage (GTDB taxonomy): Bacteria > Chloroflexota > Anaerolineae > Promineifilales > Promineifilaceae > CAADGU01. Next base: position 3,332 of record JABFFZ010000071.1, read on the forward strand.
TGAACCGGGCAGCCTGCGCGCCTGTTTCCGACATCGCTTTCAACACTTCTGCCGCCAGGCGCGGCGTGGTGTGGGTCTGAAAAAGGGGATCGCTGGTGTATTCTTGCACGGCCGTCACATCTCGTGAAATGTGCGCCAGGTCAAGGCCAGGGTTAATGACCGCACGGGGCACAAGGCGTGACAAAACGGGGATGACCCATCGAATCAAAGGTGGTACCCCAGAGGCATCCAGCGCCGGGGCAATGGCCACAACCCCTTTCAGACCATCAGGCTGCTGTTGAGCATAATGAAGCGCCAGCAAACCACCCAGACTCAGCCCGACGAGAAAAAGCGGCCCGTCGGGGGTTTCGCGCTGCACCAGGTCTACAAAAGTATGCAGATCATCACAAACATTTTGCCAGGCCGGTGTAAACATGCGCGCCCCTTCTGACTGCCCATGCCCGCGCCAGTCATAGGTGTAGATGGCGAATTGATGGGTGGTAAGATAGTCGGTGAGATAGCGGTAGGGCAGGCTACGGCCGTGATCCCCCAACCCATGCACCAGAATGACATGAGCGCGCGGGGGATTTGTGGACGGCCGTGCCACGTAACAACACAACCGCAGCCCATCAGTCGAAGTGAATGAAGTAGGAAACATGGTGCTCTCCATCAGGTGAGACGCACTTCCGAAGTGCGTCTCACCTGCCAGACAATCAATCACCCGCAGCAGCCGGTTGCCGCATAGGGGATTGTTCGATTGACGGCCGTTTTCCCCGCAGCACTCGCCACACAATTTTAGGGTGAAACAGGCTGGGCGGCGGGGCCATCAGATTCATCACCTTCAGCAGGGCCAGGCCAACCACCGGATCATGCAGCGTCGCCCGGTGAACTTTGGACACATAGCGGTTAATAAAATCCACGCCCGGCGGTTTGGGGCCGCTCGTCTGCGGGAAGCGGAAATCCTCGCCCACCGCCAATTGCCAGGGCATGTCAACCACCTTCGCCGTCCGTTTGAAAAAGGCCAACGCCAGCTTTTCCGGTGGCGTCCGTTTCGCCAGCAAATCATCCAGTTCCGCCGCCTGCAACGCCGCCGACGTCATCCCCTGCCCATAGGTCGGATTAAAGCTGGAAATGGCATCCCCCAACACCAGAAAACCGGCCGGAAAACGGCGCAATTTCTCGTAATGGCGGCGGACGCTGTGCGGGAACTTGATGGGCGTAATGTCGGAAAGCGGTTCCGCCTGGCTGATGATGTCATAGATGTCCGGCGCGGGCAGGTTGCGGGCAAAAGCCAGAAAACCGGCCTCATCCGTCGGCGGATGGTCGCCATGCCAGCCACCCATCGAGACAATCCACCGGTCGCCTTCAATGGGGAAGATGGCCCCAAAACGGCTTTCGCGGGGCGCTTCTGGCGTGATCAGCGTCCACAGTGTGCCGCGTGGGTCGGTTGGTAGGCGGCGATAGAGCCGGGTGGCGTAAGCCACATTCACCTTCACCTCGCTGACCGGCGGCGCGTCAAAGCCCATCTCCACCAGCCATTGCGGGCTGCGCGAGCCGCGCCCGGTGCAATCCACCACCAGGTCGGCCAGCACCTCCAGCAACTGGTTCCCTTCGTGGCGCAGTGCCACCTCCACGCCGGTCACACGCTGCCCGTCTGGGGTTATGAGCAGTTGGTTCACGCCGCAGTTGTCCATCATGCGCATGTTGGGCAGGGCCAGCACCCGTTCGCGGATCAATGATTCTAGCAAGGGGCGGCTCATGGTGGTGGCCGGGACGCCCATGTGAAAACGCTGCCGGTAGCCGCCATAGGTGTACCACTGCATCTGTTCGGCAAAGTCGCCCATCACCGCCCCGCCGTTGACCAGGGCTTGGGGCAGATCGGGAAAGTAGCGGGTCATCGTTTGCAGGCCGGTAGCCAACAGGCCGTGCAGGTGGCGGGCCTGTGGCTGCCCTTTGCGGGCTTCGGGCTGTTCGGGTACTTCGTCGCGCTCCAAAATGGTGACGCGCTGGAAGTGCTGGCTGAGGACACGGGCGGTGAGCAGCCCGCCCAGGCTGCCGCCAATGACGATGGCGTGGGTACGAGAGTTTGATTGATTCATGGAAAATCTCCTTGTTTGAATTTGCCAGACCCGAAGGGTTTCCAAAACAACCCTTAGGGTCTCTATCGTTAACCATGCCGGCAGGATACGGCCGTCAGCCGTTCACCGGACAGTCCAAAAGCTGTTCATTTTTTGTTCAATTTAGGGTTCGCACAAGAAGGATGGGTCCGCATCCTCAGATGCGAATTCCTCTTGTTGCCCGGTCATTACCGGCTTCACGCAGTCGGCATCACCCCCAACTGCATGAGCAGGCTGACATCATCATCTTTGCGCCAGAATTCCACAATTTTGCCGTTGCACAGCCGGAACAGTTCCAGCCCACCCACCTTCACCTGCCGGCCGGTGGGCGGGATTTCCATGAAGGGGCCATTGTGTACGGCCGTGTGCGTATGCAGCACCGATACAAACTCCCCTTCCGCCAATACCTGCTCCACCGTCACCCGGTGGCCGGGAAAGGCGGCGTCGAAAACCCTCATTAACTGGCGAAAGGCGTTTGCGCCAACGGCCGTGCCCATCATCGGATCATGAATCACCACATCCGGCGCAAAAATCTCATCAATCACCGCTCGCTTCTCCTGGTTGATCATCTCCTCAAAAACCCGATGCACAATCGTTTTGTTCATTTCTATTGTCACGGTTTCTCTCCTTCAACCAATTCCTTCATTGTTTGTAGTAGGCGATTCATCGCCTGCCAACGGCGATAAATCGCCTACTACGAACATGGTTATTGGGGTATGGCCCCCAACTGCTGCATCAGCCCCAAAAAATCAGCATTAAGCCACAATTCGGCCGCTTTGCCATTCTCATACCGCAGAATAACAATGGCGTTCACTACCACTTGTCTGCCTGTCGCGGGCACACCCTGGAATTCCGCCCGGTGCGTACCACGCAGGTCGTGGCGCACGGCTACCCGGTCACCCTCGGCTACCACATCCTCAATCGGGAAACGGGAATCAGGAAAAGCGTTCAGGATAGCAGACATAGCCGCAACATATCCATTCACATCCGTACTCTCCGGCCCCCAACCATGGAAGCGGCAGCCAGGCGCATAATGGGCGATGACGCCATTCAGATCACGATCATTCAAGGCGGCAAAAATTTGCCGGGTAATGCTTTTGTTTTGTTCAGTTGACATGTTTTTTCCTTTCTTGTTCGGAGTAGAGGCTTCTTGTCACTTCCGGCTAAAGCCTCTACTCCAGATTTTTTACCTGCGGGCTGCTTCCGGGACGGCCACAGCCGGATAACCAGGCAACCCCTGAAACCCTTTGATCGCTGAAATTTCGCCACAGTGCAGGCAGCCATTGGACAGCGCCAACATAAAAATGGCGGTGGTAGGCACCATGCCAAAGCCCATCTCAGACATATCTACCGGGTCATTGAGGCAGCTATCGTCTACGCTGGCCAGGTAGGCGTCGGTGGCGGCGTACACTTCTTGGGCATAGGCGCGCAAAGCGACCAGGTCTACGGCTTCGGTACGCGCCCACTCATCCCAACCAACCGGCGGCGGTGGGTTTTGGAAACCAGGGTTTGTCTGTGCCATGACCGGCGTGTTGTTCCCTGCCTTTATATTGATGAGCCAATCCTCACTGGAAACCAGGTGAGCGTATTGGCCCAAAATAGAGGCTGGGCGGCCCGGTTCATAGCGAGCGACAGTCTCGGTTACATCGGCCATGGTCGCTTCGATGTATTCATGCACCTGCCCGAACATAAAACGGAATACTTCAATTGTGGTACGATTGTTATCTTTCATCATAAACCTCCATAAATTCGAACCTGTTGTAACCTCTACAAACAAAGTTATTGGGGCATAGCCCCCAACTGCTGCATCCAGCCCATCATATCTGCCTGGTTCCACCGCTCGACGCAGACGCCATCCTCAAACCGGCAGATGGTGATGCCCGGCACCCGGACTTTTTTGCCGGTGGGCGGTACACCCATGAATTCTCCCTGGTGGGTGGCTTCCAACTCATAGCGGCAGGCCAGCCGGTCATCTTCCAGGATCAGGTCATGAAGGATGAGATGGGAGCCCGGGAAGGCGGCCCAGATACCTTCGTAAAACAATCTGGCGCCGACCCGTCCCGGTGGCAGACCAGGGGGAAAACCGTTTAAGACCACGTGCTCATCATACAATTCCAGGTAGGCATTCAAGTTACCACTGTTCCATTGCTCAATGGCTTGCAGAAAGGCAGCCTGATTTTTTGTTGATACCATCTGTTTGTTCTCCTTTTTTTGCGATTGTGAAGGTTGGTTAATTGCTACCTGGACAGAATACGGCCGTACCCCCTCCACTCACCAGTCCAAAAATTGTTCACTTTTTGTTCAATTTGGGGGAGAAGGGCCAAAACCCGCTATAATTCCCTTCATTCAGCAACTCCGGGCTGTCATCAGGATGAGTACAACAGCAACCATACCCGCCTCCCCCTTCAACTACCGCTACCGGCTGCATGAGCGGCTCGGCAGTGGCGGTATGGGTGCGGTCTACCGGGCGCAAGACATCCTCACGGGTGAAGAGGTGGCGCTCAAACGAGTCATCAGCACGGCCGTCACCCCCCCCACGCCCGAACTCAAACTCGCCCTGGCCCGTGAATTCCAGGCATTGGCCGCTCTGCGCCACCCGCACATCATTGCCGCCCGCGACTATGGTTTTGACCATACCGGGCAGCCCTTTTTCACCATGGAACTGCTGCCAACGGCCGTACCCCTCACCCAGGCCGGGCAGTGGCAGGACACCACCGGCAAAGTAGCCCTGTTAGCCCAATTGCTCCAGGCGCTCATCTACGTTCACCGCCACCACATCATTCACCGTGACCTGAAACCGGGCAATGTGCTGGTGGCTGGAGGGGCCGTCAAACTGCTCGATTTTGGCCTGGCGGCATTGGCCGGGCAGTCCGGGGATGCTTCCGGCACGCTGCTCTACATGGCCCCGGAACTGCTGCGCGGTGCGCCGGTCACGGCCGTCTCCGACCTTTATGCCGTCGGTGTGTTGGCTTATGAACTGCTGGCCGGCTGGCATCCTTTTGACCCCACTTCCCTGGACTTCATCAAGAATCTGCTTACCCAGGAGCCGGATTTTAGCTATGTGGACGCTCCGCCGGAACTGGTGGCGGTGGTGCGGCGGCTGCTGGCCAAAGAGCCAGACGGCCGTTACCCCCATGCCGCCGCCACCCTGGATGCACTTTGCACGGCCGTTGCCCTGCCCCTGCCTGCGGAAACGGCCGTCACCCGCGAAAGTTTTCTGCAAGCCGCCCCCTTCACCGGCCGCAGTGCCGAACTGGCCCAACTGCTCACCAGGCTACAACACGCCCAGGCCGGGCAGGGGAACAGCGTCCTGGTGGGGGGCGAAAGCGGCGTGGGCAAAAGCCGCCTGCTGAACGAACTGCGTACACAGGCATTGGTGGCGGGCACGGCCGTGTTGCGCGGGCAGGCGCGGGCAGATGGCGGCCCCTTTCACCTGTGGCAGGAACTTCTGCCCTCGTTGCTGCTCCTGGCCCCGCCTGATGAAATGGAAACGGCCGTCCTCGCCCCTCTGGTCCCCCACATCCACCGCTTTTCCGCCGCCCCCATTCACCCCCTGCCGCCGCTAGAACCGGACAAAGCCCGCACCCGCCTGCTGCTCACCATCACCGGCCTGCTGCACCGGGCCGCCCAAAAACAACCGCTCCTCCTCCTCTTGGAAGATTTGCACTGGGCCGATGACGCCAGCCTGGAATTGCTGCAATGGCTCTTGCGTGATCTGGAAAAGCAGCCTTGCCTCATTCTGGCCGCGTACCGGTTGGGGGAACGGCCGTCGCTGCCCACCGACCTGCCCACCATGAGCCACCTGCGTCTGCCCCGCCTGCCCGCCGCCGCCATTGCTGAATTGAGCCAGGCCATGCTGGGGACACACGGCCGTCAGCCTGCCCTCCTCACCTTCCTGGAACAGCAAACCGAAGGCAACACCTTCTTCATCGTCGAAGTGATGCGCGCATTGGCGGAAGAAGCCGGGCGGCTTGACCATATTCCCCAGGCACAACTGCCCGCCCACATCTTCCCCCAGGGCATACAAGATGTTGTCCAGCGGCGGCTTAAGCGCGTGGGTGAGCAGCATCAGCCTTTACTTCGGCTGGCCGCCATCGCCGGCCGCCAGCTTGATCTCCACGTTCTTACGTTCGTAGCAGGCGATTTATCGCCTGCTACGAACGATGTGGATGAATGGCTGACCGTTTGCGCCAACGCCCTGATCCTGGAACGGCCGGATGGCAGCCTCCACTGGCAGTTCAGCCATGACAAACTGCGCGAAGGGTTACTGGCCGATCTGCTCCCGGCGGAAAAAGCGGCCCTGCACCGGCAAATTGGCCTGGGCATGGAAACCCTTTACGCCGCCCATCTCGCCCCCTACTACGGTGACCTGGCCGCCCATTTTCAAGGCGCGGGCATGGCTGAGAAGGAGATCACCTACCGCCAACGGGCGGCCGCCCAGGCGCAGGCCGCCTATGCTAACGAAACCGCTCTGGCCCATTACGGCCGTCTGCTGGCTTTGCTCACCGATCCTGCCGCCCGCGCTGAGGTATTGCTGGCTTTGGGAACCGTTCTCAAGCTCACCGGCCACTGGCAAGAAGCAGAGGCTCGTTTTGAGTCTGCCACCCATCTGGCGCAGCAAACGGCCGATCCCTGGTTGCAAGCCAGATGTTTCCGCGACGCTGGAAATTTGCGCCGCAGCCAGGGCGATTATCCGTCGGCCTTGCGCTGGCTCGCAGAGGCGCAGAACTTGTTGGCGGCAGAAAAACCTTCGCGTTCTTCGCGGATCGTTTCTTTGTTGGTAGATGTGCTGGTAGAAATTGGCAATGTGTATCAGCAGCAGGGGGCGTATGAGGCGGCACGGCCGTATCTGCAACTGGCACTGGAACAGGCAGAAACCGCCAATGACCGCGCCGCCATTGCCCTGGTCTGGCACAACCTGGGCAGCAACAATTACATGCAAGGCCATTACCACAGCGCCCAAATCTATTACGAAAAAGCGCTGGCCGTGCGCCAGGAACTGGATGACAAACCGGGCTGCGCCAATGCTTACAACAATTTGGGCAACATTGCCTTTCGCCTGGGCGACTATGACGCCGCGCAAAAGCAGTATGCCACCAGCCTGGAACTGCGCCAACAAATGGGGGATGTGTGGGGCGCGGCCGCTTCGCTCAATAATTTGGGCATCGTCCCTTACCACCGGCAGGATTACGAAACCGCTCGCCGCTACTGGGAGGAAGCGTTGGCCGTGCGCCGGACATTGGGTGATGAATGGGCCATTAGCCAGACGGTGGATAATCTGGCGCTGATTGCCCGCGTGCAGGGGCGTTATGCCGAGGCATTGCAGTTGAGCGACGAGGGCATCCACCGCCGCCGCCAATTGGACGATAAACAGGGGTTGGCCATTGCCACCGGCAACCGCGCCCGGCTGTTGGCGGATATGGACGACCTGCCCGCCGCCGAGTCCTTATACCGGGAAAGCCTGTCCCTTTCGCAGGAAATTGAGGATCGGCGGGGGATTGTGTATTGTTTGATTGGGCTGGCAGATGTGTATCGCCGGCAGGGGGCAAAAGAGGTGACACGGCCGTACCAACTCATCTTGCTGGCCCAACGGCTGCTGGCGGAAATGGAGGCGCACATGGAACAGGACGAGCAAGAATTGGCCGGGCTGGTGTTGGCGCAGGCGGAGCAGGAATTAGACACGGCCGTGCGCGCCGCCGCCCGCGCCGAAGTGGAAACGATGTCATTGGCGGAATTTTTTTAGACCCTAAGGGTTTCTGAAAACTCTTAGGGTCTTCCAGGACAAACAGAATGTCTACCTCTCTCCAATCCCGATTAGAACAGGCGCGACGGCGGCAGTTTGTGGGGCGAGTCGAGGATAAGGAATTGTTCCGGGCCGCATTGGCAGCCGCGGAACTGCCCTTTGTGGTGCTGCATCTCTTTGGGCCGGGCGGCATTGGCAAAACCACGCTGCTGCGCGAGTTTGCCCACATGGCCAGGCAGATGGGGGCGCGGGTGGTGCTGCTGGACGGCCGTGACACTGACCCCTCCCCCCCCTTTTTTGAAGCCGCTCTCCGAGCTGCGTCCCAGTTGCCAGCCGATGCCGATATTGCTGCTGCTTTGCCGCCGGACGGCCGTACCGTCCTGCTCATAGACACCTACGAACTGCTGGCCCCTCTGGATAACTGGCTGCGCAACGACTTTTTGCCGCAACTGCCGGACAACGTGCTGCTGGTGCTGGCCGGGCGGCAGCCGCCGGGCCTGGCCTGGCGCGCCGACCCCGGCTGGCAGGCGATGATGCGCATCGTTCCTCTGCGAAATCTCAGCACTGTCGAAAGCCGCGATTATCTGGCACGGCGGAACGTTCCCGCCGGCCAGCACGACGCCATCCTCTCCTTCACCCACGGCCACGCCCTGGCGTTGTCATTGGTAGCCGATGTGGCCGCGCAGCAGCCAGATGCCCCCTTCCAGCCAGAAAAAGCGCCGGATGTCATCAAGGCATTGTTAGAGCAATTTATCCAGCAAGCACCCACACATGCTCACCGCGAAGCGTTGGAAGCGTCTGCCCTGGTGCGGCTCACAACCGAATCCTTGCTGGCGGTTTTGCTTAACCAGCCAGACGCCCACGATCTCTTTGAATGGCTGCGTGGTCTCTCTTTTATGGATGCCAGTCGGCATGGTCTTTATCCCCATGATCTGGCACGGGAGGCGCTGGCCGCCGATTTGCGCTGGCGACGGCCCGAACTCCATGCCCTGCTGCACGGCCGTGCCCGCCACTTTTACATCCAGCGCGTGCAGCACGGCGACCCCCGCGAACAGCGCCACATCCTGGCCGACTACATCTTCTTGCACCGCGACAACCCCATGGTGCGCCCCTATTTTGAATGGCAGATCAGCGGGCATGTCTTTACCGACCGGCTGCACCCCCGTGATATTGTGCCGGTGCTGGCGATAGTGCAGCGGCATGAGGGAGAGGCGTCGGCGCAACTGGCAGCGCACTGGCTGGCCCGTTTCCCGGAGCGGGCGGCCGTCTTCCGGCAGGCAGGTGGCGATGTGCAAGGTTTTTTGCTGCTGCTGCCGTTGGCGCAGCTACAACCGGCGGAACGGGAGAGTGACCCGGCTACCCGCGCGGCCTGGAATTTTTTGCAAACGGTCGCGCCCCTACGCCCCAAAGAGTCAGCCACATTGTTCCGTTTTTGGCTGGCGGTGGACAGTTACCAGGCGGTTTCCCCGGTGCAGAGCCGCATTTTTCTGAACGTGGTGCAGCATTATCTGACGACGCCGGGGTTGGCGTATACGCTTTTTCCGTGCGCGGACCCGGATTTCTGGACGGCCGTGTTCACCTATGCCGATTTGCAGCGAATACCGGCGGCGGATTTTGTGGTAGACGGCCGTCGGTATGGCGTCTATGGGCATGATTGGCGCCAGACGCCGCCATTGGCCTGGCTGGAATTGATGGCGCAACGGGAATTGGGGCTGACGGGCAGTGTGCCTGCCCCGAAAGTGACGGCAGTTGTTTTGAATGAAGCGGAGTTTGGTACGGCCGTGCGGGAAGCGTTGCGCGATTTTACGGATATGACTGCTTTGCAAAACAATCCGCTGGCGCAAACCCGGTTGGTCAGTCAAAAACCGGATTCGATGAATCGGGGCGAGGCATTGCAGAGCGTTTTGCGGGAGACGGCCGAGGCCTGGCAGGCCAATCCGCGCCAAATGAAGCTCTACCGTGCCCTTTACCATACCTATTTTCAACCGGCTGCCACCCAGGAACAGGCGGCGGAACTGCTCGATCTGCCTTTCAGTACCTACCGCCGCCACCTGCGCCAGGCGATTGAAGAATTAACTGATCGTTTGTGGGCGCGAAGTCGGTGAGTGATTATCGCTCCGGCGGTACGTAATCGGCGATCTCGTCGCCGTAGAGGATGTGGTAGCGGTAGCCCTGTTCTGTCAGGAATCGCTGGCGGTTGGCGCTGAACTCCTGGTCTTTGCTGTCTTTGCTGACCAGGGTGTAAAAGTAAGCCAGACTGTTTTCCTGCTTGGGCCGCAGGATACGGCCGAGCCGCTGTGCTTCTTCCTGGCGGCTGCCAAACGTGCCACTAAGCTGAATCATCACATTGGCTTCGGGCAGGTCAATGGCAAAGTTGCCCACCTTGCTGATGATGAGGGTTTTGACACGGCCGTCTCGAAATGCCCCCAACAACTCTTGCCGCTGTTTCACCGAACTCTTGCCCGTAATCATGGGGAAGCCGTACCGGCTTTGCACCTCTTCCAACTGTCCCAGGTACATGCCAATAATCAAGACATTATCGCCAAAATGACGCGCCAGCAGCCGGTCTAACACCGTGAGCTTCTCCGGGTTTTCGGCGGCGATACGCGCCTTTTCCCGCTCTTCGGCAACGGCATAGCTAACGCGGGTTTCCGGCGGCAGCGGGATGCGCACTTCGGTCACGTGGGCGGTGGCAATCCAGCCCTGTTTTTCCAGTTCGCGCCAGGGCACGTCATACTTTTTGGGGCCGATGAGGGAGAAGACGTCTTCCTCCTGCCCGTCTTCACGGACGAGAGTGGCCGTCAGCCCCAATCGCCGCCGCGCTTGCAACTCGGCCGTGACGCGGAAGACGGGCGCGGGCAGCAAATGCACCTCGTCGTACACAATCAGCCCCCAATCTCGCTCGCCAAACAGGGAGAAGTGGGGGAACTCTTCATGCAGTGGCAGGTTACGGCCGTGTGTGCCCCGTTTGCGAAAGGTCATCGTCTGGTAGGTGCTGATGGTAACGGGTTTGATGCTTTTGCGTGACCCCGTATATTCGCCGATCTGTTCCGGCGACAGGCTGGTTTTGTCCAGCAGTTCGTCAATCCATTGGCGTGCAGCCACCGTGCTGGGCGTGAGAATGAGGGTGTTGGTTTGCAACTGGTTTATGACGGCCATGCCCACCATGGTTTTACCGGCGCCGCAAGGCAAGACAATGACGCCGCTGCCACCGCTGGCGCTACCCTGAGCGTGGAAGGTGGCCGCTGCCTCATACTGGTAGTCGCGCAGTTTGAACGGTTTGTTTTGTTGGGTAATGGGCCGCAGGTGAAAGGTGAGCGTTTCACCGGCCACATAACCGGCCAGGTCTTCCGCGGGGTAGCCGATGATGACCAGGGCTTGTTTGATGTGACCGCGCCGCGCCGGGTCCATGCGCAGGGTGCAGTGGTCGAGCTGGGTAGCGATATACGGCCGTAACTGTTTGTGCCGCGCTAACTCCGTGATAATCAGCGCATCGCTAGACACCAGCAGCAGGTCATTATCCTGCCGTATCAGTTTCACCAACCCATACCGACCAATGTAGTCGCGGATGTCATGGCGCACGTTGTCCGGCAGGGGGTATTTGGCCAGGTCATCCAGTCCGGTCAGAATGGCTTCGGCCGTCAGCCCGGCGGCGGCCGCGTTCCACAGGCTCAGCGGGCTAATGCGGTAGGTGTGAATGTATTCCGGGCTTTTTTCCAGTTCGGCAAAACGGGCCAGCAAATCTCGCCCTTCCGGGTAACGGCCGTTGTCTACTTCCAGCAGCACGGTGTTGTCGCCTTGCACAATGAGGGGGTTTTGGGGGTTGTACATGGTAATAGAGAGATTGGGAGATTGGGAGATCAGGAGATTGGATAATCTCTCAATCTCCTAATCTCATTTTTTTATTCCTTCTTCAATTTTTACCCCCCGCTCCGCCAGCAGGGCATGGACGGTGGCTTCGTGTTGGCGGGAGACGAGGGCCAGGGCGCGGGTGGGCGCGGTGAACGGGGTCAGGTATTGGCCCAGTTCCGGGTCTTGCAGCAGTTCGTCGCGGGTGGCGATGTCCTTGAATTCGATCAGGGTCAGCGTTTCCTGGTGTGCGTTGCCGTAGTAATGGCTCCACGCCTTCAGTTTGACCACCAGGGCGTCCGGCAAGGGGCCGGTGTGGACGGCCGTCAGCGCCGCCAGCAGCTGCTCCAGGTTTTTCTTGCCGGAGACGGCCGCTTTCACCTGGGTGGGGGTGAGTTCACGGCCGTGACCCGTGTCTACGCTAAGTGGGGTGATGACGCCCTGGGCGTAAATGCTGGGGGTGCGGTGGGTGTAGACGACACGGCCGTTGCGGTCAATGGTGACGCTGTTGGGCGCGGTCGTTTGCCCGGCGGCGGTACGCAGCGGCAGCCAACCACCGCGGCGCAGCATATGGGCTAACTGGTCGCCGTTGTCTTTCGATAGGAAAACGGTGGGCGCGGCGCGGCGAGCCGCCTGTGCCAACAGCGGTTCTATTTCGTCGGCGACGGTTGGGGCGGCCGTTTCTAGCAGGCGCACATGCGGGCGAATGGTGATGCGCTGGTGCAGCGCATCCCACTCTTCCAGGCTGCGGCGCACGTTCTGGGGCAATGGCTGTTTGCTAATCGTTTCCAACCAGGTGATAACGCGCTCTACGGGCCACTGGTGTTTCTGGCCGTTATAGATGCTGGCGCGGTTGATCTCATAGGTGATGACGTGGTCGCCTTCTTTGATGGAGCGGGCAAAGTGGTCCAGCGCCAGCAGCGCCTCGTCGTCAAAGGGGGCCATGACCACAATTTCAAAATTGGGCTGCACCACCACGTTGCCTTCGCCACTGGTAAATTCCGGCTTTGGCCCTAATTCCAGCAGCCATTCGCCCATGGGCGTCAGGCGGTAGCCGTCTACCTTATGGTTACCGCTTAGATCCACCGGCGGCTTTTGCATGTAGCCCAAATCCACCAGCCCCATCCAGTGCAGCGGCCCGGCGATGACGTGGTTGATCAGGTCAGCTTCCACTTTGTTCCAGCCATCTTTTTCATCTTTGAAGTTACCAAAGGTGACGCCGTAGGGGTTGTTGCTGCCTTCGTAAGGGGAGGTGGTGTAACTGCCATAGTAGCTCCAACGGCTGATTTTGCGTTCCTTAAAGAGGAAGCCGTAATCTTCGTCTTTGATGGACTCGATTAACTCTGCCAGGCTGATCCAACCGCGGCCCATGTCGGCTATGTGGCGCAAAATCACTTTGCGGCTGTCTACCAGCCCTTGCGGGGCGAAGTCGGTGCGGTTGCCGCGCTGGAAGTGGCGCAGGTTGGGCAGTTCATACCAGGCGCCCTCGTCGCGCCAGGCGTAGAAGGCCAGTGCGGCGCGTTCGGCCAGGTCAAATTGCCAGAAGGGGGCGTCGGGCACGGCCGTTAACGCTTCGCCCGGATGGCGTTGCCGGGCCAGTTCCAATTTGGGCATCAGGCCGCGCAGGAAATAGAGACGGCCGTTATCGGTCTCTTTTTTGCCGCTGCCCAGGTCGGTTTTGAAGCTCATCTCGGCGGCAACCGCTTTCAGGTCCTCTTTGTACAGCTGGTTTTGGGTGGTGAGGGTCAGTTTACCCTTGCGGCGCAGGTAACGGCCGTACCGCCCCACATCGCGCAAAAAATGTTGGCTGGAACCACGCACCGTATGCGCCGGTTCAATGCTGGCCGGGTTGGGCAGTTCGGGCAGTTGGATGGTATCTAGCCGGGCGCGAACGTAATCGGGCAGGAGGATGGTACGGCCGTGCAGCCAGTCTAACACGGTGCGGCTATCATCCAGTGGCCGCTGGCTAAAAACCAACCCTTTGCGCGCCAGCCCGGCCAGCAGGTCTTCAAACGAAGGTTTGCCCTTATAGTTCGGGTTAGCCTCAAAAGCGGGCTGGCGTTCACCATTGACAAAGATGACGTGAGGGGACGGCCGTGACTTTTGCAGCAAATCCGCGTGCAGGCTTAACAACTGTCGCAGCCGGGTATGGCTGAGACGGCCGTTTTTCTGGTGCAGGCGCGCCAGCACAATTTTCTCCAGTTCGTTTAACCGGCCTAACTCGCGCTGCACATGCGGCGCCTGGGCAAATTGGCTCGCCAGCCAGGGCACATTATCCCCCTTGGCGACTTTGGGCTTTTGGCCCAGGTCTAGCAGCATCTCTTTAATGGTGGCGGCGTTGTAGCCGTCCAGGATAACGTCTAATTTCACAGCAGATTGGCCCATCAGGAAACAGCCTCCGTAACACGGGGAGTATATCCGCGCCCTTCCAGCCGGGTGAGCAGCGTCGCCACCATTTCCGGGCGAATGGCAACCAGGCGATGGGAGAATTCATGCACCAGGCAGTTATCCAACAAGCCGGCGGCGCGCAGTTCTGGCAGGGCCATGTCGTCGCTGAATTCGATGACCGTGAGATCGTCATACAGGTGGGCCAGGCCAAAACGGTGGTACACTTCTTCCAGATAGTCCAACCCGGCGTTGGGCAGCCGCCAGCCGGATTCTAAAAAGAGGCGGTTCAGGGTGTCTGGCGATTCCCCGGCGATGAACGCTTTTTCCAGGCCGGCGCCATCCAGGCGATAGGTGAAGGGTTGGTTGGGCACGGCCGTGCCTAACTGTGTCATTAGCGCCAGGAAGGCGCCCATTTCGTAGCCGGGAGAGATTTGCACGGTGCGGTCGTTCAGCCAGATAGCTTCACCGGGGGAGGTGCTTTGGGGCACGGCCGTGTTTGGCGCCGCCGGAGACAACAAGAAGCGCCCCGTATCCGTCAGGCGAAAGGCGACGACATCATCCGGGCTGCCGCGCAGTTCCACCATGTTCATCCAATACAGCGGCCCGCAAATGGCAGCGCGCACCATCTGGCCGCTGGTTTTCAGCCAGTCGCCTTCATTTTCGGGATTGAAGGGTTTGCCGCCTTGCCGGAAGCCCCAGGCGTCTGGCATCAGCAAATTGTAATGGAGCGATGGCCGTATCTGGCATAACTCGCGGACAAAGTCAGACAGGCTAAACCATTCATCTTGCCGTTTGTCATCTTCGGCCAACCCCCGTAACAGGCGGAGCATCGTTTGCCGTCCCATGACCAATTCCATGAGCAGCGTCTGATACGGTACTTTGGCGTCGGCCAGCCGCCAGACACTCATCTCCGGCGATTGGTTGAGGACGGCGCGCAGTTCCCACACATCACCAACATGGACGCCCCAAACCTGGCAGAGGACGCCGAGAAGCTGCTGGCGGGGCAGGCTGATGAGCATGTTCCATCTCTCCGGGGAAAGTGACACGGTGAGCGTTTCATCTAGCGTCACTACCTGTAAACCTTGCAAGAGGGTGAGCGTCCAACTCAGGGCGTCGGGGTCGCCAACGGCCGTGACCAACGGCTGGCAGCTTGCCACGTCCACAAGCTGGCGGCGAATGGGCACGGTTAAAACGTGCCGCTCGTAGAAGGCGCGGTAGAGATTGTAGGCCGACAATTTTTTGACTTCTTCGGGCAGGTACGGCCAGTTGCCCACCCAGGGGGAAGGATGGCCTTCGGGGTTGTGCTCGCCAACCGGCGGCGTCAGGCGCAGCAAACCACCCGCAGCCAGGTAATTGATGATGGCTTCCACATTTTCCAGGAACGGCCGTGCCGCCGGCAGGCTGCGTTTTAAGGGGGAGATAGTGGCTTTGTGCTGGGGAATGAGGGCCACCACCGGCAGCAGGTACTCGGGCATATTAAGGATGGGATGGTGGTGGATATCCTCGCCATGACTGCGGCAGCGGTATACCAGCCCATAGCTTTCTAATTCTTGCACCACCGGCGTTATTGGTTCCTCGTGTTTTAGCACCTGGCGCCACAGAAATTCCCATTGGTCTTGAAAGATGGTGTTGTTGATGTTAAAGAGGGTGTGCGTGGCGGCCAGCAGTTCACGGGCTTTTTCCGACAGACCGGCCAGCATATAGGGGTCTTGCCGCGCTTCCAACAGCAGGGTCTGCATTTGGGCCACCAGGTCATCTTTGGCTGTGCCCATTAGCCGCCAGCCGCGCCGCTGCGCGATCTGGCGCAGTTCTTTCACCGTCAATTGGTGCAGAGCGTGATCCAGTTGATCCTCTTCGGCCGCCTGGGCTGCGGCCATCAGATCCATCATATTGACGGGCGGCCCGTCAAACTCTTCGTCGTCCCACTCCTCGTCGTCCCAACCTTCTTCATCATCCCAGTCGTCGTCATCCCAATTGCCGTCATTATCCAAGAAAAAGCGATCCATCATACAACCCCAGGTTCTTTGGGAATTCAGGGGGTTGACAGGCCGTGATGCGTGACGAGTGATGCGTGACCAGAGAAACCACACGCATCACTCGTCACATGTCACGCCGAACCCCATGAAATCCTGTAGAGACCAACCCTTGTCTACGAATTTTACAAATACCTGTAGATGAAATCTGTCAGGTTGGGGGAATTATAGGGAGTGGGGTGGGGAAGTCAATCAGTTGGGGACGGGAATGAGGTGGTGGGGGGTGGGTGGGAAACGGTCGTTAGACAGAGCGCATATGCCATTTGCCGGTGGTGTTACGGCCGTGACAAAGCATCGTCAAGAAAAGCCACCACACGCCGGGGGTACTCTTCCGGCTCATTCACCAGACCGGCTGCATGTCTCGCCTTGGGCAGTTCCCATACAACGCATGACGCCTGCGCGGCGGCGCAAAACCGGCGGTTCAGTTCAATTTCACGTGGGCCACAAGCGATGAGCAACAGGGGGCGTGGGGCGATTTTGCCAATCTCAATGGTTAGCGGCGTGGGACGTTGCCCGGAAAAGAAATTGAACAGCCATTGATCAAACAGGGCGAGCGGGTAGACCATTTTATGGCGCAGGCGGCGCAGCCTGTTGCCGCGCTCCCGAACAGACATTGGCCGCAGTCGATCCTGAATATCAGCCGGGCCAAGCCCCTCCAAGACCAGAGCGCGGATGGCCTGGCTCTGTAACGCGCCGCGTAGAGCGGCCTGCGCGCCCAGCGAAAGACCCAGGACGCCAATTTTATCGGCGTCAATATCGCCGCGAGAGCGCAAATAGTCCACCGCCGCCGCCACATCATGTGCTTCCAGCACGCCATAGGTAGAGGTGTTCCCCTCGCTACGGCCGTGTGCACGCAAATCCAGCAGCAAGAGGCTGTAACCCGCCTCTCGCAAAAATTCGGCGTGCCCTTGCATCAGCAGTCCAGAGCCACCCAGACCGTGCGCCAGTACAATGGCCGCGCGCCTGTTCCCCGGCAGGTACCAGGCAAAAAGCGGTAAACCATCTCGTGAGGTGAGCCGAACATTCTCGCAGCCAGAGTCGGCAAATAGAGACTCGCGCAGCGGCCAATAACGTAAACGGCGCGGATGGGCAAAGGAGAAGGCGTTCCAGGCCAGATAGGTCAGGTAAAAAAGAGGCATCGTCCACAGCCAATGGATGGGCGACGCCAATATGCGGGTCAGGGCCAATAAGGAACCGGCGACCAAAACCAGCAAGATAGTCAGATTTCGGATGTATCGCCAGCGGGGCAAGTTGGCCATAACGTGTGCGCCGGATCATACCGCCCAACAGGGGCAAGACCACCATTACAAAGCCAGGAAATCATCCAGGAGTTGGTTAAAACGGTCAGCGTGTTCCCAGAACATCATGTGGCCGCCTAACACGGCCGTCTTCGTTTTGGGTAGATGGCGCTGCACAAAGGGCACGGCCGTGTCTGCCCAATGTTCGGCAATCACATATAGCGCCGGAACCGTCTCGTCTACCTGTCTGGCTTCCGCCATGTAGTCGGAGAACATGCCAGAGGCAAAAAGATTGCTGGCGACGTAATAAGGCGTCTTCAGCGACTGCTCGGTGATCCAGAACAGTTCCTCTGGGGCGAGTTCCCGCTGTACCATGACCTCGGTGGCGTAGTAGGTGACAAAGTCGCGCTGGCCCTGCGGCGAGACCAGATAGGCGTTATAAGCGCCGCCAATTTCATCCAGCGGCCCTTCCACCCAATCGCCATCATGGACAGATAACGGTTTGGGGGACAGGTCAATGCAGATCACTGCCTTGACATTGCCCAGCCCTTCTTGCCGGATGTATTCCCACAGGTTCAGGCAGCCAAATGACCAGCCGGCCAACACCACATTCTGTAGCGCCAGTGCTTTGATGAATTTGGCTAAATCTGCGCCGTGTGTGGTGTAATTATTGCCATGCAGGGTGACGGTGGAACGGCCGTGACTGCGGGGATCAATGGCAATGACCCGGTGGCTTTTGGCAAAATGGGCTAACTGATGCCCAAACAATTCAGTCGTAAACGTCCAGCCCGGTATGAAGATAAGCGGCGACCCCTCCCCCCGCTCTTCATAGTACATTTCCACGCCGGGTTCGATTTCTACATACTGCCCAGGTTGTTGGTGAATTGCCATGAGAATCTCCTTTTGCGCCACAAGACCCGTCAGGTCTTGCCTCTACGCATATAAAATGACGATAAAACGTTTAGGGCCGTGGACGCCGACGGCCATTGTTTGTTCGATGTCGGCCGTTTTGCTGGGGCCGCTGATGAAGTTCAGGTTGGCCGGGAGTTGGCGGTTGAAACTAGCCGCCCAGGTAAACAGGTCGGTGGTCAGGGCCGTGATGGGCACGAGGGCGATGTGCACGGGCGGCAGCAGGGAGGCCAGCCGGCTTTTGCCCGGCCCACTGGTAAGGATGACGGTGCCTGTTTCCGCCAGGGCGGCGTCGGCGCTGGTCAGCCCGGCGTCGGCGCTGGCGCAGAAGGCGCGCAATGTTTCATCCTCCTGGCCGACCTGATGGTAGGTGATGTGGGGCAGGCGGGGGAGGTTGGGCAACGGCCGTTCGTCATTCACCACCACCTTCTCTGCCGCCATTTGCCGTAAGAGCTGGTTGGTCAGGTCATACGCCGCCGCCAGGCTGTCTACCTGATGCACTTCGCCTTTCACGGCCGTGAGCGCCTGCCTGAATCGCGCCGCCAGTTCGGGAAAATCGCGCCGGGATTGCCAGGGTGGCGGCAGGGTTTCGTCTCGCTGCACCTGTTGTAAGCGGTTTAAAATTTCGTCGCGTGGGTTCATGGGATCGTGATGCGTGATGCCTGATGTGTGACCGGGAAATTCTCACCCGTCACGCATCCGCATCACGACAGTTAGAACGGAAAGAGAAATGGCAGCACCAGCACCACCTCTACCAGGGCGATGATGATAAGCGGGATGCCCACTTTGGCATAGTCGCCAAAGGTGTAATGACCGGCGCCCATGACCAGGGTGTTGGTGGGCGAGGCTACCGGCGTGGCAAAGGCCATCGAAGCAGCAATGGCAATGGCCATCAGAAAGGCCTGGGGCTGTATGCTTAGCTGGCTGGCCGAAGCCAGCGCCAGCGGGGCAACGATGACGGTGGTGGCGGTGTTGGAGATGACCTGGGTGAAGGCGGTGGTAAACAAAAACAGCCCGGCCAATACCGCCAGCGGGCCAATGGCCCCCAACGAACTGACCAACCCTTGCGCGGCCCAATCCACCACGCCCGTCTTTTCCAGCGCCGTACTCAGCGGAATCATACCGGCAATCAAAAAGAGACTGCGCCAGTCAATGAATTCATAAGCTTCGTCCATCGTCAGGCAGCGAGACAGCACCATGGCTAGAGCGGCGACCATGGCCACGGCCGTCAGCGAAGCCACCCCCGCGATCATGGCCACAATCATGCCCACCAGGATGAGCAGCGCCAGCCTGGCCTTATCCTTGCGCGGCGCTTCAATCATGGACTCCGGCTGGCCGATGACCACAAAGTCGCGCCGTTTGTTTTTGAGAGCGACGATTTGTTCCCATGGCCCCTGCACCAGCAAAATGTCGCCAAAAGCCAGTTTGGTCGTTGCCAATTCCAATGGTTTGTGCGCGCCGGGCCGGTTGATGCTGAGTACGGTCAGTTTATGGTTGGTGCCAAACCGCTCTTCGGCCAGCGTCTTGCCGATCAGGCTGGAGCGGCGGGGCAGCAGCACTTCGGCCACCCCCACTTCACGGCTGATGAGCGCCTTTTCGTCTTTGGGCACGGCCGGCTGTACACCCAGGTTCCAATGGGCGGCGGCATGGGCCACATTGTCGGCTTCTCCTTTGACGATCAGCACGTCATCCAACTGGATAACGGTGTCATTTTGGGCGACGATGGCGGTGTCGGCGGCGGGCGTAGACGACACATTGTTGAAGGGGCGGCGGGCGAATTCAAACAACGGCCGTGTCTCTGCCGGGCGGATAATTTTCAACACCGTCACGCCAAAATCGCGCCCCAACTCTGTTTGCGCTATCGTCTTGCCGATGATGTCTGCGCCGCGCCGTACCCGCAGCCGCAGCAGTTGGTCGGGCAATTTATATTCGTTGACCAATTCTTTGGGCGTGGGCAGCCGCTGCGCGTCTACCTGGGGCCGCCGGTCGGGCAGCAACCGACGACCGATGACGGTCATGTACAAAATGCCGCTGACCGTCAGGATGAAACCCATGGGGGTGAAGCTGAAAAAGTTGAACGCTTCATACCCCCCGGCCACCAACGCATCGCGCACAATGATGTTCGGTGGCGTGCCGATGAGGGTGGTAGCCCCGCCCAACAGCGAACCGTAGGAAAGGGGAATAAGCAGGCGCGAGGGGCTGAGATTGGCGTTGCGCGCCAGTACGATGGCGGCAGGCAGCAGCACAGCCACCGTGCCCGTGTCGCTCATTACCGCGGAAAGCAAGGCGACGGCGGCCATCAGCACAACTATCAGGCGGCCTTCGTGGTGCCCGGCGATGGCCAGGATGCGGCGGCCAATCGCCCCGGCCAACCCGGTATTCATGACGCCGCCGCCGACGATGAAGAGGGAGCCGATGGTGAGTACGGCCGTGCTGGAAAAGCCCGCCAGTGCCTCACCGGTGGTTAAAAGGCCGCTGAGCATCAGCAGCACCACCACCCCCAGGGCGACAATGTCTACCCGTAATTTCTCGCTAATAAATAGAAAGACGGCCGTGACCAAAATGCCCACGGCCAGCCACATGTCGGCAGTCATATCGTGTTGCCTCGTTGGGGGTTGCAGGTTGCAAGTGGCAAGTAGCGGGTTGCCTGCCACCTGCCACCTGCTACTCCACTGCTCCTTCGTCCCATAATTGGCGGAAGGGTTTGGGGGCCAGGGAGGGCAGTGTACGGCCGTCGCCCACATTGACCGGCAGTTTCAAACCATCGTCGTGTTGAAACGGCCGTTGTCCCCAGCGCCCCAGTTTTGTAAAAAAGTTCATCCGCCCTTCACGGCCCAGTACAAAGGCGGCGAACTCCTCCGCTTTGCGTTCACGCCAGGGCAGCAGGCGGGCGGCCACCTCATCCTGGCGCAGTTGCAGCAACATCCGGGGCAGATCGATCCGCGCCGGACAGGCGTCTTTACACGCGCCACACAGCGTACTGGCCTGCGGCAGCGCCGCGTATTCTTCCAGGCCAAACAGCAGCGGTGTGACCACTGCGCCAATGGGGCCGCTGTACGGGCTGCCGTAGGCGTGGCCGCCCGCCTTTTTGTACACCGGGCAGACGTTCAGGCAGGCGCCGCAGCGGATACATTGCAGTATTTCTTCATAGGGGGTACCGGCCAACTGGCTACGGCCGTTGTCCAGTAAAATGATATGCACTTCTTCTGGCCCGTCGGGGTCGTTGGCGCGGCGGGGGCCGGTGATGGCGGTGGTGTAAATGGACATTGGTTGGCCGGTGGCGCTGCGGGCTAGCAGCGCCAGCCAGGTGGCGGCGGCATCCCAATCCGGGCATATTTTTTCAATGCCGATGATGGCAATGTGGACGGGTGGCGCGGAGGTGACCAGACGGCCGTTGCCCTCATTCGTCACCAGCACCAGCGTGCCCGTTTCGGCAATAGCCAGGTTGCCGCCGCTGATGCCCAGGCCCGCCGCCAGGAATTGGGTACGCAGCAGCCGCCGCGCTTCGGCGGTGAGGCCATCAATATCGTCAGCGGGCAACGGCCGTCCCACCTCTTTGCTGAACAGTTCCGCCACCTGATGGCGCGTTTTGTGAATGGCTGGGCCGATGATGTGCGAGGGAGGTTCACCGGCCAACTGAATGATCCACTCGCCTAGGTCGGTTTCTACCGGGGTAATGCCGTTGGCTTCCAGGGCAGCGTTCAGGTGAATTTCTTCGGTGACCATAGATTTGCTTTTGGTGACCAACTTCACGCCGTGCTGCCGGGCAATGTTTAACACTATGTCTACCGCATCTTGCCCGGTTTGCGCCCAGTGAATCTGGCTACCGGCGGTGGTGGCCCGCTCTTCAAATAGCTCCAGATAATGGGCCAGATTCGCCAAGGTAGCCGAGCGGATTTTTTTGAAGTGGTCACGCAAGGCATTGGCATGGGGCAGTTCGGTGAGGGCGGTGATACGGCCGTTGACAAACTTATTCGTCGCCCCGGTCAGCGCCCCTTGCAGTTGAATATCGGCAATGGCCACGGTGGCGCTGTGCCGGAATTGAGACATGGTAGCGGAAGAAGGATTAGACATATCACCTCTGGGCAAGGCCCTAAGGGTTTCAAAAAACCTTAGGGTCTTTAGCAGGCCGCAATTGTAATGGGGGATGGGTTTTTCACAAAATCAGGCAGCCGCGTTCAAACAGCCGATTTCTTGGAGAAATCGGTTGTCTACGACTATTCTCTATACTGGAGTCTGGCGAATTCTAGAGTTGTCAAATTTGTC
The DNA here is from genome assembly GCA_013112725.1 of Chloroflexota bacterium. Taxonomy (GTDB): domain Bacteria; phylum Chloroflexota; class Anaerolineae; order Promineifilales; family Promineifilaceae; genus CAADGU01. The sequence goes on from JABFFZ010000071.1 coordinate 25,854, forward strand.
TCACGAGTAGCGAACAAGAAAATAACCTGTGAAATTTGACGACTCTCTCTGGTGATATAAAAAACGCCAGTGTCCAGAAGATTTGAAAAGCTGCAAACAATGGGCGCTGGCCGAATTAAGTAATTGGGTAATTAAAGAGGTCAATTACTCAATTACCCAATTACCGAATTACTCAATTCATAAACCTCACCTGTGTGCCCGGATAATGCTGGTTGAACCAGGCAATCAGGGCGTTGCGTTCGGCCGCCGGCCAGCCGTGCACTTCTACAATTTTCACATCCAGATCGCCAATACCGGCGTCGTCGGCGCTGGTACCGGTGGTTTTGCCCTGGCGGTAGCCGCTGAGGAAGATTTGGGCTGCCTGGCTGTCGGGCACGGAATTGTGAATGAGTTGGAAGGTGCGTTCATATTGCAGGCGGGGTTTGCCACGTTGGGAGGTGGCCTCAGCACGAGGACCCTCGGTGCCTGGCCGGTCTATGGTATGGGTGGGGGCGGTTGGTGTGGGAGTCTGGTGGCCGCCGGGGAATGGGTCGGCGGGTACACCGGGGCCGCTAGATTGGCTGACGCCCATACTGTGGACAAACAGGCCATTACGGCCGCGCGCCTCGGGCACTGCCCACACACTGTATACGCCAAACACACATAGAAATAGTCCATTGCGCGGTACGTTGACGGTACGAGTTTTGACGGTGCGGCCGACGCTGGGGTTCACCACCAGCCAGTCGGTGTGCTGCCCGGCGGCGCCGTTGAGGATGTTCTGTAATACGCCTTGTTGGTGGCGCAGGCGGCCTTCATCTGCGGTATCCCAATCAAACGGCTCGTTCAGGCCGGTGTCTATGATGAACATTTCCACGCGGGCATGGTTGGGGTCGGCAATTTGGGAGATGGGAACTTTGCCGCCTTCCCATTTGTACCAGTCGGCGAAAAATGAAAGCGCATCTCGGCCTGGCCCTGGCGCAGCATGGTGGGGCGGGCCAGGCGGCTGTGAAAGGGGTTGCTGCCATGAAACCAGTTGTAGGATTGGCCGATGTCGTTGAGCAGGTCGGCGTGTTCGTGGGGAGGCAGAAAGTCAGCCCAGGTCATGCGTTGTTCCGGGGATTTGAAACGATTCCAGCCTTCGTTGTCGGCGTCGTAGCTTTGCCCTTCGGCTTCCCAAAAGACCCAGTGGGTGGGGGCCCCGTTCAGGTGGTCTATGGGAATGTGGATGTTTTTGTAGTCATACCAGCAGGCTTGCTGCCAGCCAACGTCGAATTGCCCTTTACGGCCGTCAAACTTGTACTCAAATACGGTTTCTGCCATTGTTTATTCTCCCTGATGAAATGTGGCTGGCGGTTGGTGGCTGGTGGCTGGCAGCCTGCACCAGCTACCAGCCACCAGCCACCGGCCACCATCATTCTAATAGATACCGGCAACCCCGTACACATTGTAATCGGGGTTGGCGATTTGGGAAACTATTATTTTTGCGGAATACTTGCCACCGATTGCCCATCCCTTTACAATGTAGCGCGTATGTTCTACACCTTCCTAATTCCTGATTCATAATTCCAAGAGGTTAAAATGGCAGGTTATGAAATTCCCCCACGGGCGACGCCGGCCGATGATGCCGGGTATTTTGAGAAGATTACACAGGCGGTGTTTCAGGCGGGGTTTAGCTGGCAGGTGATCCGGCAGAAGTGGCCCGGTTTTCAAAAGGCGTTTGAGAGTTTTGATGTTGACCGGGTGGCGGCGTTTACGGATGAGGATGTGGAGCGGTTGGTGGAGGATAAGGGGATTGTGCGCAATGGCCGTAAAATTGTCGCCACCATCCAAAATGCCCGCATCTGCCAGAATCTCATTGCCGAACATGGCAGTCTGCACGCTTACCTGCGTTCCATGGACGGCCAACCTTACCCCCAACGCGAAAAAGCATTAGGCAAACGTTTCAAATTCATGGGCCCCATGGGCGCATATTTCTTCTACTGGTCGGTGGGCGAGGATGTGCCGGCGTACCATGAGTGGCGGGCTTCGCAAGAGAAGTGAGAAGTGAGCAGTGAGCAGTGCGCAGTCAGCAGTTAGCATCAGCAGTTAGCAGTGGAAAAGGTACTGCTTACCGCTCACTACTCACTGCTCACTGCTGACTGATTCCCCATGAACTTTCTACGCAGTAACCAGCTATCGGCACAAACGTGGAGCGTCAGCGAACTGACGCAGTATATTCGAGAGTTGTTTGAGATTGATTACCGCTTGCGGGAGGTGGAGGTGAGCGGCGAAATCTCCAACTTTACGCAGGCGCGTTCGGGGCATTTGTATTTCACGCTGAAGGATGACAAGGCGCAGTTGAAGTGTGTGATGTGGCGCACGGCCGTTGAGCGTCTGCGGTTTGTGCCCCAGGATGGCGACGCGGTGGTGGCGCACGGCCATATCAGCATCTATGAACCGCAGGGCATCTACCAGCTTTACGCCGGACGGCTGGAACCGGTGGGGCGGGGCAGCCTGGCGCTGGCTTTTGAACGGCTCAAGGAGAAACTGGCGGATGAGGGGCTGTTCGACCCGGCGCATAAAAAGTGCATCCCTGCTTTTCCGCAGAAGATTGGCATTGTTACCTCGGCGGATGCGGCGGTGCTGCGTGATATTTTGAATGTACTGCGGCGGCGGTATCCACTCGTTTCCGTGCTGATTGCGCCGACGTTGGTGCAAGGGAACGATGCGCCGCCGCAGATTATCCGCGCCCTGCAATGGCTGGACGGTCGTGACGATGTGGACACCATCCTCATCGCGCGGGGCGGTGGCTCGATGGAGGATTTGTGGGCATTTAATGACGAAGGGGTAGCCCGCGCCATTTTTGCTGCCCGCCACCCCATCATTAGCGGCGTGGGGCATGAAGTGGACTTTACGATGACCGATTTTGTGGCCGACCTGCGTGCGCCCACGCCGTCGGCGGCGGCGGAATTGGCGACACCGGATGTGGCCGATTTACGGTCGTATCTGGCCGGGTTGCATGGTGGGTTGGCGACGGCCGTTACCGGCTTCATTGCTCACAACCGCCGCCAGGTGCAGCATCTGGCGCGGGCGTTGGGGCATCTCAGCCCGAGCGGACGGCTGGACAGTAACCGGCAGCGATTGGACAACCTGGACGGCCGTCTGCACACGGCCATGCAGCGCACATTGGCAGAGCGACAAAACCGGTTGGCGGTGGCCGAAGTGGGGCTGACGGCCGTTGGTCCCCTGGCCACGTTGGCGCGGGGCTATGCGATTGTAAGGGATGGTGACGGCCGTGTGGTGCGTTCGGCGCAAGCGGTGGCCCCTGGTGACAAGTTGCACATTCAGGTGGTAGATGGGGTGGTGACGGCCGTGGTGTCTGATAATACGGCCTCGTAACATACTGGCCTGATGCGGCACAAAAAGCACGGCCGTCACTGCCAACGGCCGTACCCCCACATTCACCCCCTACGCCAGGCCTAAATCGGCCGACGGCCGTACCCATCCCCACCCTCTAGCTGCGGCCGCCTCTCAGCCCGATAGGGATGCTGTCCCCACCGTGCCGCCCCACCTTGGCCCACCGGAACCTCTTTGCTCACCACACCACCTCCGTCAATATCACATCCGTCTCTCCCGGCGGGTCCAGCAACCAATAGGCTGCCGACGAAAACCGCCAGGCCGTTGCTTCCCGCACCAACCCCTTGCGCACCGGGTTGTCATGGATATATCGCACTTTTGTCTGCCAGAATTCGGCCGTCCAGACTTGTCCTGAGCCTGCCGAAGGATCGCCACCGCATGTTTGCTCTGTTGCCAGAACTGTCGGGCGCGGTCGGTGCGGGCTGTGCCTTGCATCACCTGGGCAAAGGCAGCCGGTAAATGCTTTTCACTGTAATCAGCCAGTTGTCGCCCGGTGAATTGGCGTATATCGCGTATGGTGTGGCGCAGCCGTTCGTTGTCAAAGTCAGCGTCAAACAGCATGACGTGAGCATGGGTGGGCATGAGGACAAAAGCGTTGACGCGCAGCGATTTGTGGTGGTGGCACTGATTCAGGCTATCGGTGAGGATTTGGCACGGTTCTTCGGCCACAAAGACGGGCAGCCATTCGATGACGGTGAAGGTGAGGTAGTAGAAGACGGCGCCCTCCTGAATCTGGTACGTTTCCATGCCGCGAATTGTACGCCAGGGAGTAAGGCTGCGCGAAAAATCGTGCCGCAACTGATGAAAAACGGGCTGGTGACTGGCAAGCAAATGCGGGTGGGGCGCGGTCTGGAAGAGCATCCCCTTCGAGCTGAGAGGCAGCCCCAGCAGCGGCTTGCGCTGAGCCTGCCGAAGTGTGACGGTAGTGGTGTTGCCGTTAGGCCAGGTGAGCACCCGGGTCCCCGGCCGGGGCAGCGTACCAAAACCTGCCGGGCCACGCAAACGCCGCCAGTATGTAAACGAGCACGGCCGGCAACCCGCCCAAAACCATGCCGAAACGGGTGGAAAACAGGCTGGTGACTTGCAGGCACAGGTGGCACGGTCGGGAGAGCATCCCTTCGGGCTGAGAGGCGGCCACACCAAACCCGGAAGTGGTCCCTGCTTTAACAGGGGCTCACGGCATGAACGGAACTTGATTGATTATTTCTGGACTAGCCACATTTGAAACATTTATCACCAGTAATGAATCGTTAGAAAATGCATAGATCAGGTCTTTGCGTATCTCCCGGTAGTGATAAATTGGATAATGAGGGATAGTGTAAATTACTTTCTGTAAAAATTAGATAGCCGGTAGACCATCAGGTATCCTAGAGAGTTGCAAAACCATTTAGGAGAAACAAGATGACCTACCAAAATAATTGTACCTTACCAAATGAATTGCTTGAACAGATTGCTGCACAAGGGCTGGATGTGATTCCAGAGATGATTGTCCTAGCCAGACTGTCAGGGGCCGATAAACCGTATGGGATATTTGAATGGATTCGCGCCAGACGAAGCTCCTTCATCTCGTTATTTAACCTCCAGCGAGGTCAAACACCGTGTCTGAATACAATCCGTACCCTATTAGAAGAGGTAGTGTCACTGGCAGAATTGGAAAGCGTCCTCAAGCAATACCTCCATGAGCAGTATGGCGGTCAGAACAGTGTCTTGATTTGCATTGACGGGAAGACCATGCGCGGCACGATTCCCAAAGGGTATCAACAGGGTGTGCACTTGCTGTCTGCGTATCTAGCACAAGACGGTATCGTTCTCAAGCAAATTGAGGTAAATCAAAAAGAAGTAAGTGTTCAGTCCCTCAAGAGACCTGACAGGTTTTTGGCCTGCAAAGTTTCAAGTTGAACTGGTAAAAAACCTGTCAGGTCTGAACGGTTACAAAAAGAAAATGAAATCAGTGCTGGCCCTGCTTTGTTAGAAAGCCTTTATCTCAAGGACAAGGTGGTTTGTGCGGATGCCATGCAAACCCAACGGACATTTTGTATCCATATCCTGGCGCAAGGGGGAGACTATCTTTTGTGGGTAAAAGACAACCAGGCCACGTTACAAGCAGACATTGAACAGTTTTTTGTCCCCCCGCGCCAGACCGCTGGCTGGTATATCCCGCAACTA
>JABFFZ010000072.1 GCA_013112725.1 Chloroflexota bacterium
GGCCTGGGCCTGGGACAAAGCGGCCTCGGCCTGCTGCAAGGCAATCTCCTGGTCGGCGCTGTCCAGCCGTATGATGGGGTCGCCGGGCTGTACCCGGCTGTCTTCCGGGGCCATGATTTCTACCACCTCACCGGCAGTGGTGAGGGAGAGGTGGGCGTAGCGAATGGGCGCCAACTGCCCTTCGGCGGAGACTTTGCCGGTGTTGTTGGTCTGGCTGTTGGCGTTGGGGGCACCGGCAGTGAGTGTGGGGGAAACGGCCGTGCCTGCCCCGGTGGTGGCTGTAGGCTGCATTTGCCGGTAAAGATAGTAGCCTCCCGCCAGGCCCAAGATGATGATCAGGCCAAGGATAAATTGCTTCATAGACTTACTCCATGTGTGTAACCTGGCGACAGGGCAATCGCATATTCCTCAATGCGGCAGATAAATCTGCACCAACAGAAAGCAAAGTTGGTCTTCGCCGACTGGAACCCAGCCCACGAAGGTGGGCTTTGCCCTCTGTAGCCGTGATTTTAATCGCCGGGAGTTGAGTAGGCGATAGCCCTACCCGGCGACGGCCGTGCCGGTCGCGTTAAAATTGACAAGCCCAGAGTGTACCGCTATAATCCCCTGCTTGGGTACTGTTGGCTGGATTATTCTCATTTTGGCGTTGTTTACCAATTGTTAACCTGTGAAATACTTGAAACTGCACAGTTTAAGTATTGTCGGAGGCGCTTGTACCACTAAGTATAAACTTGAATAGCGGTTCGTAAACGACAGATATTTTGGAAATGACTCGGCCAGTCCCACAAAAAACTCGTGCGACGGTCGAGTTTTTTTATCCTAAAACCACTTGAGAAGAGAATTTATTAGCATGATGGAAGATACCAATTTTGAAGAGTTCTTGGAAACACATGATTATGAGCTGCCCCAGGTTGGTGATATCCGTAAGGGGATCATTGTCGCCGTAACGCAGCAGGGGGTAATCGTTGATTTGGGCCTGAAGCGGGATGGGATTGTGCCCAGCACAGACCTGGCGAAACTGGAACCGGAGGAACGGGCTGAACTTCATGTCAATGATGAGATTTCTATTTATGTGATGAATACGGAAGCTCCGGACAGCTTGCAAGTATCTATCCATCTGGCCAAGATGAATCAGGATTGGGTCGAAGCCGAGCAATTGATGGAAACGGGCGATATTTTTGAAGGGGAAGTGATTGGTTATAACAAGGGTGGCGCGATTGTGCCTTACGGCCGTTTGCGTGGTTTTATTCCCGCTTCCCATCTGGCGGCGCTGACACGCGGTTTGAATGACCGGCAGCGCCAGCAAAAACTGGCAAAACTACGCGGTCAGAAAATTCCTTTGAAAGTGATTGAAGTGGATCGCCACCGCCGTCGTCTGGTTTTCTCCCAACGCGATGCCCAGAAAGAGTGGGACGAATTGCAGAAAGGCGAACTGCTAGACAGATTACAAGAGGGTGACGTGCTGCACGGCCGTGTAAGCGGTCTGCGCGACTTTGGCATCTTTGTAGATTTGGGCGGCGTGGACGGTCTGGTACACATTTCTGAATTGGCCTGGCACCGCATTGACCACCCCCGCGAAGTGGTGAAAGTAGGCGACGAAGTTGACGTTTACGTGATGAAAATTGACCGCGACGACCAGCGCATCAGCCTCAGCCGCAAAAAATTGCTGCCCAATCCCTGGGACACAGTAGAGCAACGGTATCATATCAACCAATTGGTAGAAGGCTGCATCACCCGCATTGTGGATTATGGCGCTTTCGCTGAAATTGAGCCGGGTGTGGAAGGTCTGCTGCACCTTTCCCAGCTTTCACGGGGGCAGGTAGAAAACGCCGGTGAGGTTGTTAAAGAAGGCGAAACCCATTTGCTGCGCGTTGTCAGCATCGAGAAGGATCGGCAACGTATCGGTTTGAGTCTGCGGCAGGTCAGCGCCAATGAACAGATTGAGTGGATGTCTCGTAAACAAGCCGAAGCCGGCGTACCCGCGCCCGCGGAAACAAAAATTGACCAGCCCGATGATGCTGTTGAGGAAGTAGAGGAAGTAGAAACAACCGAACCGGTTGTGGCTGACGTTGGAACTACTGCCGAAATGACAACAGATAGCATCGAAAGTGAAGAAGTGACCGCCGCCGAGATAAGCACCGATGTTGCGGCTGTGGTGGATGAAGGCCCACTTGCCGAATCGGAATCTGTGATTGAGGAAACTGAACCACAGGAAGCTGAAGAAAACTAAGTATGGCAAAAAACGATAAACTGGAAGTGGAAGGCACGATTATTGAACTGCTGCCCAACACCCAATTTAAAGTGGAATTGGATAATGGGCATCAGGTATTGGCATACTTGTCAGGTCGTATGCGCAAGTATTACATTCGCATTTTATTGGGAGACCGGGTGCGGGTAGAAATGACGCCATATGATCTGGCACGCGGTCGGATTACCTATCGTTACCGTAACCGGGCGGAAGCGCCATCCAGCAGTAGTAACGAAGAGTAAGTCTGCTCCACTTTCTTGTTTGCCAGCCTGAATGAAATGAAATGATGAACACGCTGCGAAATCTTCGCAGCGTGTTTTGTTTTGAACCGAGATGAACATGCAGAATGATTGGCTTGAGAGCCGGGTGCAGGTTTCACCCACTCAAACGGCGCTGCTGATGGGTGACCGGCAGTGGCGTTATGCCGAATTAAACCGGCTGGTGAGTGGCTGTTGCGCCCGGCTGGCGGCGCTGGGGGTGCAGCCGGGTGATTTTGTGGGGGTGTTGCTGCCTAACTCGTCGCTGTATGTTTGTCTGATCCATGCGTTGGCGCGGTTGGGGGCGGTATTGGTTCCCCTCAACACGCGGCTGACTCTGGCTGAGTGGCAGTGGCAGGTGGCGTATGTGGACTGCCGGATGGTCTTGTGTGAACCAGAGGCGGCGGCTGCCGGACAGGATGTCCGGCTTGTGCCGGTGGATGAAACCTGGCTGGATGCGGAATCGGCGGTGTGGGAAAGCCAACAGTTTGGGTTGAACCGTGTGCAGGCGGTTGTATTTACTTCCGGCACCTCCGGCCGGCCGAAGGGGGCGATGCTGACCTTTTCTAACCACTTTTACAGCGCCCTGGCTTCCGCCTATCGAGTGGGGGTGCTGCCGGATGATCTCTGGCTCAGTTGTTTGCCTCTCTACCATGTGGGCGGGTTGGCGGTGATCTGGCGCAGTTGTTTGTATGGCACGGCCGTAGACCTGCATCCAAAATTTGACCTGATGGCCGTCAACGACAGCCTGAACCACAAACCCATTAGCCTCATTTCCCTGGTGCCGACGATGTTGGCGCGGCTGCTGGAAAGCCGGCAGACCTGGCCGGAAACGCTGCGGTTGGCGTTGATTGGCGGAGCCGCTGCTGCCCCGGATTTACTGGCACGGGCGTTGGCAGCGGGTCTGCCAGTGGCCACCACCTATGGCCTGACGGAAGCGGCGTCACAGGTGGCGACGATGCGACCGGAGGATGTCAGGCGTAAACCGGGTAGTGTGGGACGGTCGTTGCTCTTTACCACTGTGCGTATTGTGGCTGCGGACGGCCGTGATCTGCCGCCTGACGAAATTGGCGAGATTGTAGTCAGTGGGCCGACTGTGATGGCGGGTTACGTGGGTGAAGACGCGCTAACGGACCACACGTTTCACACGGGGGATATGGGGTATGTGGATGCGGATGGCGATTTGTGGGTGGTGCAGCGTCGCAGTGACCTGATTGTAACAGGCGGCGAAAACGTATACCCGGCAGAGGTGGAGGCGGTGCTGAAAAGCCATACGGCCGTAGAGGCAGCCTGTGTGGTGGGGCTACCAGATGTGGAATGGGGGCAGGTGGTGGCGGCGGCGGTGGTGGTGAAAGAGGGTACGGCCGTGACTGCCGCCGAATTGACCCAATTATGCCGGCAACGATTGGCCGGCTACAAACTCCCCCGCCAGATCTATTTCGTGCCTGACCTGCCGCTAACGGCCTCCGGCAAAATTGCCCGGCAGGAGTTAGCCCAGAATCTAGCGATTGCCAGATTAGCCAGTGGTGTGGAGCCGACGGTCAGCCAGCCGGAGCCGCTCAGCTAATGAAAGTTGACCATTGACCATTTCAGAAGGAAGTGCCTATGGCCCGGCGCCGTTTGATTATCACCAGCCTGTTTCTGGCGCTGTTTGTTCTGTCAGCAGGTGAGAATCAAACCGCAATAGATGAAGATGCGCGTGATGACGATGAAACCGGCTTCTACATCAATGGTCAATGCCATTGGTTACACACGGTTAATACGCCGGAGCTGACTTAAAGATGCCGTACGGCCGTACCCCCTACGACCGTGCTTTTTTGTGGAGCAATGTGGTGGGGGGTATGGCCGTGACACGATTGGTTGGTGGAGGATACGGCCGTTACGGAGCCGCCAGTAGAAGACCACACCGGAGCAGCAGTTTAGAAATGCGGTGGGATGAGGTGGTAGGTAAAGGCTGCTTGGTTGACAACAAATAGACCGGTTGTTATACTACGCTTTGTAGAGAACGATTATGAGTACAAAACGCGATCAGATTATTGATACCACCTGCCAGTTGATGGAGGTGCAAGGGTATCATGCGACGGGGCTAAACCAGATTTTGGCGGAGAGCGGCGCTCCCAAAGGCTCTTTGTATTATTACTTTCCAGCGGGCAAGGAAGAGTTGACGATAGAAGCCGTTGCCCGGTCGGCGCGGGCCATCGAGCAGCGCATCAGCCTGGTCATGGCCGATAGTGATGATCCCATAACGGCCGTGCCTACTTTCATTACCTTACTGGCGCAGCAGGTCGCCGCCTCAAATTTTAGCGCCGGTGGCCCAATTACGGCCATCGCCGTGGAGTCCGCTTCTACCAATGAGCGGCTGCGCGAAGCGTGCCGTCAGGCATACCAGAGCTGGCAAGATGTTTTTGCCGAAAAATTGCGCCAGGGCGGTTTTAGCGCGGCGCGTTCGCGCCGGCTATCGGCCGTTATTATTGCCGCATTGGAAGGGGGCATCATTCTGAGCCGCAGCCAACAGAGTATTCAACCATTGCTTGATGTGGCCGAAGAGGTTGAACTTTTGCTGCGAGGTGGCCCCTAATTTTTTTTGCTGATACTATATAGACTGGTCTATAATTTTGTTTACTAATAAGAGAATGCAGACAATGAAAATAGCAGTTTTTGGTGGTACGGGGCGGACGGGGCTTCATGTGGTGCGGCTGGTGTTAGCCGCAGGGTACGACGTGACGGTTCTGGCGCGGACGCCAGCCAAAATGACTATCCAAGACCGGAATCTGACGGTGGTAGCGGGGGATGTGACGGACATAACGGCCGTGACCCAAACCATTACCGGCGCTGATGCGGTTATCAGTGCAATTTCGCCCACGCTAACGGGAGTGCAAAACATCATTACCGCCATGCAGGCCGCCGGTGTACGGCGGTTGATTGTTACTTCGGGCGCGGGCGTGAAAAGAGACGGCGATGAGCCGACCTTGTCTAGCAAAATCATCTCTGGGTTGATCAAAACATTCTCGCGGCAGGTGTATGAGGAAAGTCTGGCCATTGCCGACGCGGTGCAGAACTCGGGAGTAGCGTGGACGCTGGTACGCGCCCCCCGGTTGGTAGATAAACCCGCTACCGGCAATTTGTACATTGGCCCACTCAACAAGAATATGAAAACGACCTTGTCACGAGAAGATTTTGCGCGTTTTCTGGTAACGGCCGTGCAAGATGATGCCTGGGTGGGTAAATCCCTCGTTTTATCTGACCGATAACACAATCTTGTCAGGCCACTTACAGATCGCCTGACCCGGAGAAAACATCATGTCAAGGAAAAAATCTGACCTGAAACAATGGGCAAAAGAAAATATGAAAGGAGTGGAAAACACCCTTTTTCCCTCATTCACCCCAGATATGAAACATCTGGATGAAGCGGGTATTCGCTGGGATGTGCAATAAAGCATCAAACATGGCTTTTTTTCCATGATGTGCGCCACAGAAACCGGGTTGACGTTGCCGGAAGCCAAACAATTTCTGGCTATTGCGGCTGACGAAGCCGGTGACAAAATCATCGTCACCACATCCCTGATTCTGGACAGCTTTGATGACAACATGGAACTGATGCGCCACGCGGAAGAGGTGGGGGTAGACGGCATTTTGCTGGGTTATCCACCTCAATTTCATTCCCACACGGCCGAAGAAATTTATGAGGTCACGCGACAGTTCTGCGAAGCTACGGGTATGCACGTCACCCTTTATCCCTCGCCCCATTTCCACTTTAACCGTTTTCATAACAGTGGCTTCCCTCTGGAGATTGTGGAAAGGCTGGCAGAGATTGAAAACGTGGTGGCCATTAAGGTGGGCGAATTAGGGTTATATACCGATCTGTACCGACTGGTGGGCGACAAAGTTCTGCTTGGCTGCCCGGTGGAACGTTATGCCCCGCTGCTGATTCAAGGATTTGGGATGCAGTGGATGGGCGCCGGTTGTTATGAAGCATTCCAGTCGCCGGAAAGACGGTATCTGGTGGATTATTTCAATCTCTTGTTGGCGGGCCAAACGGCCGAGGCCATGGAAATTTACTGGAAATTGGCCCCGGCGCGGCAAACATTTGAACAGCAGTTTAACCAGACGGTGATGACCGGCACCTATAACTGGCAGCAGCAGAAGTTTTACCAGTGGTGTGTGGGTGGCAATAGTGGCCTAACGCGCCAACCGGCGATGAAGGTGCATACATGGGAAATGGAAATGACCAAAATGGCTTTCCGTATGATTGATATTGAGCCGCGTGAAAGTGTTGATGAGTTTATTGTCGGGCGCGCCAATTATCGCCGCCAAAAGACGGCAGCGGACAATTACTTAAGCGTGGATGTTTCTGGGCTGGTGTTTAAGGATGCGGCTGATCAGGAGTTGGCTATTTCCGCTTTTGCCGGGGATGTGGTGGTGTTGTATGGTGGTGGGCAAGGGGGCGGCCGAGGAAGGCAAAAAATGGGGCCAGGCATTAGCCGCGCTGCCCATAAGCGGCAACGTGCAATACCTGGAAGTGGCCTTTGTGGGAGAGTTGCCCGCTTTTGTGCCCAGGCCGGTGTTGAAGAAGAATGTGATCCAGGGAGCGATCCATAAACCGGTGTTTGATTGGAGCGGCGCTGGCGCAAAGCTGCTTGGCCTGACCAACCCCAATGCCCTACATCTGTTTGTGATTGATCGCCAAGGGTGTTTGCGCTTCAAACTGGTCGGGCCGTATTCGGCCGAGTACGGCGCCCAGGTAGAAGCGCAAATTACCAGGAATTTGTAGAGGATTTTGGCAACTACGCTCCGCACTCACCATCCGCTGGCCTGGAAGATGGTTTGGAGCAGGTTGGCGCGTTCGGCGAGGGTCATCTGGCGGGGACGGGCATAGTTTTCAATCAGCCCTGTCCACAACTCCACGCTGAGCAAACGGCCGTCAACCACCAGGTAGGTATCTACAAACGTCTGCCGTGTGCCCATCATGTCCATCTGGTCAAAAAACAGGTTGCCCGGCCCGTAGTGGATGAAAGCGTCCTGATAAAAGGCAAATCCCTGGGCGTGGTGCGCCTGACTGCCGGACACGGCCGTGGCCCCCGCCGCCGCTATCTCCCGGAAAAATTGTATCTGGTCGGGTGGGGGCGCATACTGGTAATACTCGGTGTATTGCAAAGTAACAAAGACCAGATAGCCTTGTTCGTGTAAGGCGGCAATTTCGGCAGGGAGCGCGCCGTCACACGGCCGTGCCCCCGGCCCTGTGTCGGTAGCCCAACCAAAGGCTGGCCCAAACGAATTGCAGCCCACAAAAGCGATCCGGTTGCCATTATGGTCAAACAAGGCGGGCGCGGCGGCGTGGGCCAGGTCGTACCCGCCGCCATAGGTGAGCAGGCCGGCGTCCTCATACATGGCAATGGTGCGTACCGTGTTGTCCCGCCCCCAATCGTTCAGATGATTACCCGTCAAATCAATCACGTCCGCGCCCATATCCAGAATCAGGTCAAAGTAGCGGTCATCGCTGCAAAAGGTGGTGCCGCCGATGGGGTCGGGGTAAGGGCAGTCCGGGGCAAAGGAGACCTCGTTGCTGATGTGGGCAATGTCGGCGGCGCGCAGCACCGGCCCCACTTCTTCACCAGGCCAGAGGATGCCGGAGCGTTCCATATTGAAGGCGGTGGCCCGCACCAGGGCGGTGACGCCGGTCAGCGCCACGCGGGTCATTTTAGCGGGGTCGTAGTTACCGGTGGGGCCGTCCCATTGGGCGTGGAATTGGCTTACGGCCGTGTCCTCACCTTCCACGCCAATGGCCACGGTCAACGGGTAGTTCTCCGGCGCAAAATCGGCCGCCAGTGGCGATTGGCCGTCCAGCGCCAGCACTTTCAGGTCAGGCGTGAGTTGATCAAAAGGGAGGATGGTGAGCGAGGGGGCGGTAGCCGACGGCCGTGCCGCCCACAATCGTTCGCGCAGTTCACCGTCGGGCACAATTTGTACGGCCGTGCCCGGCGTACCCAGCAAGGGTGTCATAGCGGCGGCGGTGCTGTCGCTGACAATGACGGGCAGGCTGCCGCTTTGCCAGGCGGTCTGTAATTCGGCCAGGGTGAGGCCATCAGGCACGGTGGGGAAGGGGGCGGCTAAGGCATAAACCCAGCGAGCCAACGGCCGTTCGCTGCGCGTAGTCAGCAGCAGGTGCGCCTCCCCAGGCTCGCTCCAACTGTATTGTGCCAGATGTTGCTGGGCGAATTGTTGGGCGGCGCTGACGAAGGTGGCGGGTACGACCGTGTCGACCGCCAGACGCAGGCGGGGTGAGGCGGGGTTGGGGGTGGGCAGAGGGGGGGAAATGGCGGTGGTAGTGGGCACGGCCGTGTCGGAGACGGCCGTGCCAGAGACGACGCCGGTGGCGGTAGCCGGCAGCGGTTGTACAACCGAGAGCAGCGGCGGGGATGTGGGCCAGACGGCCGTGGGCGCTGGTGTCGGCAGCGCCCCCGCCTGCCCGCAACTGGCGAGCCAGATTAAACTGGCTATGCCCAGAATGATTTTCATGTGGTAGACTGATGTTAACTTGATCGACCTTGTTTGCATATGATGCATAGGAGATTGAGAGATCCCGGTTGACAACGGATTTGCAGGATTTGCGGATTAAATTTACCTGAAAAAAATCCGCAAATCCGGCAAATCTTGTTCAGAGGAAGCACAAATTTGGATCTACTGAATCTCCAATCTCCAATCTATGAATAACCCAGACAACCCAGACCTCAAAAACCCTACGCTCTATATTAACCGTGAGTTGAGCCAGATCGAATTTAATCGGCGGGTGCTGGAAGAGTGTACCCGCGAAGACCATCCGCTGCTAGAGCGGGTGAAGTTTGTGGCCATCTTTAGCTCGAACATGGATGAACTGTTTATGGTGCGGGTGTCTGGCCTGAAGCAGCAGGTGTTGTTAGGCATTACGGACACGCCGGCCGACGGCCTGACGCCGCGGGAACAACTGGTGCAGATTCATCGGGTGGTGACGAATTTGTTTGGCACGGCCGTGACCTACTGGCAAGAGATGTTGCTGCCTATGTTAGCCAACGAAGGCATTTACGTTCTGGATTACAAAGATTTGAATGCCCGGCAGAAACGCAAACTGCGCGACTATTTTGACCGCGAAATTTTCCCGGTGTTAACTCCCCTGGTCACCGACCCGGCCCATCCTTTCCCCCATATTTCTAACCTCAGCATCAATCTGGCGGCGGAAATTGTAGACCCGGATACGGGTGATGATTATTTTGCCCGTGTCAAAGTGCCGGCGTCGCTGCCGCGCCTGGTGCCGCTGAAACCGATTGACCCGGAGGATATATTGCCGCCGCGCACGCAAAAGCTGGTCTGGGTTGAGCAGGTGATTGCCGATAATCTGGATCGTCTCTTTCCGGGTATGACCATTAAAGCCGCTTATCCTTTCCGGGTGACGCGGAACACGGACATGGAGATACAGGAAGAGGAAGCGGACGATTTGCTGTTGACCATGGAGGAGAGTTTGCGGCAGCGTCATTTTGGGCAGGTGGTGCGTCTGGAAGTGGACGAGACAATGCCGGGTGATACGCGGCGGCTGCTCATTGAACATTTGCGTATTGGTTCCCACGATGTGTATACGGCTAATGGCCCGTTGGCTCTGAGCAGTTTGTGGGAACTGCACCGGCTGGATCGGCCGGATTTGAAGGATGAGGTTTTCCAACCCCGGCTGCCACAGCCATTCCGCAGCGGCGAGAACATTTTTAACGTTCTTAGGCGCGAAGAGGTGCTGCTGCACCATCCGTATGATAGTTTTAATCCGGTGATTAACCTGGTGGAAACGGCTGCCGATGACCCGGACGTGATCGCCATCAAGTGTACGTTGTACCGGGTGGGGCCAAACCCGCCCATTGTGCGGGCGCTGATGCGGGCGCGGGAGAATGGCAAGCAGGTAGCGGTGCTGGTGGAACTGAAAGCGCGTTTTGACGAAGAGAGCAACATTGAGTGGGCGCGGGCATTGGAAAATGCGGGGGTGCATGTAGCTTATGGCATTATGGGGTTGAAGACGCACAGTAAGGTGATGTTGATTGTGCGCCGCGAGCGGGACGGGCTGCGCCGTTATGTGCATATAGCCACGGGCAATTACAACGCCTTTACCTCACGGCTGTATACTGACCTGGGGCTGTTGACGACGGATGAGGAGATGGCGGCGGATGCGTCTGAGGTGTTTAACTTTCTCACCGGCTTTTCCAAGCAGAAGGAGTATCGCAAGTTTTGGGTGGCCCCGGTGAACTTCCGGGATAATCTGACGCGCTTGATTGAGCGGGAGACGGCGCATGGCAAACACGGCCGTCTTGTCATCAAAGCGAATTCCCTTGTAGACCCGCGCATTATCCGGGCGTTGTATACGGCGTCGCGGGCGGGGGTGCAGATTGACCTGATCATCCGGGGGATTTGTTGTTTGCGGCCCGGCGTGGCCGGCGTCAGCGATAATATCCGGGTGATGAGTATTGTGGGCCGCTTTTTGGAGCACAGCCGCGTTTATTATTTCCATAACCTGGGGCAGCCGGACATCTACCTGGGCAGCGCCGATCCGATGCCGCGTAACATTGACCGGCGGGTAGAAGTGCTGTTCCCATTGGAAAATGAGGGCCTCCGGCAAGAGGTAATCCGGCTGCTGAATATCTATTTACACGACACGGCCAAAAGCCATCTATTGCAGCCCGACGGCCGTTACCTGCCCTCTACTTTAGCCGAAGGCGAAGAGCCGTTTAACAGCCAGTTGTGGCTGCTGTACGGCCGTGCCGCCAACAAACCACTGCCCTTTAAAAATGACCTGGTGATCAGCCCCAATGGTCAGGGGCCGGGATCCACGTCGCGCCGGGCGCGGTCTACAAATAAGGCGGCCACGCAATTATCCAGTCCGTGAAACAGCAGCTTCTGGTATTCATACTCTGGCGCTATCAGCCGCACCAGGCCGCTTTCTAACACGATGAACCAGCGTCCATCATCTGACCAGGGTAGGGGGTTGTCAAAAATGAAACCGGGGTTGCCACCTGTATACACCTGCCAGCGTTGGTTGGGAATGTCATAGAGGTATACTTCAGACTCAGAAATGCCGTAAACGGCTAATGCCAGGTAACGGCCGTGTTGCTGAATGGCCCACCAGGGATGGTTGGCCGGTGCGTTGTCCAGGATGGCCCATTCATGTTTCTGCCAGTCGTATTGCAGCAAGTAGCCTCTTTGCAACATATTTCCCTGCCAATCAAAAATGCTGAGAAATAGTTGTTCTGGCTGCGTGGCCGGATAGGGGGTCATCGTAGCGATATACACCCGGCTGTTGGATGGTAATCCGGGCAGGGCAGCGCGAATGTGATCTATCGTCAGGGGGTGTTCGATTTGCACGGTACCATCCTCGCTCATCACGGCCGTCGTCAGGCTGGTTTCGGCCGGTTCATTCAGGTCGTTGGAGGGGATGGATTGCACATAGGCCAGGGTACGGCCGTCCAGCCAGACGGGATTATAAGCATGTTCTAGGGTTGTTATTTTTTCCCCGGCCGCATTGCCCACACTGTAGATTTGCCGTTGGTTTTCATCTGGGACTGTGATGAGGGTGTAACGGCCGTCTGGCGAGGGCTGCACCCATTTCGTAAAAGGTTGCACGGGGCAAGTCTCATCGTCACAGGCAGCAGCCGTAATCTCGACGGTTTCATAGCGGGTTCTCATTGTCCCGTTTCCATCAGTGACATCAGTGAAATCAGAGCCGTAATTGAGCAAGAATCGGCCGGGTTCCAGTTCGGCGATCGCGTGGATGTAAGGCCAGACATCGGTGATAAAGAGGAGGCGTTCACGGCCGTCGTGCAGCCAGATCACCCGGAACAGGCCATCACGCACCGAAGGGCCGGCTACCAACACTACGCCCTGCCCGGCGGGAAAAGGCGTCAGGTAAAAACCCGGCGCGCCTTCTGTGGCCAGGGGCAGATCAAACCAGGTTTCGGCGGCGGCGTCATAACGGAACAGGTTGGGGGCGCGGCTACCCTGGCACAACATCACGATGTCCTGATCCGGCAGGGGGATGGGCGGCGGTTTGGCGGCTCGGACAGGGTTGTAGCCGGTGGGCCAGGGGGTGAATAAACCCCATGCGGCCAGCATCCCATCCATATCCGGGCTGCCGATGAAGCTGCCAACCAGGGCGGGAGATTGGGGTTCAAAGGCATAGGCGTTCAGCAGCACCTGCGCCAGATGGGTGGCGTAACCGCGCAGCAAGACCTGGTATCCGCTTTCGTCCAGCGGCAGCCCCACCAGGGTGGGCGTAGGCAGTGACAGGTGGGTGGTTTGCTGCCCGCCCAGGTAGGTGGTGCTGAGCCGGATGGGGGAGTATATGTCCAGCAAACTATTTGGGTTGTTAGACAGGCGCAGTTGCAGGGCAAACTGGTTGGGGCAGTTCATATCGTTGCAGACGCGGTTGATCCAGTCGCTCAAATCATCAGCCAGGCGGATGGCAATTTCCCGGTCACGGGTGGGGGTGATCAGGTCGAGATACGGCCGTTCCTCATGCACATAATCGCCCCAAAACGTTTTGTCCGGTTCCGCCAGCAGCCAGCCGTTAGCTTGCCGCCGGTAAACGGCCGTGCGCTGCAACAACAGCGGCTGCATCTGCCCGGCCTCATCCAGAGTGACGTAGGGCATAGCCATCCTGAGTTCGGCGCTGTTCAGGTCGGGGGCAAGAATGAATTGGGTGGCCGAAAGGAATTCACCGGCGAACAGGTCAGCCCTGGTGTCCAGCCACAGGCCCATTGGCGGGCGGTCAAACAAACTACCGCGTGTTTGCAGCCGTATCTGGGCGTCCGTCCACTCCGGCGAGCGGCTGAGGAAGGCGGTGAACAGGTCATTGTCGCCGGCCACGGCCGTTTCCACCAGCAGTCGGTCGGCGGCGCGTATCTCTTCTTCGCGGCTGTGGGTCACGGCCGTGACCTGCACATTTACCTGCCGATAAGCCAACCCCATCCCGACCACCACCAGCAGCGCCAGCGCAGCCAGCGCCAGCAGCCCTCTGGCCTTGAAGCGAAAACGGGAAGAGGGAACGGTAGTTACGGCCGTCCCCTCTTCCACCCATTCATCGTCGCCACTCTTCCAGTCGAACACAGCAGGTAATTGGGAGATTGGGTAATTGGGTAATTGGGTAATTGGGTAATTGGGAGATTGGAGATTAGAGATTGGAGATCACCATGTCACCATGTCACCATGTCACCCCTTCACCTTATCACCCCATCACCCCATCACCCCTTCATCCCCTTACTCTATCTCTTCATCAAAGCCCAGCATTTCCAAAAAATCAATCACCGCATCATTAAAGGCGTCGGGTTGTTCCAGGTTGGGCAGGTGGCCGGCGTCGGGGATGATGACCAGACGGCCGTCGGGTACAGCCTGGGCTATTGCCTCTGCTTCTGACACGGGGATGATCTGGTCTTCCGTGCCATGAATGACCAGCACCGGCACGTCAATAGCGGGCAGGATGGGGGTGGAGTCGGGCCGGTCACGCATGGCGGCCAATGCGCCCACTACCCCTTCCAGTGACGTGCCTTCCATCATCTCGCGGGCAAAGGCCACCAGTTCTTCATCGTGGGCGAAATTGGCGGGGGCGAGCAGTTTGGGCAGCATGGCGTCAGCTATGGCCGTGACCCCCTCTCGTTTAGCCAGTTCTGCCATCTTGTCCCGATTTGCCTTGCCCTCGGCCGAATCGGCTCCGGCGCGGGTGGCTGTCAGAATCAATCCGGCCACGTGTTCGCTATAACGCCGGTAAAATTCCAGGGCAATGTAGCCGCCCATGGAGAGGCCACAGACCACAAACGGCGTAGCCACATTCAAATGCGCTAGCAGGTCGGCGCAATCATCGGCCAGTTGCTCCACGCTGTATGGCCCGGCGATGGCGTCCGATTGGCCGTGCCCGCGCAGGTCGGGGGCAATGACGCGCACAAAATTTGCCAGGTCATCCAACTGCGGCGACCACATGCTGCTGTTCAGGGGGAAGCCATGAATCAGCAGCAGCGTCGGTTTATCGCAGCTATCCTGAAAAGCCATAATAAAATCTTCTTCGTCGTGATGATGGTTGTTGTCGTTCATTCGTTTACTCCTCTTTAATTGGCAATTGTCAATTATCAGCTTTCCATCCCTTCAAACAGCTCCCCGATCGAGCGGTGACAGTAATTTTGGCGCATGGCTTCGGCGAAGACGGAGGCGACAGAGAGGACGGTGAGATTGGCGGGTTGGCGTTCGGACGGCCGTTCCACTGTATCCGTGGTCACCACTTCCACAATTTGGGGAATAGAGGCCAGCCGTTCCACCGCTCGCCCCAAAAACAGGCCGTGCGTACACATCAGAATAATCTCTTCAATGCCGCTTTCGACCAACACCTGGCTCAATTCTACCACTGATCCACCCGTGGCGATCTCGTCATCGTACACAATTGCGCGTTTAAAACCTTTTACCTGGCGGCCAATTAAGCCGCCGATACGCACTTCCGTGTCAGAAATGCGTACTTTGTCGGCCGAGGCAATAGACAACCCCAGGTCGCGGGCAAATCGGGCCGCCGGTTTGGCCCGCCCCATGTCGGGGGCTACCACCACATCCCGCACCGGGTCCAGGCCGCGCTGGCGAATATAGGTCGCCAGTTCCATACGCGCCGTCAGTGGGTCGGCCGGCACACTGAAAAAGCCATGCACCTGCGGCGAATGGAGGGTCATGGTCATAATGTGCGTGGCCCCGGCCGTGGCCAGCAGGTCGGCAATCAGGCGGGCGGTGATGGAGATGCGCGGCGCGTCTTTTTTGTCGGAGCGGGCATAAGAAAAGTAAGGGATGATGGCATGGATTTCGCGGGCGGCGGCGCTTTTGGCAATATCCAGCATCATCAGCAGTTCCACCAGATGGTCACTGACGGGCGGCGTTAACGATTGCACGATGTAGACCACCCGGCCGCGCACACTCCGCCCCAACTGCACAAACAGGTTGTCGTTGCTGAACCGGGAAAATCTGGTCTCGGCCAGGGGCAGTTCCAAATGATTGGCGATCTGTTCGGCCAACGGCCGATTGGAACGGCCGCTGAAAATGCGCACATCGGTCCGGTCAATTTTGTCGGTCATAGTTCTCCTCTCCTCGATAGGGTATCAAGTGTCATGTGTCACGTAACTTAACACTTGATACCTGACACTTGACACTAAAACTTCGCCGTTATTAAAAGCACCTGCGCTAGCTGGCGTTTGTAGGCGGCGGCAGAGATTTCGATTGTACCAAACTGGCGCAAATGTTCCGTCATGAATTGCGTGTCGAGTAGCTGAAAACCACCACACCGCAGCCGCTCCACCAGGTGTACCAGGGCTACTTTGCTGGCGTTAGGGGCCAGGCTGAACATGCTTTCCCCGGCGAACAATCCCTGCACGGAGACGCCATACAGCCCGCCCACCAAACGGCCGTCTTGCCAACATTCCACACTGTGGGCAAAACCACGCCGGTGCAGGTCGGTGTAGGCGCGGACGAATTCCGGGCTAATCCAGGTGGTTTCACGGCCGTCAGCAGGGGCAGCGCAGGCCTGCATCACGGCCGTAAACGCCGTATCCACCCGCACCTCAAACACACCCATCCGCACGATGCGCGCCAGACGACGCGGCACGTGGAAATCATCCAGAGGGATGACAGCGCGGGGGTCAGGATCATACCAGTAGATACGGCCGTCTTCATGCGCCATTGGGAATATCCCTTCACAATAAGCAGATAAAAGCAGTTGCGGCGTTAGTACCATCGGTGTAGATTCCTGGTGGGTGGTAGAATCTGGTAATTGAGTCATGGGGTAATTGCTCAATTACCTGATTACCCAAATTACCTGATTACCCAAATTATCTGATTACCCAAATTATATAAGGTGATAGTGATAGATGTATAACGTAGAACAATTACGCGCAGATGAATTTCCTGGCAGCAGTGAAACGCTCTACTTTAACCATGCCGGTATTTCGCCATTGCCCGCCCGCACGCAGGCCAAAGTGAAATGGGCGATTGATGAATTTGCCCGGCAGCCAAGCCGCTTTTGGATGAAACATGGGCTGGATTATGCCGAGCGGCTGCGCCAGGGGATGGCGGCCTTTCTAAACGCGGCGTCGCCCTGGGAAATTGTGCCCAGCGCTACCACCTCCGCCGGGCTGAATGCGGTGGCGCAGGCGATGGCCTGGCAGCCAGGGGATAATGTGGTTTTTTGTGATGTGGAGTTTCCTTCGAATGTATATCCCTGGCTTAGCCTGGCGCGGGAAGGCGTGGAGTCGCGGCTGGTTCCGGCCATGGAGGGTGGTCTTACGTTGGCGGCGCTGCAACCGTATGTGAATGATCGGACGCGGGTGGTTGCTGCCAGCGCCATTCAATTTTTTACAGGACAGCGCACGGATTTGACGGCCGTTGGTCGTTTTTGCCATGAGCGCGGTATTCTGTTTGTGGTGGACGCCATTCAAGCCATCGGCCATATGCCCATTGACGTGCAGGCAATGCATATTGACGTATTGGCCTGCGGCGGCCAGAAGTCATTGCTGGCGCTGCCGGGGCAGGGTTTTCTCTATGTGCGGCAAGAGTTGGCTGAACAGATGCAGCCCCGCGCCATTGGCAGCAATGCCACCGTTGATTATTTACACTGGCTGAAATATAACCTGACGCCGGCCCCAGCCGCCCAACGTTTCATGGCCGGCACGCCCAATATACCGGGCATCATCGCCATGGTGGAAAGTTTGGGGCTGCTGCGGGAACTGGGGGTAGAAAACATTGACCGGCATACACGAGAACTGTCGGATCGGGCAACGGCCGTACTCACCAACCTCGGCTACCGGGTCATTTCCCCGCAACCGGTCCATGGCCCCATCGTCACTTTTGCCGTTGACGTGAGCAGCGCCGAAGCAGATGCCCTGGTGGCTGCCTTGGCTCGCCAGCACGTCGCCCTGGTCAAGCACCTGGACAAAGAAGGCCATGCTTACCTGCGTGTTTCGTTCCATTGTTACAACACGATGGCGGAAATTGAGCAGTTTGGAGGAATAATGCAGGAGATGGGTGGCAGGTAGCAAGTGGCAGGTTGCAGGTAATTACTTGCCACCTGCCACTTACCACCTGCAACAACGATCACCTAAACTCCACCGTCGGTTCCGTGTGATACGTGCTCTCCCACCAGGCGCGGATACGGCCGCCGACAGGACGGCCGATAAATGTTTCCAGTTCATGCACCACGTCCCATAGTCGCTGAAAGTCCACGCCTGTCCCGATGCCCATTTTGTAGGCCAGAAACACCAGGTCTTCGGTAGCCAGATTACCTGCCGCGCCGGGGGCAAAGGGGCAGCCACCCAACCCGCCCACGCTGCTGTCGAAAATGCGCACCCCGGCTTGTATGGCGGTGGTGGCATTGGCTAATCCCATAGCCTGCGTATCATGCAGATGCACCGCCAGCCGGTTCATATCCAGGCGGCGACCCAGATTTTCCATCAGGCGACCCACATCCAGTGGATTGGCAAAACCAATGGTGTCGGCAATGGCCAGTTCATCCACGCCCAAGCTCCACAAGGTTTCGGCTACAGCCACCGTCTTGTATGGCGGCGTTGGCCCTTCAAAGGGGCACACCCAGGCGGTCATCACGTAGGCGCGTGTCCAGAGGCCATCCCGTTTGGCCTGTTCCACCAGACTGCGGCTGATGGCCTGGGCTTCCTGCGAAGACATGCGCGTATTTTTCTGGCTAAACGTCTCGCTGACGCTGACGCCGCAGGCGATGGCCCGGCAACCCGCCGCCAGCGCCCGCTCGTAGCCGCGCTGGTTAAAAACGAGGCCAACAAAGTTGATGTGCGGATATTTTTGGCGGTTTACGGCCGTGACCTCATCCGCATCCGCCATTTGCGGCACTGCTTTGGGGTGGACGAAGCTGGTCAGTTCAATGTGTTGCAAGCCAGCATCCACCAATCCATCCACCAGCCGGTTCTTTTGCGCCGTGCTGACGGGGGTGGCTTCATTTTGCAGGCCATCACGGGGGCCAACTTCGTGTACTTTGAGATAGTCGGGCATTGGAATTTGTTAGTGAGCAGTAAGCAGTAAGCAGAGAACAGCGGATTGTCTTCCTGCCTACCGCCCACCGCCCACTGCTCACTGTTTACTGTTTACTCCTCTTAATAACGGCCGACCGAGGGATCAACCTCAATCGCATATGCTTCGATGCCGCCGTCGGCGTTGACGGCATTGACCCAGCCATTGTGGTGCAGCCAGGCTGTGACCTGGGCGCTGCGGTTGCCGTGGTGACACAGCACCACGATGTCCGCCTCTTTGTTAGCGGCGATTTCGGGCGGCAGCGCCTCTAGCTGGCGGCGGGCCAGATCACTCAGCGGCAGCAGGGTGACGCCCTCACCCAGATTGGCATAGGCCAGTTCATACGGTTCGCGTACATCGAGCAAAATGAAGGTATCACCGCTGGCCCGTTTTTGGGCCAACTCTTGGGGAGTAATGCCGGGAACACCAAAGGGATTCATGGGAAACCTCGTTAGAGAGATGGTAATTGAGTAATTGCGTCATTGGGTAATTGAGTAATTAAAGGCACAAATTGCCCAATGACTCAATTACCTGCCCGGTAGGCAGCCAGGAAGAGGCAGAACCAGCCGGCCAGGAAAGCGATGCCACCGAGGGGGGTAGTCATGCCCAGCCAGCGCAATCGAGTGGCGACCAATAGATACAGGCTGCCGGAAAAGAGGAAAATGCCCAGCAGAAACAGGTAGCCGCCCCAGGTGGGCAGGCTGCCGCCCCATTTGTTAGTGGCCCAGGCAGCCGCAAAGAGGGCCAGGGCGTGCAGGGTGTGGTATTGCACGGCCGTGTCATATGTCCCTTTGAGCGTAGGATGCTGCTGGAAGTAAGCGGCCAACCCATGCGTCCCAAACGCGCCCGCCGCCACGCCCAAAAACATCAAAGCGGAACCAAGCATAAAAAATAGTCTGTCCATAGTGAGGTAATTGTAACCTCATTCCACGGTGTTGTGGAAACCAGTTTGCTGCGGATACAATTGCGTGATTATCGGAACATCCTTTTTGGTTCTTTGGGAACTCAGGGCAGGCTGTGATGCGTGACCGGAGAGACCACACGCATCACTCGTCACATGTCACGCCGAACCCCATGAAATCCTGTAGAGCCTCCTTTTTTATCCCCTTTCCTATGATGCCAAACGCAAAAGGTGGGGAGGGTGCAGGTTAAACGATGCAGTTAAGTGAACAGGCTCTAAAAGAACGACTTTTACCACTGGCGGCGGATGAATTTAAGCTGCCCGATGGAGTGGATGCGTACCAGCGTGTGTTAGAAATGCTGCCGCACCTGGGGGCAGTGGATAGTGAACTGCGGGACGATTTGATTTATACCTGCCTGGCGACCTGGATGCTGGATGAGCATGAATTGTTTTCGGAAGAGCAGTACAAAGAGATTTTGGCGGTAGTCCTGGATGATATGCACCTGTTTTATCGCCTGGGGGAGAAGGAGACAGACTCGGTTTTTACGCGCACCTTTTCCATGCTGCTGCTGCCGTTGCTATTGATTGCCCACCGGCGACGGCCGTTCCTCAGCCGCGATGAACTGCTGCATGTGAAGGAACAGGTGCTGGCCTACCTGGCCCAGGAACAAGATTTTCGGGGGTTTGTGGCGGAGGGTGACAAAGGGTGGGCGCACGCCGTGGCTCATGCCGCTGACGCTTTAGATGACCTGGCCCGTTGCAAAGAACTCCATGCCGCCGATTTGCTGGATATTTTGCAGGTGATCCGGGAAAAGGTAACCAATCCCCATCTGGTGTATAACTTTGAAGAAGATGAACGGCTGGCGATTCCTGTCCTGGCCTGCCTGGAACGGAAACTGTTGAAAGAGGCCGAGGTAAAAGCATGGCTCAATAGCTTTATTCCCCTGGCCCAAGAGAAAGAGCCGTTCCCGGCCTCATACCGGCAGGCGATCAATATCAAGATGTTTTTGCGGAGTTTGTATTTTCGGGCAAATAAACCAGACACGGTCGTTGCCATTGGCGAAACCAGCACCCAAACTTTGCTCAAACTGGTGCATGACATTTTGAACCAGATCAGCCGGTTTTGATTACGCCAGGTAAGCGTTCAGACTTGACAAGTTTATTACCAGAGGCAGCTGCCGCAATTCAGGCGCAAAAACTTGTCAAGTCTCCAGAGGAACTGAACGGTTACTACGCCAGTCCCAACAGTTCGGAAACGTTATGCCGCAGTTCAGCGGGTACAAACGGTTTGGTAATTACCCGGTTGAACGTCTCCCGGCCAAACCGTATGGGGCGTCCCCCTTCCACCAGCGCCGAAAGCAGCACCACGTCAGGATGGCAGTCATCCAGGGCATTGAGCCGATCCAGCAAATCCCAACCGGTAATATCCGGTAAGCCCAGGTCTAATACAACCACATCCGGTTTTACTTCGGGGATGAGCTTTAATGCCTCTTCTCCGTTGCGGGCGTGGTGGCATTGCACGGGCAACGGCCGTAACGTGGCCTCAATGAGTGAATAAATACCGCCATTGTCCTCAACGCTCACGAC
This sequence comes from Chloroflexota bacterium, assembly GCA_013112725.1. Lineage (GTDB taxonomy): Bacteria > Chloroflexota > Anaerolineae > Promineifilales > Promineifilaceae > CAADGU01. The sequence goes on from JABFFZ010000072.1 coordinate 21,056, forward strand.
GTGGTAAAAGGATGCCATTTTCCCTCTTCTTCTTTGTCTTATTGGATGTGCAAGGACAATAAGTACCGGGGATTGTAACACGAATTAAAGCGGAAAGAAGGGGGAATTTCAGGGAATTACCTGGTTTCGCAGGTGTAGTTTTTGTCCCACGTTAATGGCGATATTGCGCATCACTTTCAGGCCCAGCCGGGGGTAGCGGTTACACAGTTTTTCAAAGTCATCCCGTTGCAGGGCCACCAATTTGCAGGCGGTGTTGGTCACGGCCGTGGCCACATGCGGCTGCTGGCTGACCAACGAAATCTCCCCCAAGAAATCCCCGGCGTGAATCTGCGCCAGCGTGCGGGTGTTGTCGTAGGCCAGAATATCAATGCTGCCTTCCATGATCATGTAAAAGATATTGCTAGTCTGCCCGGCGCGCAGCACCACACTGCCCGCTGGAAATTCCATCACCGCACACAACCCGGCGATCTTCGCCAGTTCTCCCTCTTCCAGCCCGGCAAAAATTGCCATTTGCCGCGTCGTCTCATTAACAGAAATACCCAGCCGCTTTTCTTCAAAACCGGCGCGCACCAGGTCAAAAATCTCGCGGCTGGGCGCCGTCAGCACCGCCCAATCAATATCCAACGGCACGTATAGCTTGGCCATTTTGATGGTGTCCAGCCGTTCCACCTCATGGAAGACAAACGACGGGCAGTAAGCTACCGGCACAAAACCCAGATTGCTGAGGGTGCGTTGGATGTCCGGCCAATAAGCACTGACGGTAATTTCCAGATACTCCGCGCCGTACACATTTTTGGCCCATTGGTCTAGTTCTTTAAGCAAAAAACCGGCCACATCATCGCGCAGGTCTATCAGTTCCAGCACCTTGATGCTGCGGCCAATGGTATCCAACGTGAAGCCAATCGCGCCCACAATACGATCATCTTCCCGTGCCACCAGGTAACGCGAATTGCGCGATTCCAGCATGAAGAGGCCATAACTGAGCTGCAAATTGCCAAACACCTGGCGGCGGGACAAACGCCCGCGCTCAATGCGCAGCAGGTACGGCAGCAGCGTTTCCGACAGTTCCTCCACCTGGAAACCTTCACCAATGGGGTAGCCATCAGCGTCTTCCACGGCGATGATGTCGTTGTGGAAGCCCAGGTTGCGCAGCGCCAACTGCCCCAACGAAAATGCTTCGGGGATGACGCGCGGATTGTTGGAGCGCAAATCGTGGGCGGGGCCAAAGGTTTTGGCCATCATAACCAGGCTTTCCCGGTTGTCCAGCAGCACTTTTTGGGGCAGGAAACCGATGGGGCGCAGGCCGAATTTTTCGGAGATGCGTTGGGCGTAGTCGTGGACGGTGCGGCATTCGGAGAGGCCAAAGTGCAGCCGTTTGGTGGCAAAGTCCAGCCGGGCCTGCATCAGGGCGCTACCCACGCCGGCGTCGCGGAAATCTGGGTCTACGGCCAACCGGCCAAATTCGCCGCACAGGTCAGAGTAGGCGCCCACTTCAAAGTAGACGGATGCAGTGCCCACGACACGGCCGTCAATCTCCGCCAACAAAAATAAATAGCTGTCCCGGTAGATACTGCGCTTTAACCATTCGTCGCTGTAAAACTCTTTGTAGGGGTATTCCTCGCCGTAGCTGCGATAAAACAAATCGCGCACGGCGGGTAAATCATCTTCGGTGACGTGCCTGACCTGTACTGTTGCGGACATGAGCATTACTCTCTGGTGAGATTGTAGCTTTGCCGGGTCTTGTGCGGCAAGGGGCGTTCTGTCCTGTTTCGCCTGGCACTGTGAAGATGCCTGTGCTGCCGCCGTATGTTACAATCTCCGGTCTGGCAAGTAAGTAATTAAGTCATTGGGTAATTGAGGTAATTATGCAATGACCCAATGACATTTTTATTTTTATGGCGCAACTGGTAGACATTCGTATCCTGCAACGGGAATATCTGCTGGCAATCTCGCGGGCGCTGACAGCCGAGCTAGATTTGCATGATGTGCTGCGCATTATTTTGCAGTCGGCGGTAGAACTGGTGTCCGGGCGGGCCGGGCTGATTGCCCTGCGGGACGCTAAAATAGAGACGCTGCGGGTGGCAGCCGTGTACGGCATTCCCGTGAATCTGGTAGACCACTTTGCGCCGCTGCTGCGCGAGTTGCCCAATGAACTGGACAGCGTGGAACAGGAAGCGGAACTCACCCGCCGCCTGCAAAAGATTGGCCGTGATGCCAGTATGGGGCTGACGCAAATGGTGCGCCTGCCGATGGTCAATGGCGAACAGGCGGTGGGTGTGATATATGTCTTCCTGGCGGGCAGTACCTACTATTTGCCGCAGGATGTGAAGATGCTGCTGCGCAGTTTTGCCGAGCAGGCGGCCATTGCTGTGCGCAATGCCCGGCTGTACCAGCAGGTGAACCAGGAAAAGCAGCGGTTGGATGCCATCATCGAGCAAAGCGCGGATGGGGTGATGATTTTGGACCCGGCGCTGCGGATTACGGTGTTTAATCAGGCGCTCAGCCGAATGACGGGACGGCCGTCCACCTCTGTTATTGGCCATCATCATGATGAGATTTTCCAATGGCGCACGTTGAAAACGGCCATGGATTTGCAGGCGGCGCTGGCTAATGGCTGGCCCCTGCCAGGCGCGGCTCATTTGTATGTGGAAGGGGATTTGTTACGGCCGTATTCCGAATCCGAAACCGGCGGTGATGTCATTAGCCTGGGCATTACCTACGCGCCGCTGATGGACAGCGACGGCCGTATGACCGACATCATCGCCAACGTGCGCGACCTCACCCGCTATCGTGAGGAAGAATCGCTGCAAAAAACCTTTATTTCCGTCGTCAGCCACGAACTGAAAACGCCGGTCTCCATCATCAAAGGGTACGCCGGCACTCTACGCCGCCAGGACGCTAACTGGTCGCCGGAAATTGTGGAAGATTCTCTGAGCGTCATCGAAGAAGAGGCCGATAATCTTAACGACCTGATTGACAGTTTACTGGAAGTCTCCCGTCTGCAAGCCGGTACGTTTAACCTGGAAGTGAGCGATGATGTGTTCTTGCCAGAAATTGCGGGCAGTGTAGTCAAGAAGTTTGGCAGCCAGGCGAAGAATCATCAATTTGTATTGAAGTTTGACGAAGATTTTCCCCTGGTAGTGGGTGACGAGCGGCGGTTGACACAGGTATTAAACAACCTGGTCAGTAATGCCTTGAAATATGCGCCAGAAGGCGGGCCAATAGTTATCAGCGGTCAGGTGCATCCACAGCATGTCACCATCTCGGTGCGCGACAGCGGCATTGGCATCCCCGACCACCAGCAGCACCGCATTTTTCAAAAGTTTGCCCGCCTGGATAATGCCCTCAGCCGTAAGGCCGAAGGTACCGGGCTGGGCTTGTATTTATCGAAGGCAATTGTGGAAGCGCATCACGGCCGTATCTGGTTTCACAACAACCCCGATGGTCCCGGCGCCACGTTTACCTTTTCCTTACCGAGAGATTAACTCCGTGATGTGTGATACGTGATGCGTGACCAACCCAATCACGCATCACGCATCACGCATCACGTATCACGTATCACGTATCACGCACAAAAAAACGGAGAACTTAATGATCACCCAAATCACCTGTCCCAACTGCGGGGCGCCCTACCGGGCCGAAGTTCACCAATTGGTGGATGCCCGGCGTACCCCGGAATTGAAACAACGTTTGCTCAACGGTTCGCTCAACATGGCCGTTTGCCCCAACTGCGGCGCCGGCGGGCAAATGTCGTCCATTCTGGCCTACCATGACGCCGATCATGAACTGTTTATGATTTACCTGCCGCAGGAACTGCACCTGAACCAGATGCAGCGGGAACAACTGATCGGCCGGATGACGCAAGATGTAACAAACAGCCTGCCGCCGGAAGAGCGCCGCGCCTACATCCTGCAACCGCAAATGATCATCAACATGCAAACCTTCATGGAAAAGGTGCTGGAAACGGAAGGCATTACCAAAGAGATGATTGAGCGGCAGCAAAAGCAGGTGGAACTGCTGCGCACCCTCATTCAGGCCGACCAGGATGTGCAGGATTACCTGATTAAAGAGCGGGTGAGTGAAATTGACGAAACCTTTTTTGCTATGCTGCAAAGTTTTGTAGATGCGGCGGCGCAGGCAAATGACGAAAAGCAGATGGTGGCGATGACCAATTTGCGGGCGCGGTTAATGACGGAAACGGCCGTGGGCCGCCGCCTGGAACAGCGCCAGATTGCCATTCACAAACTGAGCCGTGAAGCCAAACAACAAGGCGGCCTCTCGCCGCAGCTGCTGGCGAAACACGTCATGGCCAACCAGCAAGATGAGGATGTGGTGCAGGCGTTGGTGATGGCCGGGCAGGGGGCGCTGCGTTATGAGTTTTTCAGCGAACTGACGGCCGCCATTGAAGCCGCCGAAAAGAAAGGGGACAAGACGACGGCCGTTCGGCTGACCAATTACCGCGAGCAGTTCCTGAAAATTTACGAGGAGATGCAAAACGCTTCACGGCAGGTGTTGGGCGAGGCCAATCAGACGCTCCAACTGTTGCTGGATGCGCCGGACAAGGCGATGGCCGTGCGCCAACACGCCGACAAACTGGACGAAACGTTCATGTACCTCCTCTCTGCCCGCCTGGCCGAAGCCGAACAAAAGGGCCGGCAGGCTGACGCTGCCGCCCTGGCCGAAGTTCAGGAAGCGATCATCGGCCTGGTAGAAGACCAGATGCCGCCGGAAATTCAACTCATCAACCACCTGATCGAAGCGGAAACACCGGCCCAGGAAGCGGCTATCCTGGACGCCAACCGCAAGATGCTGTCGCCAGAGCTGGTGGCGATGATTGACCAGATTATCACCCAGGCCACCCAATCCGGGCAGCCAGAGTTGAACGGCCGTTTGCAAGCGATAAAAGCGGCGATCCAGCAAAAATTGTGAGGTAATTGGGAAATTTCGTAATTTCCAATTACCCAATTGCCCAATTACTGAAATGAGCGAAGCCTCCGTCATCTTCCGTTCGCCACAGCCATTCAGCCGCCAACATCTGGCGCAAGATTTGCGCCGGTTGGGGGTAACGCCGGGCATGGCTCTGCTCGTCCATTCGTCACTCAGCCAGATCGGGTACGTGCCTGGCGGGCCGGTCGCCGTGATTCAGGCGCTCCAAGAGGTACTCACAGAGCAGGGTACGCTCATCATGCCTACCCATTCCAGTGACCTGTCTGACCCGGCCAACTGGCAGAATCCACCCATCCCCGACGTATGGCATGAAGCGGTGCGGGAGATCATGCCTGCTTATGACCCGGCGGTAACGCCCACACGCGGCATGGGCGTCATTGCCGAGACGTTTCGCCGTTGGCCCGGTGTGCTGCGCAGTGACCACCCGCAGGTTTCCTTTGCCGCCTGGGGCCAGCAGGCCACCTTTGTTACCGCCAACCATTCCCTGGAAATGGGTCTGGGGGAACAGTCACCGCTGGCGCGCCTGTATGATCTGGATGGCTGGGTGCTGCTGTTGGGCGTAGGCTATGCCAATAACACCTCGTTTCATTTGGGCGAGGTGCGCTCTGGTGTGATGGATACGGAACGGCAGGGGGCGCCGGTGTGGGCCGACGGCCGTCAGACCTGGACCTGGTTTACCGACTACGCCTATGACGCCGACGATTTTGCCCACCTGGGCGCTGACTTTGAACGCGAAGAAGATGTCATTACCGGCAAAGTTGGGTTGGCGGAATGTCGCCTGTTCTTGCAGCGCCCGGCGGTGGATTTTGCCTGGCGGTGGATTCGGAAGAACCGTGACGTGTGATGCGTGATGCGTGAGGGTTGCCTGGTCAGGCATCACTCGTCACGCATCACCCGTCACGCATCACACGCTAACTCTCTATGTTTACCAAAATCCTGATTGCTAATCGCGGGGAGATTGCCCGCCGTATCATTTTGGCTTGCCGGGAATTGGGCGTCACGGCCGTGGCCATTTACTCTGACGCCGACGCCGACGCGCCCTGGGTGCGGCTGGCGGATGAAGCGTACCGGCTGCCGGGGGTGACGGCCGTTGATACTTACCTCAACCAGGAAAAAGTCCTGAGCATTGCCGGGCAGTGTGGGGCGCAGGCCATCCACCCTGGCTATGGTTTTCTCAGCGAAAATGCCGAATTTGCCGCTGCCTGTGCCGGGCGGGGGCTGGTCTTCATTGGCCCCACGCCGCAGGCGATGACCAGTCTGGGCAGCAAAGCCAACGCCCGTGAACTGGCGATTCGCGCCGGGGTGCCGGTAGCTCCCGGCGTGGATGGCGCAGGGCTGAGTGTGACGGCTTTGCAAACGGCCGTAGCCCACATTCCCTATCCCATCCTCATCAAGGCCAGCGCCGGCGGCGGCGGCAAAGGGATGCGCGTGGTCTGGTCGGCGGACGAGTTTGCCGGGGCGGTGCAGGCTGCCCGCAGCGAGGCCCGCTCGGCCTTTGGCGATGACCACATCCTGGTGGAAAAGTATTTCACCGAGATTCATCATGTGGAGATTCAGGTATTGGGCGACCAGCACGGCCGTGTGCTGCACCTCTTTGAACGGGAATGTTCCATCCAGCGCCGCCACCAAAAGATCATCGAAGAAAGCCCCGCGCCCATCATCCGGGATGAGGGGCTGCGGCAGCGGATGGCGCAGGCGGCGGTGGTGCTGGCACAGGCGGCGGGATATACCAACGCGGGCACGGTGGAGTTTATTGTGGATGGGCAGGGGGGGTTTTACTTTTTGGAGATGAATACGCGGCTGCAAGTGGAGCATCCGGTGACGGAGTTGGTGACGGGGCTAGACCTGGCGGTGTGGCAGATTCGTATTGCCGCCGGGGAGCCGCTGCCGTTTACCCAGGCGGACGTTCGCCAGCGCGGACACGCCATGGAGTGCCGGGTGTATGCCGAAGACCCAGCCAACCAGTTTATGCCCTCTATTGGCGAGATTGCCTATTACCAACGGCCGTCCGGCCCTGGCGTGCGGGTGGATGATGGCATTGAATCGGGCACGGCCGTAACCCCCTACTATGACCCCATGCTGGCAAAAATCATCACCTGGGGGGCCGACCGCGCCGAAGCGGTGGCCAAGATGGAACGGGCGCTGCGGGAAACGGCCGTGTTGGGCATCACCACCAATATCCCCTACCTGCTGGCAATTTTGCAGGAGCCCCATTTCCGCGCCGGGCATACCAGCACCGGCTACTTGCAGGAACACATGGCCGACTGGTCGCCCGCTGCGGAGACATCAGCGGTGGAATGGGTGGGCACGGCCGTGTTTGAACTGCTGCATGGCGCGGGTAAGGGGAAAATGGGCACGGCCGTGGCCGCTGCTGCCCAACCTGACCCCTGGCAGGCAGCCCCCGCCTGGCGCAATGTGAAAACGTGAAATCCTATCCCTCTCTTGTAAACCAATCCACCGCCGATTTTCCGTAAACTGCCTGCACAAATTGCCGACGCTTCTGGTAAGGTTTGCCCGGCTTGAAACCAGATTGTTTCAAGAGATAGCGTATGGTTTCCAATTCTTCTTCAGAATTGGCGATCAGCCGCACTTCATACCTCTTTCGGTATTTCTGTCCCAACTTCTTTCTCCGCTCCTCGTCTACCAATTGAACACAGCCATTTCTTCGAAAGAAGGCAATTAACATCTTCTCAATTTGATAATCTGAAATGGATTCTTGGTTCATATATAACCTGACCATCTGTGGCCGGTCTTCAGACCGTGCCGCCTTTGCCCACTAAACGAAATCGGAAGCAAACTGCTCCGCAAATGGCTCAGCACATCAGTACCACTCTTCGCTGAGCGTGGGCACAAAGACCGACGTCGGCGAAAGGGTACGGGTGGGGATGTCGGCGGCGGGCAACACGGCCGTCGCCGCCTGCCAGATGCGCTCAAAGGTCAAACGGCGCGGTTCACCGGCATTTTGGCTGGCTTTAACGGCCGTAAAAACCGTTTCGTACAGCGCGTCCACCGCCGGGTCCGGGTGTGCCCAGGGATAGACCAATGCGGCTTCGTCAAACGGCCGTACCAACTTCTGCACGGTCGCCAGCTCCAACAACTTTGACCCCGCCGGAATCAGCAGCCGGATGGCAAGCTGAATCGGCGAAACCAGGTCAACCAGCCCCAACGCCTCTAGTTCCGCCAGAAAAGCGGCGTAACCTTGCGCCGTCGTCCAGGGCGTGAAGGCCACAAACGTAGGCACAAGCGGCAAATCCGCTGCCCGGCACAAAGCCAGCGCCCGCAAAAAATCGGCGCGGTTGTGCTGTTTGTCAAAAATCTGCAAGACATCATCATCCAGCGACTCCATCGCGCTGGTGATAAACAGGCAGCCCGTTTGCCGTAGCAGCGGCAGCAAATCGGCATGGCGCAGCACATGTTCAATCTTGATCACCACGTCATACGTCACCTGCGGAAATTCGCGGTGCAGCGCCGCTACCACATGCCGGGCATGGGCCGGGCCATTGAAAAAGTCAGGGTCGCCAAAGGTGATGTGCTGCGCCCCTGCCGCCACTTGCTGGCGGATGTCCGCCAGGACAATTTCTGGCTGAATGATGCGGAAACGGCCGTTGTACACCGGCACAACAGGGCAGTGACGGCACAGATGTTTGCAGCCGCGTGACGCTTCCGTATATCCCACCACCTTCTGCCCCGCCCCATTCACCTGCAAATGAGCATAACGTTCCAGGCCAGGCAGCCCGGCGCGCGCGGGCTGCCTGGCCTGGAA
>JABFFZ010000073.1 GCA_013112725.1 Chloroflexota bacterium
TGAGCGGGAAGCGGCTGCGCGCCAGGCTGCGGAAGCTGAAGTTGCTCGCCTGCGTGAGGAATTGGCGCGTTTGCAGGAAAACATCCCATAATCAATTACCAGGCGCATTGCCCGTTCAACATATGCATGAACCCCTTTAGCAGTTTCCTGCGTCAATGGTTGGCTGACGATGATTTTGATGCCTTTGTAGCTTATTGGGATCGGCTAGAGCGGTTGACCGTCCAGGTCTACCGCGAAAAGGTACCGGTTGCGGCGGCTCAACCCGAATTTGCCGAAGTGTGGCCCTGGCTGCGAGAACGATACGGCCGTTGGCAGTCCACCTTAGAACCGTTCTGGCGGCAAACCACCGCTGCCGGCGCTTCCACCCAAACCGACCCCTTCCTCCTCCTCCTGCAAAAACAATCCTCTGCCGACATCCCTGGCGATTGGTGGGCCATGCAGCACTTGCCCGCCGCCCGCGAAGCCCTCAACCGCTACGTGCTGGCTCAAGAATAAAAGCACTGTTTTGTTGCCTTCTCTGGCGTTACCCATTAGAATGAGCTGGCATATTATGTTTAGCTTCTGTGGGGGTTATAATGAGAAAGGGTATTTCACTTACATTTTTCTTTGGCTTGCTGATTGGCGGCATGGCGGCGTTGATAATCTGGTATTACCAGAAAAGTACGTCTGCTGAGGAGGGGGCGCTGGCGTTGTTGGATAGGCTGGCGGACGTAGACCGGCGTTGGCGACAAACGCGAGAGCAGCCAACTTCCACCGCTACGCCTGCCCCATTGCGCATTCCCATTCAAACCCCGGCGACGGATGAGACGCCGGCGTTTTTGCGGCGCCCGGTTATAACGGACACGGCCGTGCCTGATGATCTGACCCGTGTTAATGGCATTGGCGCTGTGTTTGCGGCCCGATTGCAGGCGCAGGGTATAGATACAATTGCCAAAGTAAAGGCGCTTTCGGCCACCCAATTGGCCGAAGTTTTACAGACTACGCCGGCGCGTGCGGAAAACATTCTGGCGGCGGCCCAGGCTGTTTAGAAAAAAGCCCGGCTCCGGGCAAAATACGGCTTCTGAGGTGCTTCCATGAACTCAACAATTCTCATCGTCTTGCTGTTGGTGGTCGGGGGAATGTTTGGGGCGTTGCTTGTGTTTTTAGTAGATTGGCGTTATTGGGGGCGGCGGGAGCAAAAAGTGATCGGCGAACGAAACAAAGCCCAGGCTATGAATCAGGTGACGCAGGCCCGGTTACAACGCGCCGAAAAAGGCCAGTTGATCGCCCAAAAGGATGTTGAGAGTTTGCGCCAGGATGTGGCCGAACGAGAGGAGCGCATCCAACAACAAAATGCCGATCTCCAAACCCAGAAACAGCAGCTAGACACGGCCGTAGCCGAGATAGGCCAATTACAAACCAGACTGCGCCAGACCTCAGACCAACTCGAAGATTTGCAGGAGCGGGCACGAGCACTGCAAGATAAGTTATTAACCACTACTGCCGAGAAAAATTTACTGCAAGAAAATAACGGCCGTTTGGAAAATCAACTAGACACAGCCCACACGGAAAACCAGCAAGCTTGCCAGCGGGTGGCGGTTATGGAAGTGGAACTGATACATTTGCGGGATGATCTGGCGGCGGCGCAGAGATGGCAGGAGCAGGTTGCCACGCTGAAAACGGAGAACGAGGCGTTGGTGGGGCAGTTAAACCGGGCTGAAATACACATAAACGAATTGCAGGCGCAGGTGGCGGCGGCGGCTCACCAGTTAACCGATGCCCAAATCCTGGGTAAGAAATTGGTGGAGATGCAAGCCCGGCTGCAAGAGGCTGAAAAACAAACGCAAACACTGCAAGAAAAGATGACGGCCGTGCAACATACCTTTGATTACACCGGCAAAAATCAGCTGCAGCTCATTCGCGGCATTGGCCCGGCTTATGCGCGTCGCTTGAACGAAGCCGGTGTTCTCACACTAGAAGACCTGGCTAAATGTGCCCCAGAACAGGTCGTGGAAATCGTTCAGCCTAAAAAGTGGCAGCATCTACAGCCAGAAGAATGGATTCGTGAAGCCAAAGCCCTAACCATGAAAATTGGCCGCAGCTAAAAATTGCGACAAATCGTCATTCACCAGCAATTCTCAATTTGCCCGGCGGCGGCAGATAAATCTGCACCTACAAAAGGCAAAGTCGGCCTTCGCCGACTGGCGTCCAGCCCACGCAGGTGGGCTTTGCTCTCTGTAGGCGCGATTTTAATCGCTGGCTCTTGGTAAATTGAGAATTGCTGGTCATTCACAAAACAGGTGGCAAATTTATATAATTTTTATATGATAGTGGCGGGTGGTCAACCCTTCCACACTCGCTTTTACGGCGGGCACATCCGAAAACTGTGAGCCTGCTGTAACCACGATGAACAGGATAGAGTGGCGACCAGATATCCGATTTCTCAAAGAAATCGGATGTCTGACACGAACGAGTGGAAATATCATTTCCATATCAGTGGCTGTTTTTATGAGCGATTTTTCACCAAAGGAGTAGCAAGGCATGGGCAGAGCGGGACAACCATTAACAATTTTGATGGCAGATGATGATGCGGATGACCGCCTATTGACGCAAGAAGCCCTGGAAGAAGCGCGTCTGGTGAACTACTTGCACTTTGTGGAAGATGGCGAACAGTTGATGGATTATCTGTTCCGCCGGGATAAGTATGCCCATTTGCAAGATGATCCCATGCCGGGATTGATATTGCTAGATTTGAACATGCCCAAGAAAGACGGCCGTGAAGCGCTAGAAGAGATCAAACGCTCCCCACACCTGCGCCGTATTCCCATTGTAGTTTTAACCACTTCCAAAGGGGAAGAAGATATTTATCGAAGCTACGATCTGGGCGCCAGTTCTTATATCACCAAACCTGTTACCTTTGCTGGCCTGGTAAAGGTGATACAAGCGATTGGCAAGTATTGGTTTGAACTGGTAGAACTGCCTCCCACCGAACACGACCTGGCCATGTAAGCGGTTCGCTGAACAGCATGTATAGGATGTTTCATCAGGAATTTTAAAGTGTCCAATGGATTTGATACGTATATTACTGGTAGATGATGATGAGGATGATTACCTTATCACCCAGGATTTGTTGGCAGACATTGGTGATAATCGTTACGTCTTAGACTGGGTAGCCACCTATGAAGCCGCCACAAATAAAATTGTCCAAAACGCTCATGATATTTACCTGGTAGATTTGCGGCTGGGTAAATTCAGTGGGTTGGAATTGCTGCGCTGGGCGGTTGCCAGCGGTTGTAAAGCGCCGGTCATTTTGCTCACCGGTCAGGGCGACCATCAGGTAGACCTGGAAGCAATGGAGGCGGGCGCAGCCGATTACCTGGTGAAAGGCCAGATAAATCCGCAAATCCTGGAACGCTCCATTCGTTATGCCGTGGAACGGTATCGCGCCCAGGCAGAGCGATTGAAGCTGGAAGCAGAACTACGGCAGGCTCAGAAAATGGAAGCCATTGGGCATATGGCCGGCGGCATTGCCCATGACTTTAACAATGTATTGACCGCTATCCTTAGTTATGCCAGCCTGGCGCGCCGGCATGTGCTGCCGGATCACCCGGTTTACAGCAAATTGGTAGGCATTGAGGAATCCAGCCAACGGGCTGCTAACTTGACTCAGCAACTACTGGCATTTGCCCGGCGGCAGGTGGTAGCGCCGCGCATTTTGAATCTGAATGATGTGGTCTTGAATCTGAATAAACTACTTCGCCGTCTGATCAATGCTGATATTGAGTTGGTGACGTTGCCGGGGCAAAACTTGGGCCTGGTGAAAGTAGACCCAGGGCAGGTGGAACAGGTGATGGTGAATTTGGTGGTGAATGCCCGCGATGCCATGCCTGAGGGCGGTAAATTGACCATTCGCACAGAGAACAAGGTGTTGACGCCGCAGTATGCGCACCAACATGTGGATGTGACGTCGGGTGAATATGTGTGTCTGAGTGTGAGTGATACCGGTATAGGTATGACGGATGAGGTGAAAGCGCGCATTTTTGATCCCTTTTTCACCACCAAAGAGCCGGGCAAAGGTACCGGGTTGGGGTTGGCTACGTGTTATGGGATTGTGAAGCAAAATGGGGGTCATATTCAGGTTGAGAGCCAGCCAGGCAAGGGTACCACTTTTTACATTTATTTGCCCTGCGTGGCGGTGGCGGAAGCGGAACGGGTGGTGCGTGAACCAGAGTCCCTTTTGCCTCAGGGGGAGGAATCTATTTTGCTGGTAGAGGATGAGCCGGCCGTGTGCCAGATTGTGACGGAACTGCTGGAACAACAAGGGTATACGGTGTATACGGCCGTCAATGGCGAAGATGCGCTCCGTTTGTTGGAAAGTGACGAGATGCCCGGTAAAGTTGACTTGCTGCTGACCGATATTGTGATGCCTCGTTTAGCCGGGACGGCATTAGCCGATAAAGTACGCGGGCGTTACCCGGAATTGAAAATCATCTTTATGTCTGGGTATGCCGATGAGTCGTTGACTAAACAAGGGACGCTGGAGGCAGGCACCGCTTTTATTCAAAAACCGTTTACGATGGAAGTGCTGGCTCGCAAAATTCGGCAAGTTTTAGATGCTTAACCAACGAAGACGGCCGTCACCAACCGCCCCCACCAGTGCAAAGCCCAATGAATACCTTGTCGCCACCAGGCAGGTGGGGAATCAACCGCTAGATTGGGTCCTGTTCTGCCGGTTAGCACCCGGTTATCCCAGGCTGCCAGCCAGACCAGATGTCGGTTCAGCCCATATCCCCGCCCATGATACAGGTGTAGCCAACGGCCGTGACGCTGCCACTGCACGACTAATCCCAGCACATGGGCCGCAGGCGTTGGTGGATCGAATACTACCGGCTTGTCCCCGCGAGTCAGCAATAATAGCGGGGTCACATCCGTCACATAGCCCCAGAAGCGATGCGTCAGCAATCCAGCATCGGTCTGAAATGTGATGATATCGCCGGGCTGCAACGGCCGTGTCAGAGCCATAAGCATTACCTTATCTCCCCGGCGTATCAGAGGGGACATGCTGTTGCTGGTGACGGTGAGCATTACCTGGCCCCCTTCCCGCAAGGTTTCCTGTAACAGGGCGCTCACCTGATTGCTTTCCGGTCGGTTCATATGGTTACTGATTATGCCTCAGCTTTTCAATGAAGTCAGGGAATGGCGGTGTGCCAGGGACAAGGAGAAGTTTGGCGGTTTGGGTCGTCAGGAATACAATGGCCGCACCTGACCAGGAGGAAAACAAGATGAACGTTCGATGTAATTTTTGTGGGCGCTCGTTTAGCATCAGCCGGGAATTTATGGCAGAGGCCGTGCCACAAGCCCTGGAAAAGAAACAAAAATCAGTGGTAGTGGAGTGCGCCAACTGTCGCAAACAGGTGAAAGTGCCGGTGCGCCAGATGGAGCGCTACATGCCTCGTTCAGCGCCAGAAGAAGCAGAGGAGTAATCAAGTAATTGCGCAATTACTTTTGATTACGATACAACCCGTGCTGCTGGATGTAAGCCAGTACCACAGGTGGCGTCAGGTAGCGCAGCGAGCGCCCGGCCTCTGCCCAACGGCGAATCTGGGTGGCGGAGAGAGCCACCGATGGCCCATCTAACCAGTGAGTGGCGTGTTGGATGTGGGGCACGGCCGTTTCCAAACTTTCCCAATCAACCTCCACGCCAGGGCGTGGCAGCACGGCCAACCGGCATTGTTGAACCAGGCGCTGTGGTTCTACCCAGGTGGGCAAATCGCGCAGCGAATCAGCGCCGATCAGCAGCCACAATTGGGCCTCAGAGAAACGGGCTTGGATTTGTGGCAGCAGCGTTACTGTGGTGTGGGGTGGGGGTCTGTCACTGTCGGTGGTGTCCAGGGCAAAGGCGGGATTATCCTGGATAGCTAATTGGGTCATCGCCAGACGGTGAGGGACGGCCGTGACGACCCTGCCTTCTTTATGAGGTGGCGTACCTACCGGCAAAAACAGCACACTATCCAACCCCAACTGTTCCCGTGCTGCCTCCGCCAGCCACAAATGGCCCACATGTGGCGGATCAAACGTCCCCCCCAGCAACCCAATTGCTCGCTCTTTCACCCATTGCCTCTGGAATTATGAATTATGAATTAGGAATTATGAAGGATGAGGAGAGCGACCCCTCTTCACCCCATCACCCCTTCACCTGCTCACCTCATTACTCACCCCACTCCAATACCTCGTCGCCAATGTACACTGTGTCCCCTACCTGCACCCCCGCTTCCGTCAGGGCCGCCGAAATGCCCATTCGCTCTAAAACGGTCTGGAAGTGCAGCAAAGTGGTATCAAATTCAAAGTAAGTCATGGAGGCTATGCGCTCAATCTGGCGACCACGCACCCGCCAGCCGTCCCCTTCACGATCAATGGTGAAAGGCTCTTCCTCGTCGGCGGTAATGACGATTTCGGCCGGTACGGCCGGTTCCGGCAGGGGCGCTTCATCCAACATCTTTTTCACCCGGTACAACATCTGCCGTACCCCCTGCCCGGTGACTGCCGAGATGCTGCAAAACGGATAACCGGCTTTTTCAATCTCTTCCCGCACAATTGGTTCCCAGGCCACCGCATCCGGTAAATCCATCTTGTTTAGCACCACCAACTGTGATCGTTCTTCCAATGCCACGTTGTAGAGGGCCAATTCCTGGTTAATGGTGATCCAATCTTCCAGCGGTTCTTTGGCGCTGCCGTCCAGTAAGTGAATCAGTACTCTGGTGCGTTCAATGTGCCGCAAAAAATCATGTCCCAGCCCCACGCCCTCGGCCGCACCTTCAATCAGGCCGGGAATATCGGCCAGCACCATCGTCTCAAAATCATCCAATGTGACCACTCCCAGTTGTGGCTGCAACGTGGTAAAAGGGTAATCGGCAATTTTGGGGCGGGCTTCGCTCACGGCCGTGAGCAGTGTAGATTTGCCCGCGTTTGGCTTGCCCACAATGCCCACATCTGCAATCAGCTTTAATTCCAGCGTTAACCACAACTCTTGCCCTGGTTCGCCACGTTCGGCCAGCCGGGGCGCCCGGTTGACGCTAGAAACAAAACGGGCATTGCCACGCCCACCGCGTCCCCCTTTGAGGATCAAGACTTCTTGCCCATCCTGGACAATATCTGCCAGCAGTTCACCCGTTTCGGCATGACGAATCAAGGTGCCTACGGGCGCCTCAATCCGCAGCGTTTCACCATTTTTACCATGCCGATTTTTGGTGTTGCCGTGAACGCCGTGCCCGGCGCGATAATGTACCTTCTTGTGGAAGGCAGCCAGTGTACTCATGTGCCGGTTGCCTACAAACACAATATCGCCACCCTGCCCGCCATCACCGCCATCAGGGCCGCCCAATGGCACATGCGCCTCGCGGCGGAAGCCAATCATGCCATCGCCGCCGTTACCACTGCGCACGTAAATTTTTGCCTCATCGTAAAACATAATTTTGTATCAGAGAATGGAGATTGAAGTAGTCAATCTCCATTCTCCATTCACTCATCTAAAAGCTCCCGCAGTGCTGCCAGTCGCGGATCAATTCTTTCCCGTTGGCAGTCACAAGGGCCTTCGTTCAGATTTTGCCCACATTCCACGCACAATCCCAGACAATCCGGCTTGCAAATAGGCTGAATAGGAATTTCTAATAAAGCCAGTTCGCGTACCAGTGGGGCCAGGTCTATAAACCCATCCTCGCCAACGATAAATTCGCCTTTGGGGGCGGTGGTTGGCGGATAATAAAACAACTCATCAATTTGCAGCAGCGCCTCAATTTGCCCATTTTCCAGGCAGCGCACACAGGTGATGTCTAGTTGAGATTTGAGCAGACCACTCACATAAATCCCTTCGCCGGTACGGGTCACTACAAAAGCGCCGGTGAGTGGGGCGAGGGTTAAATCAGTCGCCACCTGGATGGTGGGATATGCCAGTTCAATGGTGCGGCTTGTCCCCAGTGAGGCTTCAAGCAAAAATCCCAGGTTGAAGCGAAGCCGGGAAGGGAATTGCTTTTCCATGATAGTCCCTCCAATTACGGTAGAATTGAGTGGCGAGTATAACATAGGGGAGATGATTTCAGAAAAAAGCTCATCAAGAGGTAAATAAGATATGTCTCAAACTCAGAAATTGGTGGTAGCAACCCACAACAAAGGGAAGGTAAAGGAATTTGCGGAGATGATGCAGGATATGGACATTGCCTGGTTGGGGTTGGATGATGCGGGGGTGACGGAGGATGTGCTGGAAACGGGTGAAACTTTTCGAGAAAATGCGGTAATGAAGGCTGTTGCTTACGCACAGGCTGTTGGTTTGTTGACGCTGGCCGATGATTCGGGATTGGAGATAGATGCATTGGGCGGTGCGCCGGGCGTTTTTTCGGCGCGGTATGGGGGGGCCGCCCTGAGCCATGCGCAGCGGTATCAATTGGTGTTGCAGCAGTTGACCGATGTGCCCGCGCCGGCCCGCACCGCCCGGTTTTGTTGTGTGATTGTGGTGGCGGATGGACACGGCAGTATCCTGGCTGAAGCCGAAGGCGTGTGTGAAGGTCTCATTACCCAATCTCCGGCGGGCAGTGGCGGTTTTGGATATGACCCCATCTTCTTTTTACCCGGCCAGGGCAAAACAATGGCCCAACTCAGTTCTGCAGAAAAGCACCAGGTGAGCCACCGGGGACGTGCCATGCGGCAGCTAGAACCGCTGTTGCGCCGGATTTTAGGGCCACAATTGTGAAATAATTTACTTTTACCCCGTTCTCATTAAACACACACCTTGTATGAATCTTGTCGTGAACCTTGCCGAATTTCTGACAGGCAACGGCCGTCTTTCACGCTTTAATTAAGGGTATAACTTTCCTATCCCTGGGCGAGTTAGATTTGTGGAAGACAAATTGGGCAGAGGAAGTTTGCGCAGCGGTTTTAGCCGCCATTGCCCTCAAGCGAAATGTGATGAAGGAGTCCCAAGACATGCAAGTTGTTTTGATCATTGACGATAACACGGCCGTGCGCATGGTCATTTCAGATTTTCTGACCTACACCTTTCAACATATTAAAGTGCTACAAGCCATGGATGGGGTGGAAGGGGTGGCGATCGCCAGAGAGGCCAGACCCGATTTGATTCTGCTCGATGCAGAAATGCCGAATATGAACGGCTTTGAGGTAGCCCAACATCTTCGCGCTTCCAGCGATACTCAGACAATACCCATCATTGCCATTTCCAGCGGCCCGGAAAGCAACCCCATCGTTTCTGGTTTACGCTCAATTTCTGATGCCAACTTGCCCAAGCCATTTTCCCCGGAAGAACTGGTGCAAGTGGTTAAAGGCCTGAAACATTTTTCACGTGTCATGGCTTAAAGGACGTGAGCCGGAGCAAAAAATTAGTTCCGGCTCAAATTTCACTTTGTGGTCACAAAGAGCCACTAAAACATGACTTTTTTGACCTTGCATACACCATGATTGCCTCTATAATGTCAAGACTACCCTGATAAATCTGGCATAGAGAGGAAATTTTATGGCGGCGTCAATCCTGATAGTGGAGGGAAAGGCGGGTGAACACTCTTTTGCACTCGCTCTGGAAAAAGCCGGGTATCAGGCGCATGTCGTTCACACTGGCGCTTCGGCTTTATCCACCATTGCCCAATCACCGATACACCTGATTGTGTTTGATGCCGCCTACATGCGTACCAATGGCGCCAGAACGTGCCATCGGTTGCGGCGAGCTGCCGAAGCCACCCCCATTATTCATATTCGTGGCCAGCAGCAATCAATGGATAATGTGGTCGAGGTAGATGTATTCATGCAACGGCCGTTTACCCCCCGCAAATTATTAAACCGTATTCGCGCCCTGCTGCCTGCCGATGAAATCAAGGAAGAAGTTGTTCGTTACGGTTCCATTTGCCTTTACCGTACCAAACGTTCTGTGGAAGTAAACGGGCAAGGTGAAAACCAGCTAACCCCCAAGCTAACCCTCTTATTGGAAGAATTTATCCGCCATCCCAATGAAGTGATTAGCCGTCGCCAACTCATGCAAAACGTCTGGGATACAGATTATATTGGCGATACACGGACACTGGATGTCCACATTCGTTGGATGCGGGAACTAATTGAAGATGATCCTGCCCATCCCGTCATCTTAAGAACAATCCGCAACAAAGGATATATTTTCTGCCACCCCTCATTTGCCGCACACAACAGTAAATAAAAACACCACCCATTCGGTGGTGTTTTTTATTCTTTACTGTGGTGCGTTTCTAACCGCGTTACGTTGATACGGCCGTTAACTCTGTGTCTGTTGTGCCGCAGCCAATGCTGCCATCAAACGACCTTTGCGCCGGGCTGCATTACGTGGGTGTAAGACGCTCTTGCGGGCTGCCTTGTCCAGCGTTTTGTAAGCCTGGTTAGCCGCCACTTCCGCTTCATCAAACTTGCCTTCCGCCATAAGACGGTGCGCTTTTTTGATGTAGGTGCGCGCTGACGACCGGTATTGACGGTTGCTAGCTGTTCGTTTTTTGGTTTGCCGTATCCGCTTCTTTGCAGATTCTGTATTAGCCAATTCCTTAACCTCCAAAATAATTAGCGTAGCCTTGTTGAGGCTACAAATCCAGCTTCAGGGAAGCCTGGAAGCGTGAGAGCGGCGGGATAATAACATATCCCCGATACCGATGCAAAGATTCTGCGCTTGTTTGCAGATACAACCTTCGCCGTCCGGGTCAAACTAACGTAAAATAAGCGGTATGTTTCAGGAGAATAAGCCCATGATGAAACGATCGTCTGCTCACCCTCTATTTACGCTGTGTCTGCTGTGTATAGGTTTACTGCTGGTAATTACCACTGCCTCTCACGCGCAATCTGATGACCCGGCCTCCCTTCCGCCACCGGACAGCGTCACCATCGCCGGTACTATCCAGCCGCAGTTAGGCTGCTCTGGCTCGTGGAATACCACCTGCGCTGACAGCCAGCTTACCTACAGTGCCAAGGATGATTTGTGGTTGGTGACTTTTAACCTGACGGCCGGCGATTATGAATACAAAGCGGCTTTGAATGGTAGTTGGGATGATAACTATGGCCTCAATGCCGAATACTATGGCCCTAACATTCCGCTCAAAATAGCGGCGGACGGGCCGGTGACGTTCTGGTATGACCACAAAACGCGCTGGGTGTCTGACAGCGTCAACAGCCTCATGGCCAATGTGCCCGGCAGCTTTCAGGATGAAATTGGCTGCCCTGGCGACTGGCAACCGGACTGCCTGCGCTCGCTGCTGCAAGACCCGAACGGCGATGGCCTTTACACCTTCATCACGGCACTGATTCCGGCAGGTGAGTATGAGGCAAAAGTGGCCGTTGGCCAGAGTTGGGATGAGAACTATGGCGCAGATGGTGTGGCGGATGGGGCCAACATCCCTTTTACGGTTGGTGAAGGGCAGGCCGTCATCTTCACCTTTGATCCGGCCTCGAAGGCAATCACCATTGAGACGACAGATGAAATTCCGGCAGGCTTGATCACGTCGCTGGATCAGGTAGGGGACACAGGTGGCAGTTTGCCGCCGCCAGCTGCGCCGTTTCCTGACCTGGTGGTGATCCCCGGCACCATTCAAAATGTCTTGGGCTGTCCCGGTGACTGGCAGCCGGATTGTGAGAATACGGCGCTGGTCTTTGATGAGGAAGATCAGCTGTGGACGGCCGTGTTCACCATCCCCGCCGGTAGCTACGAATATAAAGTGGCGCTCAATGGCAGTTGGGACGTCAATTTTGGCCTCAATGCCGAACGGGGGGGGGCGAATATCCCGCTGGAACTGGCTGAAGAGATGGCCGTGACCTACTACTTCGACCACAACACCGGCTGGGTCGCGGACAGCGTCAACAACCTCATTGCCAATGTGCCCGGTGACTTCCAAAGCGAAATTGGCTGCTCCGGCGATTGGCAGCCTGACTGTTTGCGCTCCTGGCTGCAAGACCCGGATGGCGACGGCACGTACATTTTCCGGACCGTTAGCATCCCCGCCGGAAGTTACGAAGCCAAAGTGGCCGTAAACCAGAGTTGGGCCGTTAACTACGGCGAGAGCGGCACGCAGGATGGGGCTAATATCCCTTTTGCTGTGCCCGAAGATGGCACACTTGTTACCTTTATCTGGAACAGTGGCAGCAAGCTGCTGACGATTGGCGTGGGCGCGGGCGCCGGCCCTAAGGGCAATTTGGCCGAACAGCGGGCGCATTGGGTGCGCGAGGGCCTGATTCTGTGGGATGTGGACGCCACGCCGGGCAATCAATACTTTTTCCATTATGACCCGGCGGGTAATGCGTTTTCACTGACGCCAACGGGCATGAGCGGCGGCACGGCCGTACCCCTCACCGTTTTGCCCGATGGCATCCCGGATGACGTGGCCGCCCAATTTCCCCATTTGCGCCATGCCGTGGCCTTGCAAATGGCGGCCGATGATTTGGGGTTTGTGCGCATTGCCTTGAAGGGGCAAACGGCCGTGTCTGTCCAAGACGCCGAAGGCCAGATATTGGACGCCACTGGCCTGCAAATCCCCGGCGTGTTGGATGACCTGTATGCCTACGATGGGCCGCTGGGCGTCACCTGGGAAGGGGACACGCCCACCTTGCGTGTGTGGGCGCCTACCGCCCGCCTGGTGCGGCTGCACCTCTTCGACGATAGCAACCCCGACACGCGCGCCCAGGTCTCGCCCATGCGCATAGACCCCAATACCGGCGTCTGGTCAATCACCGGGCAGCCGGAGTGGAAGAACAAGTTCTACCTGTATGAAGTGCAGGTTTATGTGCCCGCGGAAAGCAGCGTGCAAAGCAATCTGGTGACTGACCCCTATAGTTTCAGTCTGGCGCAAAATTCGCGCCGCAGCCAGATTGTAGACCTGAACGACCCGGCGCTAATGCCAGATGGGTGGGAATCGCTGAGCAAACCACCGCTGGATGCCCCGGAAGAGATCGTGATTTATGAACTGCATATGCGTGATTTCAGCGTCAATGACGCTACTGTGCCTGACGAGTGGAAGGGGACATACCTGGCCTTTACAGTGGCCGATTCGGCCGGCATGGCCCATTTGCGCCGTCTGGCCGAAGCCGGGCTGACGCACCTGCATCTGCTGCCCACCTTTGACATTGCCACCATCAATGAGGACAAAACAACCTGGGAAAGCCTGGCGTTTTCAGAATTGGCCGGTTTCCCGCCGGATTCGGCGGAACAGCAGGCATTGGTGGAGGCAGTAGCAGAAGCGGATGCTTTTAACTGGGGGTATGACCCCTTCCATTACACTGTGCCGGAGGGCAGTTACGCCACCAACCCGGATGGGGCGCAGCGTATTTTGGAGTATCGCCAGATGGTGCAGGCGCTCAACCAGAGTGGGCTGCGGCTGGTGATGGATGTGGTCTACAACCACACGAATGCCGCCGGGCAGAGTGACTTTTCGGTGCTGGATCGCATTGTGCCCGGTTATTACCACCGGCTGAATGCGGCGGGCAAGGTGGAACGAAGTACCTGCTGCGCCAATACGGCCAGCGAACACGCTATGATGCAAAAATTGATGGTGGATTCGGTGCTGACCTGGGCGGAGGCTTATAAGGTGGATGGCTTCCGTTTTGACCTGATGGGGCACCATATGAAGGAAGATATGCTGGCGGTGCGGGCGGCGCTGGATGGGCTGACGCTGGCGGAGAATGGGGTGCAGGGCACGGCCGTGTACGTGTATGGCGAAGGTTGGGACTTTGGCGAAGTGGCTGCCAACGCGCGTGGCATCAACGCCACCCAGTTTAACATGGGCGGCACGGGCATTGGTACCTTTAATGACCGCATCCGGGACGCCATTCGCGGCGGCAACCCCTTTGGCGATTACCAGAAGCAAGGTTTCATCAATGGCCTCTATTATGACCCCAACGAGAGTGACCAGGGCAGTGAGGCGCAACAGTTGGCCCGCCTGCTGGAACTCACCGATCATATCCGCGTGGGATTGGCCGGGAACCTGGCCGATTTCAGCTTCATTGGCGCGGATGGCAACATGACCACAGGGCGACAGGTTTTGTACAACGGCCAGTTCGCCGGGTATGCCCTTGACCCGCAGGACACCATCAACTATGCCTCGGCGCATGATAATGAGGCGTTGTTTGACGCCATTCAATACAAAGCGCCGCTGACGGCGACGGCCGTTGAGCGGGCGCGGATGCAGCAAATGGGGCTGAGCCTGGTGATGTTGGGACAGGGTATTCCCTTCTTCCACGCGGGCAGCGACCTGCTGCGCTCCAAAGATTTTGACCGCGATAGTTATAACTCTGGCGACTGGTTTAACCGGCTGGACTTTTCCTATGAGACGAACAATTGGGGCATTGGGCTGCCGGTGGCCAGCAAGAACCAGGAGAATTGGCCGCTGCAACAACCGCTGCTGGCTAACCAGGCGCTGGCGGTGGATAGCGAGTTGATCCGGCAAACGGCCGAACACTTCCAAAATATGCTGCAACTGCGCCGCAGTTCGCCCCTGTTTCGCCTGCAAACGGCCGAAGAAATCATGGCCCGTTTGCAGTTCCACAACACAGGGCCGGAGCAGATTCCGGGGCTGATTGTGATGAGCCTGTCAGACCAGGTGGGCGCGGATTTGGACCCGCAGTTTGACCAGATTGTGGTGTTGTTCAACGCCAATAATGAGGCGCAGACATTCAGCATCGGCGACCTGGCGGGTATGGAGATGGTGTTGCACCCGGTGTTAGCGGCCAGCAGCGACGGCCGTTACACCGAAATGTCTTACGATGCGACTACAGGGACGTTTGCCGTGCCAGGGCGGAGTACGGCCGTGTTTGTGCTGCCGGAAGTGGCCGACCCGGTGAGTGAAGAAGAAACGGCGGCAGTCACAGAAGAAGAAGCAGGTGAAGAGGTGGTGGCGGAAACGGCCGTGACCCCCACGCCACAACCAGCTCCCACACCGGCTCCAGCCGCCAGCCGTGAAGAAAGTAGTCCACCACCCTGGTTAGGTATTGCCGGCATCGGCGTCATCGTCGCCCTTGTCGCCCTTGTCCTGGCCTTTTTTGGCCTGCGTCGCCGGCAGAAGAGCATATAAACCATCAGGTGCGCCGCACTTTCTTAAGTGTATCGTACCTCTGGCAGCCTAAAAGGAGAACCATTTATGTTTTCACCAGAAGCCATTTCCCAGGCATTTTCCATCTGGTTAGGGTCGGCGGTCGTTGGACTGGCTTTTGCTCTACTCATTGCCCTGTTCAACCAACGCAGCGGACAGGCCGCCGATGCTCACAGCGAGCATGAGGCGCATGGGCATAATGACCACGCGCACGGTGACACGCATCATTAAAACCCGTTAGCCGAAGTCCGATGCCCGAAGTCCGATGCCGGGCTTCGGACTTCGGGGACTTCAAAAATTCAGGGGGTTGACAACCTGTGAAACGTGACCAGAGAGACATCACGTGACATCACGTTTCACGCCTCACGTTTCACGCCAAACCCCACAAAATCCTAAAGAGCCAGATTTCGTTTCCCCCCCAAAAAACCTGAGAAAACTCAACATAATACCTCGTTGAAGTCGCTTGCCAGGGGTAGATGTGGTAAAATTTTGCCTGATTTGGTGCATGGATGACGAATGAAATTCGCCGCCTGAAATACACAAGTGCGTTAAAAACGCATTGCCCTAAATTCTCTCTGGTGGGGCTTCTAACCGACTTTAGCCGGTTTGTGTATATCAGACACCGATTTGCGATCGGTAGTCTTTAATGAAGGGAAAAATATGGCAAAGAGTGAAGCAGAAAAACAATATGATGCCGGTAATATCCAGGTATTAAAAGGGTTAGAAGCGGTGCGCCGCCGCCCCGGTATGTATGTGGGCGGCACCGACGTGAAG
Organism: Chloroflexota bacterium; assembly: GCA_013112725.1. Lineage (GTDB taxonomy): Bacteria > Chloroflexota > Anaerolineae > Promineifilales > Promineifilaceae > CAADGU01. Next base: position 15,843 of record JABFFZ010000073.1, read on the forward strand.
GCGCTGCATCACCTGGTCTATGAAATTGTAGACAACTCCATTGACGAAGCGCTGGCCGGCCGCTGCGACCGCATTGAAGTAGTCATACACCCCGACGACAGCGTGAGCGTCACCGATAATGGCGTGGGTATCCCCGTGGCGCTGCACCCCACGGAGAGGGTGTCGGCGCTAGAATTGGTGCATACCACCCTGCACGCCGGTGGCAAGTTTGACAATGCTGCTTACAAGGTGTCTGGCGGGCTGCACGGCGTGGGCGCGGCGGCTGTGAATGCGCTTTCCGAATGGATGGAGGTGTACGTGCGCCGTGAAGGGCATCTCTGGTTCCAGCGGTACGAGCGGGGTATCCCCCAGGCGCCGGTGAAAAAGGTGCGTAAGTTAAAAAACGAAGATATTACCGGTACGACCACCCACTTCAAGTTTGACCCTACTATTTTTGAACCAGAGGCTACCTACCGTTTTGAGACGTTGCTGAACCGTTTCCGGGAGATGGCTTTTGTAACCAGTGGTGTTTATCTGAGCCTGCGTGATGAACGGCCAGACCCGCTGCGCGAAATGAACTTCTATTTTGAAGGTGGGGTAAAGTCGTTTGTGCGTTATCTGAATCGCAATCGCAAGGTGCTACACGATCCGGTTTATGCCCACAAGGAAACAGATAACATTGATGTGGAAATTGCCCTGCAATTTACCGAAGGCATTTCCGTCTCTGAATACTCATTTGCCAATACGATCCATACGCCAGATGGCGGTACACACCAATCAGGGCTGCGTTCGGCGGTGACGCGGGTAATTAATAATTATGCCCGCAAAAACAATTATCTGAAGGAAAAGGATAAAAACTTTTCCAGTGATGATACCCATGAGGGGTTAACGGCCGTTGTCAGCATCAAACACCCCGACCCCCAATTTGAAAGCCAGACCAAAGTCAAGCTCATGAACGCCGAGGTCGCCGGGATCGTCACCTCCATTGCCGCCGACGCTTTTTCCGCATACCTGGACGAGAACCCGCGCGAAGCCAAGAAAATCATCGAACGCTGCCTCACCTCCAGCCGTGCCCGTGATGCGGCCCGCAAAGCGCGCGAACTGGTCATGCGCAAGAGCGCCCTGGAAAGTCTGACGCTGCCCGGCAAGCTGGCCGACTGCTCCGAACGCGATCCGGCCCGGTGTGAATTGTACATCGTCGAGGGTGACTCGGCCGGCGGCTCAGCCAAACAGGGGCGCGACCGGCATTTTCAGGCGATTTTGCCTCTACGCGGCAAAATTCTGAATACAGAACGCGCCCGGTTGGACAAAATCCTGGCAAACAACGAAGTGAAAGCGATGATTTCGGCGTTGGGTGTGGGCATTGGCGATACGTTTGACCTGAGCAATCTACGCTACCACCGCATCATCATCATGTGTGACGCCGACGTAGACGGCAGCCACATTCGTACCTTGCTGCTCACCTTCTTCTTCCGCTACATGCCCGATCTGATTGAAAACGGGCATCTTTTTATCGCCCAACCACCACTTTACCGCATCAAAACCGGCAAGGAGATGCAATATGCCTACAGTGAAGCGGAGCAGGCTGCTGTGCTGAAGAACCTGCAGAAAGAGAGCAAAAAATACGACATCCAACGCTACAAAGGGTTGGGCGAAATGAACCCGGAGCAATTGTGGGAGACGACCATGGACCCGGCCAACCGGGTATTGCTGCAAGTGAACATTGAAGATGCGGTGGTGGCCGACAAAACCTTTGATATGCTGATGGGGTCTGAGGTTGGCCCCCGCAAACGGTTCATCATGACCCACTCTAACGAAGTGCGCAACCTGGATGTGTGATTGTTCTGTTGTTGTCGTGTCTCACAGATATTGATTCTGTCTCACCATAAAGTGATTCTGCGTCTCACGAAATAATGATTTCACAGGAAAAGTTTGTCTTGAGTGAGCGCAAGAAAGTGTCGGATGTCAGGATTTTTGATTCTACCCTAACCGGGACGCTGGTATAAGGAACAGTGTGTGCGATTTATAAAGTGGGCGCTATATTAAAAAAAAGGGATGCACAGAGATGGAAAATGAAATGGACAGTCACATTTCCATTGCCGAAGCAGATATGCAGGCGGTGTTTACTCTTTTGCGCGAAGCCCTGGAACCCAAAGTTGTTTATACCGGGGATCATTACCTGATGGCTCAAGCAGCCATAGGCGAAAGCCAACGCAAGATTATGGAGGCGCTGGCATTGTTGGCCGACACCTTGCCGCCAGATCATCCCTTACAGGCCAAGAAAACCGAAACCTGGGGGATGTCCTTGCCCTTTGTCCCGCACCCATATCAGACAGGCGATAGCTGGCTGCGTTCCCCAAAACAAGCCCTTGTTGGCGGCCGCCTACTACAAGCATTGGCAAACATGGTGGCTGCGTTTCCCGATGATTCTGAACTGCAAGAGACATATGCCAGCATAGTGGCGATGAATGAATACGGCCCGGCCCCGTTGCCATTTCCGTTTTAGTGGGAAACACGAGCCTGTTGAAATAGTGAAAGCAAGGTACTCTTGTAATCTTTGCATCCTTACAAAAGGATGGTATCTTTTGCCAGAGGTAACGAAATTGTGACAGAAATGGGATGTTCCAATCAGGAGATGGGGCAGCAAAAACAGTCATTGAGGAGGGCAAATGGCCGTCAGCGAAGTGGCCATATCAGCCAAAGACCTGGGAGCGGTGGCTCTGGCTGAATTTTGCCCACGCTGCTTTTGGCTCAAATACAAAGTTGGGAACAAACTTCCATTTCAGATTTTCCCCGGCATTTTTAGGCCCATAGACAGCTACAACAAGAAAGTCGTTCATGGCTACCTGGATCGGCACGGCGCGGCCCCAGCCACCATCCGGCAAAGAGAGCTGCCAGGATTGTGCCCGATTGGGTGGCCTGGTGGCGCTGCTGAATAATTGAGTTATACATCATTTTTTGAGGCATTTGGCTAAATCTAGCAGAGCCTCCTCTATTAAAGCCAGGAGAGAAGCATCATGGCAAAGAAATTGTTTAAGGGTCACTTTCAGGCAACTTATCATCTTGCGCAAGTTATAAATGATATGGTTGCTGAACCTTTCGCTTATTTGCGTGATCTGGAAGCCTTTTATAGCGGCGACAACCATATTGATTTTATTAAGCCGTTTCCGAGATATAAGGTGAACCCCATTGTCAAGACCACAAATCAGGGAAAACAAGGCGGATGGTTTGACATTAAACTATTTTTACGGACACGATGACACCCACCATATGAAAAGACGAGCCGCATGGGGAACATGCTGCCCGTCTCTTCGGGGGGGTAAATGGACTTTACCAAAAGACGGGCTGGCTGACCAGTTGGGCTTACATCATCTACCTCCTGACTGGCGAAAGTAGACGACCGCTGGCGTCTTGTATTGCAGGTTTTGATGTGGCCGGTCGTAGTTATAGAAAAGGAAATAGTCGTTCAGCCCCGCAGTCAGGGCGGGCACGGTGGCGTATTCTTTTAAATATATCTCCTCATATTTGACTGTGCGCCAGAGCCGCTCGACGAAGATGTTGTCATCCTAGCATCGTCCCCGCCCATCCATGCTGATGCGAATGCCGACCGCTTCCAGTTAGCTGGTAAAGGGATGCGCGGTGAACTGACTGCCCTGGTCAGAATTGAAGATGTCGGGACGGCCGTAAGCCAGGGCCAGGTCTAAGGCATCCAGGCAAAAAGCGCCATCGAGGGTGTTGGAAAGTTGCCAGGCCAGCACAAAACGGCTGAACCAGTCCATGATGGTCACCAGGTACATGAAGCCAGTGGGCAGGGGGATATAGGTGATGTCGGTAGCCCACACTTGGTTGGGGCGGTTGATATCCAGGCCGCGCAGCAGATAGGGATATTTCCGGTGTTGCTCATTGGTGATGGAGGTACGTAGTTGGGGATAGACTGCCTGCAAGCCCATCACCTTCATCAGCCGGGCAACCCGTTTGTGGTTAATCTGGTAGCCATGTACCGTGTTGAGCCGCACGGTCATTTTGCGATAGCCGAAGAAGGGAGCACGGGTATACTCTTGGTCAATCAGCTGCATCAGTTCCAGGTTGAGCGGTGATTCACCGGGCTGCCAGTAGAAGCTGGCGCGCGGCAAACCAATGAGTTCACATTGGCGGCGGATGCTCAAGGTCGCGTGGTTTGTCTCGATCATCTGGCGTTTGGCCTCAAGCGAAGGTGGCAGCTTTTTTTTTCAGCCACTCCAATTCCATTTTGAGGCGGCCGATTTGTTCGTATAGCTCTGCTTCTTGGGCGACTTGCTGTTGTTGCTGCCGCCCCTGCTGCCCGTTGAACAGGGTTGGCCCCTCGTCGAGCAGTTGCTTTTTCCATTGGCTGACCTGGTTGGGATGCAAGCTGTTTTCGCTGGCAATCTGGTTGATCGTTTTGACCCCTCTGGCCGCTTCCAGAGCAACCTTGAACTTGAATTGTTGGGTATATTGCTTTCGTTTTTGCATCACTTTTGCCTCCACAAGCTGTTGAAAATTATACTTTCTTCCACCTTAGCCTGTGGTCTAGTTTTTGGGGGTCAGTATACTCGCGCTGCAATGCGCCGGGCAACGGTAGGCCGGGACGCTTCCGGCAATTGCTCCTCTGGTGTCCGGTAGCGGTTTTCCTCATCAGTACGCAGGCGAACTTCGCGCAAGATGTAATTCACCGTGCGCCGTTCTCGCAGGTAGTACAGGTCGTTAATGGTCGTTTCAATGATCTGGTTGACTTCTTCATTGATACGGCTCTTGTTGCGGTTGCCGCGCTTTTTCAGATTGGGCAGTGGAGCGCGAATATCTTGGTCGCTCTGCTCATAGTATCGCAGCCAGCGATAGATAGAGGCTTCACTAACGGCCGTGAGCAAGGACTTGGCGGCGGCTGTTTGCTCGGCCTGTACTTCCTGCACCCTCTGGCGCACCGCTTCTTTGCGTTTGTCACTGGCGATGGTCAGCAACGGCCGTATGACCTCTAGCCGGTAGGTGGCAATGTGGCGATATGCCTCTGGGATGTCTGACCAATCTACGGTGGGATTTTCCGCCACCCGATTTGGTTTCTGGTCGGTGAAAGCCAGTTCGTTTCGCGCCAACGCTCGAAACAGGTCGGCAAAACCAACCGTTTGCATCTCGCCTGTGTCCACAAGAGCGATATTGATTCGGCTCTCTGGCAGCAGTTGGCGTATCTCGAAGGTTTGCCCTTGCCATGTGAAACGAACACTGGTACTAAAGCGGCGAGCGGTCATGGTAAACGGATGGCTGTCTCTGGACTGACGTGGGCGTCATCCAGGGGCAAGATGACCTCATGCCACCAGGCCGTGTGCATAATGAGCGACATAGCGTAAAGGGGTGCTGTGGGGGGGGGATACGGCCGTGATAGCATCCCTTACGATAGCGGCGGCTCCCAACTGGACAATGGCTTTTTGAATGGCCTCCTTTTTGGCGGGCGTGAAGGTATAGCGGGCAAAATAATGCAGGTCTTTGATGTTCTGCAAGCGCCACCCTTCGCGCAGGGATTCATCGGTTATCACTTCAAATGTGGCTCCTTCCTGAGCGCACCAGGCGCGGGCGGCGGTGAATTTACGCTGGTTTTCGGGCCGGTTGACCTGATGGGACGGTTTGCACTCAATAACCACATCCTGACCGCTTCTAACAGCGTGAAAGTCGGGCGTGTAGCGGCGGGCATGGCCGTCAGTCTGATAATGGATGGTGAGGGGTTGTTCCCGGTAGAAGCTAATAGCGGGGTCATATTCCAGTAGGTAAATACAATCCGCTTCACGGAAGCCTTACATTTTGGCAAGCGTTAATCGCTCATAGCGATGGCATATGGTAAAATGTAAGGGAATGATTACAGGTGATGAGGTTAAGAGGTATGACAGACCAGACATATCTCATAAAACGACGAATTGAAATTGGGCAGAACATTCGGAACGAGCGCCGCCGTCGCGGATCGTCACAGGAGGAAGCGGCCGAACAGTTAGGATGTTCCCGTGCCCGCGTTAATAGGGTGGAAAAGGGGCATACCGAATTCGGCGTGGCCGAATTAGAGTTGCTGGCTTCCCAAATGCGTGTACCGCTTAATCGGCTGATTAGTATTAGTAGTCAGCAGGCTCCCGGCTAACCTGCTGTCTGTTTCAGTATTGCCCATCGGGGCTTTTTTTGTGGGTTTTTACGGTTAGGCGGGTTTCACTATTTAATGATACAAATGCGAAAGGAGAGAGGGTAGAATCACTATGTGGCGAGATAATCGGTGTCAACTTTTCGTGAGACAAGCTAATTCCAGAGGGAGCTGGAATCACTTGTTGTGAGACACGATAGCCTGGGGACGAAATACCTAGGCCAGCCATTATGAAAAGACAACATATCGTTCTTTTCCTGTTGATTGTGTGGCTGGCGGCCTGCGGGCAAGGGGTATCGCTGCCGCCTATTCAAGACAGCCGCGTCCGAGATGTGGCGCTGCCGCCGCCGCCGACCAATACTCCTATCCCCACGGAAGTTCCCACCAGCGAAGACGCCACCGGTATTGCCCTGGCCTTTTTTAAGGCATGGGAGCAGGGGGATTTGCTGGGCATGTACAGCCTGCTCACGCCGCAAACGCAGGCGCTTATTGACAGCGCCTCGTTTGTGGCCCGCTACCAGGAGGCGATGAATACGGCCACGACGCAGGCCATTTACACGCAGATGCTCGCCGCCGCGCAGGAGGGCAACCAGGCGGAGATGGCCGTGCGGGTGACGTGGCAGACGTTTGCGGTGGGGGATATTGTGCGTGAGCTGCGGGTACCGATGGCGTTTCAAAACGGCCGTTGGGGGATCATCTGGGACGAAGGGTTGATTTTACCAGAGTTGGCCGGTGGCAACCGGCTGGTGCTGGCCGACCGTGTGCCGTCACGCGCTAACATTTACGACGCCAACGGCCGTGCCCTGGCCTATCAGGGTACCGCCATTCGCCTGGGCATCATCCCCGGTGAGATCACAGATGAGCCGGCCCTGCTGACCTTGCTCAGCCAGGTTCTCAACAAAACGCCGGAAGCGATCAAGGAAATGTATGCCCGTGCCCTGCCCAACTGGTATGTGCCGGTGGGCGATGTGCCCGAAGAGGTGATGCAGCAGTATGTGGCCGCCTTGCAGCCCTTCATTGGGCAGGGATTGGCCGAACCACAGCCGCGCCTGGTCCGGCTTTATGCCGAAGATGGCGTTGCCTCTCATTTGGTGGGGCACACCGGCCCGATACCGGTGGAGGTGGTGGAGAGCTATAAGGTACAGGGCTTTCGTGGTGATGAGATTGTGGGCTTGAGCGGGTTGGAATTGTGGGGCGAAGATTATTTGAATGGGGAGCGGGGCGGCACGCTGACGGTGATTGACCCCAACGGCCAATATGTGGGCACGGTGGCCGAAAAAGCGCCCAAACAGGCGCGCAGCCTGTACATGACGCTCAACGTGGAATTGCAAATGGCCGTCGAACAAATCCTGGCTAATGCCGTGGAAACCTACCCGCTGGATACGGCCGGCGCGGCCATCGTTATGGACGTGAACACGGGCAAGATTCTGGCTATGGCTTCTTACCCGGACTTTGACCCCACGATTTATGACCCGGCGCGCCCGGATGCGGCGGCGGCATTGGCCCAGGTGTTTGCTGATCCGCGACGACCGTTGCTCAACCGCGCCGCCCAGGGCCAATACCCTGCCGGTTCTCTCTTTAAGGTGGTCACATTTACGGCGGCGATGAACAGCGGCCTGTATACGCCCCGCTCCGTGTATGCCAGCACCGGTACCTGGAGTCGCATGGGGCCAAATTTCATCAAGGTAGACTGGCTGCCGGGTGGTCATGGCACCATCTCTTACCAGACGGCCATCACCGTTTCTTGTAACTCTTGCTTTTATGATGCGGCCCTGGAGATGAACAATGTAGACCCGAACCATTTCCCGGCGGTGGCGCAGCAAATGGGGCTGGGCCAGTTGACGGGCATTGCCGGGATTGCCGAATCGCCGGGCACCATTCCCTCACCGGCCTGGAAAGAGGAAACATTGGGCGAGGTATGGCTGCCGGGCGATGCTGTGAATATGGGCATTGGGCAGGGTTATGTGCAGGTGACGCCGCTGCAAATTGCCATGATTTTTTCGGCCATTGCTAACGGCGGCGTGTTGTACCGGCCCACGCTGATTGACCGCATTGGCGCCGGCGGCGGCGCGCCGGAAGAGCCATTCCCGGTGCAGGTAAATGGGGAAATTCCCATTACGCCGGAGAACCTGGCCTCTTTGCAGCAGGGGCTGTATGACGTGACGCACAGTGGGCGGGGTACGGCCGAGTTCATTTTTAATGGCTTGAGCGTGCCGGCTGCCGGAAAGACGGGTACGGCCGAAGACCCCCCGCGTAATTCTCATGCCTGGTTTGCCGGGTATGCGCCGGCCGGGCCGTACACACGGCCGGATGGCACGGTGACGACAGAACCGGAAATTGCGGTGGTGGTGATTTTGGAGAATGCGGGGCAGGGGTCTGAAGTGGCCGCGCCTATCGTGCGCCAGATTATGGAGGCGTATTTTGGTATTTCGCCGCTGACGCGGCTGCCGTGGTAGGAACAGAGGTAATTGGGTAATTAAGTAATCAGATAATTAGGGGAATTACCCAATTGCAAAAGATACAAAAACTTTGCCAGCAAATGATAACAAATCGAAGAAACCCTGGCGGGAAGCGGTGGTGGAGGTAATGCGCCATGCGACGGATGCGGAGGCGTTGGCGCGTTTTGGTAAGCGCAAGCCGGTGTTTAATTACCGGTGGGAACATGTGACGGCCGTTGTCACCCTGGCAATGAAACTGGCGGAATTGACGGGCGCGGATGGGGAGGTGGTGGAAGCGGCGGCCTGGTTGCATGATGTACGTAAAGAGGCCAGAGAAAAACACCCGCAAGAAGGGGCCAAATTTGCCCGTAAATTTTTACCAAAGACGGATTTTCCGCCGGAGAAGATTGAAGCGGTAGCGCGGGCGATTGAGGCGCATATGGGGTTGTGGCTGGATGCGCCGCTTGACAATTTGGAAGCACAGGTGTTGTGGGATGCCGATAAGCTGGCGAAGATTGGGCTAACGGCCGTGTTCCATTTTACCGGCAATGTGCTGGCCAAAGGCAAACCGACGACGACGGATGATTTGATTCGGTACGGCCGTGACGCTGAATGGCAGGCTAAAACGGTTGCCAGTATGCATACCGCGCCGGCCCGCCGCGCCGCCGCCGCCCGCTTTGCGGCGTACAATCAATTGTGGCAGTCGTTGGAGAATGAGTTGCGAGGGGACGATCTTCGTGAACCGTAATTCGTAATCCGTTATCCGATTACGGTTTACGGATTACGGTCTACGGCCACACGGCCGTGACCGCCATTTGCCGCAGTACCGTTCGTTGGTATGCGCCCGTGTCATTTGCTTTCCATTTCACCAGCGCCATTTCTCCCCCGGCAATTTCCAGCCCTGTGATGTAACCCGGTGTACTGCAATGGCCGATGTTGAAAAAGGGTGGGTCTGCCTGATCAGCGTCGGGGAAGGCGCAGAGGTGGGTGTGCCCACAGATGATCGCCTGCCGCTGCTGCTGCGCCCAGGAGAGGATGGCCCCTTCCAGTTGATGGGCCAGGCGCAAAATCCGGCTGCTCATGCGGCGGGGTAAATTGACCAGATGTTGCCGCTGGCGCAGGCCGTCTTCCGGTTCGGAAAAGTAATAGCGGCTGGCAGAGAACGGTAGGGTGTATTTGACAACATAGCGGCTGTGTGGCCGTTGGAACCACCAATAACGGTCGCCCTTGGGATGGGCCTGGTGCCCATGCACGGCAAACAGGTTACGGCCACTGGGCGCATGGTGCAGCACCAGCCCTTGATGCAGCGGCATCCCTTCTTTTTCCATGGGGTCAAACATGCTCCGCTGGGAGTCGTGGTTGCCGACGATCAGGTGCAGGCGGTGGCTGGCGCGGAATTGGCGCAGCAGGTCAAAGACACGGCCGTAGGCGCGACGAATCCGGGCAAAATCGTTGTACCATAGCTCATCCCCATCCCCCAATTCAATGTAGATATACCCCTGCTGACAATAATGGCTCAGGGCGTGCAGGAACAGGTTTTCGTTGGGCGCAAAAAAGTCATACCGGTCTTTGATGCCCCGGTGCATATCGCTGAAAAAGACCAGTCGGCTGGTATCGTCAAAATGCAGGTGGGGGGATTGGCGGAAGGCGAGGTCAAGCCGTTCGTGCGCCTGTGTGTGCCAGTTTTGCCAGATGGGGGCGGTTTGGGGCCAGGTTTGTTGCGTTACAGTCATACCATTATTTCCTTTGGCGCGATGACGAGGATGTGGGGGTGGTTCGTCTGACGGCCGTGCCTCTTATTCTATACTAACGAAGGGCATAATCTGACATTTTAGCCGGCGATTGAAACCGCGCCTACACGTGCAAAGACCGCCTTCGCCGACTGAGCCCCAGACCGCGCAGGCGGTCTTTGCACGTGTTGCCGCGAATCCCATTCGCCGGGCAAATTGACACTTTATGACCTTTGACAGTATAGCACACGCACCTGGGGCATCGGTATGTTACTTTTGTTACTCATGTTTTGTTATTGTGTGGCGAAAGCACACAGTTCTCATTGCGCTATAAGTGGGCCAACTAATGGGAGCAACGATAAAAAGCGACTCCTCTACCCAGGTGGGCCGCACGTCATAAAGCGATTCCACCTCATCCGCCAGCGCCAGGGTTTCCCCTTGCAGCAGGCGCAGGCTGGTTTGCATGGCCTTCACCTGAAGGGTCAGAAATTCCCGCCGCTGGTCATCCAACACCGCGGCGTCCGCAATCGCGGCGGCCAATGTGGATGCTTGCTGCGTCAATTCCGGCAGCGGGCGTGGCCCATCTGTTTGCACCTGTTCCTGCCATTCGGCCGGGCCAAAGTAAGCCTCAATATAGCCAGGTATATGCTGGTCAATGGCCAGCGCCAGACGAACGTACTCGCTCCCAATTATTTCAGGTGTTATAATTGCTTCTCCCAGATATTTAACTCCATCCTGACTTGACATGTCCGCATTTCAGTGATGACCGGTTGGCGGACATGTCGGATATTACCTTGTTGTTGGTTCGGTTGCCTGATCAAAATATAATTCACATTATACCGTTGACATCTTTGCCATGCCGTATTCCGGATTTACCGACATCTAATTATACGGGCCTGGTGGTTAATGTGTGACCAAATCAGCCATGGTCATCAATTTATTACTGGACGCTGGCGTTTTTTATATCACCAGAGAGAGTTGTCAAATTTCATATGTTGTTTTCTTGTTCGTTACTCGTCAGAAAAATTTGACAACTCTAGAATTCGCCAGACTCTAATTTATTATCCAAAGGACAGTGATCAAATGAGAAAGGTGCAACCTGCCCAGCGACATACCGAAGATGAACGGTTGTTAGCTGGGCCAAATCTGGAGCCAATGCCGTACTACAAGACGGATACCTGGCGCGTTTTCCGGGTGATGGGGGAGATGGTAGAAGGGATTGACTTGCTGGCAGAATTGGGCACGGCCGTGTCCATCTTCGGTTCGGCGCGGGTGTTGCCAGGAGAGGCGCAGTATGAAACGGCCGTGACCGTAGCTCGCTTATTAGGTGAGGCTGGTTTCAGCATCATCACTGGTGGCGGCCCCGGCATCATGGAAGCGGGCAACAAAGGCGCGCGCCAGGCCGGCGTCACCTCCGTTGGCCTGAATATCGAACTCCCCTTTGAGCAGCGCCTGAACCCTTACGTAGACGTGGGCAAAGAATTCCGCTACTTCTTCACCCGCAAAGTGATGCTGCTCAAATATGCCCAGGGCCTCGTTATCTTCCCCGGCGGCTTTGGCACCATGGACGAAATGTTTGAAACGCTTACCCTCATCCAGACCGGCAAAATCAAAAACTTCCCGGTGGTTCTTTTTGATTCCGCCTTTTGGGGTGGGCTGGTTGAGTGGCTGCGTCACACCATGCTCGCCCAGGGCAAAATTAACCCCACTGACCTGGAACTTTTCCACATCACCGACTCCCCCGAAGAAGCCTTCGCCATCATTCGTGATGGCGTGATGCGTGAGGCGTGACCGGAACATTCTCATGTATCACGCATCACGCATCATGGCTCGCGTTGCTTTCTAAAAAATTAATGAACATCATCTATGGAAACCGTCCTCATCTCCCTAAGCCCCTATATCATCGGCAGCACCCTTGTGCCGGTGCAAATCATCCTCGCCATTTTGCTCCTGCAAAGCCCCCGGCAAGGCCTGGCAAAAGGCATAGCCTATGTAACAGGAATGACCATGATTCGGCTCTCGCAAGGTCTGGTTTTTGGGCAGGTGTTTGCCTCCTCTGGCGCAGCGGAGGTTGACGGCAGCAGCGGCCAAAGTCTGGTAGTCACCACATTGATCACGGTACTGGGCATCCTCTTAATTAATTGCCGCCTATAAGAAATGGAGCCGTGAAGAAGACCCGGATGACCCACCCCCAAAGTGGTTGGTCGCAGCCGGCAATTTACCCCTTAAAAGCATTGGCTCTTGGGTTTTTTCTGCCGCTGATCATGCCTAAACTGTGGGTTTTCACCCTCAGCGCGCTGGCTGTCATTGTTAATGCCGAATTGGAGCAGCCAACCAATGCCTTCGTTTATTTGCTCTTCATTTTGCTGGCTCAATCCTTGCTGTTGCTGCCCATCTTTATTCGTTTTTTAATGCCCAAACGATCACAACTGGTACTGGATAGGGTTTCAAGCTGGCTAACCAGGAATAACCGCGTCATTGTTATTATCGTTTCGCTAGTTTTTGGCTTCTTCTTCCTTTTTCGAGTTTAGAAAAATAAGGGTGGTCTACGACAAGTAAACCACCCTTTGGTAAACTGTGTTGTTATGAATGACAATACAGTTACCAAACAGCAGCTTAACAAGTTAATCGAATTTAGGCAACGC
>JABFFZ010000074.1 GCA_013112725.1 Chloroflexota bacterium
ATCCGGCTCAGCGGGCAGGGCGGCAGCGGCACGGGCGGCAGCCAGGCCGGTGATCTGTACTTGATTGTAGAGGTATTGCCTCACGATACCTTTGAACGGGACGAGGATGATTTGCGGGTGAAGGTGGCGGTGGATTTGTATACGGCCGTGCTCGGCGGCAGCGTCGAAGTCTCCACCCTGGATCGGACGGTCAACCTGACCATCCCTGAAAGCACGGCCAACGGCAAGACGTTCCGCCTGCGCGGGCTGGGCATGCCCAAACTGAAGAACCCAGACGAACGCGGCGACCTCTATGCCACCCTGGAAGTCCGCCTGCCGGAGCGGCTAACCGACAAAGAAAAAGAGCTATTCCGCCAGTTGCGGGCGTTACGCCAGGAAGGGTGAGATTTGCCGGTGTACGGTGATGTGCCGGTTTTCGAGCCATTTTGCCGCCGGATGCAATCCGGCGGCTGAGTTACACAAACGCACTGAAAGTGCGTTGCCAGGGCTTCTCTTCCGTGCGCTTTAGCGTACTTCTTGTATCAGCCTGGGAATTGCTTCCCAGGAGGGGGTCACGGCCGTATACATACTTCTTACACCTGTTTTATCCCTTTCTGACACAATTCCGGCACACTGGCATCATCTCAAAAAATCAAAGATTACGCAGATGGCGCAGATTTTTTCTCTTGCTTTTTTCTTTGCCACCTTTGTCCCTTTGCGCCTTTGCGTTGAAATTTTTAGGAGGACAACTAATGCGATTAGATAAATTTACGCAAAAGAGCCAGGAGGCCATTCTGGAAGCGCAGACGTTGGCCCAGGCTTATAATCATCCGGCGGTGGAGCCGGAACATTTGCTCAAGACCCTGATTGAACAGGAAGGGGGCGTGGTGCCGTCGCTGCTAAAGCGGATTGGCACGGATATGCACCTGCTGCAAACCAGCGTGGAGCAGGCGTTAGGGCGCATGTCCCGCGCCACAGGCAGTAGCGTACAGGTGGGCATGAGCCGTGACCTGAGCAACATTTTGGAAGAAGCACAATCCATTGCCGACAGCATGAAGGATGAGTATGTGTCCACCGAGCATTTGCTGATGGCCATGGCGCAGCCTAAAGGTGGGCGGGTGCGCGACCTGTTGGCGCGGCATGGCGTGGATTACAACGCGGTGATGCAGGCGTTGGCCCAGGTGCGTGGGTCGCAGCGGGTCACCAGCCAGAACCCGGAGGCGCAGTATGAGGCGTTGGCCAAATACGGCCGTGACCTGACCACCGAAGCGCGCAAAGGCAAACTCGACCCCGTCATCGGCCGTGACGAAGAAATTCGCCGCGTCATCCAGATTCTCAGCCGCCGCACCAAGAATAACCCGGTGCTGATTGGCGAGCCAGGCGTGGGTAAGACGGCCATTGCCGAAGGGCTGGCGCAGCGTATTGTGCGCGGCGACGTGCCGTTGGGCCTGAAAGAAAAGCGCATCGTCGCCCTGGATTTGGGCGCGCTGGTCGCCGGGGCCAAATATCGCGGCGAATTTGAAGAACGGTTGAAGGCCGTTTTGAAGGAAATCCAGGAAGCCGAAGGGCAGATCATCCTCTTTATTGACGAGATGCACACGCTGGTGGGCGCGGGCGCGGCCGAGGGCAGCATGGACGCCAGCAATATGCTCAAGCCGATGCTGGCGCGGGGTGAATTACACGCCATTGGCGCGACGACGCTGGACGAATACCGCAAACACATTGAGAAAGACGCGGCGTTGGAACGGCGCTTCCAGCCGGTGTTTGTGGATGAGCCAACCGTGGAAGATACCATCTCCATTTTGCGCGGCTTGAAGGAGCGGTACGAGGTGCATCATGGGGTGCGCATTACGGACAGCGCCGTCATTGCCGCGGCCACGTTGAGCCATCGGTACATCGCCGACCGCTTCTTGCCGGACAAGGCCATTGACCTGATTGACGAAGCCGCCAGCCGCCTGCGCATGGAGATTGACAGCAAACCGGCGGAACTGGACGCCGTTGACCGGGACATTATGCAGTTGGAAATTGAGCGCGAGGCGTTGAAGAAGGAAAAGGACAAGACCAGTAAGGAACGGCTGGCGAAGCTGGAAGAGGAACTGGCGAATCTGAAAGAACAAAGTACGCAGATTACCACCCGTTGGCAGTCAGAGAAGGCGGCCATTGAGAAAATCCAGGCTGTCAAGGAAGAGATGGACAGGGTGCAGGTGGAGATGGAGCAGGCGCAGCGGGAGATGGATTATCAGAAGGCGGCGGAATTGCAGTACGGCCGTCTGCACCAACTGACCCAATCATTGCAACAGGCGCAGGCGCAGTTGCAGGCGTTGCAGCAAGGCGGCGCGCTGCTCAAGGAAGAGGTGGGCGCAGAGGAGATTGCGGCCATTGTGGCCCGCTGGACGGGTATCCCCGTGAACAAATTGCTGGAAGGGGAAGTGGAGAAGTTGATCCGCATGGAAGAGCGGCTGCACGACCGGGTGGTGGGGCAGGACGAAGCCATCAGCGCGGTGGCGGCGGCGGTGCGGCGCAGCCGTTCCGGGCTACAAGACCCGAATAAGCCGATTGGCAGTTTCATTTTTCTGGGGCCAACGGGTGTGGGCAAGACGGAACTGGCGCGGGCGCTGGCCGAATTTCTGTTTGACGATGAACAGAATATGGTGCGCATTGACATGAGCGAATACCAGGAGCGGCACACGGTAGCCCGGCTGTTGGGCGCACCGCCGGGGTATGTGGGGTATGACGAAGGCGGCCAGTTGACGGAAGCGGTGCGGCGACGGCCGTACAGCGTTGTCCTCTTTGACGAAATTGAAAAGGCGCATCCAGAGGTGTTTAACGTCTTTTTGCAGGTGTTGGATGACGGCCGTCTGACCGATGGGCAGGGGCGTACGGTGGACTTCAAAAACACGGTCATCATTATGACCAGCAACATTGGCAGCCAGTTTATTATGGATGTGGCCGACGACGCGGCGATGCGGGAGCGGGTGATGGCGGCGATGCGCCAACATTTCCGGCCGGAATTTTTGAATCGGGTGGATGAGATTGTCATCTTCCACCGGCTGCAAAAGGAGCAGTTGCGGGAGATTGCCCAGATTCAACTGAACCATGTGCGCGACCTGCTGGACAAACGCCACGTGACCATTGCCTTGACGACAGCGGCGACCGACCTGCTGTTGGAGGAGGGGTATGATCCGGTGTATGGGGCACGGCCGTTGAAGCGGGTACTGCAAAAACGGGTGGTAGACCCGCTGGCGCTGCAACTGATTCAGGGGCAGGTGCGGGATGGCGACCATGTGCTGGTGGATGCGGCCGCTGGGAAGTTGACGTTTAGCGTGGTGGAAGCGGCAGAGGGGTAAAACTTAAAGGAGTATGGTCATGCCATACTCCTTTAAGTTGGATTATTCTTGATTATTTTGCATTCAGAATGCTGCAAACCAATCTGGTGATTTACCACAAATTTCGTCAACTTCTGACAACAAAGCAGTATCAAAATACTTCAATGCGACAACAAGTTTGTTGCGAAATGATTGGAGCATTTTCCGACTATATCGGACAGGTCTAATAATCTTTCCTTCTTGGTTAATGATTATGAGCGTTCAGACTTGACAAGTTTATTACCAGAGGCAGTTGCCGCTATTCAGGCACAAAAACTTGTCAAGTCTCTAGAGGATCTGAACAGTTACGATCGCATATGAAAGGCTCAGCCAGTTTATATAATTGTTCAAAGAAAAGGCCAGTGTTTTTGAATGGTTTCTTTGGACTAAAGTCATAGCGACAAAAAATGAGGGTATCTTCATTCATACCTGTAATGCCTCCTCTTACAGTCGGTCTTCGAGGGTGTACCACACCTATTTACACAATGCGAATGGTGAAATGACACGGCCGTACCCCTCGTTACGGCCGTAGCAGATGCTCAACTCTTCTGAATCAACATGAACGATGGGGGGTGGCACGGCCGTGGGAGGAGTACACACATTATCGGTACACTTCGCGGCGATGGGCAATGAGGGCGATGATCACCACCGAATGATCTTCGCGGATTTCATAAACAACACGCCAATCGCCCACACGGTAGCGAAAGTAGCCAGCTAATTTTCCGGTCAGGCGTTTGATATTGGGGTGGTTGTATGGGTCACGCTGGAGTTAGTCAAAACACCGGTTCAGCCGACGCGCCAGAGGAGCATCCGCTTTTTCATAAAACCGTTGGGCGGCACGCGAAAGTTAAACTTCATACATTGCGGCGGACGGCGTTGAATGAAACTAAATCACCGTTTTTCACTTGTGTTTGGGCTTCAGTAAAGGCTTCCTCAAAGCCTTCAATGTTCAACAATTCCGCAGTCGCTTCATTTTCTTCGCGCTCTTCCAGATAGGCTAAAAAGTCATTGGCGACACGTAGGCGCTCCAACGACAAATGGCGCGAGCGCGTTGCTGCCAGATTGAGTAATCCTTCTTTTTCGGTTGAAAGGTTGCTTGTCATCACTACCTCCAGATGCAAAGATTATACATAGGATAAAAACAAAGGGATGGGCACGGCCGTCAAACGAACAGGGTTTTTGGTTGTACGGCCGTGTCTTTGCCGAAACGGCCGCTCAAACGATTCAACCTGCCATTGGCGTTGGTTGGATAGAACGAGAGGGGTAGGGTTGTCGTATCGTGGGCCGGTCAGCGGCTACCGGGCGGCGTAACTGCGACCCGCGGACTGTGACCACCGCCACCGTGTCCCCAGACATTTTGAAGAACTCAACACTGTAACCAGGTTCCAAACCAGCGACATCATGCCGTTCGACCACAATGCCAATATCGCCAGCCAGGACGCCTTCTTCTGGCAAATCTACCAGCAAAATAACATCTGCAAAGAGAGGAAAGTCCATCTTATACTCAAACGACAGTAACAAAAGCAGGTAGTGTGTTATGGTGGGCTGACTATCAACGGCGAGAAATCAGGCAGGGGTTCGCCGGTGATGAGAGCGTAAAGAACATCCGGGTCAATATCTGCTTCATTGGGCCAGTAAATAGTGCCAATATCAGGATTGACCTGCACCTGGTCGAAGTATGTTCTGTCTTGCAGGGAGGCGAACACGCCTGTAAACTCCACAATCCCGGCCACATTGACAATGCCGTTTGTCCCGTCTTCAAAGAGCAATTCCAGTTCATAATTGGCAAGTGGTGTTACCCGTACAATATCAATTAACATCGGTTTACTCCAGTGGATCTATCTTCAATAGAACTTCTTGTCTCCTGGCCCGTCCTCAGTTTTGTCATAACTCATCCTGGTGCAGGGCTGCCCATTCAACAACCATGCCAGTTACTCTGGGTGGTAGCTGCCCGGCAAATAAGGACAACGTTTCGATGTTCACCAGAGCCTTATAACTGCCATACCGCACATGGAAATGTGGTGGTGGATGCTCGCTGTAGTTCATGGTGATAATGATACCAAAAAAGCGGCTGATTTCAGGCATGAAGGCATTACAACAGAAGTGGGAAAATGTGAGGACACGGCCGTACCCCTCGTCACGGCCGTAGCTGAGGCTCAACTCTTTTGATCAACGTAAAGGATGGGGAGTACGGCCGTGCCCCTGCCCAACAGTGGCGAGCAACAGGCAAGTTACAGTAAACTTGCCTCATCGAAAACTACAATGAGAAAAGATGAGTGGAACTCAAACAAAGCTCAACAGAGGCGCATGATGCTCAAACTAAACGCATTTACGAAGCATATAAAAACCGCCACCCAGGAAGCAGGCTTTACCGTCACCAATCAGGAAGGGACGGTGCTGCATATCGTTTTGCACACCCAGACCATGCGCTGCGATCTGGCCCCGCTTTACCGGGCCTATCAAAACGCTCCGGAACGGCTGGACGACATCGTGCAGTCCCATCTGGCGGCGCTCCATCAGGCGCTCTCCGCTGCCACACCGTTAACCGAGAAAGAAGCGGCCGAATCGCTGCTGCCCCTGCTGCAACAACGCCAATGGCTACAGCAAGCCGGTGCAAAAGTCACGGCGCCGCTGGCAACACGGCCGTTCACCACCAACATTCTCATCAGCTATGTCTTCGATCACACCCACCATCGCGTTTATATTAACGTGGAAATGATCTCCCGGATGACACAAGCGCCGGGGGCATCGTTTGACGCCATTCACGAATATGCGCTGCAAAACCTGCGGCGACGAACCACAGCCAAAACGGCCAAGACACATGGCATAGGCGATAAGACAATGGTCTTTTGCGAAACAGATGATGGGTTCGCGGCAACGCGGATTTTATTGCCAGAACTGCTAGAGGCATGGCACGGCCGTGTCCCTGGCAAGATGTTACTGGGCATTCCCAACCGGGATTTGCTACTGGCGTTTAGCGACCGGCATCCGGCTAAAACGGCCGTCATGCGCCAGATACGCCGCGACTGCCAGCGCCACAAACATCCCCTGCTTTCCAGCCCGCTCGTGTGGGAAAAGGGGCTGGTCAAAGAATATGAGCCGGTTCATTGAGACTGTGCTTTATCGGTACGGCTGACCGGCTATCGAACCCGTTTGTAGCGACTGTATCCTCCCAACGAACGCTCGCGGGGTGTCAAGACAAGGACTGTTTCGGGAGGCATAGAAACCGTTAGGAAAGCCGCCTGGACAGCGCATACAGAGGGAAAATCTCCTGGAGCAAGTGCATCAAACAGGGGTGTATCATCCATCAGAGACTCATTGGCGATCAGCACCTGTTCTGTAATGGTTGTACCGGCCGGGTTAACCAGCACCACTATTGATTCCAGCGCGCGGTCGGTATAACGCTCAAACGCCAGCAAGCGATCTGACTCAACAAGCCGAAAATTCCCCATACGCAGCGCCCGGTGCTGTTTCCGCAAGGCAATCAGCTGCTTGATCCAGACCAGTTCGGGATTGTCATCGCGTACCATGTCCCAGCGCATAGGGCCACGATTTTCAGGATCACTGCCCCCGGTCATGCCCACTTCACTGCCATAGTAAATGTTCGGCGCACCGGGCAATGTAAACTGCAACGCCTGGGCCAGACGACGCAGCGATTCTTTGGGAATCTGAGTGGCGATACGCGGGATATCGTGGTTATCAATCACCATCCAGGATTTGAGCAATGGCTCGATGCCCGCATCAATGACCAGGCGGTTCAGCATACGTCCGGCTGTCGCCGGTGGGATCACGCCTAAAACCAGGCCCAGCACAATAAGACGCAGGCTGAAGTTCATGACTGCGTCAATGGACTCAAGCCACCTACCAGGGTAATTGACGATCTCGCCTACGATCAGCGAGCCAGCCTTCTCCAGGTGCGCGGCGCGGGTGAGATCGCGCAGATAATCAAATCCCAATTCAAAGGCCGTGTCCAGACGCCAACCATCCGCGCCGTCACGCAGATAACGGCGCACAACGGAGTCTGGATCTTCATAGAGATAAGCACGCACGGCCGGGTTTTCCAGGTTTAATTCGGGCAGATTTTGGAAGCCTGTCCATGACCGGGCGCCGCCAGCGTATTGAGGACCAATGGCAAACCAGTCCCGCCAGGGACTGGCGGGGTTCTTGAGTGCGTCCTGAAAGATGGGGGCGTTCCGACCCATGTGGTTGAAGACGCCATCCAGCACCAACTTCATGCCGCGGGCATGTACATCCGCGACCAGGCGCAGGAAGTCATCCCGGTCTCCGAATTCTGGTGAGATTTTTAGAAAGTCCAGGGCGTCATATTTATGGTTTGTGTAAGCCAGATGGATTGGATTGAGATAGAGTACATCCGCGCCAAGTTGCTGCACATAGTCAAGGTGACTGCGCAAACTAGCAAAGTCCCCACCCCAGAAGTCTAATTCCTGGCTATTCAGCTTCGCCTCTGGCAGGTAGGCGCCTGGTTTTGGCGTTTCCGACCAATCACGCAGCACTTTGGGGGATGGATACAGCGCCCGCTTGGCATCCAGTTGCGTTGAAGGCGCAAACCGGTCTACGAGTACCTGATAGACAATAGCACCATTACGCCAATCCCGCTCACGCTTCACAAAGGTCTCAGGGTCATCATCTTGGGTCAGTCTGTTTGTTGGGGTTGTGGTTGTTGTCATCGTATCCTAATTATCTATTCGTGCATCCTTTGTACGTCTGCCCGGTCGAAGCCCTATGCCCAGGCTCAGCCGCGTCTGGAATACCTTGTTAGCTTTCTGACGCCACAACTTCAGGCGGCAGATAGATAGTAAATTCCACGATTGGCTGTACCAGGGCACTGTGGGGCGACTGCTGCTCCGCTGCCGAGACCAGACCGGTTCGGCTGAGCAAACCGAAGTGTGCGGAGATAAGGCTGGCTGGCTGAACCATGAGTTGTTGATGCCACACACGGTACGTGCCCACCCGGCCATCGCGGCGATGATAGAAACTAACCAGAGGGTGCGTCAGGTAGACAAGAGCGCTCTCTGTGTCCGGAAATCCCGGCAAGCACAAGGATCGCTCCGTACTCTGGCTCAATTCAACTTCGGCCGGCGCCCACTCAGCCTCCGTCCTCATGCGATACCGTTTGTACCGGCCAGTCTGCGGGTCATATTCGCAGTCAAAGCTGATCTGGCCGGGATGCCAGGGCAACTTCCAGATATGCCGGGGGATGGCCACTGTCCACGAGTCAAGGGTCGTTCCCAGGAACCAGACGCCACGCTCACCTGTGGCCGTATCCACGATGTAAACGCGGTAGTTTGTCTGGCCCATCTGAAATTTCGGAAAGGGAAAGACGGCCGAAGTGAAATCCACGTCCAGGAAAGGGACAACGGAGATCAGGGCCTGGGCACGGCCGTCAATCGCCACCTCATCAAGCCTGAACCTGCCGGGGATCAGTCCCACAAGCCGCTCAGGCGCAACGGCATAGGTGATGATGGCAAAATGCTGGAGCTGGCAAACGGCATCAATCCCCCTCACTTTGGGCCGCTTAATCAGAACATCACGGAACTTCAACGGCATTAACACGAACCCTCATAAAGACCAGCGGCGTCCCGGACATGAAGATAGGCAAACCACGAGTGATCCGGATTTTCCGACATCGGCATCGCATCGGGACAATGGGCAAGACGCAGCTTACAAGCTCCGCGACTCAAGAATGCCCAGCCGTCAACGCTGAAATCTTCGGCGAAACCGAGCTTTTCCAGGTAAAACCTCTTGGAAGCCTCTAGATCGTTGACGGCCAGTACAAAGGTAGATGTGAGAATTTCAGACATGTTGCCGTTCCTTTCTTCATTACCTGACTATTTATTACCCCACACCAATTGCAGGATTTCTTCAAACAATGATACCTGGGCATTGCCGAAGAACAACAGCCTGTTTTTGAAGGCTTGCAAAGGTTCAGTAAAATAACATGATGTGCGCCAACGCCCTCTTAAGCCTTGAGAGCCGCCTGGCCGAATCGCCACTGGTGGAAACAATCTGGCGCAGCCAGAGTAACCAGGCTGGCCCCTTTCTTTCCATTGCCGTCAGCCGGCTGGAACTGGTGGTAGCGCGCCATGAGGGGCAGCTTTACTGTACGGTGCGCGGTCCAGAAACCCACCCCACCATTGCCCATTGCCCGCCCGATGGTGAATGGCTCGGTATCCAGTTCCATCACGGTGTCTTTTTCCCCCATCTGCCCACCGGTGACCTGGTGGATGGAGAGGTCACACTGCCACCAGCGTCCGGGCGTTCATTCTGGCTACACGGTACGTCGTGGGAATACCCTGCGTTTGACAATGCCGAAGCCTTCGTCGCCCGGCTGGTCAAAGAAGAACTACTGGTGTGCGATCCGGTGGTGACGGCCGTGTTGCAAGCGCGTCCCACCGACCTCTCACCCCGTTCAGTGCAGAGTCGTTTCCTGCGTGCCACTGGCCTGACACACGGCGCTATCAGCCAGATCGAACGCGCCCACCTGGCACTCTCATTGCTGCGGCAGGGCGTATCCATCCTGGATACCGTCGAAAGGGCTGGTTTTGCCGACCAACCCCACCTTACCCGCTCCCTCAAACGTCTGATTGGGCAGACCCCGGCGCAACTGGCTTCAGAGACCCATTTCATGCAGTTGTCGTTTTATGCCGATGTGGCACGTGATTCGTGATGCGTAACCAGGGGAACCTCACGTATGACGTATCATGTTGTTTTTGTTCAAGACGCACCCTTTCAGACGCCCTATAATCGGGCAGACGATTAAAACAAACCAAAACCTTGAACAAATAATAAATAAGGAAAAGGATCATGCGAAAACTGATTGTAGCTGAATTTATTTCACTCGACGGCGTGATACAGGCACCCGGCGGCGTTGATGAAGATACGGACGGTGGTTTTGCCTATGGCGGCTGGACCATTCCCTACTGGCACGACGACATTGGCGCCCATTTCGACCAGGCAATAAACACGTGCGATGCCTTTTTACTGGGGCGGCGGACATGGCAGGGCCATGCCGTTTTTGAGACGATAGAAGAAGGCGACCCCTTTGGCGATCTGATGAAAGGGATGCGCAAATACGTGGTATCAACGACGCTGCAATCGGCCGATGCCTGGCGTAACTCGACCATTATCCGGGAGAATGTGGTGGAAGAAGTGCAAAAGCTGAAAGTGCAGCCCGGCAAGAACATCTACGTGGATGGCAGCAGCGTCCTGGTGCATACGCTGGCACAACACCATCTGATTGATGAGTACAGCCTCCTGGTCTACCCGCTGGTACTGGGCGGGGGGAAGCGCCTTTTCCCTGATGGCTCGCGTGTGGATTTGAAACTTATCGAAAGCAAACTGTTCCCGACAGGCGTGGTTCTGATGCGCTACGCTGTGAACCGTACCTGATGTGGATTACAAAGTTGTTACGCACTCTTCATAATTTTTGAACAATCGGATGTTAATCTTCAACCAATACAACATTTTGAGTAAGCGTTCAGACTTGACAAGTTTATTACCAGAGGCAGTTGCCGCTATTCAGGCACAAAAACTTGTCAAGTCTCCAGAGGAACTGAACGGTTACCATTTTGAATTGGAGGTTCAACATGAAAAACAAAATGATTCAAATTGGTGGTGTGGTGATTGCGCTGCTGGCACTGACCGCCCTGATTGGAACGGCGATGACCTTTGCCCAGGATGATACGCCGGACACAACACCGGCGCCTGAAGCAGAAGATACCCCTACCGTGCCCGGTAATGGCATGGGTATGATGATGGGAATGGGTCACGGCCGTATGCCAGGCATGCACGGTCCCCGCTTCTTTAACAGTGAAGCCTACGACGCGGCGTTGGCCGATGAACTGGGAATCACAGTAGAAGAACTAAACGCCGCCCGGCAGGCGGCCAAAGAGACCGTCTTGCAGCAGTTGGTAGCCGATGGCACGATCACCCAGGCACAAGCAGACGCCATCCTCAGCGGCGAAGGGCTGCGCAGCATTGGCCCGCTGATGCTGCCTGAACAGATGCAAGCCGTGGTTGCCGATGCGTTAGGCATCACTGTAGCCGAGTTGGAAGCCGCCCGCGCCGAAGGCAAACGGTTACCAGAACTGGCGGCAGAGTTAGGTGTGGCGCTGGAAGATGTGCAAACGGCCGTGCAAGCTGCCCATGAAGCCGCCATTTTGCAGGCGGTTGAAGACGGCCTCATTACCCAGGAACAGGCCGATTGGATGCGGCAACAACATAACAACGGTATGGGTATGGGTATGGGCCTGGGAATGCCTGGCGGCGGGCCACGCGGTGGTCATCATGGTGGGCCAGGTGGTTTTGGTGGTGGTTTTGGCCCACGCGGTGGCGGGCAGGGTAACGGAAATGGTACAGGCCCGGTCGCTCCCCAGGGTTAAACAGCCGGTGAGTTAAAAATATACGATTGCTCAAAACAATCGGAAGAGACGCTGCCAGGCAGCGTCTCTTTTTTTATGGCTGATGCACATTATATGCTAACACCCGATGCCGGTTGATCACAACCACCGGCGACTTACGCTGGAAGCTCACATTGACAGGGCGCAGAGGATGAATCTCCGCATGGGTAACGGCAAAAAAGTCATGACCGGTATCCAGCAAATCGTCATCACGCGCCTCCCCATGCACATGCAGTTCACCACGAATAGCAAACCATTCTGTGTAAAACACTACCCGCCGTGAGGCCGCCACAAATTGCAGACGAGATGTCTGACGAGTTTCCAGCACAGACATGAACGCGATCAGGCCCCGGTTGAGGTTTATCAACGAATGACGAATCCCCGGAACCTGGTAGTCCGGTGACAAAGGCAGTAGTTGGGCGTCTGTGAAAGGATAGGTGGCGTTATCTTTGTCGTTGATGAAAACCATAAACTCAGAACGGGGCACAAACGCGCCCTTCAACAAAAAGTTATGAATGCTCACTTCCACGTCGTAACTGCTTAATTGGGGGCCTTGTAAGGGCATGGGTTCCTCCTTATTTTTCGTAATTCGTGACCCGTAATTCGTAAGCCAATGACGGTTTACGGTTTGCGGATTACGATTTACGCTATTCATTCGTTCGCATTTTAGTAATTACTTCACCGCTGAGGGTAGTGTAACGGCCGTACAAATCCACCGTCAGGCAGGAATGCACCGGCAGCACCACCAGCACATCCCCTACATCCAGGCTTTCAAACGTGGCCGGATCGGTTTTCAGGATGCTATGTTCCTGAGATAGCGACACCACTTTGCTGCCATACAGCATTTGCCCCCAACCCTCTTTGGTCAGGCGGGCCACACGGCCGTAAATCGTTTCCCCATTCACCACCATACTATCTCTGGAAAGATGCACCGCCCCACCATACAAGATAATGCGGTAGTCAGCTTCATGCTTCGCCACAATGGGGCAGGCCACCCCCACGGCAATATCATCCGGCAGGCAAGCGCCTAACCGCTGCTGTACCAGGTCATAAAAGACAAAATTGCCGGGGCGAATCTCATCTACACGACTAAAATCATCCACAATGCTGCACGCCGGCGTATCGCCCACGGAGACAAGCAGGTTGTGTCCCTCGGCGTGTAACAAGTCGCGGGCCTGGTTCAGACGCACGGCCGTTTCGCCATACACCGCCGCAATCTGCTCTGGAGACGTGGCGCGGTAGGTGTGCCCGGCATGAGTCAGCAAGCCGGTGAGTTTCAGGCGGGGCGCATCGGCAACGGTATAAGCCACGTCGGCCAGCAACTCTTCATCTTGCCAGTGAATACCGGTACGGCCACTGCCGGCATCCACTTTCAGCCAGACATTGACATTCGTGCTCAGGAAGTTGTTCAGGGTCACGGCCGTAGCCACCGATTCCACCACCAGATGCAGCGCCGCCTCATGCGCCAGCTTGTTAATTGCCTTGCTCTGGCGCACATTCACCGGAAACGCCACCAGGATGTCTTGCCAGCCTGCCGCCGTAAAATAAGCCGCCATATCCACCGACGACGTGGTAATCTTCATCACGCCCCGGTTGCGGAACCAGTCACCAATGTCCACCGATTGGTGCGTCTTAAAATGGGGCCGGAAGGAGACACCACTCGCCGCTGCCCGCGCCACCATGC
Source organism: Chloroflexota bacterium (assembly GCA_013112725.1). GTDB lineage: Bacteria > Chloroflexota > Anaerolineae > Promineifilales > Promineifilaceae > CAADGU01. The sequence goes on from JABFFZ010000074.1 coordinate 13,449, forward strand.
GCTCAATGTTGCGCTCGGTTTTGGTTTTGTCCAAAAGTAAGGTGGGTTTTTCGATTGGGTTGAGCATTAAATCAGCCCCATATCTTTGGCTTTGAGGGCGGCCTGGGTGCGATCGCGCACACCCAGTTTGCCCAGAATGTTGGTGACGTGGTTTTTGACGGTGCCTTCGGTGATGTAGAGGGCGTTAGCAATTTCCCGGTTACTGGCTCCGGTGGCTAGATGCTGCAAAATTTCCAGTTCTCGCTCGGATAACGGTTCAACCAGTTCAGATTGGCCAGGGGGCGACGGCCGTGTCCCCATCCGGGCAAATTCCGCCACCACCTTGGCGGTAATGGAGGGCTGCAAAAAGGATTCGCCCCTGGCGGCGGCGCGAATGGCTTCATATAGCCGCGCCGAAGGTACGTCTTTAAGCAAATAACCGACCGCACCGGCACGCAGCCCATCGAACACATCTTCGTCGTTGTCAAAAGTCGTCAGGACGATAACGCGAGTGGTTGGGTGGTTTTCCATGATACGGCGGGTGGCGGTGACGCCATCCAGGACGGGCATCCGTAAATCCATGAGTACCACATCGGGTTGGAGAGTGGCAACGGCCGTAACCGCCTCCGCGCCATTGCTCGCTGCCCCTACCACTTCCAGGTCTGCCTGCACCGACAACAAGGTATGCAGCCCTTCTCGGAACAACGCCTGATCATCCACCAGCAAAACCCGAATCACCATGCCCCAGATAATACCACACCTCCTCCATCGCTTGTAGTAGGCGATTTATCGCCGTGTGATGGCGATAAATCGCCTGCTACGAACGGCGCGAGGCGGCAGTAACCAGCGGCCTCTGCTATAATGTCGCCGGAGGAATTCGTGGCACAACTGCGTATCTTGCTCCTGGGATCACCCCAGATTGAATATGATGGCCGGTACGCCAACACAGGCCGGCGTAAGGCCATTGCCCTATTGTCCTATCTGGCAGTCACGGCCGTAGCCAAAGTTATGAGGATGTGATCGCTGAATGGCTGAACGTGTGAGGCATGGGGAGATTGAGAGAGTGAATCTCTTAATCGCCTCCCTCTTCCGGCTGAGGCAACGGCCGTTTGTAAACGCCGCCGCTGTGCTGCCGCTCAATCTGCAAAATGACGTAGCGCCCCACCACATAGACCAGCACGATGGCTGCCACCAGCAGCCCCCGCACCGTATGAGAAAACTCCAACCCATATGCGCCGATAAAACTCATCAGCACCACGCTGGGCAGGCGGCCAAAGAAGTTGGCAATGAGGAATTTACGGCCGTCCATGCCAGACAGCCCGGCCACAAAATTCATGGCATCAGACGGGAAGACGGGCAGGATAAAGGCAATGGTAAAAAAGGTAATACCCCGTTTGTCGGCAATGGCCTGCCATTTGTCCAGCGTCGGCGCATCCACAAATTTGCCCACCAACGGCCGTCCGGCCTTCTTGGCCAGGAAAAACGCAAACTGGCTGGCTGTAACCACAAACAGCATATTGAGCGCCAGCCCCGACAAAAATCCATACAGATACCCGCCAGCCAGCACAAAAACATGTCCTGGAATAAAGGCAATAATCACCTGTAAATAATGGCTGATGCCCAACACCAACGGCCCCAAGATACCGAAACCCTGAATATAGGCGCTCACCGCTTCTTGATCCTGCAAAATGGAAAAGGCAGCCAACGTTTGCTGTTGAAAATGCCAGCCCATCAGCCCCAGCAGGATGAGAACAACAGCCGCCGCCAGCCCCCCCCGATACTTTCCGGCAGCGGCAACCATGTTGTTCTTTACTCGCGCCAGCGAAGTATCCGGCAGGGGGTTGGTTTGCATGGGATACTTGTTCTCGTTACTTTGTGTCATAGGTAGTGGTCCTTACCGGACGGCTGTTGATGGTGGTGGTAGTACGTAATTGACGGCCGTTGTGTTGTCACTGCCCGCAATCCTACAGGTAGTAGGCGGCGCAGGCAACAAAATGGTAGGGAAATGAGAGATGATGGAGATTGGAGGCTAGAGATTGGGAGACTGCAATCTCTAATCCCTCTTTATCGGCGCACCCAGGAAGAAGCGAATGGCGTTTGGTAGCCGCCTGGCCCAGGCCAATTCATCATGGGCGTGACCTTTGGCTTCAATGTGCAGCAGATGGCGGGTGGGGCGGTACCCTTTTTTAACAAGCAGACGTTTCATGTGGCGCACACGGCCGTAATACTGCCGCGACCGCGAAATGAGTACGTGTTGATCCGGCCAAAATCCCCCCATCTCCCGCGTGCCTGCATCCAGATAAATTTTTCCCTGCTGAAACGGCGCATCTTCCACGTAATTGAAAATGGCTCCCTGCGCAAACCAGAGCGACGGGCTCATCACCCCGGCAAAGCCAAACGTCGCCGGAAACTCAAAAAAGCCATAGAGGCTGATCAGTCCCCCCATGCTTGACCCCATCAAGCCCGTATTACGTTTATCCGGCAGCGTCCGAAAGTCACTATCCACCATCGGTTTGAGCGTATGGGTAATAAATTCCAGATACGCCTTCCCCCTGCCGCCGCCATAGTGATGGTCGCGGAAAGGGCTGTATTCATCCATACGCGCTGCACCCATATTGGGAATGCCCACGATAATGGCTTCCAGCCCTTCGCTGGTGCTTAACCGCTCCATTGTTTCGTCCACCTGCCAATCGCCAACGTAACTGGTGGCTTCGTCAAACAGATTGTAGCCATCGTGCATATACAGCACAGGATAGCGCCTGTGGGAACTATCGTACGAAGGGGGCAAATAAACCAGAATGTCGCGCTGGTTGGCGAGTTGGGGACTGCAAATATCTCTAGCTATTTTCAAGTTGCCAACGACGGTATGGCGATGTCTTTCATAATAGACATCATGATAGTCTTGCCAGTGTGCGGTTTTTAATTGGGTTGTCTGCAATGTTCTACTCCGCAAATCAGGGTGAGTAATCGTTTGTTGATGATGGGCGCAGACTACGCCTGAAAAGCGTGCCGCTTGCGTCGTTGGCGGCGGCGTATAAATCGAATCACCGCCACCCCACCAATAATGAATAAGATAGCCGCCAGAATGGGCACAAAAATTGCCAACAAGGTTACAACAACGGCCGTGACATCTTCCAACAGGCTGACGGCCCAATTCCCTGTACCAACGGTTGAGGCCGTCACCACCGGGCGCGCCGTCATTTTGACCGTATGCACGCCCCCGGCTACCAGCAAACCGGCAATTAAAGACACCGCCGGATGTATTTCAGTAATCAGGTTGGCGCTGGCAGCAAATAAGATAGCGCCAGCCGCCGGGCGAATGAAGGTTTGGATGCCATCATTCAAACTGTCTACCGCTGGTATTTTATCCACCAGCATCTCAATGATCAGCAAAATGGAAATAATGACAATAGCCCACCATTCCCCCAGCAGGTTATAGGGTTCGGCCAGTTTGAGCGCCGGGTCGCCCAATGGATAATGCGCCAAGACGGCGACAATCAGCAAGGGAATATAGGCGTTGAGGCCAGAAGCCCCGGCCAAACCAAAAGCACTGATAATGTTTAACATATGACCCTATCAAATACCGGGAAACCCGGTGATTGTGCCAAAGGCTTGCAGGCGGATAAAGGTGAGAATGCCTAACTGCACAATGGCCAAAAGTAGACAAATGGTAAGGGGCACGGCCGTGTCTTGCCACCGCCTGGCCCGTCCATCACGCCGCAGCAGCACCAGCAGCATGACGACATTGATACCCATCAGCACCAGCAGCTGCCCGGCCACGCTGGCTAACGCCAGTACGTATAACACGGCGGGTTGGTTACTCAAGAGCAGCCACACGGCCGTGCCCGCCACCAGCATCATCCCCGCCAGTTCCCAAAAATTGCCAATCGGTGGCTGCCAGCGCGCTTCGGCCCATAGCGTTTGGGCCAGCACTGGAAACAGGAACAGCCCCATGGCCAGCCCGGCGCCCATGCCCGTCAGCAGCCGCAGCCAGTTGCGCGGCTCATACACATGGGGAAATTCTGGGAAAAAGTGGGTGTAAGAATTCACGCCGTCCACCCCCATGATGCCAATAAAACCAATGAGGGTGAGCAAAATTGGCAGGCGTGGCAGCGCGCTCCAACGTGCCCGGCCCGCCAGCAGCAGCGTCAGGAACACCAAGAAGACGCCCAGGTACATGCCAGTACAGCGGGCGCACAAGGGAAATTGACGGCCGTAAATGGTAAATGATCGTTCCGTAATGCGGTGGCACAGGGCAGCCCCCATCCAATCAGCGCCATTTAGCAGGTGGTCATGGGGCACGGCCGTTGGGTCTGTCACCGCATAAAAGGCCATCACCAATGCCGCGCCCACCGCTACCACCAACAACAACGACCGGCGGCCAACATAGCCACGCCATTCTGACAACCAGACGGCCGTTTTGTTTGGCGACGTCATCTACACCGCCTCGTCCGGCTCGTCGAGGGCCGGGGCTAGAAAAAAGAACCAGGCAGCAGCCGCTTCCACCGGGTGGCGCATATCTTCCACGCGCCCCAAATAGGTATCCCGCCCCAGGCGCACATGCCGGTAAATCTTGCCATCGTTTTCTACAGAGGCCACATAATCATCGGGGCCAAACTGATGGGCATAGATGCGCTGTTTCTCATCCACACGGCCCATATATTTGTCCGGGCCTGTTTGATGGGCATGGACTTCGCCTTTGGCATAATCCACCCGGCCAACGTACACATCAGGGCCAAACTGTTCACTGTAGACACGGCCGTTGCTGGGGTCAATTTTGCCCACATACGAATCGGGTGCATTGTTTCGGTGCCTGTATATTTTTGCCATGTTAAAACTCCTGCTTCAATTAGAAATGACCGTAATACTGTAGGACGCTGGTTCGTAGCCGAATTCTTCCAACCAGATGAGGTATAAACCTGTTTCCGGCAGGGTAAAATCGAGAATTTCTTCTTCCACATATTCCAGTTCATCACCATTCTCGTCAGACATTAAATCCGCATTCATATCATAGAGGGAAATGAGGATGAGTTTGTCCGGGTCGGTGGTGGTGGTGATGTCAATGACATCTCCCGCCTCCCCATAATAGTACCAAAAATGGCGATGGTCGGCGGCCAACCTGTCTTGCCGGGTCAGGCCACTTGAGAGCAGGCCACGTGAATAGAGAACGACCTCCGTCTGGTTGCCCGCAATGGTCATAAAGTAGCCACCCGGACGGCCGTTTGTCTCATACACCTGAATGATATACGTCTTGGCGGGGTCTACGCGCAGGTTTGTAATCTCCTCAAGCTGCCCGGCGGGGGCATTGTCTTGCGTCACCAATAAATTATCATCGCCGTCATAAACGGCCACCGCCACGTTCATGGAAGGTTCGGCCACCACGCCAATAGTGATCAGCTGGCTGCTAATCAGGGTGATCGGCCAGTTTTGTTTTTGCCATGCCCCCAACGTTTCCAGGCCGTACATGGCCGCATCCGGGTTGATGGGATCAACCTCAACAATGGTGTATTGGCCCGGTTGGGCGGTAACGGTCGGTGTGCCCGGCCCGGTGGCACCCTCGGCCGGGGTGGGCGTTAGCGATGTGCCAGGTGGTGGTGTATTGGTCACGGTGGGAGTCAGATTATTCTCGCCAGAACCGCCTGGTGTGAGCGTCACCCCGGCGGCGGGTGTCCCTTCACCTTCCTTGATCTCTTCGCCGGTGGGGGTTGGTTCTATAATCGGTGTTGAGCCATCCGTGCTTGTCGGGGTGGCGATGGTAGAGGCCGGCGGTGTGGCAAGTTCGGGCAGCGTGGATGTGCCCGTAATTGGCAAGGTAGAGGTAATGGGAATATCTGGCGCACCGGGGCTGGCGTTCCCATCTTCAACAGGCACGGCCGTCTCCTCTCCTAGTGATTGTGTGCTGCCAGCAACGGTGACGCGGGCTAACTGGGCCGGGGCCACAATTTCCGTCACCCGCAGATACCACACCTGGCGCGGCACGGCCTGTTTACCACAACCTACGGGCCCTTCCCAAAAACGCCAGAAGCCATTTACCGTCAACGGTGTGCCGGTGACGATTAAGGTACGCAGTTGGGAATCAAATCCACCGGCCGCAACCATCACCACTTCACTTTCTGGGGCGTCACCTGTTTCCGCTTCTGTCTGGTCATTGGCAACCAGCAACCAGCCAGCCGGGCTGTGATGCGCCTCGCCATTGCAAACCAGCAACGGTAAATGTTGATAGCTGCCCGAAAGCTGCAAAAACTGCCCGGCAAATGATTCGGGATCAGCTGCCACTTCTGCCAGAGGTACGGTCGTTGGCCGCCCACTGCTGACGATGGCTACGGCCGTGCGTCCCATATCAAACGGTGTGGGCGTGGTGGTCACTTTCTCTTGACCACAAGCAGTCAGGCAGAGAGCTAAAATCAGAAAATAGAGGAGAAATGATTTCATCATAGCGTTGTTTGCCCTGTGGGGCATGCCAGGTAGCTATTATAATACCACACGAACCCGAACCGAAATGGAATGGGGAATTGTTAAGGATAAAGAGATGCACCATAACGACACTATCTATGGGTCAGTAGAAATCACCGAAGCGGTGCTGGAGACGTTGATGGATACGGCCGTCCTCCAGCGGCTCAAAGGCATTAGACAACATGGCATTTCCGGCCTCATCGGCGTCACCGCTCCCATTACCCGCTATGAACATTCGGTGGGGGCCATGTTGCTGGTGCGGCGGTTGGGTGGCTCGTTGACCGAACAAATAGCTGCGCTGCTGCATGATGCCAGCCACACCGCCTTTAGCCACGTCATTGACTACGTGGTAGACGGCCACGATAACCAGAGTTACCACGATGAGATGAAGGAACATTACCTGGCGCAAACGGAACTACCGGCGCTGCTGGCGGCTTATGGGTATGACTGGCGGCTCTTTTTAGATGAGGCCGCGTTTCCGCTGTTAGAACAGCCGTCGCCCCGGCTGTGCGCCGACCGGCTGGATTATTTTTTGCGAGATGCGCAGGCGTTGGGGCTGGCTGGCGCCGGGCAAATTGAGTTGGTGTTGGCAAGTCTGGTGGTGGCGCACGGCCGTATGGCCGTCAACAACCTGGAAGCGGCGCGCTGGCTGGGTTATACCTACATCCAGGCCGACGATGCCAGTTGGGCCAATTTCCGCGAGGTAGGTCTTTACGAGGTCACAGCCCAGGCCATCCGCCGCGCCCTCACCGCCGGCAGTATCCACGAAGCCGACTTTTGGCTGACCGATGCGCCATTCTGGGACAAATTACATGGCAGTGATGACCCAGAACTGCAACAATGGCTGGCCCTCATCTCCCCCAGCACCCGCTTTGAATGGGATGAGCATAACCCTACCTTTCGCGTCAGCACCAAGCTGCGCGCCATTGACCCGGATGTGCTGGCAGACGGTCAACTCATTCCCCTCTCCACCCTCGACGCTGACTTTGCCGATCACCGCCACGACTATTTACAACGCAAACAAGGCAAATGGCCGGTGCGGGTGGTATCCGTGAGCCGCAATCCGTAACCCGTGAACCGACTCTTATGAAAATGGGATGCAGATTCACGCGGATAATGCAGATAAGAAAGTTAAAGGATGTGTCTCATATGGGTGATCTATCGCCCGAGAGGTCTCCTTTGTTTGAGATGAGAGATTGGTAATCTCCAATTAGCAATCACAGATCTCCCCTCCCCAATCATAACACATGGTTATAATGGGCAATATGCGCAAAGGATGTGTGGTTGGACTTTTGGTGCTAATTTTTGTGATGCTCACGGCCGTACTCGGCTGGATCATTTTTCCAAGAATAGTAGCGGCTCTGCCCGCGCCGGTGCGCCTGTATTTGCCAGAAGAAGTAATCCGTGCCGCCAGCACCCCCCTGCCCACCGCTCTGCCCGCCCCGGCCTTCACGCCCCAATCCGCTGTCCGCATCCCCACGCTGGCACTGCCCACCAGCCCCCCATCACAAGGGCCATCACCCACGCCAACGATACCGGCCACGTATACGGCCGTTGCTAACACCACCGAAACCCAAAGCCCGATGCCCGAAGCCGGAAGACCGACACCCACAGCCCCATCACCGATAACCGATAACCGATTACCGATTACCCCCTCACCCCCTTCCTCCCCTGCCCCTCCACCTGCGCACCGCATCACCGGCCTCGCCATCATCCCCCAAAAATTCAACAACTGCGGCCCGGCCAACTTGACCATCAATCTGGCTTACTACGGCCATCCAGTGGATCAACTGGATCTAGCCGCCCAGATCCGGCCCCAATACGAAGACCGCAACGTCACCCCCTGGGAATTGGCCGCTTACGTGAACGAACAGACACCCCTGCGAGCCAGCGTCTTCAGCGGCGGCGACCTGGATACCCTCAAACGGCTAATAGCTGCTGGCTACCCCGTTGTCATTGAAAAAGGATACGCACCCAATGACTGGCAGGGCTGGATGGGGCACTACCTGACGCTCATCGGCTATGATGACGCCGCCCAACAATTTACCAGTCTGGATACCTTCCTCGGCCCCTGGGACAGCAACGGCCGTGCCGAAAGCTACGACTACATCACCACCTACTGGCAGCATTTCAACAACATTTTCTACGTGGTCTACCCGCCAGAACAGGAAGAAACCGTGCTGGCCTTGCTACCGCCACTGTTGACCGACCCTCTAACCATGTGGCAGCAGGCGGCCGAAAAGGCCCAATCACAGACCCTTGCCGATGCGAACAACTCCTATGCCTGGTTCAACCTGGGCTCCAGCCTGACCGAATTGGGTCATCTGACGAGTGAGCAGAGTTATTTTGCCAACGCCGCCGCCGCCTTTGACCAGGCGCGCACCATTGGCCTGCCCTGGCGCATGTTGTGGTATCAGTTTCAGCCATACGAAGCGTACCTGGCAGTGGGGCGCACCGAGGACGTGTTGACGCTGGCAAACGCTACCCTTTCCAGCGGCGGCGGCCAGGAAGAGGCGTACTACTATCGTGGACTGGCCTACCTGGCGCAGGGCAACCCGGCGCAGGCCCGGCTAGATTTTGAGCAGGCTATCGCGTGGAATCCAACGTTTACGACAGCCCAAGAAGCACTAGCGGCGATGAGGTGATAAGGGGTGAAATGCTTAGGTGCGCGGGTAAGGGGGTGAAGGGGTGAAGGGGTGAAGGGGTGTGAAGGTGAACAAACAATTACCCAATTACCATCCCCTCAATGGCTGCGAAAAAACAGCACAACCCGCTCCATAAACAGGTCATCAGCGTAGCCGTGAAATGTGTGGGGCTGGGCTTCGTAGAAATAGCATTCGTGTTCGTGTCCGCCGGCTTCCAGCAGATCACACAATTCCTGCGACCAGGCTACCGGCACCACATCGTCGGCCACACTATGATGCACAGCAATCGGCGTCGTCACCCGATCCAGGTAGTTGATAGGGGAGATTAGCCCCATGAGTTCTGGCGGCGCTGCCAGTTCAAACTGCCCCCGTCCCCCGCCAGACCAGTAACGAATGCGATCATAATTCCGTTTTTCGTCACCGCTCATGGAGCCATATAGGACGGCCGCGCGAATATACGGCTCGTTGTTCACGGTGATGACGCGCAGAGCAATACCGCCGCCCATGCTGTGCCCCCACAGATGAATATGGTCGGCGTCGGCGCGGCGCAGCGTGCCCACCGGATCCTGGCTCTGCTGGCGCAGAATGGCAATGAGGTTCAACACGTCAATGGCGTAGCCGGTGCGGAAAGCGTCCGGGCCGTTATCGGACGGGGGATAGTTGCGGAAGTTGGGGTGGATAACAAAGTAACCGGCTTCGGCCAGGGCGTCGGCGTAGCGGGTGGTGTAATCCTGCGTTTTGTAGATGTTTGGCTCGATATAACCGTGCAGCACCAGCGCCACCGGGAATTTGTCGCCTTCGTGGGGCACATTCATAAAACCGTAAATGGTCAGCCCGTCGCTGGGATAGGTGATGAGGTAACGGGTGAAGGTGTCGGTTTCTTCCAACGTATCTTCAATTTGCAGGAGGCCACCGCCATACGTGCGGGCGGTGAGGGCATCAATGGTCAGGTCTTTGTAGGGGTTGGGGGTGGCGGTGGGCGGCGGCGTACCGGTAACCGTGGGTGTGAGTGTAGGCGGTGGCGTGCCCGTCGGTGGGGGGGTGAAGGTGGGCAAAATGGGCACGGCCGTACCCCCCGGCAGCGGCGTGTTGGTGGCGGGCAGGGTAATAAAGGATTCGGGCAAAGACGCCACAGAAACGCGAGTGGGCAGTACGGCCGTTTCCCCACACCCCACCAGCAGCAATAATAAAAACCAGCAGCAGGTCAGACGTTTTATCACGGCCGTCAGTTTAGCCCATTCAAACCAGGTGACAAGTGGCCGGTGGCCGGGGCGGGTCATAGGAAATTTTTCCTATTTGCCAAATGGCCGCAAACGCCTATTTTTTCCTCTGGATTTTTTGAAAACCCCCTGAACTGTTACCCGGTGGAAATATGGCAAAAATACTGGTAGTGGAAGATGATTTAATCATCCAAAACTTGATGCGGTTTTACTTGCAAGACAAACAACACCAGGTTTTGGTCGCGGCCAACGGTCGGGATGGCGTTTCCCTGGCACTGCGGGAACAGCCAGACCTGATTATCATGGATTTGCGCTTACCGGTACTGGATGGCTGGCAGGCCACCGAACAGATAAAAACATGCGACCAGACGGCCGACATTCCCGTTTTAGCCCTGACCGCCCAATCGTACATGGCTGTGCGTGAACGATTCCAGAACGCCGGCTGCGATGGCTACGTGGGCAAACCCATCAATTTTCCCGACCTTTTTGTGCAGATAGACTCCCTCACCCGCAAAAAAATTTCTGCCTGACCCGTTTTGAGTAACTGGACACAGGCGTTTTTTATATCACCAGAGAGAGTTGTCAAATTTCACACCGTGAGAAAAATTTGACAACTTTAGAATTCCATTGAAGTCAGGGCAGCAAATACCAGTCGAGGAAGCGCTGCATACGGCCGTAAAAATCCAACTGCGTCGCCCGCCGCAAAAAGCCATGCCCTTCCCCGGCATACGTCTTATATTCAAATGTTTTTCCCGCCTGCCGCAGCGCGTGTGTCCACTCCTCCGAAGCCTGCGGCGGCACCACATCATCCTCCAGCCCATGACAAATCAGCACCGGTTTTTGCACCGCTTCCACCTGGACAATAGGCGAAGCGTCCAGGTACACCTGCCGGTTTTGCGCCGGATGCCCCATAAAAATCTCGCTGTATAACCGCAAATCCCGGTTGCACTGCGCCCAACTGGAAATGGTGTTGGCGTCGCCAAACTTGTCCACACCGCAGGCAAACAGGTAGTCCGGGTCACGCGAGAGGGTGCAGGCCACCATGTAGCCGCCGTAGCTGGCCCCATAAATGGCAATCCGCGCCGGGTCAATGCCCGATAGCCGGCGTAGAAAACGCGCCCCATGCAGGCAATCCTGCGTATCCCCTTTGCCCCAATCGTGGTAATTGGCGTGTTCAAAGGGAACACCGTAACCGGTACTGCCCCGGTAATTGGGTTGCAGCCAGGTGTACCCTTTGGCAAGGAAGTATTGCACCAGCACATCCCATTCCAACTGCTTTTGCAGCGAGGGGCCGCCGTGAGGATGCACAATGGCTGCGCCGTTGGGTTTCTCCGGGCAGTACAAGAAGGCGGGGATTTCCAGGCCGTCATAGCTGCGGTAGCTGACGGTTTCCGGCAGGCGCAACCGGTTGGCAGCCAGGGCGGGTAGTTGGGAAAAAGTGAGGGGTGTGCTACGGCCGTCCAGCCCCACCTTCACCCCATCCGGCGGCTGCAACGGGCTTTCAAATAGAGCTATCAACGATTGGCCATCGGGCATCCATTGTGGCCGGGCGTAAATGCCCGCGTCGGCCCGCAGGGTGGTCGCCGCCCCGGTTTGGGCGTCCAACAGCGCCAGGTGCAGCGCCCCGCCGTGATTCAGCGTGCAGGCCAACCGCGTCCCATCCGGCGCCCAGGCAATATCGGCCACATCCAACCCCAGATGGGTCAGTTGGTGCAGGCCATCGCCATCGGGCCGTACCAGCCAGACTTCATTCCAACCCGACTGCTGCGAGAGAAAAGCAATGTGTGACCCATCGGGCGACCAACGGCCGTGCCAGTTCCGTACTTTGGGCCACATGGTCAGCTCTCGAATTTGCCCCGTCTCCACTTCCACAATGTGGATATCCAGCCGGTTCAGGTCATTGAAGGGGCGGAAGGTGTAACAAACGAGACGGCCGTCCGGCGACGGCCGTGCCTCCCAACAATCCCCGTCGGTGCGTGTGACCAATGGGCGCGGCCAACGGCCGTCGCGGTCGGTCAGCAGCAGTTGTTCACTGTCATCCCGCTCCACGGTGACGATGAGGCCGTGACTGTCCGGCAGCCAGACCGGGCTGCCCGCGCTGCTGGCAAAATCGCTGATTTTTCGTGGCAAGCCGCCGCTAGTAGGCGTGACGTACACATGGCTGTTCATGGCAAAGGCCAGCCAGGCGCCATCGGGCGACCAGTGCGCGGTTTCGTCAGGCCAGGAGAGTTTACGGCCATGTGACACCCGCTGCGGCCAGCCACCGGCTGTCGGCATCACATACACCTCGGTCAATTCATCGCGCATCCAGGTGAAGGCCAACCGTTCCCCGTCCGGGCTGAGTGTGTGGCCGCCGAGCAGGTTCACGGCCGTGAGCAGTTCCAGATTCCACCCGGCCGGCGGCTTCACATCTGGCCGAGCAATCGAAGGCCAGCCGTTAAATTCATACTTCTCCGTTAGTTTCATTGCCGCCGTCATAGGCCCTTACTCCCTTTTTGGTGATTAGAGTCTGGCGAATTCTAGAGTTGTCAAATTTGTCTCACGAGTAGCGAACAAGAAAACAACCTGTGAAATTTGACGACTCTCTCTGGTGATATAAAAAACGCCAGTGTCCAGTTGGTGATATAGCGCGGTCAATTTTACTCTACCGTGCCGCGTATAACGAAATGCAGGCCGGCTTGCCAAAACCACCCGGCTTGCCATACTTGTTACAGGGTTTTTGAACGAACAACATGAGCAACACGTTGGTAGCAGGCGATTTATCGCCACCTCAGGGCGCTAAAGTGCCTGCTACGCCGAAAGAGGTATGCAGCATGGAGTACAAAAATCTGGGACGGACTGGCGTCAAGGTCAGCCAGCTTTGTTTGGGATGCATGAATTTTGGCGGGCGCACGGATGAAGCGGAAGCCATCGCCCTCATTGAGGCGGCGCTGGCGGCGGGTATCAATTTCATAGACACGGCCAATGTGTATGGGCATGACCCGGCTAATTTCAGCGTGGGGCGAGGGCGGAGCGAAGAGATTGTGGGCAGGGCGTTGAAAGGGCGGCGGGAGCGGGTGGTGCTGGCGACCAAAGCATATTTCCCGATGTCCGACGACCCCAATGCGCTGGGCAGCAGCCGCCGCCATCTGATTGCACAATGCGAGGCGTCGCTGCGGCGGCTGCAAACGGATTACATTGATCTATACCAGCTTCACCATCCGTCGAATGAGATTCCGATTGATGAGACGCTGCGGGCGCTGGATGACCTGGTGCGGGCGGGCAAGGTGCGGTATATCGGCACGAGTACGTTTGCCGCCTGGCAACTGGTGGAGTCGTTGTGGGTGGCCAAGGAGTATGGCCTGAATCGGTTTGTGAGCGAGCAGCCATCTTACCATATGCTGGACAGGCGGGCCGAGCGAGAATTGATTCCGATGGCGCAGACGTATGGCATTGCCGTGAATCCCTATTCGCCGACGGCGGGTGGTTTCCTGACGGGTAAGTATGAGCGGAGGCGGCCGGCCCCGGCCGATTCGCGGTTTGAGGCGTTTTGGACACGGGCGAAGGAGATGCATTACACGGAGGCGGCTTTTGCGGTGTTGGATGTGGTGCGGGCGTTGAGCGCGGAGAAGGGGTGTACGCCGTATCAACTGGCGCTGGCGTGGTGCGCGCAGCAGCCGGGCATTACCAGCCCGATTATCGGGCCGCGCCGCCAGCAGCATTTGGCGGACGCCTTACCGGCGCTGGAGATACAATTGACAGATGCAGACCGGGAACGGATTGACCAGGTGGCGCCGCCAGGACGGGCGGTTGTGCCGTATTATGGGTATGATGGCTTTGCCTGGGTGACGTGGGGGCCGCATCAGTTTCGGTGGTAACGGCCGTTCGCGGTGTTTGAGAATAGTTCCTTTTTTAGGGGTATCGCTGTCTTTACACAGATTGTCCTATATCTCGTATTGAGATAAACTTTGGCTATGCACGTCATTTCAAGGAAGGCGCTCCAACAATTTTGGCTACAATACCCTGACAGCCAATCTTCTTTGTCACGATGGTACAAAATTATGGAGCAAAATGACTTTGCCAGCTTTAGTGAGGTACGCCTTACGTTTCCATCGGCTGACAAGGTTGGCAATTTGATAGTTTTCAACATTAGTGGAAACAAATATCGGCTTATCGCCTCCATCCATTTCAACCGCAGTAAAGTGTACATTCGCTATGTGTTGACACATGCTGAATATGTCAGAGGAGCATGGATAGAATGACTATAATGATTCAGGAAATCCAACCGCATTGGACAGTGATCGGCCCTTACCTATCTATTCGCAATGAAGCAGAGTATCACCAGGCGGTTGTGCGGCTTAATGCGTTGATTGATGAGGTGGGTGACGATGAAGATCACCCGCTTTATGAATTTTTAGATACGTTGGGGGCGATCATTCAGCTTTATGAAGAGAAACACTACCCTATGCCAGCGGTGAGCGGCGCGGAAGTGCTGCAATATCTGATGGAGGAACACAACTTGCGGCAAAGCGACTTGCCGGAAGTGGGATCGCAGGGGGTGGTTTCCGAAGTTCTCAATGGCAGACGGGAGCTAAACGTCAGGCAAATTCGAGAATTGGCGCAACGATTTCATGTTTCCCCGGCCGTTTTCATATAACAACACCGGTAACCGCGCTGTATCAACTCTTGATCGTTAAGAGGCTCGGATACCAACGTAATGATGAAGTATATTGGCATCGTAGATAGTGATTTGAGAGTACCAATAGGGCTGGGCTGGAACCCAGATGGTAAGAGTATTGCCGTTCGTGGGACTGGTGGAGTTAGTCTGTTTAGTAAGGTGGCCTAGATTGTCAAGACAGATTTTGGAGAAACGTTAAGGCAGGTTTACTCCTTTTGAAATCTTTAACAATTCAATAAAGTGGCATTCCGGTCGGCCGGCGGTGTGGCGGCCAGGTAGACCTCAGCCGGGGTACGATAGTCGAGCGACTGATGCAGCCGCTTCTGATT
>JABFFZ010000075.1 GCA_013112725.1 Chloroflexota bacterium
AGCAGGCAATTTATTGCCTTCAGAAGGCGATGAATCGCCTACTACGAACATGAACAGATTGTTTTTTGTGACGGGTCATGGTTGACGCCCCCACGCTACCAATACTGGATGAACGAGGGGAATTATAGCGGGCACGGCCGTGCCCGCCAAAAACTAATCATCATCCCCCTGTTCCCCGCTTTCACCGCCGCCGGAACTGCTGCCGGTGGCGGCCAGCCCACGCGCAAGCTGCTGTTTTTCGGCCTCCGTTAACCGGGCTTCGGGATGGGTGAGCAAAAATTGCGCCGGCGGCATCTCCCCTTCCCAAACAGCTTCGGCCATCTCCTCACCCTCTTCGCCTTCGTTACGGCCGTACCCCCACGCCGAAAAATTCAACACCTGCCGCCCCTCGTCTACGTCATGCTGCACCAGCCAGGAAACGGGGGCCACATGGCTGTACCAGGGCCAGACCGTCTCGTTGCTGTGGCAGTCAAAGCAGGCCCGCTCGGCCAGGGCGCGGGTTTCCGGGCTGTCCCAATCTGGTTCGTTGATGACAGGCGGGTTGCTGTGGTCACGGCCGTAAGGCGCCACCTGCATCAACAAAAACCCACCCACCACCATCGCCACACCCATTAACAACACGCGTTTTATATTCATATCCAGTTACTCTCCACTTCATATTGGTTTAGATTGGTTCCATCTGGCAGATTGAACCCATCTGCCCAGACTTTACCGCAAACCGGGCCGCCGATGATTAACAGCAGCCTAAACTGCCTTAAATCCATCTTAAATTTCCCCCTTCCCCTTGCTCCCATCACCGGCATCTGCCACAATCTAAATTCCATGACCACCCTTTTGCTGATTGACGACGACGAGATGATCACCGGTCCCCTGGTGCGGCAGTTCACCCAGGCCGGGTATGGCGTGTTGGTAGCGCACAACGGCCGTGACGGTCTCAGCATCGCCCTTAGCCAAAACCCTGACCTCGTCTTGCTGGATGTGATGATGCCGGAAATGGATGGCTGGGAAGTGTGCCGCCGCCTGCGCCAGCAAAGCGTCGTGCCCATCCTCATGCTCACCGCCCTGGGCGAAGAAGTAGACCGCATCTTGGGGTTGGAATTGGGCGCGGATGATTACCTGCCCAAACCGTTCAGCACCCGTGAACTGCAAGCGCGGGTGCGGGCGCTGCTGCGCCGGGTGGAACTGGACCGAGCGGCCCAACCCACCACCGTCCTGACCGCCGGTGACATCCATCTGGAATTGGAAACCCGCCAGGTCAGCAAAAACGGCCGTCCCCTCACCCTCCGCTTCAAAGAATTTGAACTGCTCAGTCTGCTGCTCAGCCGCCCCGGCCAGGTGATCAGCCGCACCGAACTGTTCGACAAAGTGTGGGGCACCGACTGGCTGGGGGATACCCGCACCCTGGACGTACACGTCCGCTGGCTGCGCGAGAAGATCGAGGACGACCCCGGCCAACCCCGTTACATCCAGACAGTACGTGGCGTGGGCTACCGATTCGCCGCCCCGGAGCTGCCATGAAAAATTGGCGGCTGCGTACCCAGCTCATTCTCGCCTACGCCGGTCTGATCCTGGTGGGCTTTGTGACCCTGGCCCTGGTCGCCGGTCGCCAGATCACGCGCGGCGCGGCCGAAGATTTTGAGCAAAATCTGGAAACCCAGGCCGCATTGGTGGCGCGCGGGTTGGAAGACCTGGTGGAAGATTACCTGGAAGGGGACATTGGCCGGGACGTGGTGCAAACGGCCGTCAATGATTTTGCCGCCCAACTCCAGGCCCGCGTGACGCTGGTAATGCCCAACGGCGAAGCCTGGTTAGACAGCCAGGGCGCGCCCCCCGGCGAAAATTTGCGGGCAGACCTGGAAATTGCCGCCGCTCTGGCCGAAGAGAGGACCCGCGCCGTGCGCCCGGATGAAAACGGTACGGCCGTCATCTACACCGCCGCCCCCATTATCGAAGACGATGATATTCTCAGCGTGGTGCGGCTGGCCGTGCCGGAAAGCGCCACCCTCAGCGCCATACGCCGGCGGCAGTTGGTATTGGCCGCCGGGGTATTGGTAATGACGCTGCTGGCCTGGGGCGCGGCTTTGTGGCTGTCGGCTTCGCTGACACGGCCGTTGGAAGAGCTGCGCCTATCTGCCCTGCGCCATGCCCAGGGTGATTTTTCGCCCGGCCCCATCCCCAACAGACAAGATGAAGTCGGCCAGTTGGCCCAGGCATTGAACCACATGGCCGCCCAGGTAGCGGCCGTGCTGGCCAAACAAAAAGCGTTTGCCAGCAACGCCTCCCACGAACTGCGCGCCCCACTAACCGCCATCCGCCTGCGCAGCGAAGCCCTGCGCGAAGGCAGCCTGGACGACGAAACCACCCACCAATACATCACCGAAATTGACGACGAAGCTATCCGCCTCAGCCACCTGGTGAATGACCTGATTTTGCTCTCCCGGTTTGATTCTGGCCGCGCCGAATGGGGCCAGGAACAAATTGACCCGGCACGGCTGGCCCACACCGTTTGCCAGAGTTTGCAGGCCATGGCGCAGCAGAAACAGATTGCCGTTCACCTGGACATACCGGCGGCGCTGCCGCCGGTGCAGGCCAGCCAGAGCCACCTTTACACCGTCTTTCACAATTTGCTGGAAAACGCGCTCAAGTACACGCCGCCCCACGGACAGGTGGTCTGGCGGCTGGCAGCGGCCAATGACCAACTGCATAGCATCCTGCAAGACAGCGGGCAGGGCATCGCGCCGGAAGATTTACCGCACCTGTTTGAGCGTTTTTATCGGGGGGATAAGGCACACACACGGGCCACCGGGGGCGTGGGGCTGGGGCTATCGCTCACCCATTCGATTGTGACGTTTTATCACGGCCGTCTCACCATCACCAGCCCCGGCCTCAACCAGGGAACCACCGTGCAGCTTTGGTGGCCGCTGCAAAATATGGGCTTGACGGCTGTTTAGAAAACGTCCGCTTGCATCATGGGGCCTGATCTGGCACTATTGGGGCTGAGTAGAGCATGTGGATGGATAACCGCCTTTAGCTTGCCGCCGGCAACCTGGCGCACCATCCGCCCAGGAGATCATCATGTCCCGCTGGCGCAGCCTTATCATCCTGATTTTCCCAATACTCGCCCTGACGCTGCTTTATACACCACCCACCACCGCCCAATTCACACCACCGCCACAGCCTACCTATGAACAACAGGTGTTGGCGTTGGTGAACCAGGAGCGATGGCTTAACGGCCGTCTGCCTCCTCTGAAAGGCAGCGCCGGTCTGGAATTGGCGGCTAAATCACACAGCCAACAAATGGCGCTGCGTAATTTCCTGGATCATTGTGACTTTGATACCAGCGCCACCTTCTGGCAGCGCATCGAACAAGCCGGTTATACCGGTTGGGCCGTCACCGGTGAAAACATCGCCGCCGGTTACAAAACACCAGAGGAAGTGGTGGCTGGATGGATGCAGAGCCAGCGCCACCGCGCCAACATTTTATCTACCGATTTTTGGGAGGTGGGCAGCGGTTACATGTATCAGGCCGATGATAGGCCGGATGTGCGCCAGAGCGACAAACAAAACTGCCGCGCCGACTCCACCAGCAATGGGCCATATTACCATTACTGGACCCAGGATTTTGGGCGGCGCAGTGAGGTGATGCCGGCCATCATTAACCGGGAAGCATTTGAGACGAGCCACCGCAAGGTGTCACTCTATCTTTATGGCGCTGGTTGGGCGCAATCGGTGCGGGTGCGCAATGAAAATGGCTTTTGGTCGGCGTGGCAGCCCTTCACCCCTGACCTGAACTGGACGTTGAGTAATGGCAGCGGCCTAAAAATGGTATTTGTGGAGATGAGCAGCGGTGCAGATGGCGCCGGAACCATTCGCAGCGCCAGCGATTCCATCTGGCTACGCCTGGCCGTCACCCCCACCGTCGTCTCTTCGCCAACACCTCATCGCCTCTATCTGCCGGTGATTTTGCGCTGAATTGATGGGTAATTGTCCAATTACCCAATTACCCAATTACCACTCCCGGCTCACCGGAAAGGTCTGACAGAAAAATTCCACTCCCACGGTAGAGACCATGCACAACTGCACGGCCGTACTCGTATACTCCCCTTCATCTGCCTTCGCAAAATGCACCACAAAATTGCCTAATCCCAAAGCCTGCCCATTTTCATAGGTTGGTTGGATCAGGTCTGTTTCCGGCAGCAGGCGCGCCAGGAATGTACCTTCTGGCCCCGCCGTGCCCGCATACACATGCCCCACCGTAATCGTCAGGCCATCATCCGTGCGCTGCGCCACGAAGTTGTAAAATTCGTCGGCGGGCGCGGGAATGGTGCCTACCAGGGGGATTTCCAACGCTTCCCCTGCGGCCATAGCCGCCACCATCTGGCTGTTAATCCACCCGGTACGGCCGTCTGCCAACTGCACGTTATACCATTCGCCGCTCTCGGTACGGCCCAGCACGGTTACGGCCGTGCCCTGCGCCAGATACTCCACAATCCGAAAGTTGATGGCCGGGCCGCTGCGCATAAAAACAAGCTGCCGCACAATTTGCACGGCAACAGGCGTGGGGGACTGGGTGACAACCGGTGTGGGGGACGATGTGGGTGAGGGTGATTGGGCGGCAGGCACGGCCGTGTTAGTCGCCTCAACATTTTGGCCGGTTGCCAGGACGGTGGTAGCGGTGGCAGTGGCTGCCGGCGGCGCCGTTGTACTGGTGGGCGATGGGGTTGGCTCGTCGGTAGGCAGCACGGCGACGGCGGCCATGGTGGGGGTTGGCGCGGGGGCCACGGCCGTTGGCGAGAAAACGCCACGACGATACAAACCACCTGCCACGACCAGCAGCAGCAAGATGACCAGAGCCGCCACCGCCGCTCGTTTGGGGAACTGCCGGGGCAGGGGTACGGCCGTGGCTTCATCTACCCGCACCATCACCGCCGGTTCCATCGCCTCACTTTCCGGCTCAATGGGTGAACTGTCCGTCGTGGCTGCTGGCGTTTCCACAGCGGCGGCCACCAACAATTCCTCATCCAGGGCTGTTGTTTCGGCAACCACCGCGGCGCCAGCATCCGCCGTTGCCTGGGCATCCGCCGCTGGGCCGGCGTCCGCTTCTGATCCGGTAACCGCAGCCGCCTCTGTTTCGGTGACTACCGCCGGAATGGCGGCAACTATCACCGGGATTCCCGCTTCGGCTTCTGTGGTCACAGTTTCCACTTCATCTACCGGCGTTTCTACCTCGGCAGCGGGTGGGGCGGCCATCTGGCTCAACCAGGCTGCCGCCGCTGCCAATCCGGCGGCATCCAGGCGTATCTGGTTGGTGCGTATGGCTTCTGCCAGCGCGGGCGTCAGGGTTGAATGGGGCGGCGCGTCTGGAGTATACGGCCGTGCCGCCGCCACCACCTGCATCCCTCCGGCCTGAAACGCCTGCCCCAGCCAGCCACCATCCTGTGGCAATTTATCGCCTGCCAGCAAAGGGGATGTGCTGCAATCCAGCAGCACCAACTTGTGGCGGGAAGGATGCAGCGAGAAACGCCGCCGCACATAATCGGCCTGGATGGTGGTGGCGTCCAGATAAGCGGCGGTGAAGGTGTCGGCGCAGGCCAGGTACGGCCGTGCCTGATGGTAGAGGGCGTGCCCGGCAAAATAAAGCAGCAGCACATCATCCGGGGCCTGACTCATTTCCAGAAATTCGGCCATGGCTAACTGGAGTTCAACAGCCGGTTTGTTGACAGAGACAAACACCTCATCAAACCCGGCGGCGGGGGATTCCAGCGCATCGGCCAGAGCGGTGAACAATTTGCCAGAGACGGGGGTATGCAGACGGCCGTCCTGGTAATACACATTGCCAATCAACAAAGCTAATCGCCTGGACATGCGCCAATTGTACGTGGTTTAAGGCGAATGGGCGAAGAGTTTGTAACCCGTCACTCGTCACCCGTCACCCGTCACTCGTCACCCGTCACTCGTCATCGGACTGCGGCTTACCGATAACCGACCACCAGACGCCAGGATTAGGAAATTGGGACTGTTTACCCTATCACCTTTCCCATAGAAAAATTTGCCCGCTATAATTAGCCTCCTAGTAAAATTTGCCTCCGATTTCCACACAGCTTGAGAGGCTAAGAGAAGATTCAATGACCGTTGTTACACCCACATGGGTTCGTGATGCCGTTTTCTACCAGATATTTCCTGATCGTTTTGCCATCAGTGACCGTTTTGGCCGGGATGGGTATTTGCCCAAACCCACCCACTTGCAGCCCTGGGGCGACGCACCTACCTATCACAGCTTTCAGGGAGGCGACTTGCTGGGCGCGGCCGAAAAGCTAGAGCACCTGGCCGATTTAGGCGTAAACGCCATCTATCTGAATCCCATTTTTGCCTCGGCTTCCAACCATCGTTACCACACATATGATTACTACACCGTAGACCCCATCCTGGGCGGCAATCGGGCGTTTGCCGTTTTCCTGGAAGCGGCCCACCAACGCGGGATGCGGGTCATTTTGGATGGCGTTTTTAACCACGCCAGCCGGGGCTTTTTTCAATTCAACCACCTCATGGAATGTGGGCCGGAGTCCCCCTACCGGGATTGGTTTCATGTGCATAGCTGGCCGGTGAATGCCTTTCAATCGGATGAACAGCCAAATTATGACGCCTGGTGGGGCATGCATTCGCTGCCCAAGTTGAACACCAACAACACGGCCGTGCGCGAATTCCTGTGGCAGGTAGCGGTGCATTGGCTCAACCAGGGCATAGATGGCTGGCGGCTGGATGTGCCCAACGAGATTGATGACGATGCCTTCTGGCAAGAGTTCCGGCGGCGCTGCAAAACGGCCAACCCGGAAGCGTACATTGTGGGTGAATTGTGGGGCGAAGCACAACGCTGGCTGCAAGGCGACCAGTTTGATGGCCAGATGAACTATTTGTTTGCCCGCGCCGCTTTTGGCTATTTTGTGGGCGAGCAAATGGACCAGACCGATACGGTTCGTTCCGGCTATGGGCATATCGCCACCCTGACCGGTAAGCAGTTCGCCGCCGAACTGGAACGGATGCACAACCAGCTGTACCACCCGGAAATAATGTTTGCCCAGATGAATATGTTGGGCAGCCATGATACGCCTCGCCTGATGACGGTGGCAAGGGGGGATGTAACGGCCGTTAAACTCATGGTACTCTGCCAGATGACCATTGCCGGCGCGCCCAACATCTACTACGGCGACGAAATCGGGCTGCCGGGCCGCCATGACCCCGACTGCCGCCGCGCTTTTCCCTGGCACGATGAAGCCAGTTGGAACCGGGAACTGCTGGCCTGGTACCGGCAGTGCATCCAACTGCGGCAGCAATCACCCGCCCTCCGTCGCGGTGATTTCCAGGTCATTTATGCAGCCGACCATGTGGTCGTTTACCAGCGACAGTTTCAGAGGCAGACGGCCGTTATCGCCTTCAACACCGCCAACCAGCCAGAAACCATCACCTGCCCCGCCACCTTCACCAGCAGTCTACCGGAAAAATTGGCGCCATTGGGACAATCATTGACGGGTGGACAAACCTGTCAGTTGCCAGCGCGCAGCGCCCGCGTCTGGGCTAATTAACTTTTTTCGCCTCATTCATGGGCAGTGCGAGTTATTATTTGTATCATCTGGCAAGGATTTTCAGGAGAAAGCATAGTGATTATCACCTCTTGAGGAAAGGAGCGCCCAGCGCCTCCCTGTTTAGAGAGTTTGATTGTAATAAGAAACTGCATACTGTAATGAGGAATCGTCAAAAATTACCTGACTGTTCAGTTCCTCTGGAGACTTGACAAATTTTTGCTTCTGAATTGCGGCAACCGCCTCTGGTAATAAACTTGTTAAGCCTGAACATCTCACCTTCTAGTAATAAACAGACGCTTGCTCGAATTGATTTGAGATAGTTATGAACGATTCAATGATTAAACGCTCACCGGTTGACCCCAAGGATGCCCACATTCTGGTTGTGGAGGATAACGTCTCCAACTTTGTCCTCATTGCCCGGCTGCTGGCTTTCATGGGGGTGCAAAAATGCGAATGGAAAACCACCGGCTGGGGGGTGGTAGATTTTGCCAATACCATGCCCCGCGTAGACCTGGTGTTGATGGATTTGCGCCTGCCCCATGAAGATGGCTATGACGCCCTGCGCCAGATTCGGGCTGATGAGCGATTAAAAAATACACTGGTTGTCGTGGTAACGGCCCACGGCAGCGGCGCCGAAATGCAGCGCGCCAAAGAAGCCGGTTTTGATGGTTTTCTCTCTAAACCGCTGGATGCGGATCGCTTTCCCGAACAAATCCGGCAAATTTTAAGCGGCACACCCATATGGGACCTCGGCATTTGACGTGATTTGTTCTTCGATAGTGGCTGGCGGCTGGTGGTTGGCGGCTGGGGCCAGCCACCGCTTATTAACCACCAGCTAACCACATGTCTACCCTTTCTCGCCTGCCCTTTTTGCAAATTCAATCGGACGACGACGATACCCGGCGCAAAGGACACCTGCTGCAATGGCTGGTTTTGCTGCTGGCGGGAATGAGCCTGACCCGTTTTTTGCTTGACCTGCCTCTGGCATTGACTGATCAGCCGGTCAATGCCCTCCCCTATTTCTTTCAATTTATGGGCACATTGCTCTTTATCGCCGTCTGCCTGTATCTGGTTCATATCGGGCGCGTGGTAGAGGCCGCCCATCTGTTTGCCATCATTCTCATCACCACCTTTTTTATACTGTTGATGACGCAGTTCCCAGAGGAAATTGGCCTGGTCTATTTGATGGTCATTCCGGTCATGGTGATTGCCGTCATAGACAAAGTGCGCGCCAGTATGGTGTATGCGGTGGTGGTTATGGGCACAATGGCGGTGTACACGGCCGTCACCCCCACCTATACCCCGCTCAACTTTGCCTTTTTCACCCTGGTCATACTGGGCATTTCCCTCACCACCTGGTTGGTTGTGGCGGACCAACAAAGAGCCGTCCGGCACACGAATTTGCTCGCCCGTGAATCTAGACAAAAAACGGAACTATTGCAACACCGCGCCCGCCAACTGCAAAGCAGCGCTCAGATTGGGCAGCGCGCCGGTCTCAGCGCCGACCTGAACCAACTCCTCCAGGAAACGGCGCGGTTGGTACGGGAAAATTTTAGTTTTTACCACGTCTCCATCTGGCTGCTGGAAGAAAATGGGCTGGCGCTGCGGCTGCATGCTGTGGCCGGGCAGGAACATCTGCTGCATACCGCCGAATCTGTCCGGCTGCCCGTCGCTGAAGACTCCATTATCGGTTGGGTAGCCACTCACCAAACCGCCCGCATCAGCGATGATATCACCACCGACCCCTATTATGTGGCCGAGCCACTGCTGCCGGAAACCCGCTCGGAAATGGCGCTGCCCCTGGCGGTGCGCGGCCAGTTATTAGGCGTTTTAGATGTGCAAAGCCGCCGCACCTGGGCTTTTCAGCAAGAGGATGCCGCATTTTTGCAGATCGCGGCTAATCAACTGGCAGTGGGTATAGATAACACCCGCCTGCTGGCACAGGCCGAAGCTACCCTGAAGGAAACGCAGGTGTTGTATCAGTTCAATACAATGCTGGCCGATACGTTGGATGTGGGCGAAATTTATCGGCGGGCCGCGCGCGCCATGACCCAACAAGTAGGGGTTTGCCGCTGTTTGATGTTGGCCTGGTTGCCTGACCAGACGGCCGTGACCGTACAGGTGGGATATGAACAAGGCAGCGGCGCAGAGGCCAGAGCCGGCTTTTTTTGGGACACGGCCGTCTACCATCTACCCGATTTCCCCGACATGGAACGCGCGTTGGCAAACGGTGAAACGGTCGTTTACCAGCTTGACCCTCAGACTAACACCCCCGAACAGCATATTCTGACCACTTACCGGGCCACCAACTGGCTGGTCACCCCCCTGACACGCGGCACGGCCAGCACCGGCACTGTCTGGCTTTTCCGGGATGACAGCCAACCCCCTTTCCAACCGGCAGAAATACAATTAGTTCAGGCCATGGCCAGCCAGACGGCCGTTGCCCTGGCCAATGCCCAACTGACCTCCGATGCCCAGGTGCGGGTGGCGCAGCTTAGCACCATCAACCGCACCAGCGTCATCCTCTCCCACGCGTCCACTCTCAAAGCCATCTTTGATGGCGCCCGGCGTGAGATCATGGCGCTCATTCCTGCCACCGGCATGTCTATCATGCTGCTGGCAAAAGACGGCCAGCATATCAACTGGCTGTATGGTTTTGAGTACGGCCAGGAAGTAGACCTTTCCAGCATCCCACCTTTGCCCATCAGCCAGGGCTTCAGCGGGCATGTGGTGCGCACCCGCGAAATGTTGTATGTAGACAAAGAGAACATCGAACTGCGCCAAAAATTACAATCGCTGGTCGTCGGTGAAGAGTTGGCTGCCTGGCTGGGTTTACCCATGATTGTCTCCGGTCAATTGGTAGGCGTTTTGGCTGTGGAAAACGAGGATTCCTTTAGCGAACCAGAAATTGAACTGCTGAAAACCATTGTGGGGCCGCTGGCCAGCGCCATTCATAATTTCATTCAGCTTGATGAACTACAGGCGGCACTGGCAGCGCAATCTCAGCAGCGCATCCAACTGCAAACGGCCGCCGAAGTCGCCGCCGCCGCTACCGGCGTTCTGAAACTGGAAGAGGTGGTAGAAACATCCGTGAACCTCATTAAGGAACGGTTTGTCCTGTATTACGTGGGCCTTTTTTTGGTGGATTACGAAAAGAAAGAGGCGGTGCTGGTTTCCGGTACAGGCGAAGCGGGCCGGATGCAGGTGTTGGAAGGGCGGCGGCTGCGGGTGGGCGGCCGCTCGCTCATTGGCGGGGCGACGGGAGACGGCAAACCACGTATTACGCAAGATGTGACGGTGGATGAGGAGTGGCTGCCCAACCCGTATTTACCCGATACCCGCTCTGAACTGGCGCTGCCGCTGCGGGCGCACGGCCGTATCATTGGCGCCCTCACCGCCCAAAGCAGCCAGCCTCATCACTTCACCCCCGAACTGATTCAAGTGCTGCAAACATTGTGTGATCAACTGGCTACGGCCGTGGAAAATGCCCGGCTGCTGGCCCGCGCGGAAGCCCGCGCCCAACGCCAGCAAACGTTGGCCCAACTCAGCGCCCAACTGCATCAGACCGCCGACATTGAAGAAATTGTCAACATTGGGCTGCGGGCCATTTCCAGCCATCTGGACAACGCCCCGGTCACCCTACAATTAGGGAAACAGGCAGGCAGTAACGGCCGTTCCCGATTACGAGAAAACGAAACAGATGAGTGAACAGACCAGCCCCACCACATCACCCACCTCCTCAATTTTCCTGAACACCGACGTGCCTAATCTGGCCCGTATTTTTGATTATCTGGCCGGCGGCTCCATTAACTATGAAATTGACCGCCAGGCGGCCACAGCCATGCTCACCATTATCCCCTCGCTGGGCAAATGGGTTCGGCTGCGCCGGGCGTTTATTCAAGAAGCCGCCAGCCAGCTACATGCCGCCGGGTTCCGTCAATTTCTCGATTTTGGTTCCGGCATGCCCGCTGATGACCACATTCATGCTTTTGCTCCCGAAGCGCGGGTAGTTTTTAGCGACCTCAATCCCGTTGCCATCAGCTATGGCCAGGGCCTTTTCACCGGTCAGGAAAGGATCGCCTATATTCGCGGCGATGCACGCCAGGTAGAGCAGGTTTTTGCCGCGCCGGAGGTACAGCGGTTGATTGACCGGCAGCAGCCGGTAGCCATCGGCTTAAATGCTATCAATCTCTTCCTGAATGAAGCAGATAATCGCCGCATGGCGCAGGCGTTATATGCCTGGGCGCCGGCCGGGTCCAAAGTCTTTATGGTGTTCCAAACAAGGGCCGACCGGGAAATGCCGGCCGAGTATGAGCGGTTCCGGGAGATGTGCCGTGCGGCCGGCCTGCCCATTGAGCTGCATACCTACAGCCAATCCATCGAGATGATGCGCCCCTGGCAACCGGCTAATATCCAACCCATTGTAGACTTCCTGGCGCTGCCCCAGGACTTTATTACCCCGGCAGACGAAACAGAGATTGGGCTGGCATTTTATGCGGCTTTTTTGGAGATGTAATTGAGTTGTGATGTAATACGATTTGGCAAATCGGGCGACACTTGCACCGATGAAAAGATCGTTTTGTGGGAGACAAGACGTTGACCAGTGAGGGTTTGCAGGCACAGCGCCGCCAGGTGGAAACGGCCGTTACCGATGCTTTTGTGCGCCATGCCATTGAAAACCGGGGCATCTTAACCTCTCCGCGCCGGGGCGCCAACGTGGCCGCCCATCTATTTGACCTGCTCTGCCATTATCTGGACGGGCAGGCCGGCGACACAGAAATCACCCTGTGGGCCACCGAACTGGTGGAACGAGGTCTGGCGCCAACCACGGCCGCGGCCATGATGCGGGCGCTCACGCAAGCTACGTCTCCCCCTTCCCCCCGCCTGATTGAATTCCACCTGCTCTTTCTAGAGAAAGTTGCTATTGCCCGTGAAGGGCTGCAACATAGCCTGCAAGAACAGTCACAGGCCGCCTTACAGCGTGCCCTTCACCACCAACTGGAACAACAAATTGCCTCACACACGGCGCAAACACGGCAAAATGAACGGCTGAACGCCGTTTTGCAGTTGACTGCCCGGCTCAGTGTGGCGGCTGATGAACAGGCGCTGCTGGCTGCCGCCGCCGCCGGTCTGAGCGAAGCGTTGGGCATTCCCCTGGTCACACTCTACCGTTACGAACCGGAGAGTACGCATTGGCGATGGGCTGGCAGTTCGGCCGTTGAGCCAGATACATCACCAACCCCGGCCCACCACATCACCTTGCTGCAACAGGCCCAGGCCGGCAGCGGCGAAATGATTCAGCCGTACCAACAGACAGAGCCACAAGATGGCCTGGTTGTCGCCTTGATTTTGCAGGCGGCCGGCCATCTTTTGGGCGGTATCATTACCGATAACAGGCAGATGACCGGCCAGGAAAGCGAGCCATATCTGCTGCTGCTGCGCACCTTTGCCCAAAATCTGGCGGCGTTGTGGCAAAACCTGCGCCTGCTGGCTGAAACAAAACAGCGCACCCGAGAGTTAGAGATTTTACACGGCCGTTACCTGGACACGCTCTGGCAAAGCGAACATGCTCTATTGCAGGCAGAACTGGCCGACGATCACCTGCACCTTAACCGCCACATCATCCCCGGCAGCACGGTCGTGCCGTCCACCGCCGCCCCCCCCATTCCCCTGAAAATTGGCGACTACACCTTTGGTCAGGTGCAGTTACCCAACACCCTCACCCTCAGCCCCGAAGATGAGGAGTTTGTCGAAGTGCTGGTGCGCGAGATGGGCAGCGCCCTGAGTAATGCCCAATTCCTGCAAACCGCCCGCGCCTACTCCAACCAACTCAGCCTGGCAGCCGATGTCTCTCGTGCGGCTACCACCATTCTGGATCGGGAAACGCTCATCACCGAAGCCGTAGAATTGATCCGTTCTCGCTTTAATTTTTACTACGTCGGGCTGTTTTTGTTGGATGAAGAGGGACAGATGGCGGTATTGCAGGCGGGGACGGGCGCCGCCGGAACGCAAATGGTGGCTGAAAATCATCAGTTGGCCGTTGGTGGACATTCGATGATCGGCACGGCCGTCGCCACCGGCGAACCACGTGTGGAACAAGATGTCTCCCGCGCCAGCCGCTTCACCCGCAACCCCCACCTGCCAGAGACAAAGGCCGAACTGGCGCTGCCACTGCGGGCGCGCGGCCGTACCATTGGCGCGCTCACCGTGCAAAGCAAAGAAACCGGCGCTTTTAACCCGGAAAGCATCACCGCCCTACAAAGTCTGGCCGACCAGCTAGGCATCGCCATTGAAAATGCCAGCCTGTTTGCCCAAACACAACGCAACCTGGCCGAATCGAACTTGCTGTATGAAACCAGCCGCCGCATTAACCAGGCCACTACCCCAGACCAGGTGTACCAGGCATTGGTAGACTATGCAGCCCAGTCTGGCCTGGTAGACCTGGCCCAGATGTTCGTGCCCGATCCCGGCTCCCAGGATTACCTGGTCTCCCCTGTGTTTTGGAGCAAATTGGGTATACAGCACAACCCCAAACACCGCTTCTCTCGTGACAAATTCCAGGCCACCAACCTGATGGAAACCGACCAGGTCATTCGCATTGAGGATGGCCCCAACCAGCCAGACCTGGATGCGTACACACGTGCCCTTTTTATGAACAACGGTGTGCGCGCCGCCACCCTGGTACCTGTTTTTGCTGAGCAGACCTGGTTGGGCACCCTGGCCTTAGACCGGGTAGCGCCTGTACCGTTAACTGATCAGGAGTTGCAACCCTTTATTACCCTGGCGGCCCAGGCGGCCATCAATCTGGCGAACCAACAATTCCTGCGCCAGACGGAAACACTCTATCACATCGGTCGCCTGCTTAACCAATCCATGACCCGCGAAGATGCACTGGAGATTACCACCCGCGAGATTGCCCGCTATGTGGGCGCCGTGCAGTGCCGCATGGTGTTGTATGACCATCAACAAAAGATCGGCGTGACTGCGGCGGAATATGGCGACTATGACTACGGTGATAAGGGCGCGATGCAGTTGCTGGCAGCCGGGGATTATGTGCTGGCGCGGTTACAGCAGCAGCCAGCGCCGTTGCTGCTGGCAGAAGGGGATGGGCAAACGCCAGAAGCGGCACTGGAACAACATGTACGGCCGTTTGGCGCCAGGGCTTCTCTGCTCATTCCCGCTGCTAATACGCAGGAATTGATGGGCTTTCTGGCAATTGATTCCCGGCGCGGCACACGGCCGTTTACCCCCGCCAACATCATCTTCGCCCAAACAGTGGTAGACCAGCTTGTCACCCAACTGGAAAATTTGAAACTGCTCGATGAAGCCCTGCAACGCGCCCAGGAACTCATTACCCTCAACCAGATACAAACCACCATCTCCTATTACCTGGAACTCAATGAACTGGCCCAGGCCGTCTACCAGCAGGTCGGGCGTCTACTGGACAACACCATTTTCACCCTGGCTCGTTATGATGCCCAAACCCGCCTGTACACACCCATCTTAAACGTCGTAGAGGGTATAAAAACAGATACCCATCCCCGGATATTACAGCCGGACGAACCACTGTGCCTCTTCTTGCAGCAAGAACAGCATCATCTGGTAGATGGGAACAATCCACTCACCCGCCTGGAGACCCGCCCCCTGGCGCGCCAACCACGTTCCGGCCTGTGGATCCCCATGCAGCGCGAAGGCAAAACCAACGGCCTCATTAGCGTCCAATCGTATGACGCTCAGGCATACAATGAGAATGATATGCAGTTACTGCGCAGTATTGCCACTCAGGCCAATCTGGCCCTGGCCAATGCGGAGTTATTCACCCGCATTCAGGCCCATAACGAAGAGTTAATGCAGCTAGATCAGCTTAAGACGCAATTCCTGGCCAATATGTCCCATGAACTACGCACTCCCCTGAACTCCATCATCGGCTTCTCACGAGTCATCCTGAAAGGTATAGATGGCCCCATCACACCTGAACAAGAAGAAGACCTGACCTCCATCTACAAAAACGGGCAACACCTGCTGAGTCTCATCAACGAAATTCTGGATATGGCTAAAATTGAAGCAGGCAAAATGACGCTCACTTTTGAAGAGGTAGACCTGGCGCAGGCGGCAGAAGCTGTCCATTCTACCGTGCGTGGACTGATTGACCCTGACAAAATTGAGTTGATTTGGGACATCCAACCGGATTTGCCGCGAATCGAAGCCGATTCCACGCGGATACGCCAGATTTTGCTCAATTTGTTATCCAACGCGGCCAAGTACACACCTGAAGGGCTGATTCAGCTCAAAATCTTGGCGGAAAATGAACACGTGCATATTGTGGTGCATGATACCGGCATCGGCATCGCTGAGGCAGATTTTGAGAAGATATTTGTGCCCTTTGAACAGGCCGACAGCAGTACCACCCGCGCCGTTGGGGGTACAGGGTTGGGTCTGCCCATCACCAAATGGCTGGTAGAAATGCACCAGGGGAAGATTTATTTTGAAAGCGAACTGGATAAAGGCTCTACTTTCCACGTTCTTTTGCCATTGCATGTGGAGAAGATGGGAGATTGATTCAATCTCTAGCACTAATCTCCAATCTCCAATCGCTTAAGGATACCCGCTAAAGATGGTTGCTATTGAGATTGAATGTCGCGCCTGCCACGCTAGACGGCCGTTAACCACTCCCTCCCCTACCTGCCCCCACTGTGGTGGCCAATGGGCGGAAGCGCGTTACCAATGGATAGAACCGGCAGATAAAGAAGCGGTAGATAGCTGGACGGCCGTACTCGCCAGGCGGGGCGCCAGCCTGTGGCGCTACCGGGAACTACTGCCCATCGGCCACGCCGAAAACATCATCACCCTGGGTGAAGGCTGGACACCCCTGCTGCGCGCCCACAACCTGGGGCAAATGCTGGGCCACCACCACATCTACATCAAAGATGAACGCCAGGGGCCAACCGGTTCCTTCAAAGACCGCCAGGCCGCCATTGCCGTCAGCGCCATGAAAGAAGCCGGCGTCACTGAAGCCGTGGTTGCCTCCACCGGCAACGTGGCCATTGCCTACTCCGCTTACTGCGCCCGCGCCGGCATCAAACTTTGGGCCTTTGTCACCAGTTCCGTGCCCGCCGACAAAATGCGCGAAGTAGCCCTGTATGGCTCTGAAGTCATCAAAGTGGCCGGTACCTATGACCAGGCCAAACAGATCGCCGCCGAATTTGCCGCCAGCAAAAATTTGTTCCTGGATCAGGGCATTAAAGTCATTGCCACCAAAGAAGCCATGAAAACCATCGCCTTTGAAACGGCCGAACAGTTGGGCAGCTTGCTGGCCGGCGACGACCCCACCATCCCACATGGCAACCGTCACCCCTGGCGTGCCCCTAATTGGTATCTTCAAGCCATCAGCGGCGGTATGGGGCCGGTAGGGGTGATGAAGGGTTTTACCGAGCTATATGATATGGGTTTAACCGGGCGCATACCCCAACTGGCCTGTTTCCAGTCCAGCGGCTGCGCGCCTATGGCCGAAGCTTTCCGGCAAGGCGCACGCCAGGCAGAAGCCGTCTTGAATCCCCTGACAGACATCACCACCCTGGCTACCGGCATCCCCGGCGAAGCGTATGAGGTGCTGTTTGATTTGTTAGCGGCACATGGCGGCGTGATTGAGGCTATACCGGATGCGGACACATTTCATGCCCTGCACACCGTGGCAAAGATGGATGGGATTAGCGTGGAACCGGCAACGGCCGTAGCCTTTGCCGGTCTCTTCAAACTGGTGCGTAATGGCGTCATTGCGCCCCACGAAACCGTTGTCATCAACTGCTCCGGCCATACCTTCCCCGTGGAAAAGCATATTATCGGCGACCAGTACACACGCAACATGGCCCCTGTCAATGGGCAAGGCGCGCCGGCGGGCGCAGCCACTTCTGGCCGCGAAGAAGGGCTGCTCACCGCCCTGGAAGAGATGGATAACCGCGTCCAACGCGTTGCCATCATCGAAGACAACCCTGACGCTGCCCGGCTCATCCGGCGCATCTTGCAAGCCCAGGGGGACTTTTTCATTGACGAGGCCAATAACGGGCTGGACGGCCTGCGTCTGATTCAGCAGGTGCGCCCCAATCTGGTCATTCTCGACTTGATGATGCCCGGTCTGGATGGGTTTGGCATTGTGGAAGCGATGAAGACAAACCCCACATTACACGAAATCCCCATCATCGTCGTCACCGCCAAAGAACTTTCCCCTATTGAACGGCAGCGGTTAGACGGTAAAATAAAAGCATTATTGCAAAAAGGCTCATTTTTAGACTCAGACCTTCTCAGCGACATCAAACAAGCGCTTCCCCAAACCTGACACGTCTTGGAGACCTGTCAGGTTTAACCTCAATAGGCAGAAAATACTAATTGCACAAACCGATGGGTGTGGCACAATTGAACACGCGGTAATCTATCTGAATCAGGCGCCCAATTTGTACACCTTGCGCACACGTTGGTCTTACGGCAAAAAATTTTATGGAAGAGCCAGCCACCATTCTCTATATCGAAGATGACCCGGCCAGCCGCCGGTTGGTACAGCGTGTGTTGGGCAGCCGGGGTTATAACGTCCATGTGGCGGCCGATGGGCTGGAGGGCATTTCCCTGGCGCGGGAGACACAGCCGAACCTGATTTTGATGGACATCAACCTGCCGAGTATGGACGGCCGTGAAATTACCACCCGTCTGCGCAGTATCCCCCATTTTGCCAATACCCCCATTGTGGCCCTGACGGCCAACCACAGCCCCGGCAGCCGCGAACTGGCGTTGGCCGCCGGCTGCACCGGCTTTCTCACCAAACCCATTGATGTCTCTGTTTTCCCCAGCCAGGTCAAAGATTTTTTGCAAGGGCGCGTTGAACCGCTGGCCGTTGAAGAAAAAAGCACCCACCTGGAAAAACACGCCCAGAATCTGGTGGAACGCCTGGAACATAAAATCAATGAAATGGAAGCGGCCAATAAACGGCTGCGTGAACTGGACCGGCTGAAAAGCGACTTCATCATCATGGTCTCCCATGAACTGCGCACCCCTCTCACCCTCATCAGCGGCTATGCTCACCTGCTGGACGAGCAGTTGAAACAAACCACAGAAGAAACGTTACCGGCGGCGATGATTTCCGGCGTGGCCGAAGGGTTGACGCTGGGCGTGGGCCGGATGCGCGAAGTGGTCAACGAGATCATCAAAGTGGCGCGTATTGCTTCTGGCACGTTAGACCTGGCGCTGGGGCCGGTGCGCCTGTCGGTACTCATTCAAGACCTGTGCCAGGAGTACACAGAAACGCTCAAAAAGCGCAACCTGAATTTGCAGATGGGTGATCTGGATCGGCTGCCGGTGATTGAAGGCGATGGCGTCCAGTTAAAATCAGCTATTGAAAATGTGTTGGGTAATGCCATCAAGTATACGCCGGATGGCGGCAGTATTTTTATTGTGGGTCGGACCGTCGGTGACGCCATTGACATTATTATTCGAGATACCGGTATTGGCATTCCGGCCAGTGAACATCGCCGCATTTTTGATCAATTTTATACCCTGGGCCAGATTGAACATCACTCCACCAGCAAATCAGCCTTTATGGGCGGTGGTTTGGGCCTGGGCCTGGCGATTGCCAAGGGTATTATTGAAGGGCACAACGGCCGTATCTGGGTCGAAAGCGAACGGCGTGATATGGATGCCCTGCCCGGTAGCACCTTCCACATTTTGCTGCCCACTGACCAATCCACGCAAAAGGTGAATTTATAACAATGGCCAGTGGCAAGTGATCGGCTACCTGCAACCTGCCACTTGCCACTTGCCACATGTCTGTGTGTCCTGCATATTCCCATGCCGCCCTCTCCTCCTGAACCAACGGCCGTTAACCCCCGTCAATGGCGGCATGGTCTGGTTTGGGCGCTGCTTTCTCCCCTCTTCTTAGGCATCGTTCCCATCTTTGCCAAAATGGCTTATGGCGCCGGCGCCGGCGTTTTGACCGTTGTCACTTTTCGCACGCTTTTCGCCACCGCTGTGATCTGGCTGACCATGCTGCTCTTTCGTCGCCACCTCATTCGCAGCTCTGCTTTTGCCATTGCCGGCAGTATGGTCGCCGGTGGCATCAACGGCATCGGCTCGCTCTTCTTCTACGCCAGCCTGAACCGCATTGATGCGTCGTTGGGGCAGCTCATCAACATCACCTATCTGGTATTTGTGACGTTGCTGCTGCGGCTGGCAGGTCAGGCCGTCTCTCGCCTCACCCTGTTTCGCCTCGGCCTCATCCTGCTGGCCATTTATCTGCTGACCATGGGCAGCCTGGGCGAGCCGGACTGGCTGGGGGTAGGTATGATGCTTTTTGCCGCCCTTACCTATGCCATCCAACTGGTATTTAGCCAGCGCATTATGCTGGATATTCCCGCGCCAACGATGACCCTGTATGCTGTCTCGGCCATGGCGCTGGTGGTCACAACCACCTGGCTGCTGTTTCCGTCTGATATGGTACTGGTCACGGCCGTTGGCTGGCAGGCCATCTTCTTTATGGGTCTGGCCACCGCCCTGTCTCGCCTTACCTTATTTTTGGGCGTCAAACGATTGGGCAGTATGCAGGCCGCTTTGTTAGGCGTTTTAGAGGTATTGGTTACGGTGATCATTGCCATTATCTGGTTAGGAGAACAGTTAACGGCCGTGCAGTGGCTGGGTGCGCTGCTCATTCTCATCAGCATTCTGCTGGTGCGTTATGAACGTGGCGTACCCAAACGGGTAGATTGGTGGCACGTCTTCTGGCGCTGGCTGCGGCGGGGAACGTAATCCGTAATCCGTAAGCGGTAAACCGTAAGCGGTAAACCGTAAGCGGACTTCGGGTCACGCATCACGCATCACGCATCACACGTCACGCATCACACGTCACGCATCACACGTCACGCATCACACGTCACGCATCACGGTAAGATTCCCCCCACATACCCCATCAAGATGAGGGACGCCTGAGGGTTCGCGCGCCAACTTGCTGATGGAAGCAGCAGTTGGCGTTATAATCAGGTAGACAAACATCTAATACCCAACTGGTTTGAAAAATTCATCATTATGAAAATTGAATTGCATCATGGAGAGCATGTTTTTGATTTGTTGGCTGGCGAATGGGATGCGCTGGTAGCACAGAGCATGACCAATACCCCGTTCCAACGATTGGCTTACCAGCGCGCCTGGTGGCATCACTGCGGCCCAACCGATGGTCGTCTGCACACCGTCACCGCACGAGAAGATAACGGCCGTCTCAGCGCCATCGCCTGCTTTTACAACATAGACGGCGTGTTGTACTTTAACGGCTGCACCCAGGAAACCGATTACCTGGATTTGATTGTGGCTGAAGAAAACGCGGCGGCAGCGTGGACGGCCGTGCTGGACTGTCTTTCCTCTCCTAACTTCCCGGCATGGCAGGCAATGGATTTGTGTAATATCCCTGCCGCGTCCATAACCCGACAAATTTTGCCTCAAGAAGCCGCCCAACGCGGCTTCTTGCATGAAGAATCGGTGCATGAAGTGTGCCCGGTTATCCTCCTGAACACCACGTTTGAAGGCTACCTGGATAGCATAGACAGCAAACAACGCCGCGAACTTCAGCGCAAACTGCGCCGCGCCGAGGCCGCCGACGCTGCCCTGCACGTGATTGGCCCGGATGAGGATGTGACCCAGGCGGTGAATGATTTCCTGGAACTGCTGCAAAAGAGTACATTTGAAAAGCGGGATTGGCTCACCGACGGCCGTCGCGCCCTGTTCCACGATGTGGCCCGCGCCGCCCATCAGGATGGTTATTTGCAGCTACTTTTTATGGAGGTAGACGGCCGTAAAGCTGCCACCCTCTTTAACTTTGACTACAACAACCGTATCTGGGTCTACAATTCCGGCCTCGACCCGGTCAACTTTAGCAGCCTCAGCCTGGGCGTGGTCATTACTGCCAAAGCCATTGAGTACGCGGCGGAACACGGCCGTACCGAATTTGACTTCCTGCGCGGCAACGAAACCTACAAATACCGCTTCGGCGCCCAGGATACCATTATCTATCGCCAACAGATCAATAAACGGTAATCGGTAATCGGTAATCGGTGAACGATAAACCGATTACCGATTACTGATAACCGATTACCCGAAAACTATGACACCTCAACACACCCACACACCCATCCGCCGCATTGCCATGCTCAGCGTGCATACCTGCCCGCTGGCGATGTTGGGCGGCAAAAAGACCGGCGGCATGAACGTCTACGTGCGCGACTTTAGCCGCGAACTGGGGCGGGAAGGCATCCTGGTGGACGTATTTACCCGCTCCCAGGATGATTGCCAGCCGATGATCAAACACGATTTGGGTTTCGACGGCCGTGTTATCCATATCCCCGCCGGCCCCGAAAAACCGATCCCCCTGGCCGACATTCCCCAATACCTGGATGAATTTGTGCAGGGCGTTCTCGACTTTGCCGCCGCCGAAGGCATCCAGTATGACGCCATCCACAGCCACTACTGGCTCTCCGGCCTGGTAGCCGAAAAACTAAGCGCTGCCTGGGATGGTGTGCCCATTGTGCAAATGTTCCACACCCTGGGGCACATGAAAAACCAGATCGCCACCAGCGACAGCGAACGCGCCCCGCAAGAGCGCATTGACGGCGAAACCTACGTCATTCACCATGTAGCCGACCGCCTCATTGCCGCCACCCCCGCCGAAGAAGAGCAGCTTATCACCCTGTATGGCGCCGACCCGCAAAAAATCGTCATCATCCCCCCCGGCGTAGACCTGGAACGCTTCCACCCCATGGACAAAAAAGAAGCTAAACGGCGCGTGGGCATCCCCTGTGGTGACACAAACATCCTCTTTGCCGGACGCATCGAGCCGCTAAAAGGGATTGACACCATGCTGCGCGCCATGGCCATCATTCAGCAGCGCAGCCCGGCTACTGTGGAAAACTGCTGTATGGCCATCATCGGCGGCGACCCCTGGGCTGACGACCTGGACGAAGAAATGGCCCGCCTGCAAGAACTACGCGATGACCTGGACATTCACGATCTGGTTGTCTTTTTGGGCGCCAAAGACCAGGAGATTTTGCCCAACTATTACGCAGCTGCCGAAATGGTCGTCATGCCTTCGCACTACGAAAGTTTTGGCATGGTGGCGCTGGAAGCCATGGCCATGGGCACACCGGTGATTGCCTCGGAAGTGGGCGGGCTGGCGCATCTGGTAAAACATGAACGTACTGGCTACCACGTTCCCAGCCGTGACCCGGAGGCGCTGGCGCGGCGCATTTTTGAACTGCTCACCAACCCACGCTGCCGCGAGGCCATGGGCCAGGCCGCCCGCGAACATGCCCAGGCCTACGCCTGGCCGAATATCGTCAGCCAGATGATGGCTGTGTATAAAGAACTGGCGCTGGAAGTAATTGGGTAATTGGGTAATTATTCAATTACCCAATTACTCCTCTTCTGGCGTGGTATAATCTGCTGCAATTATCTATGCGGTGCGCCCGGTGACGCCGGGCCGCCCCATTGGGCAGGTGTACCATGATCAAGTCAGCCCCTCCCTTTCAATTAACCCCGGAACAACAACAGATTTTGCTGTGTATGGCGCGGGATGCCATCGAACAGTGGGTAACAAACGGCCGTATCCCCCACTACCAGAGCGATGACCCGGCGCTGGCACAGGCGTCCGGTGTTTTTGTCACCCTGCGCCGCCGTGAAAATGGGGACATGGCATTGCGCGGCTGCATTGGCCGGGTAGAAGCGCCCGAATCACTGCTCGACCTGGTGCCGGAAATGGCGGTGAAAGCCGCCAGCAACGACCCCCGTTTTCCGCCGGTCGTCGCCAGCGAACTGCCCTCTCTGCACATTGAGATTTCCGTGCTTTCATCGTTACAGCGACTGGCAGATGTCCACGAGATCGAGGTGGGCGTACATGGGCTGTTGATTGAGGCACACGGCCGTCGTGGACTGCTGCTGCCGGAAGTGCCCACCCATCACGGCTGGAACCGCGCCGATTTCCTGGAAGGCATTTGCCTCAAAGCCGGCCTGCCGCCCGATGCCTGGCAAGAGCCGGAGACGCGGTTGTATACGTTTACGACGTTTAGTTTTGAGGAGGAGATTAGAAATTAAAGATTGATTAATCTCCAATCTCCAATCTCTAATCTCTCAACACCCCCAACATATCTTCATGAATACGGCCGTTGCTGGCCACCACCGCTAACTCCGGCGCAATTTGAATGGCACGGCCGTTCATATCCGTTACCTGCCCACCCGCTTCCTGTACCAGCAAAATGCCCGCCGCCACGTCATAACTTTTCAGCTTAAATTCCCAGTAACCATCCAACCGCCCGGCGGCCACATAGGCCATGTCCAGCGCGGCCGCACCGGCGCGGCGCACACCATGTACCTTTTTGAGGAAGCGGGCCAACTGGGCCACATTGTCCAGGTCGCTGGTGTGCCGGTCATAGGGGAAGCCGGTCGCCAGCAAGCTGCAGATGAGGCTGTCCGCCTGGCTGACGTGCAGCCGCCGCCCATTGAGCCAGGCGCCCTGCCCGGCCACGGCCGTAAAACATTCATCGCGCAAGGGATCAACAATGACGCCGACCAACGGCCGTGTCCCCTCCACCAGCGCCAGCGACACACAAAACACCGGAAAGCCATGCGCAAAATTGGTGGTGCCGTCCAATGGGTCAATGTGCCAGGTGTACGGGCTGCTGCCCGCCGTTGTGCCCCCTTCCTCGCCCACCAGGGTATGGTCGGGGAAAGCGGCCCGCAGCCGGGAAACGATCAACGTTTCCGCCTGCTGGTCAAACTGCGTCACCCAATCTACGGCCGTCGCCTTCGTGGCAATCTCTTTTTCCTGGCCGAACCCCTGCCGCAGCAGTTCACCCGCTTCTCTGGCAATGGGTACGGCCGTGTCTAAAACCAGGTGTAAATCCATATTCCTCCAAGAAGATATTTACGCCTGCCCGGCCTGTCGAACAGTGTCTACCCGACCAGGCAGGCTGTTTCTGTATTTGGCCGTTCTGCCGTTTGTAGTAGGCGATTGATCGCCTCGCTTGAAGCAGTGGTGGCCGGGAATGAACTGTTATCGTCTTCTCTCCCGGACAACGGTCTGCTGTGGCCGGTCTTTGACCACGCCACCCCGCGTCCGCCGGCATCGGCCAATTGTCCGTAAACGATTGGCTGTTTCCAGCCGTTTAGCTGAGACGTGGCGCAACAGCATCGAAATCCCCTGTTGTTGTTCCTGTTCCTGGGATTGTTCCTGTTGCGGTACGCGCCCCGCGCGTCTCGGTTCATCCCCATTCCCTCGTTCGTAGTAGGCGATTTATCGCCGTTAGACGGCGATAAATCGCCTACTACAAACCCTTTGTTGTTTTCTGCCAGCCGCCCAATAATTTGCCCACTTCATCGGCCAGCCGCGCCGCGTGTTCAAACTGCCCCACCGATAGCAGTTGCAAATCGCGGCTCAGGCGCAAATAGGTGCGCAGCCGGATGAGCGCCCGATCCGCCTGCTGCAAACCAGGTAGGGGCACATCGCTGGTACCGGCCATGACCAGCCCTTCATGCAGGCGAAATAACTCCGTCTGAATTTGTCGCGCCAATACCCCGCGCTGGCTCTTGGGAAATTTCAGCGTACAGGGAATCAGCCAGGCCATTAAATCATACTGCTTTACAAATATGGGTGATTGTTTCATCTGTCCATCATCGTAGGGGCGAGGCAGGCCGGTAACACCTCTGCCACGAAGAACGGCCTCCTCTCCAGCCTGCCTCGCCCTGAACATTAATCCAACCAAACAGGGCGAGGCGGTTGGTAACGAGGTTTGGGTAAACAGACGAGGCCGTACCCAACCGCCTCGCCCCTACGACGGGTGTGCGCCCAGAGGGGAACGCGGGATGGGCGGGCGCAGCAAGGAGCGGCGCAGACCCCAGGTGTCGCCGTGGGCGGCGTGGGCAATCCAGGCCTGCACGGAACGGTCTAGCTGCTCATAGCTCAGTTCGCCCCGCCCCACCTGCCGCAATTGTCCTTTATAGCGCCGCTGGAATTTGAGGCCGTTCGCCTGTTTCAGCCGCCGGTGGGTGGGAAAGACCAGAAAGCCCAAAAAGGGAATGCCATTGGTCACAGGATGAACGCTGGTTTTGTGGGCGTGGATTTTCAGGCGCAAAGTGATCAGGAATTGTTCAATTTCTCGCCGCCAGCGGTGCAGGGTCGGTTTGTCATCGGCGAAGAGCATGAAGTCATCGCAATAACGCAGGTAGGCGGGGCAGCGTAGTTCTTGTTTCACAAACTGGTCTAAGCCGTGCAGGTAAACGTTGGCCCAAAACTGGCTGGTCTGGTTGCCGATGGGCAGCCCACGGGGCCGGGCCGCCGCCAATAAATCATCGCCTGGAAACCATTGCATCTCGTACCCCGTTGGCTGTGGCCGCCTCTCAGTCCCGAAGGGTTGCTTTCCAACCGCGTCACCGGGCGGCACGGTCGGGAGACCGGCCGTAGCAGACGGGGTCTGGTGGACGCCCTGGCCACTGTTGATGATTTTGTCTATCAGGCGCAGGGTGGGTGGGCAGGCGATGTGGTGGGCTAACGCTTCGCGCAAAATGGCGTGGTCTACGGAGGGGAAGAATTGCACAATGTCACATTGCAACACGTAGGGGTAGCGGCGGGCGAACTGGGTGCAGCGATCCAGGGCAGCGTGGGTGCCTTTGCCCAGGCGGCAGGCGTAGGAGTCGGCGATAAAGCGGGCTTCCCAGATGGGTTCGGTGACGTGGCAGAGGGCGTGGTGGACGACGCGGTCGCGGAAAGGGGCGGCGCTGATGCGGCGCGGTTTGCCGTCGTAGATGGTGAAGTGGCGGTAGCCGCCGGGGCGGTAGGTTTCGGCGCGCAGGTCATCGGCCAGGTGCAGCAGTTCGGCGTCCAGGTTGGTTTCAAAGGCGGCCACGTTGGGCAGGCTGCGTTTGCCGCGGCGCGCTTTGTGGAAGGCGGTTTCCAGGGTGGCGAAGGAGCAGATTTTTGGATAAAGGTTTTTGAATGTTTTCATATCATGTCGTAGGGGCGGGACGGCGCGGGCGATAGGTGGTCGCAACAAAGGGCATGGTCTCCGCGCCGTCTCGCCCTGCCTGCCCCGGCGCGGGCGATAGGTGGTCGCAACAAAGGGCATGGTCTCCGCGCCGTCTCGCCCCTGCCTGCCCCGGCGCGGGCGATAGGTGGTCGCAACAAAGGGCATGGTCTCCGCGCCGTCTCGCCCTGCCTGCCCCGGCGCGGGCAATAGGTGGTCGCAACAAAGGGCATGGTCTCCGCGCCGTCTCGCCCTGCCTGCCTGCCGTAAGGCGAGACAGGCGGGAAGTGAGGTTGTGGTGAATCTGCCAGATGGTTGCCCGCCTGTCCCGCCCCTACCAAATGGGGCTGGTGGGGGGTGGGGGGCGAGACAGGCGGGAATGAACGTATTAGTGAACCCGCCAGGTATCGCCCCGCCTGTCCCGCCCCTACCAAATGGGGCTGGTGGGGGGTGGGGGGCGAGACAGGCGGGAATGAACGTATTAGTGAACCCGCCAGGTATCGCCCCGCCTGTCCCGCCCCTACCAAATGGGGCTGGTGGGGG
Source organism: Chloroflexota bacterium (assembly GCA_013112725.1). Classification (GTDB taxonomy): domain Bacteria; phylum Chloroflexota; class Anaerolineae; order Promineifilales; family Promineifilaceae; genus CAADGU01. The sequence goes on from JABFFZ010000075.1 coordinate 27,161, forward strand.
GTGGGGGGCGAGACAGGCGGGAAGTGAGGTTGTGGTGAACCCGCCAGATAGTTGCCCGCCTGTCCCGCCCCTACCAAATGGGGGATGGTGGGGGGAAGCCCCCCACACCCCCCAACAGGGGTCAGAAAGATCAGAACACAGAAACCAGAACATCAGAATTCAGAACCAGAAAGAGGGAGAGAAGACGGGGCGCAACAGCATCGAAATCCCCAGTTGAGGTTCCTGGTCCAGGGATTGATCCTGAAGCGGTACGCGCCCCGCGCGTAGGTTTTGTCATTGTACCAGGAACCGCCACGCGCAACACGTCCCACGTTATCGCCGCCGCTGAGGTCTTCACGGCCGTCGTCCTGGTTATACGGGTAGTCATGTCTCCAGCGGGTGCTGCACCATTCCCACACATTCCCGGCCATGTCCACCACCCCATACGGGCTGTCGCCATGGGGGGAGAATTGGCCCACAGGGGTGGTTTTTTCCAGCTTTGCTTCTTTGGTATTGGCACGGCCGTCTTGCCAGTCGTTGCCCCAGGGATAGGTACGGCCGTCCGTGCCTCGCGCCGCCTTCTCCCATTCCGCCTCCGTGGGCAGCCGTTTCCCGGCCCAACGGGCATAAGCCATCGCCTCATACCAGGAAACACCCACCACCGGCTGTGCATCGCCGCTCCATCTCTGATCATGCCAATAACGAGGTGTTGTCCATTCTTTATTGTCATAATCTACATAGTTGCCTCCTTTCCAACGGTTGGCCTCAAGCGCCTCCCGCCAATACTCCTCTTTGCCGTAGCCGCCCGCCGCCATGAAGCGCCGGTATTCGGCATTGGTCACCGGCATCCGGTCTATAAAATAAGCGGGCAGGTAGAGCCGGTGCTGCGGCTTTTCGTTTTTCTCGGCGGCGCGGTCTTTGTCCTCGCTGCCCATCAGGAACTCCCCGGCGGGCACAAAGACCATGCCCACCTCCTGTTCCCGCCGCAGCGCCAGCAGCGCCTCCAGCGCGGCGTGGCGAGGGGCGTCGTCCGGGTCATCACGCCAC
>JABFFZ010000076.1 GCA_013112725.1 Chloroflexota bacterium
CAGTTGCCGCAATCCTTGATTTATGCGACGATAGACTTGGTGATTATCACCCATGGGTACACTCCTTTGGTTTGTCCTGAATCAAGAAGTGTACCCTTGCTTTTTCTATTTGGTCACATTTCAAATCATTCCCTTAAAAGTGTACGGTAGTGAAAGAACTGGCTAACTAGAAATACGTGATCTACTTGCGGGGGTAGGAAAATAGTCCTAAAAAGCAGGAAGGGGTTCAGTTTGGGGGGAAAGGTGAACGGTAATCGGTAATCGGTTGGGGAGACCACCGATTACCGATTATGGGTTACCGCTTACCAACAGTGGCGGCTACACCCAAATGATCAGAGGCAGTGCTGGGGTTGATGACCACATCAGCGGCAGTTACATCGGCCGTGTACCAGATGTAGTCCAACCGCCGGTTGGGGTCGGTGGAGGAATAGGTGTAACCGGGCACAATACCGGCGGCGTCAATGGCGTCGGTGAAACCGGCATCGCGGAACATTTGCATTTCGGGCGTGGTAGGCGTGGCGTTCAGGTCACCCATGATCAGGGTGTGGGCACGGCCGTTCCAAAACCCCAATAACGCCTCTGTCTGCTCCACCCGAATGGCGCTGCCATCATCCAGGTGGTGATAATGGGTGTTGATCAGGCGCAGCGGATCAGCCTCGTTTATGTCAACCTCTACGAAGATGAAACCACGATGCAGCAGCAGATCATCGGGCGGCAGGGCGTGGACTTCGGAAGCGAGAATGGGATAGCGGCTGAAGACAGCGTTGCCCCAATTGCCGCTCTCAGTAGCGCCCCAGACGTAAGGCATGCCGAGTCGCTGCCCCAGCCATTGCAACATGTCGGCCGAGCCGTTCACAATCCAGCCGCGTGACACTTCCTGCAGTGCCACCACGTCCGGGTTTTCTGACTCAATGGTTAGGGCGATGGCTTCCAGGTCTAGCTGGCCCCAGGGGTTGACGCCGTTGTGCAGGTTATAGACCAGCATGCGGACGGGGCCGCCGGGAGCGGGTATAGACACGGCCGTTTCCCACGTCACCCACTTAAACACCACTGCCGCCAACAAGACCAGCGCCACAACCAGACCACTGCGAAAAACAACCGGGGCTTGGCGTTCGGCGGCAGCCAGGCTGGCGACCAACCCCGCCAGCACCACCAGCAGGATAGCAATGGGCGGCAGGACGGTGTTGGGGAACAAGGGCAGCGTGTAACCGGCGTAATAAAGGAAGATGAAGATGACAAACAGTATCCAGCCAATACCATTGGCAATGGTGATGTTGCGAATGGTGTGGGCGCGCCCTTCCCCATGGCGCACATTGAGCAAAACCAGTATGAGAATGGTGGCTAATACCATCTGGCCGAAAATAAGGTAAACGGCCGTGACCAGCGGCGACATTTCCCCAAACCAGGCCAGCGCCATCACCACCAGCCCAGAACCAAGCAAGACCAGCCAATGGCAACCACGCGCCGCCACATAACCCATAACGCCTAACCCCGACAACCCGGCCAACAGCGCCAGCGCCATCGTTAAGGGCAACTGCCAGCCACCAACGGCCGAAAGTTGTGCCAGATTCAGGAAAGCAAGCAGTTGCAAAAAGAGAAGCGGGCCAAACATGCCCCAGGGCAGCGCCTGCCGGAAAGGGGCATCCTGATCGACCGCAGCCGGGGGTAGTTTGTTCATCACAAAGGCCAGGCTGCCCATTTGCAGTAAAACCAGGACGATGGCCAGCAGCGTATTTAGCCAGCCAGACTGCCAGTTGAACTCATAGCTGTTATACAGGCCATTGAAAAACACAACGAGGACAAACCCCACCTGTAAGCCATAGGCAAATGTGACTATGTTTTGCTGGCCATGGGGCCGCAGCGCCGCCAGGTAGACGGGGAAGAACAAGACAAAACAGATAGCGCCGACAATGCACAGAATCAGGTAAGCCAGCGGCGCGTTCGGCCACAACTGCAACGCCAACCGGGTGATGCCCACCCCCAGCACCGTCACCAGCAACAGCACCCGCGCGCCTACAAACCGGCGCAGGAATTCGGCCAGGAAGCCGGCGGTAAACACAATGAAGGCCAGCGCGCCAATGCCTACGGCCGTCCACCCCATCCGGTCACCCAACACATACAGCAGCAACGGGAACAGCGCCCGCAGCAGTTGCACCCCTAACAAAATGGTCAACGCCGGCAGCCCAACCGCCGCCCAGGGATTGGTGAGTAAGTTATTTTTTGTGTTCATGGGTTTTCCTCCTTCAAGCTCTGGCGGGAACTATATCATGGAAGGAGAAATCATAAAAACTGAGGATTGGTTGCCGCCAGTGACGTGTGATGCGTGATGCGTGACCAGAGAGATCTCACGCATCACGCCGCCGCAGCCACCACTTTTCTATTTCAATGGCTATAAAAGCCAGGCTACCCGCGACCAGACAAACCAACAGTTCCGGTAATGAGAGTGGGTCTACCTGGAAAAAGCGTTCCAGCGCCGGGAGGTAAATGACTATCAGTTGTAAACCAAACGTTACCAGTGCCAGGATTAACAGGGAGGGGTTGCTGCGCAACCCCATGCTAAAAAGCGAGGCGCGGGAGGAACGCGAAGCCAACGCCTGCCCGATCTGCAAAAAGGCCAGGGTGGTAAAAATCATCGTCTGCCAGGTCTGGTCGCCGGGAGCATAATAGAAATAGCCGATAGCCAGTCCGACGATGGCGATCAGGCAGCCGACCCAGATGACGTGCCGGCCCAGCCCTTCGCTGAACAGGCTGGCCTGCGGCGAGCGGGGCGGCCGTTTCATAATGCCCTTTTCGGCCGGTTCTACGCCCAAACCCAGACCCAGTAGGCCATCGGTGAGCAGGTTTAGCCAGAGCAATTGCAGCGGCAGCAGCGCCACCGTCATGCCCAGCAGCGGGCCAAAAAGCATGACGCCCACTTTGCCCACATTCCCGGCAATGGAGAACTTGACGAAGCGGCGGATGTTGTCGTAGATGGTGCGGCCTTCTTCTACGGCCGTGACTATCGTGGCAAAGTTATCATCCAGCAGCACCATCTCGGACGCCTCTTTAGCCACATCGGTGCCGGTGATGCCCATGGCCACGCCGATGTCCGCCTTTTTCAGGGCGGGTGAGTCGTTCACGCCGTCGCCGGTCATAGCCACAATGTGCCCGCTTTGCTGCAACGCTTCCACAATACGCAGCTTGTGCTCCGGCGTCACCCGCGCATACACGGAGACATCGGCCACCGCTTCCGCCAGTTCGGCCGGACTCATCTGGTTCAGGTTTTCGCCAGTTTTGACACGGCCGTTGGTGGCAATCCTCAGGTCATAGGCAATAAACCGGGCCGTCAACGGGTGGTCGCCGGTAATCATGATGGGGCGAATGCCGGCGGTCTGGGCGGTGCGCACGGCCGTCTTCACTTCCGGGCGCGGCGGGTCAATCATGCCCACCAGCCCCAGGAAAATCAGGTTGTTTTCCAGCGTGGGCAATGTTTTGGCGTCGGGTATGGTCTCCAGCCAGCGGAAGGTCATGCCCAACACCCGCATTCCGTTCTGGGCCATTTGCTCATTGGCCAGGGTGATGCGTCCCCGCCAGGTATCGTCTAGCGGTTCGGCACGGCCGTTAACCCACACCTGGTCACAACTGTCCATCAGCCCATCCACCGCCCCCTTGGTGAACACCAGGTAAGGAGCATCCGTGATGATCGGCTGCACGGCCCTGGGCAGTGTGTCACGTGCGGCGGGCAGTTGATGGACGGTGGTCATGCGCTTGCGGTCGGAATCAAAGGGTAGTTCGGCTACCCGTGGCAGCCCTTTGTACAGGCCGTCCAGATTGACATGGGCTTGCGCGGCCGCCACCAGCAGTGCCCCTTCGGTGGGGTCGCCCATCGCCTGATATTTGCCGGTAGCCGGGTCCGGTTGCAGCGAGGCGTCATTACAGAGCGCGCCAATGGCCAGCGCGGCGGCAATGGCCGAGGGTTGGCGGGCCAGAGAATCGGCGTCCATCAGCTGCAATGCCGGCGGCGTATGCCCGGTTCCCGCCAGTTCCAGGCTGTGCCCGGCGACGTCAATGACGGTGACGGTCATGCGGTTTTCGGTGAGGGTGCCGGTTTTGTCGGTGCAGATGATGGTGACGGAGCCGAGTGTTTCCACGGCGGGCAGTTTGCGCACCAGGGCGCGGCGGCGCAACATACGCTGCGCCCCCAAAGCCAGGGTGATGGTAACGACAGCGGGCAACCCTTCAGGTACCACGGCGACGGCGACGCTGACGGCCGTGAGAAACATCTCATCCAGCGCTTCCCCACTTAACACGCCAATCACCAACACCAACGCCGCCGCCAGGATACCCAACGCCGCCAGCAGTTTGCCCACCTGATCTAGCTTTTGTTGCAAGGGGGTTTGCCTGGTTTCCACTTCTTGAATCAGGGTGGCAATTTTACCCAGTTCGGTGTTCATGCCCGTTTCCACAACGACGCCAACGCCACGGCCGTAGGTGACATTGGTGCCCATGTAGGCCATATTTTTGCGGTCGCCCAGGGGGATGTCGGCTTTGGGCAGCACGGCCGTTTCCTTTTCCACCGGTTCTGATTCCCCGGTCAGGGCCGCTTCTTGAATACGCAAATTGGCACTTTCGGCCAGACGCAGATCGGCGGGCACAATGTTGCCTGCTTCCAACAGCACCACGTCACCAGGTACCAGTTCACGGGCGGAAATTTCAGTGGTACGGCCGTTACGCCGCGCCCGCACCACTGGCACCGACATGCGCTTCAAGGCAGCCATGGCCTGCTCGGCGCGGTACTCCTGCACAAAACCGAGCAGCGCAAACAGGACGACAATGGCGGCAATGGCCGTGGCTTCGGTGGCTTTGCCCAGAAAAGCGGAAACGACCGCCGCCAGGATCAAAATCAGCACCATGACGCTGCTGATTTGCTGCCATAAGATAAGCCAGGGACTTTTGCGTCCCTTTTCTTGCAACTCGTTGGGGCCAATGGTGTCTAGCCGCTGCTTTGCTGCCGCCGTTGCCAGCCCCGACTGCACCTGAACGTCTAGCACCGCTTCAATGGCGGGAATCTCTTTTTGATGCCACTGTTGTGCCATAGGATCTCAATTAGTTCCACAGGATTTCATGGGGTTCGGCGTGACATGTGACGAGTGATGCGTGTGGTCTCTCTGATCACGCATCACTCGTCACGCATCACGTGTCAACCCCTGAGTTCCCAAAAAAGCTCTCAATTCATGGGGATCAGGCCCCGTTTTTCTAATTCGGCGATGATTTTAGCGGCGCTTTCGGCTGGCGTTTCCTGGTCGGTGCGCAGGTGGATGTCTGGGTTGGCGGGCGCTTCAAAGGGGTCGGAGATGCCGGTAAAGTTGGGGATTTCCCCGGCAATTGCTTTTTTATACATGCCTTTGACGTCACGCGCCATCACCACATGCAACGGCGCATCTACAAATACTTCCAGGAAATTGGTAGTTTCGGTGCGCACGTGGTCGCGCACGGCCTGATAAGGGGAAATGAAGGAGCAAATGCAGCCAACGCCATTGCGCGAGAGCAGTTTGGCTACAAAGGTGACACGCTCGATATTTTTGGCGCGGTCTTCGGCGGAAAAGCCTAAATCTCTGGTCAGGCTCGCGCGCACCACATCACCATCCAGGCGTTCCAGGCGGAGGTTACGTCCGTCTAGCTGCCGCAGCATTTCCAACGCCACCGTCGTTTTCCCCGCCCCCGAAAGTCCGGTCATCCAGACGACAAAACCTTGTTGTTCACTCATGTTGAAATCCTTGTCACTGATGGCTGGCGGCTGGTACTAGCCGCCAGCCACCAGGGCTTTAATGTGCTTTTACAAATCCTTGCCGGATCAAATAATCCAATATCGCACGCGCATTCTCTTCCACCGAGGTTTGCGCCGTGTCAATGCGAATTTCCGGGTGGCGCGGCGCTTCATAGGGGTCGTCAATGCCGGTAAACCCTTTGATCTCTCCTTTGCGCGCCCGTTCGTATAACCCCTTGGTATCCCGCTGTTCGCATATTTCCAGGGGGGCATCCACAAACACTTCCACATAATGCCCCTGGTCAAAATTGCTGCGCACGTCATTCCGGGTAGCCCGGTAGGGGGAGACGGCGGCGCAAATGGCCAAACCACCATGGCGCACAATTTCGGAAGCCACGTAGCCAATGCGGCGCACGTGATCGTCCCGGTCTTCTTTGCTGTAGCCCAGCCCTTCGCTGAAATGGGTACGCACCACATCACCATCGAGCAGGGTGACGTTACGGCCGTGTTCTTGCAACAACGTGGTCAGTACCGCCGCCGTCGTGGACTTCCCCGCGTTATGTAAACCCGTCAGCCAGATGCACACCCCCTGCCGGTGGCGCGGCGGATAGGTTTCCCCCAAAATTTCGGCCACCGGCTGGCGCGTAAACCAGGCGGGCAATAATTGACCTTTGTGCAAATACTCTTCCCGCACCTGCGTCCCAGAGATATTGGCCGTTTTCACCTCCGGCGTCACCTTCGTGATTTCTTCATACCGTTCTTCTTCGGGCAAATAGACCAACATCTGGAACGGCACCACGTCCACGCCAATCTCCTGGCTGAACTGCTCCACCAACTCCTGGGCATCATACGGGCCATAAAACGGCTTGCCTTCGGAATCATTGCCCGGCCCGGCGTGGTCACGCCCCACAATCAGGTGATTGGCGCCATAGTTGCGGCGGATAATGGCGTGCCACAACGCTTCACGCGGGCCGCCCATGCGCATGGCTAAGGGCAGCAATGACAGCAACACGCGGTCGGGATCATAATAGTTGGCCGCCAACGCCTTGTAGGTGCGCACGCGGGTGAAGTAATCCACATCACCCGGTTTGGTCAGGCCGACTACCGGATGCAGCAATAACACGCCGTCTTTTTCCTCAATGGCCCGTTTGGTCAACTCTTCGTGGACACGGTGCATGGGATTGCGCGTCTGGAAGGCGATCACGTTTTCATGGCCGTATGTTTCCAGCCGGGCGCGGGTTTCGGCCGGGGTCAGGCGAATGTCTTTGAAATCATAATGGGCGGGCAATTTAAGTACCTGCAAAGGGCCGGCGATGTTGCGTTTGCCCCAGCGGTGCATTTCGGCCACTAGCGGATGGCGCAAGTCCAGAGTGCCAAATGCTTTCTGGGCGACTTCGGCCAGGTCCCAGGCATAAATTTCCTCAACTTTCATGATCGCCAGCAGGTCATTTTGTGGGTCGCGCAGGGCAATCTCTTCGCCCACTTCCACATCTACCTCGTCATCAATGGGTAGGGTGATGGGTATGGGGAAGACGTAGCCGTTGGCCAGGCGCATCGTGTCCAGCACGCTCTGGTAATCAGCCTGGCTCATGAATTGATCCAGGGGGGAGAAAGCGCCGGTTGCCAACAGTTCCAGGTCACAGACGGACCGGTCAGACAGGCGCACGGAAGGCAGCCGGTTGGCGTAATGGCTCAGCCCGGCAATGGACGCTGCCGGGACCATCAGGTCTACCAGCGCCCCGCCATAAGGGGCGATTAGTGTAGATTCTTTTACCGCTATCAATGGTTTACCTCTTTTTACGGCCGTCACAGTCACAAAAAAACAGCCCTACCGGTGCTTATGGCGGGTGGGCTGTGTGCATTTTGAAAGTTACGGCCGTGTGATATTGTCAGTGGTGAATTGTAACTGTTCACGGCCGTTGTGCAATTGTGCAGGATAGACAATTAGTCCACTGCTCAGAATCCTCAATCTATCTGAAAGTTCCCGTGATGCGTGATGCGCGATGCGTGACGTGTGAGGAGTGACAAGAACGCACTCACGCATCACACGTCACACGTCACGGTTTAGCGTCTCTCCCGACCCACGGTGACGATGGCCGTTGTTGGTGCAAATTCCGGCAGGGCAAAGGCGAGGCCGCCGGCCGGGCGCTGTGTCATCATGTCGATGATCCGCGCCTCGCGGATGCGGCACCACATGTCGGTGCTGACGCCATACCGTTGGGCACGCACCTGGCTGCTCATGGTCCCATCGGGCAGCAGTTCAGGCGGGTCACGGAAAAAACCAACCAGATCAATACCGCCCGCTTCATTGCGAATGGCGCGTGTCCATTGGATGCGATGTTCGTAGCCGTCAATTTCCAATGCCTGTTTGGCTTCCCAGACGGCAACCCGCGTCATGTTGGCGATATTGGTGAAAATGGGGCGCGGCACATGCGGGTCTAGCTGCTCAATACGTTCATCCAAAGTCAGAAAGGCGCAAATGGTGCAGAGCAGAGAAACAAGGGATACGGCCGTGAACCAAAACACCAGATAACGTAAATTCCATATCGGCGTAGGGGCTAATCCCGGCAGGCTGTTTTCCAGAGTAGCCATATTGCTGGCAATCTGGGATTGTACACCCGGTAATAGATTCGGGTCAGCCGCTAACAAGCGCGCTTCGGCCAGTATCCCGGCGCGGTTTCTAATTGGCATTTGGCTCTCTTTTATCCGTCCTAAATCCGTCAACATAGCCGCCAGCATAAAGTTGTAGCAGGTGGGATCCACAATGACGTTTTGCCCGGCGTTGGCGGCCTGCCATTGGGCGCGGCACTGCTGCAAGGTAAAGTTTGCTGGCAATGGCTGAATAGCAGCGTCCGAAATAATCGGTTGCAGTGTCGTGGACACATTTTCAATGAGATCTCTGCGGCACGAAATATCGGCCATTTCGCGGATAACGTGGAGTTGGGTTATGGCGCTGTTGATGAGCAGCAAATTACCGTGTGGGCTGGTGGCGACGATAGCCTGTAAGTCGGCAATCATCTGGTCAATTTGTGTTTTTTCACAGGCGCGGAGTTGGGTGTTGAGTACGGCCGTTAACCCCGCAAAAGCATTATTGACCGGCGCGCTTTCATCAAGTTGGTTCACCTGATTACTTACCGCATCAATTCGCGCCACCAGGGTAAGGGCGGCGGGCTGATCAAAGATAGCTTCTTTCACCTCACGCAGCACCGGCGGTATCACATAGACCACGAATGGCAGCAAGATTGCCAGGACAACCCAAATAAGGATGGCACGCAGGGCAGCCGGGGACGCTGAGCCGCTCAAATTGGGCGCAACCTGGGCCAGGTGGTTGCGGATACGCATGGGGTACCAGAGGCCAGGGATGAGTAACAACGGCAGGATTCCGGCCAGGACGATGGCGATGATCAGGGGCAGCCAGCGCGTCCACCTGTTGATTTCCAGGTTGGGCAGAATAGTGGGATTGAATAACAAAGTCACAATCCCCCCTATCGCCAACACAATCGGAACAAGGCCAATCCAGAGTATGTATTGTCGGTGGAAGGGCATACGCGCCTGAAAATTAAGCCAGTTGCGGTTATCGGCGCCGCAGCGGGGGCAGGTAACAAAATAGAATTGCGTGGGATCGCGGTGTGGGCTGTGTTCCGGGTTCGGTTCGGGCACAGCACGAGCAGTGGGCGAGGCCTGGCGACGGTGGCGGTCAGCCTCATAGCGCAATTGGGTGCTGTGGAACTGGTCAGTGGGCACATGCCAGTTGCCGGCAACAGCACGCCTACGATTTGGTTCATCTACCGCAATTGTGAACTGTTCGTGGCAGCAAATACAGGTGATTTGCCGGGTTGCCAGGGTTTTGGGGGCACGGGAACTTGGATCATGCTACTACTCCATTGGTAAACGGCCGTAACACACTGCCATTTAGCCACACAATACGCAACCAGCGTTAACCAACCGTTGAACACAACGGGTTAAACGGATGGTTTTTATTCAGTTGAGGATACCACGTTAGGTTAATAGACCAGGGTTGACCTCTCTCAACACCAAACCGTACTGTAACTATACCGACAAAACTAACAATTGTGCTGACAGACCGCTTGTTGTTTGTAGGCGACTTCTTGGCAGCGACGCTGTATGCGCTACACTATACTCAGACCTGCCCGGCAGCGCAAGAAATTTGTCTGGCAGGATTCTGGCAACATTGTGACATTCGTCATTGGTCATTGGTTATTAGCAAAAGACGAATGACAAAGGACAAACCCCATGATTACTCCAGAAGAAATGGCGAAAGCACAGGCGGCGCTGGCAAAGGTGCAGGTGGATTGGTTGGCGCAGGAGGGAGTCACGGCCATAGACCTGGGCTTCGAATGGTCGCACGGCGTAATGACCGGGAGGTTGGCTATTCGCGTCCATGTCGCTCGCAAAAAGCCGCTGGCCGAACTGAGCGAAGACGAGATATTCCCGAAGGAAATAGATGGTATTCCGGTAGATGTCATTGAAGCAACGTATGGCCTCCAGATTATGTTGGAAGGGGATGCGCAGTTAGAGGCGGCTGTAGACGGCCGTGACCAACGCTTCACCGAAATCCCTCTGGGCGTCAGCATTGGCTGTCCTAACGTGACCGCCGGCACGTTGGGCGCGAAGGTGTATGACGCCGCCACCCAGGAAGCATACATCCTGAGCAACTGGCATGTACTGGTGGGGTCGCCGACTGCCTCCCCCAACGAAGTAATCTGGCAGCCTGGCCGGCTGGACGGGGGCAAGGCCAGTGACAAATTTGCCGAAGTCTCCCGCTCTATTTTAGGCCCGTTTGACGCCGCCGTGGCCCGCCTCACCGGCGAGCGCCCCGTACTGGAGACAACGCTGGAAGGCGACCACATCGCCGCCGCCACCGTGCCCCAATTGGGCATGATGGTGTGGAAGAGCGGCCGTACCACCGGGCGCACCGCCGGTTTTATTGACGGCGTGATGATGACCACACAGTTGAACTATGGCGCAGCCGGGGTGCGCCGCTTAGAGCAGGTTTTCCGCATTGTGCCCCGCCCCGGTTCCCCACCCAACGTGGAAATCAGCCTGGGCGGTGATTCCGGCTCCGTTTGGGTGGATGAGGTTAGTGGAAAAGCAGTAGGGCTGCATTTTGCCGGGGAAGTGGGCAATGACCCCGAATTTGCCCTGGCGCATGACATCAACCCGGTGATGGTCCGGTTGGATTTCATCTTCCCGGCCCAACTGCCCGCACCGGAACCGCCTATTGAACCAGAACCACCGGCCGAACCAGAGCCGCCAGCATCCACGACCCCACCGCCAACCCTTTCCTGGTGGCAGCGGTTTACCAACTGGCTGCGGGGACTGTTTGGGTAAATGTTCGTAGCAGGCGCTTCAGTGCCGTCAGCGGGCGATAAATCGCCCACTACAAACCTTGTTTCAGGTTAGCTGGCTACGATACCAGTTCAGGCAGTCGCCGGGTGTACCAATGGAGAATGGAACTGCTTGATGCAGCGATGGATTTTCCAGCAAGTGCTGGCGATCGAGCGTTACAAAGCAATCTGCCCCCGCGCTCCAGGCTGCTGCCACAATTAAAGCATCGGCCGGGTAGGTGATGAGTGATTGGCAGACAGTCAGGTGTTCGACCTCGCCGTTGGCAGTGACAGTGATCTGGCTTTGATGAAGGATAAGCGCCAAAACGCCTAACGATTCCGGTGATTTGCGGCGCAGAACATTTTCAATTTCGGTCAACACGTGTGAGCTAACCAGGAGCCGTATCGCTCCGGCCTCACCCAATTTCAACAACATACGCCCACCGCCGCTAGCTGACCAAAGACCGGCAAATAACGCGCTGGTATCCAGAAAAATGTCAGGCGTTGGCATGATACCGTTCACGTTCTTCCCGCAAAGCCAGCAGCATACTTTCCAAAGTTTCCCCTTGTTCAGTGAGTGTGCGTGTAATTTGCCCGGCGAGAGTATCTATTTGGGAGCGGCCCGGTGAAAGAACAAAAACGCCTCCCAGGTCTAATAAGGTGAAATCATCTCCTGGCTGTAAATGATACATATCACGCAGATTTTTGGGCAAAACAAACGTGCCGCGTTGTCCCATTTGTAAAGCAACCGTGTCAGACATTTAATATGCTCCTTGTTTTGCAGAATTTCTGATCGTCAGTTTAGCAGAAAAACGCTGAATTTCAATACCTGTTCGGTTTAGCGTATAATCCGCCAGTATGAAGGGCCTCTGATAGGTTTCTCAAAACCTGTCAGGTGTGAGCGGTTATGAGTAAACGTGAATTTCACCTGGAAGATGAACATCGGTATGACCGGTCGGGCGCGGTGCGCTGGATATGGTCGCATTTGTGGCAATATCCCTGGCTACCGGTGCTGGTGGTGCTGGCGTCGGTGGTGAACAACTTTGCTGCCAGTGGGGTGCAGGTGCTGATCGGCCGTACCTTTGATCTGATTACGTCTGATAATTGGGCGGTGGCGGCGCTGGTGGGGTTGTCGCTGGCGGTGTTTGGGGTGATTGCCGTGCAAAGCATCATGGGGTTGGCGCGTAACTGGACGAATGAGTTTGTGGCGCAGCGGGTGGAACGGGATGCACGGCAGGAATTTTATATCAGCCTGTTGGGGAAGGATCAGACGTTTCACGGCCGTCAGCGCATTGGCGATGTGATGGCGCGGGCCACCAACGATGTGCGCACCCTCAACCTGATGTTCAGCCCCGGCCTGATGCTCATTGTGGATTCTCTTATGGGCATTGTGGCCCCGATTGTGCTGATCACTCTGCTAGACCCCCGTTTGCTGTTGGTTCCGGCCACTTTTCTGCTGCTGTTTGTGGTCACAGTTTGGGACTATTCGCGGCAGTTGAACCCGGTGAGTCTGGCGCAGCGGGAGCAGTTTGGCCTGATGAATGCCGGGTTGGCAGAAGCGATTGGTGGCATTGAGGTGGTGAAAGGTAATGCCCAGGAGCAGCAGGAGCTAGAAGAATTTACGGAAAATGCCAGCCGGTTCAAAGATTACTTTGTGAAACAGGGCATCATCCAGGCACGTTACTTACCGCTGTTGGTGTTTAGCGTTTGCCTGGGGCTGGCCTTTTTTCATGCGCTCTGGCTGTGGCAGGCGGGCACGCTGACGTTGGGGCAGGTGGTGACGTATATGGGGCTGTTTGGGATGCTGCGTTTTCCCACATTTATCTCCATCTTTTCGTTTAACCTGGTGCAGCTGGGCATTGCCAGCGCCGACCGCCTGCTGGAAATGATGAATGACGAGACGGAGTTGGATGAGAATGAAAAGGGGATCAGCCGGCCGATTCACGGCCGTGTCACCTTCGAGAACGTCAGCTTTGGTTACGATGGTACGCCGGTTATCAAAAACATCAGCTTTACGGCCGAACCAGGGCAGACGGTGGCTATTGTCGGCCAGACGGGGTCGGGCAAAAGCACGTTGACACGGCTGATTAACCGGATATTTGATGCCAACGACGGCCGTGTTCTGGTGGATGGCATAGACGTGCGCGACTGGAGCCTGGAATCCTTGCGTTCCCAAATCTCCACCATCGAGCAGGATGTCTTTCTCTTTTCCCGCTCCATCGCCGAAAACATCGCCTTTGGCTGCCCAGACGCGACGATGATGGAAATTGAAACGGCCGCCCGGCAGGCCCAGGCGCATGACTTTATTATGAGTTTTGACCAGGGGTACGAGACAGAAGTAGGCGAACGCGGCGCCACCCTCTCCGGCGGGCAGCGGCAGCGGGTGGCTATCGCCCGCGCCTTCCTCACCAATCCGCGCATCTTGATTCTGGATGACAGCACCAGCGCCATAGACAGCGCCACCGAAGACCAGATTCAAAAAGCGATGCGCCACATCAGCCGCCAGCGCACCACCTTCCTGATCACCCATCGCCTTTCCCAAATTCGCTGGGCGGACCAAATTCTCGTCCTCAGCCACGGCGAACTGGTAGACCAGGGCGCCCACGAGGAACTGCTGGCCCGCAGCCCGGCGTACCAGCGCATCTTTGCCCGGTACGATTAGAATAGATACACGGATAATATGGATGAGACGGATTAACACGGATTTTTTATGAGCAGATTTCCTACACATACTGAAATTGTAGTCATCGGCGGGGGGGTGATGGGCGCGAGTACGGCCTATCATCTGGCGCAGCGTGGGGCACGGAATGTGGCCTTGCTGGAGAAGGAATCGTTCTTCGGCACCGGCGCGACGGGGCGCTGCGCGGGCGGCGTGCGCTACCAGTTCAGCACCGAGGTCAACATTCGGCTGTCGCAGGCCAGTTTGCCCATGCTGGATCGCTTTGAGGAGGAGATGGGGCAGGCCATTGACCGGCGGCGCTGCGGCTACTATTTGCTGCTGAGCCGCGAGCAGGACGTGTCCCAATTCCGGCGCAACGTGGAATTACAGCACCGGTTGGGGGTGCCCACGCAATGGCTGTCCGGCGATGAGGTGCGGCAGCGACTGCCTTTTTTGCGGGCAGATGACGTGCTGGCCGCCACCGTGTGCCCGGAGGACGGGCTGGCCGACCCCAACGGGGTGGTGGCAGGCTACGTGAATGAGGCCAGGCAGCTGGGTGTGCAGTTGTGGACGGACACGGCCGTACACGCCATCACCCCTCACCCCACCCACTACACCATCCACACCAATCAGGGTGACATCCAGTGCAAGAAAATTGTCAACGCCGCCGGGCCATGGGCCGGGCGGATCAGCGACATGCTGGGTGTGCCGCTGCCCATTGTGCCCCTGCGCCGCCAATGGATTACCACCACCCCCCTGCCCGACCTGCCGCCCGATTTTCCCTTTGTCATCTTTTTCGGCCAGAGCCTCTACTTTCACCCCGAAGGTAAGGGGCTGCTCACCGGCATGTCTAACCCGCACGAGCAGCCCGGTTTTGACCAGTCGGTAGACGAAGAGTGGGAGTTGGTGCATTTGGAGGCGGCTATTCACCGGCTGCCCTTGCTGGAAAGAGCCGGGCGGCAGTCCGGGTTGGCCGGGTTGTATGAGATGACGCCGGACGCCCACCCCATCATCAGCGACGTACCGGGTATGGATGGTTATTACGTGGTGGCTGGCTTCTCCGGGCATGGTTTTATGCACGGCCCCATTGCCGGCAAGCTGATGGCGGAGATCATCCTGGACGGGGCCGCACACACGGTGGACATCAGTATGTTGGACTACGCGCGGTTTGGCGACGGCCGTTTGATTCAGGAATACAATGTGGTATGAGTGATGGGTATGTTAAAATGTCCCCCATCATTTGGTGATTGTGGAGGATAGTATGATGGGCATAGCAGCGCTGCAATCAGTTCAATATATTTCGGCCAAAGGCAAACGCCTTGCTGTTGTCAACCTGGATGATTGGGAGACATTGCTCGAATGGCTGGAAACTGTTGAAGATATTGAAATAGCCAAACAAGCTATGACCTCTCTAAAATCAGCGGGTGGCGATAGGCAGCAGGCCGGTTGGCTGCGTTGGGACGAGGTGAAAGAAGAATTAGGATGAGCCACTATACCGTTTTCAGCAATTCTCAATTTGCCCGGCGGCGGCAGATAAATCTGCACCTACAAAAGGCAAAGTCGGCCTTCGCCGACTGGCGCCCAGCCCACGCAGGTGGGCTTTGCTCTCTGTAGGTGCGATTTTAATCGCTGGCTCTTGGTAAATTGAGAATTGCTGTACCGTTTTTGTGATTTCTGACGCCTGGCAAGAAATTAAAGGAGTACCAGGCCATATGTGCCAACGTCTTAAGCGGGCCATTGACGACCTGGCAGAAAACCCTCGTCCATCCCAGAGCAAAAGATTGGAGACGCCAGCGATCGAGCCAGAACTCAGGCGTTTGCGGCTCGATCGCTGGCGTGTGGTATATGCTATTAGTGAAGAGGAGAGCACAATAGACGTTTTAGCTGTTCGCAAACGACCGCCTTATGATTACGGCGATCTAACCACCTTGATTGAGACGATTCAATAAGCAAGGGTTTTATGGGCTTCATTTTAGATGGGTTAGACACAGAAGATTATGACCGCAGTTATAGCGACCGGGAACTGGTCGGGCGGATTGCGGGGTATTTTCGGCCGTATGCCGGGCGGATGATGGTGGTGGCGGTGACACTGACGCTCAATTCGCTGCTGGCGGTGGCCGGGCCGATCATCATTGCCCGCGCCATTGACCTCGTCGCCGAAAACCCGACGATGCAGGCGATGGCGTTGATGGCATTGGGCGTGTCGCTGACGGGGGCGGCGGCCTGGGTGTTTAACTACATTCGCCAATACTTTTCGGCTAACATCATTGGCAGCGTGGTGCTGACGCTGCGCCGGGACGTGTTCCAGGCGACGGTGAACCATGATATGTCCTTTTTTGACGAGCATCCGTCGGGCAAAATCGTCAGCCGCATCACCTCGGATACACAGGATTTTGCGGCGACTGTGGACCTGACACTGAATTTGCTGAGCCAGGTGTTTCTGGTGCTGTTTCTGACGGTTTATCTGCTGACGATTGATGTGGTTTTGACCGTTATTTTGCTGGCGATGACGCCGTTGGCGGCCTGGATTGCCCTGGCCTTTCGCCACCGGGCACGGGAGGTAACGCAGAAGGCGCGGCGGGTCACGGCCGTGATCAACGCCCAAATTCAGGAATCGGTTAGCGGCATCATCGTCGCTAAAAATTTCCGGCAAGAAACGGCCGTGTACCAGACCTTCCACGCCAACAACGAACAGGCTTACGCCGTCAACCTGCGGCGGGGCATGACGCTCATGTCCATTTTCCCCATCATGGTGCTGGCGTCGGGCTTTGGCACGGCCGTACTCGTTTTGGCCGGCGGGCTGGCCACGCGAGCAGACAGCATCTTGGGTGGCGTGACGGCCATTTCCCCTGGCGAATGGTTTTTGTTTATGCAGGCGGTCGGTTTTTACTGGTGGCCGATGATGGGCATTGCCTCGTTTTGGAGCCAGTTTCAAGATGGCCTGTCGGCGGCGGAGCGGGTGTTTGCTCTGATTGACTTGGAACCGAACGTGCAGCAGACGGGTGATGAGCCGGTGGCGGGGATTGACGGCCGTATCCAGTTCCAGCACCTTACATTTAGCTACAGCGACAAAGAGGTAGTGCTGCCCGACTTTTCGCTAGAGATTGTGCCCGGCGAGACGGTGGCCCTGGTGGGGCACACGGGCGCGGGCAAGAGCAGCATTGCCAAGCTGGTGGCGCGGTATTATGAATTTCAGGGTGGGCAATTGTGGGTAGATGGCCGTGACATTCGCTCCTTCAACCTGTCCCAATACCGGCGGCACATTGGCGGTGTGCCCCAGGAGCCGTTCCTGTTTGCCGGGACGGTGCGCGAGAATATCCGCTACGGCCGTCCCGAAGCCAGCGACGCCGAGGTCATCACTGCCGCCAACCGCATCAGCGACGGTGAATGGTTAAATGGGTTGGTGCGGGGGCTGGACACGGATGTGGGCGAGCGAGGCAGCAATCTTTCCATGGGGCAGCGGCAGTTGGTGGCGCTGGCGCGGGTGCTGCTGAAAGACCCGGCCATTTTTATCCTGGACGAAGCCACCGCCAGCGTAGACCCGTTCACAGAAACGCAAATTCAAGAAGGGCTGGATGTGGTCATGGCCGAGCGCACGGCGATTGTGATTGCCCACCGCCTCTCGACCATTAAACATGCGGACCGGATTGTGGTGATGGATCACGGCCGTATCATCGAAGAAGGCACACATGACCAACTGATGGCCCAAAGCGGCCATTATGCGGAGCTATACAACACCTATTTCCGCCACCAATCGCTTGCCTATATCAACGAAGAATTCCTGGAAATCACCGCTTAAATAAAAAGAGCTGCCACGCGGCAGCTCTTTTTGTTCGGACACACAAGACTAAATGTTTAGGAGAAGGCGGGTTTGGCCGGGCGAGGCGTGGGGCAAGACGTGATTTTATCATTTTTCAACATCTCAATCAGGCGCAAGACGGCCCAACGTTTAACTTCGTTGTCTTTGGCCCGGCGCACCGGCTGCCCATTCACTACCACCCACATCTGATTTCTAATTTCTTGCAGTTGCATGGTTTCCCTCGCTTTTTGGTCACTACAATTTCCAATACAAGCTACAATGAAGATTAGGTAGAGGGGCTTACGGCATTGCTTAACGATACGGCCGTGACTCCTTTATTCACGCCTCATTTACTCCCCAGGCTCGTAGTAACAGCTTCAGCCGGTACACCCGCTAAAGCGGTTACTACGAACAAAAATCCAATAGTTGGGAAAGCATGGAAATGCGATGAACCTGGGCGGGAATATCTTGCACCGTGCCCACATTGGCGCGATCCAGCCAGATACCTCCCCCATATAATCCCTGTTCCACCGCGCCAATAGCATCCACATTCAAATTGTCACCCACATACAGGCATTGAGCAGCGGGTGTATGCAGCCGGTTTGCCGCCCGTTGAAATATGGTCTTGCTGGGTTTGTGAACGCCCACTTCCTCGCTGATGGTGATGTGTGCGGTGGGGATATACGCCCCCACCAGATTTTCCATCACCGGGCGCACGGTGGTTGAGTGATTAGACAAAATCCCCAGTACCAGGTCTGTCTGGCACAGCTTTTGCAGGGTGAATACCACATCATCATACAAGGTGGTGGGCAAATGCCCATAGGCGATATAAATGCGGTATGCCAGTTCGCGGCTGGTATCGGGATGCCCCAGGCGGATGAGCATCTGCCGGTAAAAGTTCATAATCTCCCATCTGGTTTGGGGTTTGACGGTCCCGTCTATGCGGCCCAGGGCAATATCCGCCAGCAAGGATTCTCTGGCGGCGCGGAAATCGGCCACCGGGTAGCGAATCCCTACATGCTGGAACAGCACGGCCGTGCGCTCAATATGCGACATCTCCGGTTGCAACGTGTAAGCCAACGTGAAGTCCCAATCGAACAGGATGGCCTTTATCCCCTCTACCGGCATTTTCATAGAGCAACCATTCCTTTTTGCATTTGCTTTGCCAACACCATCGGAAGCATTGTATGAGAACGGCCTGCTTTGTTCAGTAAAAAAGGCGATGATTTTACCGGCTAAACAAAAAACCCGAAAGGAGTATTTACGCTCCCTTCGGGTTTTGTGGATGGAGATTAAGAGATTGAGAGACTCAACCTCCCAATCTCTCAATCTCTTAATCGCAGCAATTTTTGCGCCAACAGTTGGTTCACCAAAGCGGGGTTAGCCTTGCCTTTGCTTTGCGCCATGATCTGGCCCACAAACCAGCCGCGCAGCTTTTCCTCACCGTTGGTGTAGCGGGCCACCATCTCCGGGTTGGCCGCCAATACCCGCTCAATGAGTGCGACGATGGCCGCTTCGTTAGAAATTTGCGCTAGCCCTCTGGCCTGGACAATGGCCTGGGCCGATTGACCGCTGGTGAACATTTCTGCCAGCACTTCTTTGGCAGTGTTGTTGTTGATCGCGCCTTTGTCCACCAGGGCAATCAGTTCCACCAGCCCGGCAGGGGTGACCTGGATTTGCTCGATGTTTTGTTTGTGTTCGTTCATCAGCCGGAACAGTTCGTTGAGCAGCCATTTGCTGACAGATTTGGGATCGCCGCCGGCGGCTACGGCCGTGTCCAACCATTCCGCCACCGCTCGTTCCTCCGTTAATACCCGCGCCTCATACGCCGTCAGCCCAAACCCATTGACATAACGCTCTATTTTCGCATCCGGCAGTTCTGGCAAAGCCGCTTTCACTTCGGCAATCCACGCCTCAGAAATAAACAACGGCGGCAAATCTGGCTCTGGAAAGTAGCGGTAATCTTCGGCCTCTTCCTTGCTGCGCTGGCTGAAAGTGCGCTTTTTGTCCTCACTCCAGCCACGTGTCTCCTGCACCACGCGCCCACCTGACTCTACCACCTGAATTTGCCGCTCAATTTCGTGGGCGGCGCCATCGGCCAATGCCTTAAAGCTGTTCAGATTTTTCAGTTCGGTACGGGTGCCAAACTCCTGGCTACCGGACGGCCGTATACTGATATTCGGCTCCACGCGCAATACCCCCTTCTCCATGTCGCCGCTGTTCACCCCCAGGTAGCGCAAAATCTGGCGGATTTTCATGGCATAGGCCCGCGCTTCTTCGCCGCTGTGAATATCCGGCTCAGAGACAATTTCCAGCAAGGGTACGCCCGCCCGGTTGTAATCTACCAGCGATGTGCCATCATCCTGGTGGGTCAGCTTGCCGGTGTCCTCTTCCATGTGGACACGGCGAATGCCGATGCGCTTGTGCGTGCCATCGTCCAGTTCCACATCCAGCCAACCGTTCACGCCAATCGGCTCTTCATACTGGCTGATCTGGTAGCCTTTGGGTAAATCGGGATAGAAATAATTTTTGCGGGCAAAGATGTTGTGCTGGTTGATCTGGCAGTTCAGCGCCAGCGCCACCCGCAGCGCATATTCTACTGCCTGCCGGTTGATCACAGGCAGTGTGCCGGGCATACCGAGACAGAGGGGGTGTACGGCCGTGTTTGGTTCCGCCTCTACGCTGTCCACCACCGGCGCCGCACAAAACATCTTCGACGCCGTCATCAACTCCGCATGAATCTCCAACCCCATAATCGCTTCGTACTTGTTACTCATTCACCCTCTCACTTAATTGGCTGGTATGTCTTTTTCCGTTCTAACCAGGTTCGATACGCGCTGGCCCACTCGCCAAAATCAAGCACCAAACTTTCATCTCCCGGTTCTTCCCCATTTTCATACGCTGCATAAACGACCTCTTAGTTCTTTAGCTGCCATTATCTGCTTTTGATTCATTTAAGATGTCTGGAGGGGAGGCTTTAGCCGACAAGAAATTCGGCTAAAGCCTCTCCTCCGGGACTAAGTCAGCTTGAAATCTCTGACATTTCTACCTCATATGGCTGGATAAGGACATCGGCGGGAATGCCAAGACCCGACTGTAATTTGCGGATCATGTTTAGGGACAACGGCCGTTTCCGATTCAGCACCTCGGACACCCGCGCCCGTGAACCAATGTACGGTTCCAAATCGCTCCGACTCAACGACTGGCTTTCCATCATGTGGATGATGGCCTCTACCGGGTCCGGTGGTGATATGGGATGATGTTTCTCTTCATACGCTTCCACCAACGTGATCAAAATCTCCAATTTATCCCCATCTCGAGAACCAACTTCAGCCAGCCACAGTTGGTCAATTTCTGCCAGTGCGTCTTCGTAGTCTGTTTCTGTTCGGATTGGTTTAATCTCCATTTCTACACCTCAAATAGTCGTTGCATCAATTTTGTCATAATCCCGGTGTGTGCTGATAAAACGATGGGAAATGCCCTTGTTATCGTTTTTCATCAAACCATTGTCGCAGAAAAGACAGTAAATCTTCCAGGTTTGTCACGGTAGAGAGTTCCGGTATTTCCTGATCTGGCAGGTGCATATGATGTGGGGCAGTGACAATGGCAGACCAGTGTGATGTATTGTCCCAACGCCGACGCAAGCCGCCGTCCGTTTCCATCCAGTGGTAAGCATATTTGCGGCTGCCATCAGCAAACAAGTAATCACGTAATGTTAACCGGCTGCCATCTTGCAACACGGCCGTCATTTGCAGCAAATACGCCTCACCCTCCTGCTCGTAACGAAGCACAGCCCAGGAGGTGAACAGGTCACGGTTTTTGTCAAAGAGGTGTAACATGGGGGAGTTAGCCTGTGGTCAGGGTTTTTAATTGGGACTCGACGGCCGTCACCGCCTCCACATACCATTGCCATTCCACGTAGTCATCATCAGCCGCATAATCTTCAACGCCTTCCTGCTCATAATTCTGCCGCATCTGAGCCAATGAGAGGTTTCGTTTGTTTTCCAATTGTTTGATAGCGGCCTGGTAACGCGCCAGCCGGCCTAACAAGATCATTCGCGCTTGCTGCCGGGCGGCCGTCATGGGGTCTGGATACCCTAAAGATTGCAAAATACTGTCAACGGTATAAACGTGCTGAGTTGTCATAATATTTTACCTTTGTGAGCGTTCTTACTATGCTTTACGCACTACGGCTGTATATCAAGCTGCTTCTGTAACGACGGCAGAACTTCTAGGATGTGATGCTCTTGTAAATCCAAAAGCTGGCTTGCTTCTTGCCAAATATCTTGAGTTATGGTGGTTTCCATCAGCGTGCCCATGCTCCAAAGTTTAACAGATTTTTACCCATGCCGGCGCATGAAGCGTTCCAGACGGTTGAGGGCGTCTTCGATTTTTTCGTAGGCGGTGGCATAGCTGGCGCGCATGAATCCCGCTCCGCTCGGCCCAAACGCTTCGCCAGGTACCATGGCCACCTCCTCCTCTTCCAATAGCTTCATAGCAAACTCGTCGCCGCTCATGCCCGTGCGGGCGATGGAGGGGAAGGCGTAAAACGCGCCACGTGGCTCGAAGCAGTCCAGCCCCAATGCGTTGAAGCCATCCACAATCAGGCGGCGGCGGCGGTCATATTCGGCGCGCATCGCTTCCACGTGTTCCTCGGCGGCGGGGGTGAAGGCGGCCAGGGCAGCCATTTGCCCGGTGGTAGGGGCGGACATGATGGTGTATTGATGCACTTTGCGCATGGCCCCTAGAATTTCCGGGTTGGCGCAGGCGTAGCCGATGCGCCAGCCGGTCATGGCGTAATCCTTGCTGAAACCACCCAGCAAAACGGTGCGTTCGGCCAGGCCGGGCAGGGCGGGCACACAGGTGTGGGGAATGCCGTACACCAGCCGGTCATAAATTTCGTCGGAGATGATGAGCAGGTCGTGTTTTTGGGCTACGGCCGTGACCTCCTCCATTCTCTCTCTTGTCATCACCGCCCCCGTAGGGTTGTTGGGGTAGCCCAGCAGCAGCGCCTTCGTGCGCGGCGTCACGGCCGCTTCTATTGCCTCGGCCGTGACCATAAAATCGTTTTGCATCGAGGTAGGCACATAGACGGGCACCCCCCCGGCAAAACTCACTTCCGGGCCATAGGCCACAAAACAGGGTTCGGGAATGATCACCTCGTCGCCGGGATTGAGTACGGCCGTACACACCAGATACAACGCCTCACTCACCCCCACCGTGACGATGATCTCATTTTCCGGGTCGTAGTTCACCTGGTAGCAGGCCGCCAGATTTTGCGCCAACGCCCGGCGCAGTTCAATCGTGCCGCTGTTGGACGTGTAGGCCGTCTCGCCCCGTTGCAGCGAGGCAATGCCCGCCTGCAAAATGGGCGGCGGCGTCACAAAATCCGGCTCGCCGATGCCCAACGAAATGACATCTTTCATCGTGGCGGCAATATCAAAAAACTTACGAATGCCCGAAGGCGGCGCCTGGGCTACACGGTCAGAAATAAAGTTACGCATATCTCCTCCTCTCATTCGCTAATAGGGCGTGCTCGTTTCGCCTTAGCCAGGATTGCATCCAACACTTCAGATACTTCCGGGTCTATTCGCTCTACAGGCATGAAGCGGACCAACACATGGTAATCTGTTTTATTCATCAAGTTTGGCAAATCGAGTCGTTTGAAAAATGTCTCAAAAAGCCTGTCTAAAAAATCTTCACTGGCTTTCGTATCTATCCACCATCGGTCTGCTAAATCTCGTTGCGCTGCGCGAGGTACAAAATCTTCTATACACTCTTGCATTATTTCACGCCGCTGACGACGAATAGCCGACTCAAACAAAGGCCCAGGGGATAACTCACTCAAGAACTCTTCAGCATAAGCTAAAAGCGTATCCGGTGTACAAAAATAGTTCTCCACCTCACGTCTGCGCCACATATACTCTTGAAGGCCAGATTGACTTTCCAGCGAGCGTTCCAGTCGATCAAACAAGGCATACCCCACAAGATCAGATTTTGCTTCCCTAAGCCCATAAAAATGTTGTCTGGCTTTAACAGGTTGGTTGTAAACATAGTTTACAAATGGCGAGGCCAACATTTCTTGTACTGGGTGAGAAAGTTTTTCAGCAAAGGCACGTAATATAGCCAGATCAGTTGATCCCTCTAAATATAGCACCCATCCCGTTTGTTCTGCCTGATAATACTGCTCAAATCCAATCTCTTTAAGAGATTTAAGTACCTGACTGCCTCTATCATCAATGCGATGTGGCTGTCCCACAAACGCAACCACTGTATCCCTGTCAGCCGCCTCATTCAGAATGACCTCCGAATGACTGGCAATAATGATCTGGCTTCCTTGCTCTCTAGCAGAATTTACCAGGAGTTCGTAGATTTGCCGCTGGCGTAAAATCTCCAAATGAGCATCTGGTTCATCTAGCAATAAAACAGAACTTGGATTAACCGCTAAATATGCCATCAGAAGCAATGTTTGTTGTAAGCCCCGCCCAGAAGATGATAAATCCAGGTTGACGCCTGAGCGATCCTGGTAAGACATGGTGATCTCACCTCTTTCCACAATATAAATGGGTTTTTCCAGCCTGACCCCAAAGAGTTTTTCGATTTGCTCACATGTTTTTTGCCAATGGCTGTCTTCACCCTCAGTAGGATTTGCCAACTGGTAACACAGATTACGCAACACTTCGGCGGTGCGCCCCTCGCCAATCCTGACATTGATAGCACCTGTGTCTAACCTTATTTCATTCGCCGCCAAACCAGACATTGGCGGCAAAAACGCCACTCGCAATTTTTCTGCCTCATCTGGGACAGGCATTCGCTCCGGGTTCTGACCCTCGCTAAGACGAAGCGGTCGGCAATAAATAGATTCTTCATTGGCGTAATCAAATTCCAGGCCACATTGCCAGGCGTTTCCCCCTGTTACTCCTTCGACAATAATATCCACACGAACATTTTCTGTTCTTTGCGGCCCATTACCTCTGTGTATATCTCGCACATGAAGATCACGCCAAAGAAGGTTTGCGCCAGGTACAGGTGTGGCAATTAAGTCGCGCCGATTGATAGTTACGCCAGGACGTTTTGCGGGAGTCGTTTTTTTACCTTTGCGCTTTTCATTCCACCGGCGCAACCCAATTTCCCAAAGTGACAAAGCTTGCAGGGCTGTTGTTTTTCCAGAATTATTGGGGCCAATAAAAACAACAGGGTTTCCTAGAGGAATTTCCACCTCATCAAAGCGTTTGAAATTTCTTATGGTCAGTTTGGTAAACATGACAATCACCCTAAATCCATAATCGAATCATCGCCAATAAACATCGTTTTGCCGTGCCCAATTAACTTTGCTCTTTCGCCAATCAACGCACCATCTAAAATAGCGTTTTCTAGCTGCGCGCTGGCGTCTATGATGCTGTTTTTGATGATGCAGTTGCTGATTCTGGCGCCGGGGCCGATGCTGACGTAGGGGCCGATGACGCTGCTGTCTACACTGGCTTCCTCGTGAATAAAAACGGGTGGCAGGACGGTGAAATCTTCGGCGTAGCTGCGGTCAATGGCGTCTTCGCTGCCGTAACCCAGCCCTAACAGCCGTTGGTTGGTCGCCAGAATGTTTTCCGGGTTGCCGGCGTCCAGCCAGAAGATGGTTTCCTGGGCGCGGACTTTGAGGCCCTGTTCCAGCAAGACCTGGTAGGCGTCGGCCAGGTAGTATTCACCTTTGGTCTGACGGCCGTCGGCAATAATCCTGTCCAACGCCTGGCGCAGGGTACGGCCGTGCCGAAACCAATGGATGCCCGCAATCGCCTGCCGGTAACGGTCATGGTCGGGTTTTTCAATCAATTCCGTCACAAAACCATCGGCATCAGTTGCCACCACGCCAAATTTGC
The DNA here is from genome assembly GCA_013112725.1 of Chloroflexota bacterium. Taxonomy (GTDB): domain Bacteria; phylum Chloroflexota; class Anaerolineae; order Promineifilales; family Promineifilaceae; genus CAADGU01. The sequence goes on from JABFFZ010000076.1 coordinate 25,424, forward strand.
GCGGGTCTTCTACCTCCTGCACCAGCATCACCACATCGGCCGTGGGATCAGGCAGTTCCGTATAGCGCGCCTGCACAATGCCATCACCAAAGGCAATCACCAATTCCCCCTCATCCATAAAATCACGGCATAACCAGAGGGCGTGCGCCTGCCCTAACAATTCTTCCTGCACCACAAAATGGCTGTCCAGATGGGGGTAGTGCTCTCGAATCCATGCCTCAATCTGTTCACCTTTGTAACCGATGACAAAAATTACTTCTTCGGTGGTGATGTCGCTCATCAGGTCGAGCAGATGGCCGATGACGGTCTTGCCGGCCACATGCAGCAGCGGCTTGGCCCGACTCCACGTATAGGGCCGCATCCGTTTCCCAAACCCGGCGAGAGGGATGATCACTTTCATAGTTCGCCTCGTTGGTCGGTAATCGGTAATCGGTTATCGGTAGTCAACGTCGTTATGTCCATAAACACTCCCATTCCATCGTGTGCACCGATCATACACCGAAATGCGCCCGGCGCACTACACAAAAAAGGGCCTGACGGCTCTCAAAGCAAGAGACTGGGAGATTGCCTACCAATCTTTGAGAGATTTAAGGCCAGATTGCTTTTTTTTTGGGGGGGGGGGGTATAATGTCCGCCACACAGAAGCGTATTGGTAGTGTAACAGCCATAACAGCACAGGGTGGTCGGGAGACCAACCAATCAGCGGCAACAAATGTTGGAAGTTTCATCGCTATCCGTGGATAATGGCAATATGGTTATTCCAGCATGATTTGTGAAACGATCAATAGATAGGGGAGGCGGCTTATGTCGAGCGACGACACATCCGGCTTGAAGATAAGCAATGTCACGATTGATAGAGAGGGGCGGCAGGTTTACTGTTGTGGGCAACCGGTAGAGTTAACCTGGCTGCAATTCAATTTGCTCGTTTACCTTTGCGACAATGCCAACAGGGTTTGTTTTTATGATGAACTGCTAGAGCATGCCTGGCATTACGACCCTGATCCCGGCGATTGGCCCATTGTCCGTCTGGCTATTTCTCGCCTGAGGAAAAGTTTTCAAGATTGCCTGAATTGTAAGGGGGTATCATTACAAATTCGCACGGTACGTCAGATTGGTTATTCCGTGCAAATCTCAAAATCTTCACAAACCGGTAATATGTAAACTTCGCCAGTTTTTGATACGAACCTGATACAAACCAGATACATTTCAGAAACAAATCAGACCAGACCGCTATTAAATGAGAGCATATCACTTTAATAAGGAGACAAAGTATGGGATATAAATTTCACTACATATTGGTCGGCGCGGTTTTGACCTTGTTTGTCCTGGCTGGTGCATTTAGTGTTGGGTTTTCTCCAACTAAGGCTAATGATGCACCTGACGAAGATACACAAGTAATTCTAGAACCGCAGCATGCACCCGCCCTCCTCGAGGAAGAATTAGTAAAAGCAGTATCATTGAGCCAGGAACTCGCAGAAACGATAGAAGCTAACGAGGAATTTGAACCTGGCCCCACGACTGATACAACACTAATTGTTTCCACTGTGAAAGAATTTGCCGCCAGGCAAGAAGCCGCATTGCTTGGCAAACCAGGGTGGATTTTTATTAAACGCACGGAATTAGCTTCCGATGAACAAAGAGAAGGAGACTATAGTTCTTTTACCGGGGTCTCCATTCCTGTTACGGAACTGGTTCCTGCCGAAACGCCCATCTTTGAGGGCTGGTCTCATGTTGACGAAAGGGGACTATACCATGAAGCTTTGGGGGTAGTCACATCAGCCAACGGCGCTATTCACCAACATAATATATTGTTTGAAGGGCAATGGTATAACCTGACGTTACGAGATAGAGGGTTTCCCCCAGAGCATTATATGACGGCACATACATTAACCGGCGTTCAACTACCAATTTCAGGTGTTTTACAATGGCTAGAAGAGATACAAAATCTGGACAGTGTCAACCTGACCGCTTACCTGAACGATGGGAATTACGTTGTGGTTAAAGAGAGTATGTATAAAGAGCCGCTCATACTGGGCTCCCCAGAGCAACCAACATTACCATCTCCCGCTATAGGGGATAGCATGACCTATACTTTTGACATACAAACCGGGCAACTGCTTTATGAGGAAGTTTACTTGTTTCTGGAGGATGGCAGCACGTTTTTGGTGGGAATGTCAGAATATCAAACCGAATTTATGCAGGAGTTGCCCCCAGAAAGGGCCACGCTCTATTACGATGGCATAGATATGGTCAAGGGAGAGCAGTAAGATGAAAGACAAACAAATCTGGATGAAATTGATGCAATCGCTTTTAATTGGTGCTGTAGTGATTGGAACCTTACTCATATTTTCCAAAGCACATGCCACTCACAGTTATGTCAAAGTAAACACGATTCCGCAATACGGATTTGTTAATATTGGAGGAGTAACACGACTTTTGCACCTTAAAAACAGATACGCCAAACAGCAAAAACAGCCTACTTTCGTCTAAGCCTGGCTGACCACTGGCAACAAACCAGCATCTCCAGCTTACTTGTCGGTAAGCTGGCATCTCATCGTAACCGCGGGCACTGTCTCCGGTTAACGAGCGCAGACGACACGTAGGAGTGGTTTCATCAAC
>JABFFZ010000077.1 GCA_013112725.1 Chloroflexota bacterium
ATAGGGAGATGGAACTGTTAGATTGTTACCGGCGGTTGCCAGAGGAAAGGCAGGAGGTGTATTATCATCGGATGAAGGCGGATGCGATTGAGGCGGGGCTTGGGCAGGGGTGATTGACTTGCAACTTGCAGCCGCCCGTTCTCCTTCAAATAAATCGTTTTCATAAGAGAATCCATTTTAAGTTTGGCTTATGTATTGGTTGCACGTGCCACAATGTCCGACCTGTACCACACCATTCTCACCCGCCGCTCCATCCGGCGTTATCGTCCTGATGCCGTGCCATCTGAACTGATTGAGAGGCTCTTAACGGCTGCGGCCTACGCTCCCTCGGCTCATAACCGCCAGCCCTGGCGGTTTGTGGTGATGACCGGCGCGGAAACGAAACACCGGTTGGCTACGGCCATGGGCCAGAAATTACAAGCGGATCTGGCAGCGGATGGGACGCCTGAAGCGATCATGGCCCAGGATGTGGCCCGTTCCTATGCGCGGCTAACCCAGGCGCCGCTGCTCATCCTGCTCTGTCTGACGATGGCCGATATGGACAGCTACCCTGACCCCACACGCCAACAGCATGAATGGGTGATGGCCGGGCAAAGTACGGCCATGGCCGGGCAAAATCTGCTGCTGGCGGCCCATGAGGCGGGGTTGGGGGCTTGCTGGTTGTGTGCGCCGCTCTTTTGTGCGGAGGTGGTGCGGCAAACGCTCGATTTGCCCGCCGATTGGCAGCCGCAGGCGTTGATCACGGTGGGGTATCCGGCAGAGGTGAGAACAAAACCGCGCCATCCTCTGGAGACTCGTGTGATGTATCGTTGAGCGGGGCAGTGCGGCATTCCGCTATTTGTACGGCCGTATCCTTTCTGTTATGATTCATTCATCCGATTTATCCAATAAATCGGATGAATGAATAGGCTATGCTTCTCACTGAACTGGATTCCGACTTTTTGCAGTACCTGGTTGATTGTCAGTTGGCCCCTGGCGGTGGCCTGCCCCCGCTCACCGACATCAGCGCCGCACTGGGTATCAGTGTGGGCAAACTGCGCGAGCAGCTAGAAGTGGCGCGCAGCCTGGGTTTTGTCTCGGTACGGCCGCGTGTGGGGATTCAGCGCGAGCCATTCAATTTTGCCCCCGCCGTGTTAAAAAGCGCCTTGTTTGGCCTGGGCAGCGGTGAGGCCAGCTTTGCCCAATTTGCCGGGCTGCGCCGCGCGGTGGAAGATGCTTACTGGCATGAGGCGGTGAGCCGGTTAACGCCTGAGGACAAAACGCACCTGCAAGCCATTGTGACCCGCGCCCAAGAAAAGCTGCATGGCAATCCGGTGCATGTGCCTAACGGCGAGCATCGCCAGCTTCATTTGCTCATCTTTAGCCGTGTCAACAACCCCTTTGTCACCGGACTGTTGGCGGCCTATTGGGACGCCTATGAAGCCAGCGAACTGACGCGCTATGCGCGTTATGAGTATTGGCTGGAAGTATGGCAGTATCACGAACGCATTGTGGCGGCGTTGGTAGCCGGTGATTTTGAACACGGCCGTCAACTGCTGCGGGAGCATTATAGTTTATTACCCATGACGTAAACGGAGAGATTAGAGATTGGAGATTAATCTCCCAATCTTCCAATCTACGCTCTCTTCTTTGGAGGTTGTTTGTATGAGTTTGGAACAGGAATTAAAAACCGAACAGGTGACACATTTGGATTTGACCGGGTTTTGTATGGTCGCGTCAGGCACGGCCGTGCAAGATACCCTGAATGCGATGCGCCAGCATAATGTCAATGTCTGTATCGTGACCGCCGGAGAACATTTGGCCGGTATTTTTACGGATCGGGATGTATTGGGCCGGGTAGCCACGCACAACGATTTGCTGACGCAGCCCATTGATACTGTGATGACCCCCGCCCCAATTACCGTCGGCCCAGAAACCTCGGCGGCGGCAGCGTTGTGGTTGATGGACGCCAAGGGGATTCGCAATTTGCCGGTGGTGGATGAAGACGGCCGTATTCTGGGCGTCATGACCCATCAGGCCGTCATTCATTACCTGGCGGCCCGCTATCCCATTGAAGTACAAAACCGCTCCCCCCACCCGGAACAGTTTCCGCGCAAGCCGGAGGGAGGGGACTGAGCAAAGGGCATGATGCGTGACATGTGAACCGTCGGGTCACGTATCACGCATCACGCATCACGAAACAAAGGAGACTCTTATGAGCGAATTAGAGGCACAAGCAGAAGTAGAGTTTGAAGAACTTGAATCGGTTGTGATCCGTTTTGCCGGTGATTCTGGCGATGGGATGCAGCTAACCGGTACCCAATTCACCAACACCTCGGCTGTATTTGGCAATGACATCAGCACCATGCCAGACTTTCCGGCCGAAATCCGCGCCCCGGCGGGCACATTGGCCGGCGTCAGCGGCTTTCAGATCAACATCTCTGAGCGAGATATTCTCACACCCGGTGACGCGCCAGAGGTGTTGGTGACGATGAACCCGGCGGCGCTGAAGGCCTGTCTGCCAGAACTGGAACACGGCGGCACCATCATTGTGAATACCGACGCCTTCACCGGCGCCAATCTAAAAAAGGCCGGTTACGAAGAAAATCCGCTGGACAATGAATCCCTGAAAAATTACCAGGTAATTCGCATTCCGCTGACCACCTTGAACCGGGAAGCGTTGAAAGATATTGAAGGGATCGGCAATAAAGAAAAAGACCGCTCCCAAAACTTTTTTGCGCTGGGTTTGGCATTTTGGATGTTTGACCGGCCCATGGACACCACGCTAGACTGGCTGAAAAAGAAGTTTGCCAAACGGCCGGAGATTTATGAGGCCAACAGCCGGGCATTGCAAGCCGGTTTCAATTTTGGGGATACCACCCGCACCTTCCAACACCGGTATCGCATCCGGCCGGCGACGCTGCCGCCAGGTACATACCGCAAGGTGACGGGTAATGAGGCGGTGGCTATGGGGCTGGTAACGGCCGCCAAGAAAATGGGCAAACCGCTGTTTTATGGCACGTATCCCATCACCCCGGCCAGCGATATTCTGCACGCGCTGGCCCCGCTGCGTCATTTTGACGTGCGCACCTTCCAGGCGGAGGATGAAATTGCGGCGATGGGGTCGGTGATTGGCGCGGCTTTTGGCGGCGCGCTGGCGGTGACAGGCACCAGCGGCCCCGGCGTGGCCTTGAAAAGCGAGGCGATGAACCTGGCGATTATGCTGGAACTGCCCATGGTGATTGTGAATGTGCAGCGCGGTGGCCCCAGCACCGGATTGCCCACCAAGACGGAGCAGGCGGATTTGCTGCAAGCGATGTTTGGCCGGAATGGGGAAAGCCCCATTGTGGTGCTGGCGCCGCAAAGCCCGGCGGATTGTTTTGATATGGCGTTTGAGGCGGCGCGGCTGGCTGTACGCAGCATGTCGCCGGTCATTTTGTTGTCGGATGGTTTTCTGGCAAATAGTTCGGAGCCGTGGCAAATTCCTGACCCGGAGCAGATTCCGGCGATCCCGGTGAATCATCCACACGGCCGTGACCCCCATAACGGCGACGCTCCCTACCTGCCCTATGAACGCGACCCAGAAACGGGCGGACGGCCGTGGGCCATTCCCGGCACGCCCGGCCTGGAACACCGCATTGGCGGCCTGAGTAAAGCGCCGCGCACGGGCAATGTTTCCTATGACCCCCAGCATAATGAGCAAATGTTTTTTGAACGGCGAGATAAGATTGCCCGGCTGGTGAAGGCGATTCCGGCACAAGCGGTGTATGGCCCGAAGTCTGGCGACTTGCTCGTGGTGAGTTGGGGTGGTACGTTTGGCGCGGTACGTTCGGCTGTACAGCGGGCGCAGGCAGATGGTTACTCAGTGGCGCATGCCCATGTGCGTTACTTGAACCCGTTCCCGGCTAACCTGCGCGATCTGCTCAGCCGCTACCGGCGGGTGTTGGTACCAGAGTTAAACGGCGGGCAGTTGGCCTTTTTGCTGCGCGGTCGTTTTGCTCTGAATGTGCAATCATACCCGAAGATGCAGGCACGGCCGTTTAAGATCAGTGAGGTGTATGCCAAAATTGTGGAGGTAATTGGTAATCGGTAATCGGTTATCGGTAAACAGGAAAAGAGCATGACAACAGAAACGCTTCCTTTGACTCGACAAGATTTTGTCTCCAACCAGACGGTACGCTGGTGCCCTGGGTGTGGCGATTATTCCATTCTGGCGCAGGTGCAAAAAACGATGCCGGATATTGGCTTTGCCAGAGAGGACATTGTGTTTATCTCCGGGATTGGCTGCTCCAGCCGTTTCCCGTATTACATGAATACGTATGGCATCCACAGCATTCACGGCCGTGCCCCTACCCTGGCTTCCGGTTTAGCCATTGCCCGGCCTGATCTCAGCATCTGGGTTGTTACCGGCGATGGCGATGGCCTTTCCATCGGCGGCAACCACATGATTCATGCCATTCGCCGCAACATCAACCTGAACATTTTACTGTTCAACAACCGCATTTATGGCCTGACCAAAGGGCAATATTCACCCACCTCCCGGCACGGCATGGTCACGAAATCTTCGCCCATGGGGTCCGTAGAACAGCCACTCAACCCGATTGCCCTGGCGCTGGCGTCCGAGGCGACCTTTGTGGCCCGTTCCATTGACGCCCATACGCAGCATTTGGGCGAGGTGCTACTGGAAGCGGCGCACCATGTGGGCACGTCGTTTGTAGAGATTTACCAGAACTGCGTCATTTTCAACCCCAATGAATGGATTGGTCTGGATGACCGTCGCCTGCGGGATGAAAATATCCTCTACCTGAAACATGGTGAGCCGATGATTTTTGGCAAAAACCATGATAAAGGCATTCGTCTGAATGGTTTCATGCCGGAAGTGGTACAACTGGGCAATGGCGTCAGCGAAGATGATCTGCTGGTACATGACGAGACTTCGATGCAGTTGGCCTTCATCATCAGCAGCATGGAGTTTCCGCATTTCCCCGCGCCTATGGGGGTTATCCGCCGGGTGCAGAAGCAGACGTATACGGAAGGGCTGATGGAGCAGGTGAAAGCCGCCCAGGCGAAGAAGGGCGTTGGCGATTTGTATGAACTGTACACTTCGGCTGACTTGTGGACGGTGACGGAACGGGAGACGGTGAAGGGGAAACAAACCGGGGCGCTGTCGTTGGAACTGGACGACGAATATATGGATGAAATGGAGCAGAAGCCGGAGGAGACGACGGCTATGCAAGACCAACTCATCACACCCATTGCCACATTACAGCCACGCGCACCGGTCTCCATTGACGCCGCTGCTTCCCTGGCCAAAGCGATCCGCCAGATGAATGCGCACCGCGTGGGCTGCCTGTTGGTAACGGATAAGGATGATCGGCTGGTGGGCATTTTCACGGAGAAGGATGTGCTGATGCGGGTAGTAGGGCTGGTGGATGACCTGACGGCCGTGCCCGTGGCCAACTACATGACCCCCAACCCTATTGCCCTGACGACTTCTCTGCCTATTGCCCAGGCGTTATATGAGATGTCTATACACGGTTTTCGTCATGTGCCGTTGGTGGATGACGACGGCCGTCCCGAAGGCATCATCTCCTTCCGCGACGTGGTGCGCCGCCTGAAACAAAATTTCAATTAACCCCCAAAAGAGACCCGTTTCTCACAAAAACGGGTCTCTTTTTTCGTAACCGTTCAGTTCCTCTGGAGACTTGACAAGTTTTTACACCTGAATTGCGGCAACTGCCTCTGGTAAAAAACTTGTCAAGTCTGAACGCTTACCTTTTTTCAAGGCGCGACGACAAAAGCGCGAGATATAAGCGGCAAGAAGGTGCGTTCGGTAGCCACCAGAATTGTCTGGCTGATCATATTATTTGCTTCATCTACCTCGGCAAAATTACCATCCTCGTCTACGACGACATACACTTCATGCACGCCCGGCGGCACATTGGGCCAGGGTACCTGTACTACATCCGTGCGCCCACAACCGGCCAGTGTGACGGTTTGATCGGCGCCGATTTGGGTCCCGTTCGTTTGGGGGTTGTCATCGTAAAAGCGAACAACGACCGGGCCAGTGGCGGTTGCCAGGTTGCCACTGTTGGCAATGTGGGCTTTCAGCGTCACCGTTACCGGTTCTCCCTCAGAAAAAGCGGGGTCAGCAAAAAGTGTGGCCGGGTAGAAGTCAAGTTTTTCGGGAATAACGGCCGTATACCCCCCATAATGCGATCCCATGGCCGACAGCACCCAGCTATTGCCTGATGGCTGAAACAAGAAGCCATTATACGGGTCGCCGGCATTACCGGTGCTGTACCAGGACCAGGTCTGCACCAGCCGGTTATTATCATAGGGATAACCCAACGCCGGATCAGCCGTTGTACTCATAAAGTTAAAGGTGTTGCTCATAAAGGTGTTTACCCTGGATGGGGGAAACCCAAAATCTGCCGGCATGAGTACCCCATATTCAGACACCGTCAGCGGCACATTTTGGTAGCCTCTGGCTTTCATCCATTGGCGAAAGGCGACAATGCGCGCCTGAAAATGAGTGATACTGTCATTTTCGTCAATGGCAATGATCTCGCCATAGGGAGCATCTATCCCCGGCGGAATTTCTGCCCCCCAACAATTGCCGGGATCATAATCACAGCTTACTTCGTTTAAGATGAAATTGTGAATGCTCCAGCCGTCCACCGGCATGGTCGTGCCGTACCGTTCCAGATGGTTCAGCAGTACCAGGTCCAGATATTGCAGCCGCAGCGGCGTGGGCTGGACTATGGTGCCGGCATAGATACGAGCAGATGGGTCTGCCGCCTTCACTGCCAGATACATCTCATGGTATGCTTTGGCGTAGACTTGCGGTTCAATATCATCTTGCCAGTCACGCCGGTCGGGTTCATTGCCAACCAGCCAGATGGCGCCGGGGTTGCCATCGGCTGCCGCCTGGATGTTGTTATTGCCGGAACCGAGGGTGTAGGTGTAGCTGTCTGGCCCGGTCTGGGTGAGGCGGATGGTGAGCACATATTCGATGCCATTTGGCCGTAAGGGGTTCGCATTGGCGCGGTAATCCAGATACCAACCGGCCCGCAGCGCCCCCAGGTCTACTGTGGTGATGGGGTTGATGATGGTGTTCACACCATATTGGCAAAGCAAATGGTTGCCACTGTTATTGTTTTGGGGGGTGGGAGACACGGCCGTATCTGCCGCCGCCGGTTGTTGGCATCGCAGCCCTATGCCCACGAACAGCAAACAGAGAATACCCGCCAACAGTCCGGCCCGCCCCCCAAACGAGTTCGTGCTCATTGATTAATCTCCACATAAACTGGCTGCCCGGTGACGTGGATGGTGACACGGCCGTCGCCATTTGTATCTGTCACAGTTTGTCCATTGCCGTAAATAATATCGCGCACAGTGGCCTGGGCGCCCCACAAATTCAACAACTTCACGGTCGTTGTATCCACCGGGTTCAGCCAGGCCACATACACAATGCGCTGGTTGACATGATCAATAAACCGGTAGACTTCCATATCGCTGTGCCCGGTCTGGGCATTACTCAGGCGGTATTGAAAGTGGGCGGTACTTAACTGGTTGACGGCCGTGCGATAGGCAAAAAAGGCCGGTTTGGGCTGCGGGTTCGCATCGTTTGTCACCAGGCCATTATTGGAATAGAAACCACCGGGATCATGCAGCATCCACCAGATCATAATCTTTATGTCGGCTGCCATACTTTGTGTAAATAATTCCACCACATAGCGTGCCTGAATCTCTGGGCTGCTAGGGCTGTTGGGTAGGTTATTACTATGCCAGCCGGCTTCTGTAATGATGATAGGTTTATTACCTATGCCATGCGCAGTCAGTTTTGCCCGCACCGCTTGCGTTTTTTCTAGCAACCCAGGCCCCTGCGAAGTCCAGTTGAAGGCAAAATGTGGATAAGCATGAAAATTCATCACGTCAAAATAGTTGCCACCGCCGGCCGCCAACACATCATCCAGGAAATTGCGCACAAAAGGCCCGTTCTGGTCCTCAAACCAATCATAAGCAATGCCACCAAAGACTACCTGCGCCGCCGGGTTAGCTGCTTTCACGGCCGGGTAAGCAGTGGCCAGCAGGGAAGCGTATTGCTGCCCATAATTGCCCCAGCCGGCCTCAAAGTAATCATCATTGGCATCCGGCTCATTATAAAATTCCCAATAAGTGACGACGGGTGAACCAGGCGCATCGTTATAGCCATCGCCATCATAACGTTCGACTAATGCGCCGACAAACTCGGCGAAGTCCGGCAGCCGGCCAGGGTACAAAGGGGCGCGGTTTCCAGGCGCAGCCCAGTCTGGGGCTGCATGAATGGTACCAATGAGCTGGTAGCCGCCATGATCAGTATGGGCAGCGCCCAAAGTCTGATCCGCCGAAACCCAGTTATACTGTGTCGGCGAAACATCGTCTGGCTCTATGCTGCGCCAGTTGACCTGTACCCGTATCCAGGTAGCCTGGCTGTTGACCAGAGAGTCGTAATATGGGCTGCTCGACCGGGTATCGCCATACATTTGCACGCCAAAGAGAGGATACCCCAGCGAAGCATCATGATTTTTATAAGAGAGCGGTAAATAAACATTGTGTAAGTTGACCGGCTCGGCGTGGGCTGTCTGCTGCTGCCCCATTTGCCATGAGATGACGATGAGTGCCAGAATAAACGTGAACAAAAGACCAGGTACCAATTGATGTTTCATTAAAACCATTTTCCTTCCTTAAGGCCAGGTTGCAAGCAACATGGGCCTTACGCAATAAGTGATAAGGACTACGGCCGTAACACGACCGGTAAAAATGAACGATAAAATGACGTGGGTGGCCGCCATTCAGCAATTTTCCCCGCCCCCGTTTGGGTGATCCAGGCATGTTGATTGGACGCCACGGCGATGTTGCGCGGTTGGCTGTTGGCGGTGGGCAATGTGGTGGCCCAATAGTAGGAGAGTTGTCCTTGAGGGTTGGTGACAAATTTGCCCACGTGGTTGCCTGCGGTTTCCACGTACCAGAGGTGGCTGAGGCTATCTGGGCTGCTAAAAGCTAATCCGGTTGGTTGACCGCCGGTTGACCATGTATTGACCCATTCCCAAAAACTCAAGGTACCAGGCGCATAAACGCCGATCCAATCCTGTGAGGGCGCGGAAATCCAGGTACGGCCGTTGCCAACCACAACATTAGCCGGCGGGAATAATGTGCCCCCCGGCCCAGAAATAACGGGAATGTTCACAAAATCATCCACATCTACCCGGTATTCACTCACCCGGTTCTGTCCCGGCGCCGTTAGCCAGATATGGGTATTATCCAAAACGGCAATGTCTTCCAGTTGTCCCCCGGCCAATTCATAGGGGAATTCTTGAAATTGGGTGGTGTTGGGGTTGAAAACAGCCAGTTTGTTGGCAGCCTGTTCTAAGAACCAGACACGGCCGTCTGGCGATAGATCAATTCCCGTGGGCGCGCTGTTGTTGGTGGGAATGGCATATTCTAATACGCTGCTTGTAGACAATGTCAACCGGCCAATTTTGTTGGCCGCATTTTCGGTAAACCATATGGTGTCACTCCCATCATACACCAGGTCATATGGTTCGCTGTTGGCGGTAGGCACGGTTACTGTGGTGAAAACATAGTCAACGGTGCTGGTGACGACCAGGCGGCCGATAGCATTGGCATCCGGCACGGTAAACCAGACGCGGGCCGGCGGCCCGACCGTTTCCACCACAATGTGGAAAGGATGTCCGTTGGGAACCGGGTATTCGTGGATGAAGCCTAAATCGGGTAGTCCATTAGTTGTGGTCGGAGCGGCTTGCATCGTGTTGAATAATGATAAGGCAGCCAACATAATGGCCGTGACAATGACCCAAAAGGCTTGCATTTGTTTCATACACGTTCTATCTCCACGGCCGTAACTACTGGGGCCGTTGCGTCAGTCAGTTGGGGTGGAGCCATCTGCTTCTCGGTGGCATATGTCCAGGTAGCGGGCATGGCAATCAGGCCATCCATTTCATCAGCGCCGCCGGGAACCACGCGAAAGGTATAAGCCCGTTGGTGGTAGGCATAACAAAAATGGGTCTGGCCATCGTGTACGGCCGTTGTCACCTCATAGCGGGCAGGCAGCAGCGGCAGCCGCTCAATGTGGTACCGCACCACCCCCGGCCCATGCAGCCGCCCTAAATCCAGCCCGGCCAATTTGGTATTGGGGCCATTCACATGCACCCCATCTTGCCGGAAAATCGCCAGCCCAAATTCCGGGTTTTCCACCGGCCGATGGGCCACATACTGCATTTCAATGGTCATCGGCTCGCCGGTAAGGAAGACATGGTTGGCTTCACCCTGCGCATCCAGGAAGCGCACGGCCGTAATATCAACACCAGTGGAACCCGGCGTGGCGGCAACGGCCGTGCTGCTCGCCGGTGCCTCTTGTTCATACGCATATGCCTGGTACTCGGCGGCCACATCCTCCACCGGTCCCAACGCCCGCATCCGGCCTTTATCCAGCCACAGCATATGGGTGCAGAGGGTGCGCATCACGTTCAGGTTGTGGCTGACCATGATAATAGTCACGCCGTTTTGCCGCATCTGCAAAATGGCGTCCAGGCATTTAGTCTGGAATGCCTGGTCGCCTACCGCCAAAATCTCGTCCACAATCAAAATATCCGGCTGCATGTGAATGGCCACGCTGAAACCCAGCCGCATATACATGCCGGAAGAGTAATGCTTGACGGGCATTTCAATGTATTCACCCAATTCCGAAAAGGCCACAATGTCATCAAAGCGCGCATCGGTGGTGGCCTCATCCAGCCCTAGCAGCGAGGCATTCAGGTATATATTTTCCCGTCCGCTCAAATCGGGGTGGAAACCGGCGCCCAGTTCCAGCAAGGCGCTGACACGACCGCGCACAATGATACGGCCGTCTGACGGCCGTAAAATCCGGGCAATCAATTTCAAGGCTGTGCTTTTACCGCTCCCATTCCGCCCTACAATACCAAAACATTGACCCGGTTCCACCGTGAAGCTCACATCCCGCACCGCCCACAAATCCCGCTCTTCATCCTGATGCCGCGAAAAAGATGAAAGTAGCGTGTGCCAGACAGAGCGTGGCCGCTCCTTTGAAAACACAAACCGCTTGCTCACGTTCTGAAACGTGATCACTGGCTCAACATCTTCAATCATCAAAAAATGCCCTCTTCTTCATAAAACAAGCGGGCATTTTAACCCAAAAAGCGCCGCTGAACCAAACCGGCTCAATGGCGCTTTGGTCTCATCAATCGGCAATTGGCATTTGCTAAGTGCCCATTGCTCATTATTTACGGAACAATTCGCGCACAATAATGTTGCGCTGGATCTGGCTGGTGCCCTCGTAAATCTGGAAAATTTTAGCGTCGCGCATCAGCTTTTCCACCGGATACTCGGCCATATAACCATAGCCACCAAAGACCTGCACCGCATTGGTAGTCACTTTCATGGCCGTGTCGGCGGCAAATGCTTTGGCGTAAGCGGCCAATGTGGTATTGCTGACGCCGGCGTCATAGGCCCAGGCGCATTTCCACACCAGCAGCCGGGCCGCTTCCACCTCAATCGCCATGTCGGCAATCATATGGCCGATGACCTGGTGTTTGTAGAGTGGTTGGCCCCAGGTGCTGCGCTCTTTGGCGTAGCGCACACATTCGTCCAGCGCCCGCTGCGCCACGCCCACTGACCCGGCGGCTGTGCCCGGTCGGCTGCGGTCGAACACCTTCATGGCGATGATAAAACCATCCCCTTCTTTGCCCAGCAGGTGGCTGGCAGGCACTTTCACGTTATCGAAGATGACTTCGGCCGTGTCCGAAGCGTGCTGCCCCATCTTGTCGAACGGTTTGCCCACGCGCACCCCTTCCCAATTGCGCTCTACAATGAAACAACTCATGCCGTTGTAGCGCGTGTTCGGGTCGGTGTACGCAAAGACGGTGTAGAAGTCGGCCACTGTTGCCCCGGTGATGAAGGTTTTGCTGCCATTGAGGATGTAATAGTCGCCTTCTTTGCGGGCGGTGGTTTTGATACCGGCCACATCGGACCCGGCTTCTGGCTCGGTAGCGCAGTAGCTGGCCATTTGCCCTTCGGCCATACGGCCGCAGTATTCTTTTTTCTGCGCTTCGTTCCCGGCAATGAGGATGGGCAGGATGGCCAGCCCATTGACAGCAATGGCCGTACTCATACCGGAGCAGCCCCAGGCTAACTCTTCGCCGACAATAATTTCTTCAAACAGGCTCAGCCCCATGCCGCCATATTCTTCGGGCACATTCTGGCAGGTAAAGCCCATTTCCTGTGCTTTTTTGACGATGGGCCAGGGATATTCGTGGCTTTTGTCGTAATGTTCGGCGTGGGGGGCAATCTCTTTGCGGGCAAATTCGCGGGCTAATTGTTGGATTTCTTGCTGTTCTTTGGTGAGACTAAAATTGACTGTGCTGTGCATGATATTTCTCCTACGTAAATGGGTTTGTAGCAGGCGATTCATCGCCTGTTAACGGCACTAAAGTGCCTTCTACGAACGGGCACTAAAGTGCCTACTACGAACGGGCACTAAAGTGCCTACTACGAACGGGCACTAAAGTGCCTTCTACGAACGGGCACTAAAGTGCCTACTACGAATGGTTTTTATCCTTCGCGGATCAGGTTGTTTCTGCAGGCGTCTCTTCTTCTTTGGCCGGTGGGGGCGGCGGCGGCGTGGCCAGATCGGTGGTTTCGGCCAGGGTCAGGTCTATAGTCATCACGCCATCGGTGTTGCCGGTGTCTATGAGGGTGGTGCGGGCAATGGCGCCTTTGTTGGCAATAGGGCCATCTACATGCACTTTAGCCAGGGTAAAACCGGCGATGTCGCCCTCCTCGCCAATGACAATGTCGCCGATATTGGCGACTTTGGTGCCGTTGGGGGTATCTACTTCCCGCCCACGCAGTTTGCTCAGGCGCACCCAGGTGGCGGCCTCTTCAATTTCGGCTTCTTCGGCGATGACATCGGGGTTATTCACCAGGATGGCGTCTATGCCAAAGACGACGACGGCGGTGCGGGGAATGAGGTAGGTTTTGCGCCGGATCATGCCTTCCTGTCCGGTGAAGATGCCGGTGATGGCGGTGAGGTCGTTGTTGAGGTAAATATCTTTGACGGTGCCGAGGTTACGGCCGTCTAACACCGAATAAATGGGTTTGTTGAGTAAATCTTTCCCCAGTCGCATGAGTTTTTCTCTCCTTCACACTTCAGCGAATAAATGACGCACTGCATCCAGCGGGATTATAGTCTCACTTTGGTTGGGGGTAAAGAAGCTGCTTTGAGATTGGAGATTAGAGATTGGAGATTATTAGCTCCAATCTCTAATCCCCTTCCGAAAATACCATACACAGATTGCTAAAAGGAAGCTGCGTACCAATGTGTTCTATGCCGTTGACGACGGCGCGCACCGAGTAAAATTGATTGATGAGGGGGTTGGGCAGTTGGGCGGTGCAGAGATATTGGCCGCCTTCGAGCCGACATTCCCCCGTCACCCACGCTTCATCACGCCAATAAATCATCTGCACTTCTTCCAGGTGTGTGCCGGGCGGCAGTTTCATACTATAGGTGATGTCGCTGAGGATGGGGGTTTGCTGGCAGACCTCTGCGCTCAGGTCGGTCATCAGCAGATTGCCGGCTAAGTACACGCCGGGTTCCGGGTAGGCGGTGGTGGTAGTGAGGGTCACGGCCGTTAAATCCACCCACGGACAGCCTACTTCATCCCGTTCCACCGGCAGCGTGAGGGTCGCCGATGCGACCGCCGCCAGATCAAACGTTTGCTGCCGGTTGCCCTGGCTCAAGGTCAGGTCGTATGGTGCGGTGGCATACGAGACCACGCCGTCTACGACCTCCATATCACCAATGTCTGGCAGCCCTTCGATTTCCAGCGAAAAGTTACCCGCATCACCTTGTTGGAGGGGCAGGGCATACTGCCGGCAGCCGTGACCATCTTGCTCCTGGCAGGTGAGGGCGCGAGCATGGCCCTCGCCTGTGCCGGCGTGCAGGTGGGGTGAGCCGGCAGGTGGTAGTTGGATGAGCAGGGGGTGCGGCGAAACGGGGCATTGGGCAGTGGGCAGGATTATCGTCGTCAGCGCCGGTTCGCCTTCGCAGGAAAAAGCGGCCAGCGGCACGATGGTTTCGGTCGTCCGGTAGCCGGGCTTTTGTGCCCGAATCTGGTAAGTGCCGGTGGCGCCGGTCAGGGTGACACGGCCGTTCACCCGTTCGGGATACGCTACCCATTCGCCGCCATTCACCCGGTAGCTCACCTGTACCCCTTCCAGCCGGGTATTTGTTTCGTCGAGCAGGGTAACGGTGACGGCCGTGCCAAAGCCGCTTTGGGCCGTATCATCCCTACAAGGCGTCGCCGCCGGCGGCGTTTCCGTCGTCTGGCAGGCGACCATCACCAACGCTATCCATAAGATCACAACAACGAGCGCGATGTTTTTCACTCTGTTACCTCATCACCTTGTCATTCCCAACGCCGCTTCGGCTTCCTCCAGATGTTCATTCCGGTGCAGGGCGCGGATGACCCAGCGTTTTTGGTAATTGTAGATTTCGGCCAACAGCGTGGGGTCGTAATTTTCCAGGCGGGTGTCTAGCGTCACGGCCGTGTCCAGGGCAATACGTACTGCTTCCCGCGGGGGCACAGCCGCCCACAACGGCAGGGAGAGGTCGTTGACAAAAATATCAATCTCCGGTATGAACAGCGCGCCGTTCTTCTCCGTCATATCCAGCACATACAGCACCCGCCGGTCCCACCAGGCGATATGCGCATAGACAATACTCACCGTCCAATGTTCGCCAATCGGGTGCTGCATTTCCGCATCCGTCAGCCGCGCCGCCAGCGCGCGCATTCGTTCGGTGGACGCACGGTTCAGTTCGATAAATGATTGATCCAGGGTCATCTGTCTTTCTCGTAAAGATGGTGATGATGAATGATAAACGAAAAGGATTTGTAGAACCCATTTGGTCTGGAGGTACCTGGTGTCACGGCCGTTGCCGTAGGATTTTGTGATTTATTTTTGCTAAACGTGGTCTGTGCAAAACTATCTTCAAGTTGGCTCATATAAGGGCAAAGGAATGCCAGCAGCTTCGCTATGCAAAACATCAGGGTCTAAATCTACATCATTACGCCAGATCAAAGTGCCCACTTCGGGATCAACATGGACACGGGCAAAAAACGACACATCTTCAAGGGGTTTGAAGACGCCACCCCGCTCTATAAGTTTATGAGCAAAGTCCATTTCAGCGGTACGGCCGTCAGCAAACGTAATGGTCAAGATATATTCTTTTACGTGCTTTACAGCTGTAATCCGAGGAAACATGAAGCGCCTCTATTTTACTCTAGTGGTTCAATCTTTTCAGCCGGTTGATTGGCTTGTAAACGAACCCAATTTTGCATCAATTCCCGCTGGTGCTGCGCCGACCATTCAAAGATCATAGAAAGTGTGCGCCGGCACTACTTGCGGTGCATATGATCTTCGTCACTGTACCGGCTGTGCCTTTTCTCTGATACTACAAACATACCCAACAGGGGGCTGAGCGGAAAGTAAGGAGAGACCATGAACATTACCGATTTTGTTTCCAAAGAAGCAGTGCAGCAGGCATGTCAGGGGCTAGGTATTCGAGACTGGACCAAACTGACCGATACAAAAGTACAAATCGAAGAGGCCAGAATTATCCAGGTCGCCGTTGGAGCAGAAGCCCTACAAATTCCAGTTGAGTGGTTTCAGCAAGGTCTGGAGGTGGAATTAGAACATGGGATGCAGTTTCCCGATGCGAATGTTACCAACAATCATCCGATCCTGACGGGAAAAATCGTTTTAGCGCACCTCAAAGAGATGTTGGACTATTATCTCCGTCTGGAAGTGGCCGAACTGGAGGGAGACCTGCTCAAAGCGTCCCGGAAAGGGGATGCCGAAAAGCTGGCGCGGATATATCAAAAATTGATTGCAGCACGGGCCGCCTTGAGCGAATGGGAACGGGGTGTGGGATTCTGAGACCCTAAGGGTTTTCTGAAACCCTTAGGGTCTTTAGGCAGATAATTGCTGAATGAGGGCAGGCACGGCCGTGAACAAATCTCCCTTTTGCCCCCGTTCCATCGCCGCCTGCTGGATGTCCGCCGGTAAATTGGCCGTCATCTCCCGAATGTGCGCTCCGGTGATACCATCCAAATATGCCGACTTGCCCACCGAGGGGTAACGCGCCGCCAACGCGTAAATTTCCATCGCTTGTTCTTGCAATTGTTGGGCTGCGGCCGCATCGGCCGTTTGTGTACTGCGCCAGGCCAGCAGCACGGCCGTGGCCGGCAAGGCAAAATTGAGCGGCAGGAACGATTTCAGCCGCGCCCCAATTTGCAGCGATTCCAACACCTGCGCCTGCGCCGCTGCCGGGTTGCCTGATGCCAGTTCCACCTTGCTCAACTCCGCCAGCGCCCAGGCCAGTTCATCTTGCTGGTTAATCTCCCGGAAACCGGCCACGCTTTGCGTAAACAGCGTCTTGGCCCCGGCCTCATTCCTGGCGACCACACTCAGGCAGCCTAACATCCAATTGCTCAGGGCAATCCCCCGTTTATAGCTCACCTCGCGGGACAGGGTGCGCCCCCGCTCCGCATGGCGGCGCGCCCGCTCAAATTCTCCATTGGACAGGCAGGCCAACGACAACAGCGTATACCAGTGCGCCATCGCCTGCCGGTAGCCCAATTGGGTATACAGCGCCAGGCTCTCTTCCAATAGTTTGATCGCTTCCGGGAAGTTCCCGGCAATCATATAGGCGGTGGCGGTATCGGCCAGACCAACGGCCGTGCCCGCCACGTCACCAACCTCTTTGCGAACAGTGTTACTCTCTTGCATCAGCCGCGCTGTGTCCGGGATGCGTCCCTGGAACAAGGCCAGCAGCCCCAACGCCCGCAAGGAGTCGGCCGTGCCCCGCCGGTCATTTAGTGATTGGCGAATGGCCAGACTACTTTCATATAGCGGCAGCGCCTCGCCATACGCGCCCACGTTCCAGGCAATCTGCCCCAAAATGTCCAGCGTATAAGCCATGCCCCACTCGTCGCCCAGCGCTTCCAGCAGTTCCAGGCTTTGCCCCCCGGCCTGCCGCGCCCGTTCCCGGTCGCCAGACATGAGGAAAAATTGGGCCTGGCGGCGCAGCAGAAAAGCTGTTTCGGCGCGGGTATCGGCCCAGGCCAGTGATGAACCGGCCAACAGCTTGAGGCCCTGGTCAATCACCTGTCCGGCGACTTCGGTACGGCCGAGCAGCAGGTTAAATTTGCCCTGCCAACCCAATAATTTGGCCCACAGGCGCACACTATCGCTGTCCAGAGAGCGGGTGAGCTGGCGCACGGCCGTGCCGCAGAACTGGTCGCCTTCCTGGTAACGGCCGCGCCAATCATAAAAGCGGCAGAGAGCGTCCACCATCTGGTGCAGCAGTTCTGTCTGTCCCTGGCCCAGCGCCCATTCCCAGGCCGCGCGCAGGTTGTCTTGTTCCTGTTCCATTTCGGCCAGCGCCGCCTGCTGGTCGCTGCCCTTCATCTGGCGGTTGTGCGTTTGCAGCAGGTCGGCATAATAGGCGGCGTGCTGGTCATGCACCACAAAGTGGGCGTCGGGCGACTGGCTGAGCTGCTCGGCGGCGTATTGTTGCAGCAGGCGTTGGGTGTGGTAACGGCCGTTGGGGTCACGGTGCAGCAGCGAACGGTTAGACAGCGCCATCAGGTCACGCAACGAGGCATCGGTAATCTCTTGCGCCGCCTGGCGGCTAAAGCCACCCTGGAAAACAGAGAGCTTCATAAACACATCCCGTTCGCTTTCGTTCAGCAAATTCCAGGAAGAGTCAAAAACAGCGCGCAGACTGCGATGGCGTTCGGGCACATCGCGCATGTCCGTTTCCAGAAAGTCCAGGCTGGCGCTGATCTCGTTGGCAATTTCGGCGATGGTCAGCATTTCCACCCAGGTGGCGGCCAGGATCAGCCCCAATGGCGTGCCGCCCACCGCCCGGCAAATGTCCGCCAGGGCGGGCAAATCGCGTTCGTCTAATACAAAATTGGATTGCAGCCGCTGCGCTGATTGGGTAAACAGCAGCGCCGGGGCGGATTGCAAGGCGGCGTTGGCGGGCAGGTTGTGGGGGAAATCCCATTCGGCCAGAGTGATGACCTGTTCTTCGCGCAGGCGCAGCCGTTCGCGGGAGGTGAGGATGAGGGTCACGGCCGTCGCCGCCTGCAACAGCTCCGTGAGCAAACCGGCGCTGGTTTGCAAATGTTCCACGCTATCCAAAATCAGCAGCACCTCTTTTTCGCGTAGGAAATCTAATAGCTGCTGCTCCGGGTTGCCGCCGGTATAAAAATGGAAGTCCACCGCTTCGGCCATGGCGTTGACTATGTCGGCGCGGCTATTAGCGGCGGCCAGGGGCACAAAGTAGACGCCGTAGCTAAAGCGCCCCATCTGCTGTTCGGCCAGCGCCAACGCCAGACGTGTCTTGCCCATGCCGCCCGGCCCGACGATGCTGATCAGCCGCTTTTGGGGATCGCTGACAAATTCGGTCAGCGTTGCCAGTTCGGCCTTCCGGCCAATGCAGGGCATGGTTTGGGGGGGTAGGTTGTGGCGGTGGACGGCCGTTTTGTCGGAGGTGCTGGTCTCAAAGCGGGGCTTTTCGGGCAACGTGATTTTTTCCCGCACCAGGGCCACACCGGAGGCGGGGCGAATGTCTGACCCCTGCATAATGGCTTCTAGCTCAGCGCCCACCAACCGGCTGCTGGGGATGCGCTGCTGCGGATCTTTTTGCAACATGCGGTAGACCAGGTCGGCCAGGGCATCGTTCACGTCGGCGCGGAAGCGGAACAGGTCAGGCGTAGGCGTGGAGAGGATGGCGGTGATGGTGGCGTAGAGGTTGTTGCCGGTAAACGGCCGTTGCCCGGCCAACATCTCAAACAACAGCACCCCAAACGACCAGATGTCCATGCGTTTGTCCAGCGCCTTGCCCTGGCAGGCCTCCGGCGGAATGTAGTCCAATGTACCCACCAGCGCCCCCGATTGCGTCAGGTTCGCGCCATCATCTAGGAAGGCCAGGCCAAAGTCCGTCAGGCGTGGGCTGCCATCTTGGACCAACAGCACGTTGGCCGGTTTCAGGTCGCGGTGGATGATGTTCAGGCGGTGGGTGCGCGTCAGGGCGTCGGCCACGTCTATGGCAATGCTCAAGACGCGGGGGATGGGCAATTGCGGCTGCTGGTCCAGCAAATCGCGCAAAGAGCCACCCTGCACGTATTCCATGATGATGTAATGCTGCCCGGCTTCTTCCACCGCCGCATACACCTGTACGATGTTGGGATGGTTCAATTGGCGCAACAGTTCCCCTTCGCGGGCAAAACGGTCAAGCTGGCGGGGATTGGCGGCGAGCAATTCGGGCTTGAGGTGCTTGATGGCCACCGGTTCGCCGGTTTGCTGGTCAATCCCTCGATATACAGCGCCCATGGCCCCCTGACCGATGAGATCGGTGTGGACGTTGGCGATGTGGTAACGGCCGTTGATCACCTGTTGCATACTGGTAGTTTATACCATATGCCTTCATTAAAGCTAAAGGGGAGAAACGTCCCGTTTGCAGGGGATATTGCATGAACATGCAACATCCCCTGCGGTTTTCCTCTTTCCAAAAATCCCCTATAATTACGCACACATGGCGGCAGGTCGCAGGCTATCCTGACAGCTAACAGCGAGAATAGGGCAGAAACATGGACATACAACAACTGGTTGATCGCCTCGAACAATTATTAAACGACAGTACCCGTTTCCCTCTCAGCGCGTACCTCCTGGTTAATGAGGATAAAATTTACAACCTGATTGACCAACTACGGGTAGCCATTCCTGAAGAGATCAAACGCGCCAATCGGGTGGAAGCAGACAAGGATCGCATCCTGGCCCAGGCGCACGAGGAAGCGGAACGGATACGCGGCCTGGCCAAACAGGAAGCCAACGAATTGGTCAAACGGGACTCCATTACCCAATCCTCGCAGCAGCGGGCCGACAACATTTTGGAACGTGCTCGCCGTGACGCCGACGCCCTGCGTCACGATGCAGACTCCTATGTGCTGGAAGTGCTGACCCGCCTGGAAGAGGATTTGCTGCGCTCGCTGGCGGTGGTTCGCAATGGCCTGAACAAGGTGCAAAAAGAGACCGAAACCGAACCGCAGGCTACGGCCGATTAGTCATCCGCCCTCACAGCAGAGCAATTCTCAATTTACCGAGAGCCAGCGATTAAAATCGCGCCTACAGAGAGCAAAGCCCACCCTTCAACAAGTTCAGGGCAGGCTCTGCGTGGGTTGGGCGCCAGGTGCCAGTCGGCGCAGGCCGACTTCGCCTCTTGTTCGCCTCTTGCTTGTAGGTGCAGATTTATCTGCCGCCCAGCCAAAATTTGACAGGTAATGAGGGGTCGTTATAATTGCTGTTCGCGGCGTGGAGCCGCTTGTTTTTTGTATAAATCTGTTTCCCCCAATTGGTGAGGGTTTGTAAAGAGAGGATGTTGTCATGGGTGCTGTACCAAAACATAAAGTTTCTAAAGCGCGTCGGGATCGGCGGCGCGCCCATCATGCGCTCAAGGGGTTCCATCTGGTGCCCTGCCCGGAGTGTGGCGCGATGAAACGGGCACACCACGTTTGCCTGGAATGTGGGCAATATCGTGGTCGCCAGATTTTACCGGCCAGCGAATAAATGATAGAAAAGGCCGCGTATCACGCGGCCTTTTTCTTTAACGAAATGAGTACCGCTTTTCTATTCCCCGGACAGGGATCACAGCACGTGGGCATGGGGCAAGAGCTGGTGCAGCACTCCCCGGAAGCGCGTGCTGTTTTTGATCAGGCGGATGAACTGCTTGGCTTTTCTCTGTCCACCCTCTGTTTTACCGGCCCTGAAATAGAGCTAATTGATACAGTCAACCAACAGCCAGCCATTTTCACGACTAGTATGGCCGTATGGGCCTGGATGCAGGCAGTGGGTTGGGAAATGCCGCAGTTTGTGGCCGGGCACAGCCTGGGTGAGTTTTCGGCGCTGGCGGCGGCGGGGGTGGTTTCTTTGGCCGATGGGCTGCGGCTGGTGCGGCGGCGTGGCGAGTTGATGAAACTGGCCGGTGAACGGGCGCCGGGGGCGATGGCGGCTATTTTAGGGTTGGAGATGACGGCCGTGCAACAACTATGCGCCCAGGCCAGTGAACAAACGGGCCGGCCGGTGCAGGTAGCCAATGACAATTGCCCGGGGCAGGTGGTGATTTCCGGGGATGCGGCGGCGTTGGACACGGCCGTGACCCTGGCGGAACAGGCCGGGGCGCGTAAGGTGGTCAAACTGCCTATCAGCATTGCCGCCCATTCGCCGCTGATGGCGTCGGTGGTAGCCGAGTTTGCCGCCGCCGTAGACGAGACGCCGATGCACACGGCTGTCTGCCCGGTGATCGGCAATGTGGCGGCACGGCCGTTGACCACCCCGGACGAGATTCGCGCCGAATTGAAAGCGCAGCTGACATCTGGTGTGGCCTGGACGGCTTCGATGAACTGGCTGCTGGCCGCCGGTGTAGACACCTTTGCCGAAGTTGGCCCTGGCGATACCTTACTCAGTTTTATCAAGCGCATAGACCGGAATGTGAAGCGGGTGCAACCGGAATCCGTAATCGGTAATCCGTAATCGGTAATCCGAGGTCGAATTACGGGTTACGGGTTACGGCTCATAGCTTACGGATTACGGAAAGCCGGGAGATCGAGAAGTGTCATTATTAGAAGGAAAAGTAGCCATTGTCACCGGCGGGGGGCGGGGGATTGGCCGGGCGATTGCCGAGGATTTAGCGGCGCATGGGGCGCGGGTTGTTATCAATTACAATGCCAGCGCCGCCGCTGCCGAAGAAGTGGTGGCGGGTATTCGGGCACAAGGGGGAGAGGCGACGGCCGTAGCCGCCGATGTTTCTAATTTTGAACAGGCGCAATTCTTGGTGAAGACGGCCGTAGATACCTATGGCCACATTGACATTCTGGTCAACAACGCCGGTACCACCCGCGACACACTGCTGATGAGCATGAGCGAGGAGCAGTGGGACGTTGTACTGGACACAAACCTGAAAAGCGTGTTTAATTGCTGTAAAGCGGCCATTCGCCCCATGATCCGCCGCAAACAAGGTGGTCGCATCATCAACATCTCCTCGGTGGTCGGCGTGGTGGGGCAGGCTGGGCAGGCCAATTATGCCGCTTCCAAAGCCGGCATCATCGGCTTTACCAAATCATTAGCCAAAGAAGTTGGCAGCCGCCAGATTACCGTAAACGCCATCGCCCCTGGATTTTTTAGCACGGCGCTGACCGAAGTTTTATCGGCAGAGAACAAAGAGAAATCCAAAGAATTTATCCCCCTGGGACGTTGGGGCGAACTGCCGGAAGTGGCTTATCTGGTTACATTCCTGGCCTCAGATAAAGCCGCCTACATTACCGGGCAGGTGATTCAGGTAGATGGTGGGATTGCGATGTGATACGTGATGCGTGAGAATTGTCACGCATCACGCATCACGGATTACGGGATAGCATCACGGATTACGGGATATGAGTGAAGGTACCGTCCGCGAAAGCATAGGGCGCATAGAAGTCGCCCCGGAAGTGTTAGCTACCATTGCCTATTACACCACGCTGCGGGTGGATGGCATTGCTAAAATGGCCCCCATTCCGCCGGATGTGGCCCGCCTGTTTCGCCGGGAAACACGACATCACGGCGTTTTACTGGATTTGGTGGATGAGGGGAAGGTAAAATTTGATATTTACGTTATAATGAATCCGCACGTGAACATCATGGAAACGAGCCAACGCTTACAAACGGCCGTTGTAGAAGCGATTGATACAATGGTCGGTATTCCCGTGGATGCCGTGAACGTCCACGTTGAAGATGTGGTATACGCTCAAGGAGAAGCAGCTTAGCGACCACGGTGGGTTTGTAGGTTAAGACCATGAAAACAAGACGACGCGCGCGGCGTGTGACCCTGGAGACGCTTTATGAATATGATATTGCCGAACACGATCCGGACGTGATCCTGCAATATCGTCTGGAAGATAACCCCATGGAAAGCACGGGTGTGGACTTTACGCGGCGATTGGTGTATGGCGTCATCGAGCACCAGGAAGAGATGGATATTCTCATTGCCCGTTATGCCCCGGAATGGCCGTTGGATCAGATGGCCGTTATTGACCGTAACATCCTCCGAATTGCCATCTACGAATTTTTGATAGATGGCGAAACCCCCATCAAAGTTGCTATAAACGAAGCGGTGGAACTGGCCAAAACCTATGGCTCAGACAGCGCGCCGCGTTTTATCAATGGCGTTCTGGGTACGCTGGCGGAACAAATTCCCAACTTGCGCCAGGAACTACTGGCCGTACCCACCCCCTGATCTCGCATGGCAACCGTTTTGTGCCACGAAGTTTCCGGCGGGACGTTCCCCGTGTCCCCGGAGGCGCTTCTGTTTCGCCCGGCTGTATATGGCATTTTTATTGAGAACAGCCAGATTTTACTGCAAAAACACCCCCTGACGGCGCTCTGGCATCCCCCTGGTGCGATATTAGCCGAAAATGAAACCCTTACTCAGGCGGTGCGCCATGCCTTTCGGCGCTTAACGGGCATGACGCCGCGTGTGGGCGTGATGCTGTATGTGGAAGACCAATACATCATGGACAGCGACCGGCGCGCCTGGCAGTTGTCGGTGGTGTATTATGCCTTGGAACGGCCGTCTACCGCCGCCACTATCTCTGACTCTAGCAAAATCGAATGGGTCTCCCTGAATGAACTGGAGCGCAGCCAGATGCAGTTTGGCTATGAAGCCGTGCAGGCCGGATGCTTGCAGTTGAAACTGTAATTGAGTCATTGGGTAATTGAAGTAATCACCCAATTAGATAACCTGCTTACCCTGCCCGTTTGTCGCGGGGGATTTTGATTTTGGCGTTGATGAACTCCTGGTTGGACAGATTGATGCCGTGGGCCATGGTGCGAATTTCCTCTGTTTCCTCGTAAGTCACAAAACCATCGGCCAGGGCAATCTGAAACAGGGCATCTAAAAAGCGTACCCGTTCTTCATAAGTCGTGGCTTCGCCAAACTGGCGTGTCATGCGGTAGTAGTCATAGGTGTAATCTACGGCGGACACGGCCGTTTGCGCCACAAACAACGCCAGCGTCCCATCCAGCCCCCAGAAATGACCGATCAACTCGGCCATCCGGTTAATTTCTGCTTCTGTCGGTGTTTCGTCCACATGCGCCACCCGCGCGGCCAGCCCACCGGCCAGCCCCATCCACCGCACTTCGGCATCTGACAGGTTCAGCGATTTTCCTTGCTGGGCCAACTGCTGGCGCAGTTTGTAATACACCTTGTTTTTCACAAAGTCGTCGAATTGGGCTTCGCGGTTAGGGGCGCTGGCTACGGCCGTAGCCCGTTTCTGCATGGTCCCCCCAAAAAAGCGGCCAATCCGGGAGAAAACACCACCATTGCCTCCGACATCCTCTTGCACAATGTCGTTGATCAGCGCCAGTTCGGCGGCCGTCGGTTCGCCATCGGCAGCGGCCATTTGCTGCAAATAGCCGACCACAATCTCCCGTTCCTGCGGGCGGCGAATGGCGGCTTGCAGTTCGGCGATCAATCGCTCTTGTTCGGCCGCGTCAATAGGAGTGTCCATATACATTTCCAGAACCGCCCACTCCTGCGCCGTCATCTGGATACCGGCATCTAGACCGGCATCCGGCAGATGAAAGAGCAAATCTTTCAGGCATTGTTTCTCTTCTTCGGTGATCTGCCCATCGGCCCAGGCAGCAGCAATCATCACTTTCGCCAGCGTGAAAATGCGGGTGCGTAAATCGTCAGACATAGGAGTTCCTTGCGTGTTCAGGTGTTTAGGTAAGGGATTGTATCATTGACTGTGGTGGGGGCTACGGCCGTTTACCTGCCAATTATTTTGCTAACTGCTAACTGCTCCCCCACCCCTGTACCTTTTTCCTACCCCTTTCTACGGCCATATCCTTTATAGTGCGCGTGAAGCAAGCGTGAAGAAGTGGTTTGTAACCGGCCGTCCCAGGGGTTGGTTATAAACAAGAAGGAGTAAGGCATTATTAACAAGATCAACAGTCTCTTCACCGGGTGTCTGCTCACGGCCGTGTCCCTTTTGTTCATTCTGGAAATAATGGCTGCCCCCCACACCACCGTGCGCTATGTGCGTGTGGGCGGCGCCGACGCCGGGAACGACTGCGCCAGCGCCGCCACCCCCTGCGCCACTGTACAACGCGCTATAGATGTGGCCGTTTCGGGCGATGAACTCCACGTAGCCGGGGGAACCTATACTGGTGTCCAGGCACGGGAAACCCTCACCCAACATCTGTATATCAGCCAGTCCGTGACCATTCGCGGTGGATATCCGGCCGATTTTAGCGGCCCGCCTGATGCGGCGCTGTACCCCACCACGCTAGACGCTGCCGGGCTGGGGCGCGTGGTAGTTGTGGCTCCCGGTAACCACGCCACCCTGGATGGGCTGCAACTGGTGAATGGAGAGGCCGGTTCGCAAAATGGCGGCGGGCTATTTGTTTCACAGGCGTCTATCACCCTGGATGACATTACTTTCAGCAGTAATCGGGCGGAGTTTGGCGGCGGCCTCTATTTTGTGCAGGGGCAGTTGACAATTGAAAACTGCCATTTTAGCCAAAATACAGCCAGATTAGGGGGTGGGGCGGCGCGGTTGTATGGCGGCACGGCCGTACTCAGCCACAACACCTTCGCCAACAACACAGCCGGTTTGCACGGCGGCGCGCTCCACGTCACCACCGGGCAAACCACCTTGCAACACAACCGGCTGACCGGCAACACTGTTACCGGCGGCAGCCAGGGTTGGGGCGGCGGCCTGCACCTCAGCAATGGGCAGGCCACCCTGGTTGGCAATCTGTTCAGCAGTAATCAGGCGCATACCGGTGGTGGGCTGCGCCTCTTCCAGAGTCAGGCGACGTTGGACGCCAATTTGTTCAGTGACAATCAGGCAGCCATTGGCGGTGGCCTCAGCCTGGAAAATGACAGCACGGCCGTTTTTACCAACAATGTGCTGCTGGACAACACGGCCGTTACCGCCGCCGCCCTTAATCTGGTGAATACCCAGGTCACTTTGCAACACACCACCTTTGCCGGTAATGAGAATGGGCTGGTGGTGAATGGGGGGCAGGCCGAACTGGTTAATACCATTATCGCCAGCCAGACGACCGGCATTGTGAACAGTGCCGGTCTGGTGACGGTGACGGCCACGTTGTGGGATGGTGTGGCGCAGCCCGTTGTGGGCACAGTGACCCAAAGTGGCGGGCTGACGGGCACGGCCGCTTTTGCCAACGATGGGTATCACCTGATGGCTGTGTCCGGCGCCATTGATAACGGGGTGAATGTGGGGGTGATGGCCGATGTGGACGGGCTGCCGCGCCCGATTGGCAGCAGTTTTGACCTGGGCGCAGTGGAATGGCGTGATCTGGCCGCCCGCAAAACGGTGCAGCCCGCCCTGGCTGCGCCCGGCGACCTGGTGACTTACACCATCGTCCTGGATGGACCAGCCACACCGGGCATGATGGTCTGGCTGACGGATACATTACCGGCTGAGGTCACGTTTAGTGGCCCGCTAACCTACACGGCAGGTAGTGGCGGCCACAGCAGCGGCGTCATCACCTGGACAGGCGCGATTTCCACGGACACGGCCGTGACCCTGACCTGGCCCGTGCAACTGCATGAGGATTTACTGCCAGGCACACAGGTGGCGAATACGGCCGTCATCGCGAGCAGTAACGGCATTGTGCCCAGCACAACGGCCGTGGTCACCGTACCCGCCAAAGTGTACCTGCCGCTGGTAGTACGGCCGTAATTTGTTCGTAGTGGCGATTTTAGTCGCTGCCTGCTAAAGCGGTTACTACGAGCTAAAGAGAGTGAATAATGAATCAACTACAACGTGTTATCATCTGTTTGGGTTTTGGATTGGCGCTGGCGCTGGCGGCGTTGGTGGCCTTGTCTGCCGCTCTGACGCCGGCCAGGGCGCAGCAGTCAGAGATTTTTGTAGACAAACGATTGGGGCGGTCTAACCCGGTGGTGTATGTGGGCGAATATCTTACCTTCACCATCCAGATCGAAAACCGCACCAACTTCACCGTTACCACGCTGCCGCTATCTGACACCTTCAACACCGACGTGCTGGCTTTTGTGGACGCCACGCCCATGCCGGATAGTGTGGATGCGGGCAACGGCCGTCTCGATTGGAACGACCTGACCACAACCTTTGGCGATCTGCCGCCAGGGGCAACCGTGTGGGTGGTGGTCGGTTTTATTGCCGAGCATCCCGCCCCGGCGGTGGTGAACCGCGCCGAAGTGCACGACGCCCTCAGCAGCGGCGGGCAGATTGGCGGCGGCGGCGATGATAGCAACGAAGGCTCCTCCATTGGCGGCAGTACGCCCGTAGACAAGGAGATGGTGGGCAATGTGGAGCCAGAAGTGGGGCAACCATTGACCTTCACCATCCGCATCACCAACAGCGGCTATGCCACTCTCACCGTCGTGCCTCTGTTTGAGGATTACGATCCCGAATTTCTGCAATTCAGCTTTGCCGTGCCCCAGCCGGACAGTGTGGACGAGGTGGCCGGGCAGCTTTACTGGAGCGACCTGACCACCTGGTTTGGTGATGTGGGGTCGTTTAGCAGCATTCAGATCACGGCCGTGTTCACCGCTCTGGCCCCCATTGCCCTGACCACCAACAGCGCCAGCGTCTCCGGTTCCAGTGATTGGTACGGCAATGACCTGGATGGCGGCGCAGACCAGGTGCCCATCACTATTGTGGGGCCGGGGCAGCAGGCCACGGCCACGCCGACGACGGTAACCGCGACGGCGTGGCCGTGGCC
>JABFFZ010000078.1 GCA_013112725.1 Chloroflexota bacterium
GTGGGGTGGGGGGTTTCCCCCTTCCCCGCTTCCCCCTTAAGAATGTTCTGTATTCAAAGTTCCACACTACATCCGTTAGCCCACCAGTTTTCATCAGTGCGTGTGTGGCTTGCATCATAGGTAACTCTATCTTTCAGAGTTAAGTGACCGACCATCTTTAAGCACAACTGCTGTTGAATCGTATAAAGGCCACGCTTAACGGCCGAGGCTATATTGAGTCCGGCAGGCTGCCAATCAACTAGCGAAAATTCACCGGGGAGGAGAGAGGAAGTGCGGCTGGTAAGGGGGACAACCAACAAATCCTGAAAAACATGGGGGCGCTAACCACAACTGCCGGTCTGACTTTTGCGCCCGACAGGTCAGAGAATGGATAGCGAACCAAAACAACGTCACCCTCCGAGTAACTGGGCGTAGATGTCGTCCTCTTCGTTTTCCCAAACAGTGTCCAGACTACTCTGGCTGGTCTCAATCCAGAATTGAGAGTCTACGTCATTCAGGAAGGTGATCAGCAGCCGTTGTCCCGAACGTAAGGGCACAGCCTCCAGTAATTTGATCTGATTATCTTCCACGATTGCCTGTATCGTCGTCAACATGAGTCACCTCTTTTCTGAGTGGATTGTGTCCATTGTAGCATAGGGCAGTGGAGCAGAATATAGGCACACGGCCGTACCTTCTGTGATGGGGTGAAAGGTGTACGGCCGTGCCACCTCCGGTTTATCTCCATGCAGCAGATTGTACGACGGGGATCACGGCCGTGCGAAAAATCGCGCCACAGATGGTTTATAATGCACCCCATATGAAGCGGTTAGAACTGCGACTGATGGGCACATTTCAGGCTTTGGCCGATGGTGTGGCGCTGGCCGGTTTTCGTTCGGACAAGGTGCGGGCGCTGCTGGTCTATCTGGCCGTTCATGGCGGGCAGCCGCAAAACCGGGAGGCATTGGCCGCCTTGTTATGGAGCGAGTCCAGCGACAATGACGCTCGCGCCAGCCTGCGCCAGAGCCTCGCCAATTTAAAGCGGTTATTGAATCAGGCACGGCCGTTGCTGGATATTACCTGGCATACCGTGACGCTGCATACAGAGGGGGTATGGGTGGACACAACCGTGTTCACCACCCTGTTAGCCACCTGTGAAACCCATCGCCATGATGCGCTGTCCCGCTGTACCGATTGTCTGGGCCGGCTGGCCGAGGCCGCCAGCCTATACCGGGGAGATTTTCTGACCGGGTTGCAAGTGGCCGATGCCCCCATTTTTGACGAATGGCGTCTTTTGCAGCAAGAAAAATGGTATCAACAAGCATTAGCCGTCTTGCACAGTCTGACCGTTGCCTCTGCCGAAAGCGGCCGTTATGCCCAAATGGAACAGTACGCCCGGCAGCAGTTGGCGCTGGCCCCCTGGCGCGAAGAGGCGCACCGCCAGTTGATGCAGGCGTTGGTGGGGCACGGCCGTCGCAGCGAAGCCCTGGCCCAATATGAAAATTGCCGCCGCCTCCTGGCCGCCGAACTAGGCGTGGAACCCACAGCCGAGACGGTGGCCCTCTATGAGCAGATTAAACAAGGGAGCAGACAGGCGCTGCCCACCCGCCGCCACAACTTGCCGCCCGATCCCACCCCCTTCTTGGGCCGCCACAAAGAATTGGCGACGCTGCAAAAACGGCTGTGCGACCCGGCTTATCGCCTGGTGACGATCATGGGCGAGGGTGGCATGGGCAAAACACGGCTGGCGCTGGCCACCGCCGCGACCCTAGTGGATGCCTTTGCCGATGGCGTCTGGTTTGTGCCCCTGGCCGGGTTGACGCCAACACCGGCCAGCGACAACGATGAGACGCTGGTTAACCAGTTGGCGATCACCATTTTGGCAGCACTAGAGCTAAAGCCCCATGAAAAAGCGCCGGCCGTTACCCAGCTATTCGATTATTTGCGCCACAAACGGCTGCTGTTATTGCTGGACAATTTTGAACATTTGCTGGCAGCTACCGGCTTGGTGCTGGAACTGTGGCGGCAGGCGCCCAAGGTAACACTACTGCTCACCTCCCGGTTCCGGCTTAACAGCCAGATGGAATATGTATTGCGGCTGGCGGGGCTGCCCACGCCCAAGACGATAGATGATCCCCAGGCAACCGCCTATGACAGTGTGCAGCTTTTTGCGGAGCGCGCCGACCGCGCCGCAGCCGGATTTGAACTGGACGGCCGTACCCTGCCCGGCGTCATTCAATTGTGCCGGACCGTCCAGGGCATTCCCCTGGCCATTGAACTGGCCGCCGCCTGGGCCCAGGAGATGTCGCCGGCCGCCATGGCTACGGCCGTGCAGCAAAATATGGAATGGCTGGCGACAACCATGGTTGATGTGCCGCCGCGCCATCGCAGTATGCGCGCCGTTTTCGCCTACTCCTGGGAATTACTTTCGGGCACCGAACAGGCCGTATTAAGTGACTGCGCCTACTTTCGCGGCGGTTTTACCCCCGCGGCCGCCCAGGCCATCACGGGCGCACCGCTCACCCTCATCCGACGATTAGTAGATAAATCTTTACTTCAGCCGGAAGAGAACGGCCGTCTAGACATGCACCCCTTACTGGCCCAATTTGCCGCCGCTGAACAGCCGCCTGCGCCAGCCACACAGGCGGCACACAGCCACTATTATCTGACCTGGCTGGCCGGCCTGGAAACGGAATTTGCCGGCCCCCAGTTGCCGCTGACGCTGGCCCAGATGAGCCTGGAATTTGACAACATTGAGCGCGCCTGGCAATGGGCGGCACGGACAGCCACACACACCCAGGCCACATGGTTGTTGGCCGCGCTGCCGGCGCTGGTGCGTTTTTGTACCATTACTTCCCGGCCTCACAGCGGGGGGCAGTTGATGGATACGGCCGTGTCCCACCTCTCCCCCCTGCTGGCCCAGGCGCCGGCCGGCATCGCCTGGCAATTATTGGCCCGGCTTCAGCTGGCCCAGGCGCAATTCCTGACCCGGCTGGGGCAGTATGACCAGGCTGTTCGGACCGCCCGGCAGGCTATTTCCCTGGGGCAAGCGTATCACCTGCCTGACGTAGAGGCGTGGGCCAATTTACAACTGGCCCAGGCGTTTTTCTACCTGGGCGCTTATCAAGAAATTGACCCCCTTTTGGCCCAGGCCCTGGCAATGGCGCAAAGCCACCACCTGACCCGCCTGGAAGCACATGCGCTGTGTCTGGCCGGCACAAAACTATTGCTGGTAGGCGAGTCACACGCGGCGGCCGATTTGTTCACCCAGGCGCTGGCGATGAGCCGGGAGTTGGGGGAACGAGACCTGGAAAATTCCCTGCTGACCGGGTTGGGCAACATCGCCATGAACCAGGGCCAATGGGCAAAAGCGGAGCAGTGTTATCGGCAGGCGCTGATACTCAGCCAGGAGGTGGGGGATCGGGCTAACCAGGGCATGGCGCTGAACAATCTGGGGGTGCTGGCTATGTTTGGCGGTGACTATAGCCAGAGCTTACACCATTTTGCGCAATCCACAGCGGTGAGCCGCGACATTGGCAACCAACGCGGCCTGGGGCTGGCCCTGAGCAATACAGGGCAAAGCTATCGCTATCTGGGCGCTTTTGCGCTGGCAGCACAATATCTGACCGAGGCGCTGACGCTTTACGAGGCGTTGGGAGAAAAACGGGGCATCAGCCATGTCCATTTGTATTGGGGCGTGCTATCTTTCCATCAGGGGGATCTGGTCACCAGCCAGCAGCACAGTGAGCAGGCGCTGGCGCTGGCGCAGCTATTGGGTGATAAACCGATTATGGCACACGCCTGGAAGGATTTAGGGAATGTGCATCAACAACGGGGGGAATGGGCAAAGGCAACGGCCGTGTACCAACGGGCAATTGACTTGTTTGCAGAAGTGGAAGCCTTCACAAACCAACTGGAGGTACTGGCCGGGCTGACGGCCGTTGCGCTGGCGCAGCACTGTTTTGCGCAGGCGTATGACCTGGCCCGGCAGATTGTGCCCGGCTTGCCTGGGAGCGTGACTGCGAGCCTGGATGACTTGATCCAGGTTTACCTAACCACCTATGAGGCATTAAAAGCCAACCACGATCCGGATGCGCCCGGCCTGTTAAACACCGCTCACGGCATTTTGCAACACCGGGCGGCGTTAATTACGGATAAGACGTTGCGCCAATCATATTTGACACAGATCACATCGCACCGTCGGTTGACGGCCGTGATGAGCGGTGACCGGCGTGACACGTGATGCGTGACCTCCCTTAGCCAGAGGAAAGCAACAGACAGGCCGCTTCATGTGCAGCTGCTACCGGTTGGAGCATCGGGTCTGTTTCCTGGCAACGGGGTTGGGCCACCGGGCAGCGGGGATGAAACCGGCAGCCAGGAGGCAGGTTAATAGGGTTCGGCGTTTCCCCCTGCAATATAACCCGCTCCCGCCGCTGGCGGGGGTTAGGCACAGGCACAACCGAAAGCAGCGCCCTGGTGTAGGGGTGGTGTGGCTGCTGCAACACCTGGAGCGCCGGGCCAATTTCTACCAGCCGCCCCAGATACATCACGGCAATACGGTCGGCCACATAACCCACCGTGCCCAAATCATGGGTAATCATCACAATAGAAATACCCCGCATCTGGCGCAGTTCCAACAGCAGGTTCAAAATCTCGGCGCGGATACTCACATCGAGCATAGAAACCGGTTCATCGGCAATGAGCAGTTCTGGTTCCAGCACCAACGCCCCGGCAATGACCACGCGCTGCCGTTGGCCGCCCGACAATTCTTGGGGCAGCCGGTGCATAAAATTGAGGGCCGGCTTCAAACCGGCGTCTTCCAGCGCCCGAATGACCCGCTCTTGCCGCTCCTGTTTGTTTTTCACCAGGCCATGCACCTTGAGCGGTTCGGCCACAATATCGGCAATGGTCATAATGGGGTTAAGCGATTCGTAGGGGTCCTGGAAAATCATCTGCACATGGCGGCGCACCACCTGTATTTCTTTGCCTTTGAGAGTGGCAATGTTTTGCCCATTTATCTGGATAACGCCTGAGGTAGGACGTTCCAGCCCCATGAGCGTCAGCGCCAGGGTGGATTTGCCACAGCCACTCTCGCCCACCACCGCCAGCACTTCCCCCCGCTCCACTGTGAAACTAACATCGTCTATGGCATGGACAAACTTCTCTTGCCGGTCAAACAGGCCGCCCTTTTTGACGGGAAAGAGTTTGCGGAGATGGGTGACTTCGACAATTGATGACATGACAATTGGGCAATTGGGCAATTACCCAATTACATTCTTTCCACCAGATGACAACTCGCCCAGTGCCCCAGTTTTACCTGATGTAGGGCGGGCTGTTCGGTGTGGCAGCGGTCAAACACGGCCGGGCAGCGGGGGGCAAAACGGCAGCCGGGCGGCAGGGCGTTGAGCCGGGGCGGATGGCCGGGGATGCTGGCTAATTTTTCGGTAGGACGGCTGAGGTCGGGAAAAGCGCGCAGGAGTTCACGGGTATACGGGTGCTGTGGATCATTGTAAATGGTATCTACGCTGGCGTATTCGACCGTAACCCCACCATACATCACCAGCACGGTATCACACATTTCGGCCACCACGCCCAGATCGTGGGTGACAAAGAGGATGGACAGCCCCAACCGCTGGCGCAGGGTGTCCAGCAGTTCCAGGATTTGGGCCTGTACCATCACATCCAGGGCGGTGGTCGGTTCGTCGGCGATGATGATTTGGGGGTTGCAGGCCAGGGCCATGGCGATCATGGCCCGCTGGCGCATCCCCCCAGAGTATTGGTGGGGGTATTGGCGGCGACGTTCGGGGCCAATGCCTACCAGGTCGAGTAGTTCGGCGACACGGCCGTCTACCACCCCCTTCTCTTGAATGTAATTATGCTGCACGATAGCCTCGGCAATCTGGTCTCCCACGCGCTGCACCGGGTTGAGCGCATTCATGGCTCCCTGGAAAATCATGGCAATATGTTTCCAACGCATGTCGGCCATGGCATTTTCGCCGAGGTCGAGCAGGTCTTGACCCATGAAGTTGACTGTGCCGGAAGTGATACGGCCGTTGGCCGGCAGCAGCCGCATCAAACTCAACATCAACGTCGTCTTACCACAGCCACTCTCCCCCACTAGTCCCAACACCTCGCCTTCGCGCAGCGTAAAACTCACATTCACTAACGCATGAGCCGGCGGCGCGCTCTCCAGCAAAAAATCCGTAGACAAATCCGTAACGGACATTAAAACCGGCGCTTTCTGCAATTGATGACGATGGGCCACAGGATGCATAATGTCCAATCTCTAATCTCCACTCACCGCCTTCACCTCAGATGGTTTCTCCTTCATCCCCATCATCCGCGCCACCATCTTTGAGCCAACAGAGAGGTGGTGTGTTTCCAGGCGTGGGTTGAGTACCTGCTCCAACCCCTGCCCCAACAGGGTGCAACCCAGCACCAGCCAGACGATGCCCAAACCGGGGGCCACCAGCGCCCACCAGGCGCCCGCGCTCATGGCGCCGCGCGTAAAGGCAAAGTTTAGCATTTGCCCCCAACTGATCTTGGTGGGGTCAGACAGCCCCAGGAAGCTGAGCGCACTCTCGTTCAGCACCGCCAGGGAGATGACCAGGACGGTATTGACCACAATAAGCGGCAGCACCAGCGGGAAAATGTGCCGCCGGATGATGTGGAAATTGCCCGCGCCAATGGCCCGCGCCCGCAGTACAAATTTACGCTGCTTCACAGACAATGTTTGCGACCGTACCAGCCGCGCCGAACTGGTCCAACCGAGCAAGCCAATCACCACAATGATGTTAAGCAAACTTGGTTTGGTCAGCGCCACCAGCAGCACAATCAGGGGGAAGTCGGGAATGACCAGCATGATGTCGGTGAAGCGCATCAAGCCATTTTCCAGCTTGCCACCATAAAAACCGGCGCTGATGCCGATGACGCCACCAATGACGACGGAAATAAAGGAGGCAAAAA
This sequence comes from Chloroflexota bacterium, assembly GCA_013112725.1. Taxonomy (GTDB): domain Bacteria; phylum Chloroflexota; class Anaerolineae; order Promineifilales; family Promineifilaceae; genus CAADGU01. Next base: position 6,943 of record JABFFZ010000078.1, read on the forward strand.
AGCCAACAATCAGGGAGACACGCGCCCCATAAATGAAGCTGGACAATACATCCTTACCGGCGTCATCGGTACCAAATGGGTGAGCCGGGCTGGGCGGGGCGTAGATGTCATCAATGGTCACGCGCGTCGGTTGGTAGGGATTATAAGGGGCCAGGGCGGGAGCAAAAACGGCGATGAGAACGGCCAGAATAAGCATCACCGCACCCACCATGCCCATGCGATTGCGCCGGAAGGTACGCCAGAAACTGCGGATGGGAGGGGGAGATGGTGACATATCATTGGGGAATTGGGTAATTGAGTAATTGGGTAATTACACAGTTACCCAATTACTCAATTACTCAATTACGAATCTTCCACTCTGGGATCAAGATAGGAATAAAACAGGTCGGCGGCCAGGTTGGCGAAGATGACGCTGATGGCAATGAGCAGGAAAGCGCCTTGTAACATGGGGTAATCGCGGCGGTTCACGGCCGTAAAAATCGCCCCACCTAACCCCGGCCAGGAAAATACCGTCTCAATCTGGATGGCGCCGGTAACGGTAAAACCCAGGTTCAGAGCAATGATCGTCACCATGGGCAGCATGGCGTTGCGCAGGGCATGGTCTTTCAAAATCTGGAATGTGCTAATGCCTTTGGCTTTGGCTGTAAGGATGTAATCTTCGGACAACACATCCAGCAGCGTACTGCGCATGATGAGCATATATTCGCCCAAAAAGACGATGGTGTACGTGAGTGTGGGCAAGATGAGATGGTTGCCAATGTCCAGCCAGCGCTCGATGGAGGTGTTATAGACCGTGCCCGGCGTCAGCCGCCCGCCAATGGGCAACCCCCAGTAGCTAGAGCCGATGAAGAGCAGGATGATGCCCAGCCAGAAAGTAGGCAAACTCCAGGCTGTCAGGCTGAAAAGAAGGGCACCGTGGTCTACGGCCGTTCTTGCCTTCCACGCTGCCAGCACCCCTAACGACATACCCAGAACAATAGCCAATATCTGCCCCAGACCGATCAGCAGCAATGTGTTCCACAACATCTCCATGAGCATGTCAGCCACCGGGCGGTTGGTATGGTAGCTAATGCCCAACTCACCTTGCAGCAGATTACCCACATAAATAAAAAATTGTGTATCCAGAGGATTGATAAAACAGTCGCCAGTCTCCATCGGGTTGAGCGACTGGAAGCAGTTGATGACCGGCTTATCCAGGCCAAAACGCACCCGAATCGCTTCCACCGCCTCCCTGGTCAGACGCGGATCGCGCACGCCCGCCCGCGCCGGGTCACCCGGCAGCACCCGGAAGAGAAAGAAGTTGAGCGTGATGACAAAAAGGATTGTCAACAATGCCCAACCTACCTTTTGCGCGATGTAGCGGCTTCTTTTCATAGTGAGTAGTGAGCAGTGAGCAGCAGCCTAAATACTGCCCACTGCCTACCGCTTACTGCTTACCGGTTTACAGGCTCAATCACCAATAACGAACTGGGGTCTTCCAGGGCCACTTTGCCGGCGTCGGTGAGCCAGCCACGGAAACGATCTAAACGGAAAGCCTGCACCTCCTGCGCATAGTAGGGGATGATGTAGGGAATATCGTGATGAGCGATCTCTTGCATTCGGTGGATGATGGCAATGCGTTGGGCGTCGTCCAGGGTGGTGGCCTGCTGCACAAACAATTCATCGTATTCCGGGTTGGAATAGCCGGTTTCATTGGTGCCGGTGGTAATCTCATCGGTGGTCATCACGCTGAGCAGGAAGCTGGGATCGGGGTCTGAACCCCAGCCCCACAGGATGATGTCGAAATCAAAGGCGGGGCAGCAGATAGAGGTGAGAGTATCGGGGTCGAGGGATTGCTGTTCGGTTCTGACGCCAATTTGCCCCCAGTTACCGGCCAACAGTTCCGCCATACGCGGGGAGTCTACACTGTCAGAGGGCCAATTGAGGCGAAAGATCAGGTCACGGCCGTCGGGCGTTTCGCGCACCCCATCATTATTGCTATCCACATAACCGGCGTCGTCCAAAATCTGGTTGGCTAAGGCAATATCAAATTCGTAATCCTGAATCTGGTCATTGTAAAAATCACCCAGGCTGTCCGGGATAAGGGTCAGGCCCGGCGCGCCCAGCCCCAACAACACCACGTCAATGATGTTTTGTTTATCGGTAGCATGGGCCAGCGCCAGACGCACATTGCGATCTTGCAGGGCAGGATGACCCGTGCAGATGCCATCGTCCGGCGGGCAATTTTCTGGTGTGACCACGTTGAAAATGATGTCTGTAACGGAAGGCGACAGGGGCGGGCCGGAGACAACCTGGACATTGGCATCATTGCGTAAAGCGGCAACGGCCGTGTTCGGCATTTCCGTGATCATATCCACCTGCCCCGTTTTTAGGGCCTGCACCAGCGCATCCGGGTTGTCAAATGTCTGGAACACCGCCCCGTCAATTTGCGGCCCTTTGAGATAATGGTCTTTCACCGCATCCAACGAGACAAACTCATTCTGCCGGTATTCCTTCATTTTGAACGGGCCGCTGCCAATCATGGCCGTGTTTTCAAACTCGGCTGCATCAGGCACATCGGCCCAGATATGTTCCGGCAGTACATAAAGGTAGATGAGCTGGCTTTCAATGTTGGGGATTGCTTCCGTCAGGGTGAGGACCACCGTTTTGTCATCCGGCGCTTCTACGCTGTCAAAATAACTGGTATAGATAGGTAGAAAAGGGAAATCTTCCTGGGAGGCATATAAATTGTATGAAAATGCGACGTCAGAGGCGGTCAGCCGTTCACCATCATGGAAGGTAATGCCATCGCGCAGCGTGTAGGTGTAAACCGTGCCATCCGCCGACACGTCCACACTTTCGGCCAGTTCCAGGGTATAGGAGCCATCCGGTTGTAACTGGTACATGGAATCGTAAACCAGTTCAAAGATGGTATACGCTTCGGCGAGTACGGCCGTGCCCGGATTCAACGTATCCGGGCTGCCCCCCCAGCCAACACGCACAATGACCGGCCCGGCAGCTTCGGCTGCGGGCGTGGTCACCGTCTGGCTGCTGCTGCCAGTGTCACCACTGTCGGCCGGGGTGGTGGGTTGGCTGCCCCCACAGGCGGCTAATAAAAGGAGTAATAGGGCACACAGAATCAGGTAATGGCGTTTCATTCTTCTTTCCTCCAGAAGTCGGTTGCCGGTAATCGGTTATCGGTACATGGTTTACGGTAGACGAGTTTCGGATTACCAGGCGCCGGGTATCAAACAAGGCGATTATACGGAGGAAAGATCAAAAAACAACCTGAGTGTGCCAGGCAAGTGACGGTACGGTATCGGCCAACCGCAAGAGTGCTGTCCCTTGTCTGGCACCGCCCAGAAGAGGTCATGGGGAATTGAGGGGAGTTGATGATTAAGCGTGATGTGTGATGCATAACCATAGAGACCACGCGCATCACCTCAGCATCTGCGAAACCCAATGGAGATTAGAAAGCTAACGGCAAACTTTGCAGGCCACGAAAGGCTATGAGGGGCCGCCAATTCAGGTCATCAGTGGCAAACTGTATATGGGGCAGGCGGCGCAGCAGGGTGGCGAGGGCAATTTCCCCTTCCAGCCGGGCCAGCGGCGCGCCCACGCAGTAATGAATGCCGCCGCCAAAGGAGAGGCATTTCGCCTCCTGCCGGGTGATGTCCAGCCGGTCGGGGTCGGTGAACACGGCCGTGTCCCGATTCGCCGCCCCCAATATCAACGCCACCGTTTGCCCGCGCCGGATGGTAACGCCGGCTACTTCCACATCCGTCAATACGCTGCGAAAAGTCATTTGCACGGGGCTGTCGTAGCGGAGCAGTTCTTCAACGGCCGTGCCCACCAACCCCGGATTTTCGCGCAGCAGCGCCCACTGGTCGGGGTTTTGCAGCAGCGCCAACACGCCATTGCCAATCAGGTTGACGGTGGTTTCATGCCCCGCGCCAATAAGGAGGATGCACATGGCGATCAGTTCGTTTTCACTCAGGCGGTCGCCTTGTTCTTCGGCGGCAATCAGGCCGCTGAGGATGTCATCCTGCGGGTTTTGGCGATGGTCGGCAATGACCGTTTGCAGCATCTCCGTAAAGGCGGGCATGATCTGGCTGGCGCGTTGGGCCACGGCCGTGTCCTGGCGCACATCAAAGCCGGCTACCACCGCTCCCGTCCATTCCCGCAAATTGGCGCGCTGCGCCGGCGGAATACCCAACATCTCCGCAATCACCGTCATCGGCAGCGGGAAGGCAAAATCGGCAATCAAATCCATCTCCCCTTTCGCTTCTACCTGATCCAGCAGATCGTCGGCAATTTGCTGGATGCGTTGGCGCAGCCGGGCCACTGCCTGCGGCGTAAACGTCTTATGCACCAATGTGCGCAGCCGGGTATGGTCAGGCGGGTCTTGAAACAACATCCACTGCCCCAACATATCAAAATAGGGCCGGAAAAATTCAGGAATTGGCATCCTTTCTTCCGGTGGTGTCACCTTCACGAAGTCACGGCCGAAACGATTGTCTTTCATGATGGTTTGCACGTCAGCATGGCGGGTAAACCACCAGGCGCCCGGCATAGCTGGGGTCACGGGAATCCCCCAATGCACCGGATAATTCGCCAATAACTCCCGGTACACCGGATAGGGATTTCGACCAAAATCGGGATCAAAGGGGTTAAAAGGATAATCAGGCATCAGATTCATCTCCTTCGTAAATATAGCCCAGGTTATCAACCTGGGTTACGATTTTCGTTCATTGTGGTGGGCTGCCGCCCGTGAAGTCTCCTATGAAGAGAGGGATAGTGGTGGGGATTGGCCACTATTCCCCTTTTCGCAATAGAATGATCAGTGAGCTAACAGCGAACAAAGTAAAGACCAGGGTATAGAGTGATTTGAGCGCCGCCGGATTCCAAAAATTGGCGGCAACTACGCCAATGCCATAGGTGATCATCACCACCAGCGCCACGCGCAGGGCGTCAGTGGAGTGCAGACTGTATACGGCCGCAGCGGCTAACGTCCACAACATGACGGCGATAAGGCGGCTGGTGAACAGGTCGCCCGGCCACACCCATACCAGGGTAGATAGCCCGGCATCGGTGAGAAACAAGGCCAATCCCCACAAAAAGGTGAGTACGGCCGTACTCCACAACCAACCACGTACCTATCCCCGCACCGGCCCATCATGCTCTACGGTAATAATGCCCACCGGATGAAACAGATGCCAGATGGTAAGCGCCACCATGCCCAGCACAATCACAAAAAAAGCATAAGTAATAGGTGCTGTCCAATCAAAACGATCCAGGTGAAACAACACAATCGCGGCGGCCAGGGGCGTCAGGTAAACAAAGAGCATGATGATGATGAGGCGCAAACGGGGGAGTGACGGCCGTGCCAGCGCCTGCCAGCAGCCCACCGCAAATGCCCAGGCCGCCGCCGCCAACATCCGGGACGCCAATGGTGGCAAATCCCAGGAAAAGCTGGCGCGTACATCAAACCACCAACCAAACGCGCCCACAAAACCACCCACGCCTGTCAGGATCACTATACTGTCAAAGGGCATAAAGTGTCATTTTGCCCGGCGAATGGAATTTGCGGCAACAAGGGCAAAGACCGCCTGCACGGTCTGGGGCCCAGTCGGCGAAGGCCGACTTTGCACGTGTAGGCGCGGTTTCAACCGCCGGCTAAAATGTCAGATTATGCCCTTCGTTGGTATAACAAGAGCAGGCTTTGTTGGTGATGGCTGATCTGACCGTCATACGGCCGTATCCACCGCCAATAAGCCAGCGCCACCCCCACGATCAACGCCAATAAGCCGGAAATTTGCAGGAACAGTTGCGGCATAGATTTAGATCCGAAGGGTTTTCTGAAACCCTTCGGGTCTTCCCAATCGCTAAGACACTCCGCCGGCAGCAACCAGTAACGGCCGTGTCTGCCGGTGAATAAACAGATAATAAATGGCTAAGGCGGCGCTGTAGAGCAGCACGGCCGTGTACAAATACAGGCTCAACGCATGTTCCGGGCTGACCGCGCCAAAGTGAGGAATGAACCGGGGCAGCAGCACCAGGTCATACGCCAGAAAGCTCCACAACGGGGCCGCGGCATAATGCCACTGCGGGCGGAGAACGGCATAGAGAAAGAAAAAAGCATCACCCACAAAAATCAGGCCAAAGATGACCGACGAATCCGGGTGGAGCGGCCAGGGGAAGATGGTGGGCAGGCGCAGGATGAGGGCGATGCCGACAAACAGGAGCACGGCCGTGAAAACCACAAACGACCAGCGCACCAGCGGCGGCGTGGGGCGGCTATCCCGCAAGGGCAGGCGATGGCTCCACCAGAAAATCCCCGCATTTACCAGGGCAAACAGGGCGCAGATAAGGGCATACAGCAGCAGCTCCATCCCTAAGAAAAATACGGCCAATCCCGCCATCATCACCACCAGGTTCAGCGCGCCGCCGGCGATGGCCGCCCACTCCCTGGTTATGCCAATCCAGAGCAGCGCCGCAGCGATGGCCGCTTGAATGGCCGCCACAAACGTATAAGAAAGCGGCCCATCCGGCCAGGGCCAGGTAGCCACCGCCCAAGACCACTGCCAGAAATAGCCCGCCGCCAACACCAACAACCCCACACCCGTCCCCATGATAACTACACGCAGCAATTTATCCATATTTATGATTCTCCACCGGGGCGACCACAAAGGCACGCCCCGACATTACCGATTTATATTGTGAACATTTATTAGTGCGGTTTTCACAGCGGACGCCGATTGGAAATCGGCGGCGCTGACTTCTTTATTAACCCGATGTGCAACTAATTTTTAAGGTTTGCATTGGGTAGTACCCACGTAAAATAGAGCGGAACCAACCAAATCTATTTACGGAGGCTACCCAATGACCAGAGACTATTTTATCATCATGGTATACTGTTTGGTGTGTGAACATTATCAGGCTATTGCGACCCACCATCGCCTGCGTAAGCGCGGTTTTGCCCCGGCCTTGACAGACGAAGAAGTCATCACCATAGAAATCTGCGGTGAATACTTTGGCTTTGACCAGGATGAGGCTATCTATGAATACTTTCAGACGCATTATCGCCACTTTTTTCCGCAGCTGGGCAAAAGAACCACCTTCGTGCGTCAAAGTGCCAATCTATGGACACTCAAGGCGTTGATTCGACAACGCTTAACCCGTGTTAGTGGAAAGGCGGATGACCCAGTTCAAATCATTGATACCCTGCCTTTGCCGGTTTGCACTTACACCCGCGCCCGGCGAAACCGCTGCTTTAAGCCAGAGGCAGCTTATGGCTATTGCGCCGCCAAAGATATGCATTACTATGGTTTCAAGTTAGGCTTGCGTGTCTCCCGTGCGGGCATGATTATCCACTATCCCCTGCTGGCTGCCCGTCCCCATGATAGCCAATTCTTGGACGACTTGCTGGATGGCTTTGCCGGGGTCGTCCCAGCCGACAAGGCGTTTATAGATGCCTTTCGCCAAACAGAGTTAGCACGCAAACGACACATAGAATTGGTGACACCAGCCCGCAAAGACATGAAGGTTCAGCCACCCCCTACTTTGCGTTTGATCTGTCGCCGCTGGCGTAAACGAGTAGAAACAGTTGGTTCACACCTGACAGAACGTTTTCACATTAACAAGACACGTGCCCATGACCTATGGCATTATCAGAATCGCTTGATTCGTAAGGTACTATCGCACACCGTTTGCGTGTTTATTAACCTGCAACTTGGTCGTCCGCCTCTTCACATAGATGACCTGGTGGCCGCCTCAAAGTTGCACATCGGGTTTCTTTAGTATAATAATAGAGCGGTTGCGCAACAGCCGCAACGAATAAAAACTAAGGAGAGCGTATGAAACAAAACAAATCGTTGATCATTATCATTGCTATTGTGGCCCTGATGCTTTGCCTGCTGGTAACCTGCATCGCTGTTTATATTTACCGGCAGTCCGTCAGCCTCACCGAAACAGTCATCGAAACGGCCGTAACCAATATCAACACTTCACCCAATAATCAACCCAACCAACCCATCGCCCTCGGCGCCTCCCCGGTCATTTACCTGGCCGGGCGCACCGACATCACGATTCCCCCCCTCGATGAAAGTTCTACCCTCTCCATCTTTTCCTGCCGTGATGGCGGCATCATTCAGGAAACATTTCCCCCCGGCTACCGCATTACGCCCCAGGCCACCTTCACCTTTCAGGCTACCGGGCGCACCAACTTTTTCGGCGGCCCCCTTGAGGAAGGCTACCCCCCCGATGGCGATCCTCAAGGGCAGAAGTCTTTTCTGAACGCCTTCGGTGGAATTAGCGGCTACCAGGGGCCGGCCGGGACATTGGTGGGCGTTTTTCTGGATGACGCCATTCCCACCGGCGAACCGCCAGCCCCCTTAGATTTCACCGCAGCCGGTTTAGGTACACAATTCGCTCGCCTGGAACCGGCCATCGGCCAGGTCTTCTTCATAGGTGATGGGAAAACCGACGCGGGCAACAGCCACATCTTTGTCGCCCCAGCCAATGCCACTCGTTTGTACATTGGACTGGCCGATGGCAGTTTCTTTGTGGGCGACCCTACCTGTTACGCCGATAACACCGGCACCTTCAACTATCAAATCGAATCCAATCAGCCGTATCAACCGTTACCCTAAAGTTTAGCGGTGGCAAGTGGCCGGCAATCGGCCACTTGCCACTAATCTGCCATCACGGCCGTCATCCGTTCCCGTTCTTGCGCCACCAACACCCGGCGCAAAATTTTGCCGGTGGGTGACTTGGGAATAGCTTCCACAAACTCAACCTCGCGGATTTTTTTGTAGGGGGCGACGCGCTCGGCCACATAGGCCATGATCTCGTCCGATTGGGCAGCGGCTTTGAGGACGATGAACGCTTTGGGCAGCTCCCCGGCTTCTTCGTCCGGTTTGCCAATAACACAGGCGTCGGCAACGGCCGTGTGCCCCAACAACACCGCCTCCAATTCCGCCGGAGCCACCTGGAACCCCTTGTACTTAATCAGCTCCTTCAGCCTGTCTACAATGTAAAAGTACCCATCCTCATCCACCGTGGCAATATCCCCGGTATGCAACCAGCCGTTGCCGTCCAACATAGCGGCGGTGGCATCCGGGTTGTTCAGGTATCCCTTCATCACCTGCGGGCCGCGCAGCCACAATTCACCCCGCTCGCCTGGGCCTAACGCCTGGCCTGTGACCACATCCACAATTTGCGCCTCCGTGTTGGGGACCACAAAACCGACCGTACCTGCTTTGCCGGTCCCCCTCTCCAATGGCCCAATGGCCCGGCGCACACCGTCGCCGACGCTTCCGTCAGCCCATAGCCTTGCATCACCCAGGCGCCCAGACGAGCCTCAAACGCTTCTTCTACTTGTTTACTCAACGGCGCGGCCCCAGAGGCGATCAGCCGCAATGAGGAAAGGTCATACTGATCTACTAACGGATGTTTGGCCATGGCCAGCACAATGGGCGGGGCAACGGTGGTATACGTCACCCGGTACTGCTGGATAAATCCCAGGAAGTCAGCCAGGTCAAAACGGGGCATTGTCACCAGAACGCTGCCGCGAATCAAGGACAGCCCTAACACCATCGTCAGCCCCATGGTGTGGAAAAAGGGGGCAATGCCCAGCACCACGTCATCCGGGAAATAGGCCAGATGCCCGGCCAACGCCTCTATCTGCAATACGTTCACCAGCAAATTGTGGTGGGTGAGCATGACTCCTTTGGGCAGGCCGGTGGTGCCGCTGGAGAAGAGGATGACGGCCGTGTCCTCCTGGGGATGGATAGTTACCGGCTGCCGCTGCCCATCATGCTGGAAGAGGGTGGCAAAGGGGGTGGCGCCTTCCGCCTCACCCAGCACAAAAATCTCTTCGACAAAGGCTTCTCCGGCGGCGGCCTGCGCATTGGCCAGGAAATGGGGAATGGTAAACAAAAACCGGGCGCGCGTGTCACGCAGTTGGTGCGCCAGTTCACCCGGCGTATACAGCGGATTGATGCAAGTGGCTGCGCCGCCCGCCAGCAGCGTGCCATAAAAGATGGGCGCAAATTCCGGCAAATTGGGCAGGTAAATAGCCACGATGTCCCCTTTTTGCAGGCCACGTTTTTGCAGCCCGCCGGCCAACATATGGATCATGCCATGCAATTGCGGGAAGTTGATGGCATGGCCGCTTGGCCCATCAATCAGCGCCGCCCGGTCGCCATGCGCCGCCACATGCGCCGCCAGCCGGGGCATCAGATAGTCCATCAAGGACACATTCGGAATGGATACAGCGGGGGTAGGACTTGTGAAAATCATGGGGTTCTCCTTTTTTGGGGATGAGATTGGAGATTGGAGATTAAGAGATTTAACAATCTCCAATCTCCAATCTCCAATCTCTAACAACTAATTTTGCCGCACCGGTTTGGTAACAGGTTGGGAAGTCACGGCCGTGTCTTTTCCCTGCTGCCTCTGCCAGCGCCAGGCGCGCCACAACATACGCGGGGACATCAGGCTGGAAGGCGCAGCCACCAAATGCACGACGCGCAAAAATTGTTCGCCCACCACCGCGTCATCCTCCATCACCCGGTTCAAATAGGCGGTATAACGGTTAAGCAGGTCAGTACCGGGCGGCTTGGGGCCTTCTGTTTCCGCCCAACGGAAATCTTCACCCACCGCGATCTGCCAGGGCATATCCACAATTTTGGCCGCCTGCTTAAAGTAGCGGCGGTAAAGAGTGGGTGCATTGCCCTGTTCTTGCAACAGCTTTTGCAGCGCCGCCGCCTGCATAGCCGCCGCAGACATACCCTGCCCATAAATGGGGTTAAAGCTGGCAGCGGCGTCACCCAACACCAGCAAACCGGCGGGGAACCGCTTCATCTTCTCATAGTGGCGGCGCAGGCTGAAGGGGAATTTGTGGGGCACAATGTCAGACAACGGCTCGGCGCGGCTGATGATGTTGTAGATGTCCGGCACGGGCAGATTGCGTATATATTCCAGAAAACCGGCTTCGTCCGTAGGCGGCTCCACGCCGTGCATCCCGCCGGAGGTGACAATCCAGCGGTCGCCTTCAATGGGGAATATAAACGTGCCGGATTTGGCCGGGGGGGTGGGGGCGATCATGATCGTTTTGGCGTTGGGCAGGTCGGTGGCCTTGCGGCGGTAGATGCGGGTGCTGTAGGCGAAGTTGATCTTGACGCGGCTTTCCGGCGCACGGCCGTAGCCCCACTCATCCAACCACTTCGGCGTCGCCGAACCCCGCCCGGCACAGTCCACTACCAGGTCGGCGACAAGTGATTCTTCATGACGGCCGTCTGCCCGGTACACAATCTCTGCCCCCACCACCCGCGAATCATCCTCATTGGTCAGCAGCGTTTTCACTTCGCGGGGGGCCAGCAGACGCACATTAGGCAGCGCCACCACCCGGCGCCGCACCTGCCACTCCAGATACGGCCGGCTGGATAGACATTCACGCATACCACTGTCAAATGGCTTTTTCCAACCGCCAAACTGGAAATAACACATCTCCGCACCGGGGTCGCTTACCATTGCCCCTCCGGCCACCAGATCTTCTTCAATGCCGGGAAATAGGCGGCTAACGATTTCAAAACCGGACGATAACAAGGCATGTAGATGGCGTGTTTGTGGCTGTCCTTTGCGCGATTCGGGCTGATCCTGCACCGGGTCGCGCTCAATGATGGTGACTTGGGCAAAGTGGTCGCTCAGCACACGGGCGGTGAGCAAACCGGCCATACTGCCGCCAATCACTACAGCATGTTGATTCATTTTCATGGGTTCCTCCAATGGCGGCAAAAACGGCTACGGCCGTTTTCCACACACCCCATACACAAAGACAATGCCGTTTGCCGCCAGGGCAACGGCCGTCGGCCAAAACTGTGCCCGTAAATTAAAAATCAATAGACTCACCTGATAGACCTGACAACTTTGGCAAAGCTGTCGGGTCTGTCTTACTTAATAAGCAAGTTGCGCTATAATGCCAGCTTAGCAGGGTATCATTTTTGCATCATATCTTTATCGTTTATCCAAACGCAAAAGTGACCGTGAGGTGAGACGCACTTCAAAAGTGCGTCTCACCTGCAAGACAGGTGCATCATTGCGTGAAACGTTACAACTCGCCGTATTGGGAAAACCCCACATAACCTGCCAGAACCAGCCGCTCACTGCTGAATTCATCTCGACCAAAGGACAGGCGTTGCTCATCTATCTGGCCGTTTCCGGGCGACCCCACTCCCGTTCCGCCCTGGCCGGGCTGCTCTGGGGGGACATGCCCGAAGAAACCGCCCGCGCCAACCTGCGCCTTACCCTCTCCAAACTGCGCAAAGTGCTGCCGGAAACCATTCTGCAAGCGGACCGGTTCGAGATTGGGTTAGTGAATTTTTGGCTGGATGTGCGGGAATTTGAGGAGAGATTAGAGATTGGAGATTGGCGATTGGCAAGCCAGGCAATCTCTAATCTCCAATCTCCAGTCTCCCTTTATCGCGGCGACTTTCTGGAAGAGTTCTATTTACCCAATACGCCAGCGTTTGACGAGTGGGTGATGCGGCAGCGGGAACATTGGCGGCACACGGCCGTCACCGGCCTAAGCAACTGGCTGGACACGGCCGTGCAGCGCAACGACCACACCAACGGCATCCCCCTGGCACGCAAGCTGCTGGCCATCGAACCCTGGCACGAAGAAAGCCACTGCCACCTGATGCGCCTGTTGGCTGCCAGCGGCCAACGCAGCGCCGCCCTGGCCCAATACGAAACCTGCCGCCGCCTGCTCGCCGAAGAACTGGGCATTGAACCATCGGCGGAGACCACTGCCCTCTTTGAAGCCATCCGCGATGACAAGGTGACGCCGATTGCTGCAATCGGGCGGTGGCAAGGTGACAAGGCGATGGTCACTTTGTCACCCCCTCACCTTGTCACCTGGTCACCCCCTCACCCTAACACCTTCGCCACCCTCACCCCCTTCGTCGGCCGCCGGGCCGAGTTGGAACACCTGGGGATGCAACTGCTGGACCCCAACTGCCGCCTGCTGACCATCATGGGCATGGGCGGCATGGGCAAAACAAGGCTGGCGCTGGAACTGGCAACCACGGCCGTGCCCCACTTTCCTGATGGCGTCGTCTTTGTAGATTTATCGTCATTAGCCGGGAGTGATCTGCTGGTCACGGCCGTGACCGATGCCCTCAACCTACCCCTCACCGGCAGCGCCTCCCCGGAAACGCAACTGGCCGATTACCTGTCGCCGCGCCACATGCTGCTGGTGCTGGACAACTTTGAATCGGCGCCGGACGGGGCCACCCTGGTGGCCCAATGGCTGGCAACCGCGCCCCGGCTCAGCCTGCTCATCACCTCCCGCGAGCCGCTCAATTTACACGGCGAATGGCTGTATCCACTGGGTGGCCTGGCGCTGCCCGACGAAACCGGCGGCGAAAGCGCCCCCTATGCCGATGCGCTGGACTTTTTTGACCGCTGCGCCCGCCGCGCGCATCCCCTCTTTTCTCTGACTGCCGAACTACCTTATGTAATTGAATTATGCCACCTGACCGGCGGAATGCCGCTGGCTTTGGAACTGGCCGCCAACTGGGCCAAGACGTTAAGCGTGGCCGACATTGTGGCCGAAATCCGGCAAGACCTGGAGATTCTCCAGGCGCGGCAGGCCAACCGGCCCGAACGCCAGCGCAGCATCCAGGCCATTCTCAACCAGACCTGGCAGCGGTTAACAACCGACGAGCAGGCTGTTTTTGCCCGGCTGGCCGTATTCCAGGGGCCGTTTAACCGGCAGGCGGCGCGGCAGGTAGCGGGCGCTGACCTGGAGACGCTGACCAATTTGCTGGATAAAGCGTTGTTGCAGCGCCGCCAGCAAACCCATTACACCATGCACCCGCTGGTACGCCGGTTTGGTCACGGCCATTTGCAAGCCAACCCCACCACATTCGCGGAAACCCAGGCTGCTTACGCCGCCGCCTACGCCGACTTTTGCGCCGAGCGCCTGCCGCAGCTTATCCAGCGCCACCTGCCCACCCTGGCCGAACTCAAACAGGAGCAGGACAACCTCCGCGCCGTGTGGGAGTGGGCTGTTGCCCGGCAAGAAGTAACCGTCCTGGACAAAATAGCGCAGCCGTTAGCCCTGTACCTGGCCCATTACAGCCATTATCAAGAGCTTTACCGGCGCTTTGACACGGCCGTAACCGCCCTCACCCCCTTGCCCGACCCCGACGCACAGCGGGTGTTGGCCTATGCCCTATTAGAATTGGGTAACGCCCACATGATTTCGGGCAAACTGGCGGACGCAGACGCCGCCTTGCAGGCCAGTGAAGCAATTGATGCGCGGCTGAAGGCGCCACACCGGCCCGGCCTGGGCACCGACCCGGCCATCATTCGCAGCATTGTGGCCTGGATGCGCTCCGATTTTGACACGGCCGTGCAGTTGGGCAAAAAAGCATTGGCCCAGGCCCGCGCCGAGCAGAATCCACGGAATGAGGCGTATGCCCATTTTGTCTTGTCTGGGGCCAACATTGCCCTGGGCAGCTACACCACCGCACAAGGCCATGCCCGGCAGGCGTTTGCCCTGACACAGGCGTTCAACGATCCCTGGTTTTTAGGCTACTGCCACATGGAGTTGGGCAAGGCGGCCCTGGCATTGGCGGATTTTGCGGCGGCCGACAGCCATTTTGAGACCGCCTTTGCCCTGCCACAACAAGTGAACAATCTGACCGGCATGGCCATGGCCCGGCTGATGTTGGGCGAGAGCCAGCGGCGGCAGGGGAAATGGGCGCCTGCGGCGCGCGCTTTTGGCGAAGCGCAGCAGATTTACCAGGACATCCACCACCGGATGGGGTTGGCGCGGGCGTATGCCGGGTTGGGCGACACGGCTACCGGCCAGGGGCAGTGGGCGCCGGCGCGGGACTATTATTTGCAAGGGTTAAAACTGGTGGTTGCCGCCGGGCTGCACACGTATGCCAATACGGTGCTGGTGGGCGTGGGCGAATGGCTGGCGGCGGTGGGGCAAACAGAGCGGGCGGTGGCGGTGTTGACGGCCGTTGCCCAGGACCCCCGTGTGAACATTGAACTGAAAGAACGAGCATTGAAGGGATTGACGGCCGTGCCTCCTGCCGATCATCCCCCCCTCACCGACACCTTCCAACTGGCCGCCACCCTCGCCGCCGAACTGGAACGTATCCCCATACCGGAGTGGTGAGTGGTCGTTCATATCCCGGTTATTTCCTATCCCGTCCTCTGGCGTAGAGCAAAAACTGCCCCGTCTCATCTTCCATCACTTTCTCTAAAGTCATGCCCATTTTTCGGGCGACATTCTCCGAAGCATGATTTTCTGGATACATCATGCAGATAAGGCGGGATAAGTTCAATTGCTCAAAGGCGTAGTCAACAATTGCCAGCGCCGCCTCGGTCGCTAACCCTTGTCCCCAATACGCTTTATCCAGCAAATAGGCTACTTCTACTTCAGCGCGTTCCTCAATCATCCAGGGCAACAAGCCACAACGTCCAATAAGCTGGCCGTTCTCTTTATAAATCGTTGCCCAAAGCCCTAATTCGGGATGATCCGGGTGCCCATCCAGAAACCATTCCAGTTCTTCCTTCGTTTCCGCATAACTCAACGTGCCGTCGGGGAAGTAACGCCGAATCTCCGGGTCACGGTATAGTGCAAACAAGCCGTCCAGGTCTTCCGGCAACAGACGCCTCAGAATAAGTCTATCTGTCTCCAAAATTTTCATGTCTTCCTCCATAGGGGGGTTCCATGTCCGTCAATCCACAGACCCCATCTCTGCCCGTATTTCCTGCACAAATTGATCCCAGATGGGGTATTCGCCCGGTTTCCAGACGTGGGCCATCAGCGCGTCCGCCTGGGCGGCCGTCCAGCCCAGGTGTTTCATGGCGTAAAGCGCGTAGAAGGCGGTCACCCGGTAGTTGGCGGCGCAGTGGATAAGGGTTTTGTGAGCCACGGCCGTGGCCATTGCCGCTTCAAACGCCACAAAATCCGTCTTTTGCGGATTACCCCATTCCACCGGAATATGGATATACTGCATCCCCAATTCACCCACTAACCCCGCCTCATCCGGCAAAGAATGTCCCGGATTACACGTTGCCAGGTTGATCACCATCTGGAACCCATCCGCCGCGGCTGCCCGCAGTTGCTCTGCCGTTGGCTGCCCCCCGGTAATCGTCTGTTCATTGATCCATTTGAAATTGCAAATGTCCTGGACGCTCATCAATTTGCCATCTCCTTTGGCCTCGATTATAGTCCACCCGCCTGGTAATCCCTAGCAATTTGGCAGTGCCGGGCAAGGCGCAGCCAAAGGTTGGTTAACCAATGTCCGAATACACATTTCATAATTCATCCTTCATAATTCATAATTCAAAGAGGTGCTTATGACCAAACTATCCCGCAGCCGCCTGATTGAATGGCAAGACCCACAACTGACGGCCGTGAAAGCCACCCAGATGAACGGCCTGGACTTTTTTCGCGCCTGGCAAACGGGAGAAGTTCCTGCGCCCCCCATTGGCGTGTTGCTGAATTTTTGGCTAAAGGAGGTGGCAGATGGCCGTATCGTCTTCACCATGCAACCCAAAGAGTATCACTTCAACCCCATTGGCGCCGTCCACGGCGGCGTCATCGCCACCATCCTGGACTCGGCCATGTCCTGCGCCGTCCACACCAAACTGCCGGTCGGCGGCGGTTACACCACCCTGGAAATCAAGGTCAACTACATTCGCCCCATCACCACCCAAACCGGCCAACTGGACTGTGTGGGTGACGTGATCCACCTGGGCCGCCGCATGGCCACGGCCGAAGGCAATCTGGTAGACGCCGCCGAAAAACTGTACGCACATGGCACAGCTACGTGTATGGTGTTTTTGCCTGCGTGAGACGTGAGGCGTGATGCATGACAAGAGATTTCACGCATCACGCATCAAAAAAGGAGAATCCCATGAACGAACTAACCCATTTCCGGCGACAGATAGATGAGTTTATGGCCCATCATCCGCAGTCACCCCTGGACGAAGAGCAGCGGGACAACTTTACCGGGCTGGCTTATTTTGAGGTGAATGGCAACCTGGTGTTTGAGGTGGAGGTAGAGCGGTTTGCGGATGATGAGCCGGTGGTGGAGATGGAGACGAGTACGGGGGATGTACGGCCGTTGCGCCGTTGGGGTCGTTTTCATTTCACTGTAGACGGGCAGCCCGCCAGCCTGACCATCTACTTTGACGGACACGGCCTGTTCCTGCCCTTCAAAGACGCCACCAACGGCAAGGAGACGTATGGCGCCGGCCGTTACCTGGACAGCCATCGCCCTGGCCTGGAACAGCTATCCGTCAACGCCATCCGCATAGACTTCAACTACGCCTACAATCCCTACTGCGCCTACAGCCCCTATTACAGCTGCCCCCTGCCACCGCGCGAGAACTGGCTACCCGTGCCCATCCGTGCTGGGGAGCGAGATTTGAGTGGTTAACGTGCCGATGATTGGCCCGCACCAATGGCTGTCCTTCACAAAACCTCAGCCGCCTCTTTCACCTGTTCACCTGATTGGCGTTACCCTACTTATTTTGCACTGCTCAAGTTTAATTGCCGCGTTCAGGATAAATCTGCCGCCGCTGAAAAGGTGGCCGATATTTCGGCCATCGCCGCATGGACGGCAGGGGCGCCAGGGCTATAGGTAAACCAACCGGGAAAAGCACGCGAAATGCCGGGCAACCCGCGTTCCAGGTCATTGAAGTGGCAGCAACAAGTCTCGTACAATCAACAGCATCCATCTATCCCCCAAGATTTCGGCTGCTTTCGCTACTGGACAATATTGACCATATTTGTGCATAAACCTTCTCCTATTCTACCTTATATCCTAATATCCTAACACCAGGTAACCACAAGTTCAATTTATGAACTAGACCATCAGAGTAAGTGTTCAGTCCCTCAAGAGACCTGACAGGTTTTTGGCCTGCAAAGTTTCAAGTTGAACTGGTAAAAAACCTGTCAGGTCTGAACGGTTACCATCAGAGACTATCTATCCTACTCTTTTCAGGCAAAAGATACAGGTACATGATGACCGATAAAAGAGTAACCGTAATCGGTCTAACACATACATATTAGACGGTGCGGAAAGGAGAGCAGGACATGAGCGAACCAACACGACAGGCTCAGATCGAGGCGGCCCACGCATACGAAGAGTTATTCGTGCCCGCGCTCTTCGGCCAATGGGCCGCCAAAGTCGCCGACGCCGCGCAAATCCAGCCTGGTCAGCGTGTGCTAGATGTGGCCTGCGGTACGGGGATTCTGGCGCGTGAAGTCACCTTGCGAACAGGCTCTAACGGCCGTGTCGCGGGAATAGATCCCAACCCAGGAATGCTCACCGTTGCCAGGCAGCTCGCACCGGCCATCGAATGGCGGGAGGGGGTCGCTGAGTCACTACCGTTCCCGGAGCAATCTTTCGACACGGTGTTGAGCCAGTTTGGTCTCATGTTTTTCACAGACCAACGCCAGGCTCTGCGCGAGATGATACGAGTCCTGGCGCCCGGAGGATGTCTGGTCATCGCGGTCTGGGATTCTCTGGACAGTATTCCTGCTTATGCCACTGAAGTAGCGCTGTTAGAGCAAACCGCCGGTCAAGCGGCAGCCGACGCCCTGCGTGCGCCATTTGTGCTTGGTAGTCGGGAGGTTCTGGCAACATTGTTTGCAGAAGCCGGCGTAACCTCAGCCGAAATCACAACCCATCACGGTACGGCGAAGTTTCCTACTATTCAGACAATGGTTGAAGCCGACCTGAGAGGTTGGTTGCCGGTGATGGGAGTTAACCTGGCAGAGGATCAGATTGGCCGCATTTTGCAAGAAGCTGAACATACTCTGAGATCCTACGCTACCGTGGACGGCCGGGTTACGTTCCATTTATCGGCGTATCTCGTCACGGCCAAGAAATCAGGATAACGATACGATTGGCTGCAAAACCTGAGAACCAATCGGCGTTAGCCGGGCAAACAAGAAGTTGTTACAATCGCAGCCATTACCCGTATGGTGACAACAACTATCTTAACTTTCTCAGGTGACGGTATGGCTTCACTCAAAAATAGATATGATCAGATTGACACAACACTCACCGAATGGATGGCACGGCATGGCATTCGCCTGTTGCGTTTTAGTCTGGGGGTGGTCTTTTTCTGGTTTGGCGTGCTCAAGTTTTTCCCCGGCCTCAGTCCGGCGCAATCGTTAGCTGGTGATACGATGTCGGCGCTGTCGTTTGGGGTGCTTAGCCCGGACACGGCCGTGTTCATCCTGGCTATCTGGGAATGTCTGATTGGCCTGGGATTGATTACCGGTTTCTTCCTGCGGGCTACGCTGGCGCTGCTTTGGTTACAGATGATTGGCACCGTCACCCCGCTCTTTCTCTACCCCGAACTGTGTTTCACCGTCATCCCCATCGCCCCCACCCTGGAAGGGCAGTACATCATCAAGAACATGGTGCTGATCGCTGCCGGTATTGTCATTGGGGCAACGGTGCGCGGTGGACAATTAACGGCCGTGCCGGTGGATGAACGTTAAGGCTGTCTAGCTGAATGTCTTACGCACATGCCCATATTTATCAATCGTCACATAGGCGTACCGGTCTTTTTTAGCCGCATAATAAATAACTTAGACAAAAAAAGGGATGATGAAGAAAACAAAAAGAAAGACAGCCAGAAAGCAGGAAAATCCTTTTCTCAGAACAAGCTGAGCAGAAACTTCATCTTGTTGTACCAGGATGTAGCCCAACCTGGACAGTTTGCAAATTTCCTCGCGTAAAATCTGATTTCGTTCCTCAATGGTCAGCTCCACCTTCTTCTCGACGACTGGACTTTTACCTTTCATGGAAAACTCTCCTTCAATTTTATAGACAGTTCAAACCAGCAACAGGCCAATCTTAACACATTTGCTCTGGTTTTGGATCAGATTCCCATCACGGCCGTTTTCCCATTCGATAGTGTGCCCCATCTGGCCCAATCCAGTACAATCGGCCCCATGACCTACTTAGAAAAACTCAAATCCATCCAAGAGCAAAACAATTCCTGGCTGTGTGTGGGGCTAGACCCCGACCCGCAAAAGTTGCGCGTAGATTGGCTGAAATGGGACGAGCCTGTACTGCCCTTCAACAAGGCCATCATAGACGCCACCGCCGACCTGGTGTGCGCCTATAAACCGAACTTTGGCTTTTACTTGCAATGGGGCGCGGCGGGCATCATTGCCCTGGAACGCACCATCGCCTACATTCCCCGCCACATCCCCATCATCCTGGACTGCAAAATAGGGGACATGGGCCACACTCAGGCGGCCTGGGCCGCCGGGTTGTTTGACGAATGGGGTGTGGATGCGGTAACAGTGAATCCCTATCTGGGCGCGGAAACGGTGCTGGCGATGGTTGGCAATCGGCCAGACAAAGCCGTCTACATCCTGTCGCGCACCTCCAACCGCAGCGCCACCGATTTTCAGGGCGACCTGCGCCAAGGGGAAGGACTGGCGGCGGAGGTGCTGCGCCAAAGCCAGCAGTGGCCTACCGCCGGGCACAAGGGGTATGTGGTCGGGGCCACCTACCCGGAAGAGTTAGCCATTGCCCGGCAGTTGGCCCCAGAGGCTAACTTTTTGATTCCGGGCATTGGGGCGCAAGGGGGGGATTTGGTAACGGCCGTGACCCACGGCCCTGACCCCCTCGCCGGCCCCGTCATCAGTTCCAGCCGGGGCATCCTCTATGCCGGCGGCGGCCCCGACTTTGCGGAGAAAGCGCGGACAGCGGCCACGGCCGTGCGGGATGAAATCAACACATTGCGACATCAATTTGCCCTTGAAAAAGGTCTAAAATCCAAACAGACAGACTAGGTTCTGTTGACATTTGAGGCATAATAGGCTCATGTCAACAAATGCTAAACTATCAGATTCTCAATGGGTCAAAATATATGCTTTTTTGCGAATCCATCCGCGGGCATATGTTGGAGACGAAACA
>JABFFZ010000079.1 GCA_013112725.1 Chloroflexota bacterium
GCCACGCCCACCCCCACGCCGCCGCGGGACGGGATGCTCTTTGTGCCCGGCGGTGCGTTGATGATGGGTAATGCGCGGGGCAACGCCGATGAACAACCGCCCCACGAGATCACGGTCAGTGATTTCTTCATGGATGAGACGGAAGTGACCAACGACGCCTATGCCCCATTTGTGGCCGAAACCGGCCACGCGGCCCCCGATTACTGGCGGCAGCCCGACCCCTCGGTGTGGCAAATTGTGGCCGGAGACGCCTACATTGCCGGGGATGTGAATGACCAATTCATGTATGATGGCGCCAATGTGCGGCCCATCACCGGTACCATCAGTATGACGTTGAATGCGGATACCAATAAGGGGTTGTTAACGGCCGTGTTCACCGGCACCCTCCGCCCCACCGCCGACCAGATTTACACCGGCACCTTCCGCATCGAGCAAACCTTTTTCTTTGACGGCCCACCGTTCCCCGCGTTCAAAGAGGGGGGGATTGGCGATATGGTGCATATGCACGGTCAGAGCGGTAACGAACTCGCCATGTATCCGGAAATGACGGCTTACATCGGCACCTGGGGTACAGCCAATCTCTATTTCAATGACGAACTGCTGTTTCGTGCTTTGGGCACACATCTCATGTATAGCGATGGCGTGCGAGATGATACCGCCCACTTCATCCGCCGCGCTGACGGGCAATGCTGCTTCTCACCCGCCGCCCCGGCCGACAGCCGTCTGGACCCGGATGACCCGGAGATCACCTATTGGCTCTTTGCGGGCACAGATTACACAGAAGCTCAGGATTTCTGGATTTCGCTCCATTTTGAGGATGTGACACAATTGGCTGCACCCGCTTTCTTGGGGCCACCCATTTTCCCAGAAGGGCAGGAATTGTACCCGGTGACGGCCGTCACCTGGGAGGATGCAGCAGCCTATTGTGCCTGGGCGGGGGCGCGCCTGCCCACCGAAGCGGAATGGGAATATGCCGCCCGTGGCCCGGAGGGGTTCCTCTATCCCTGGGGCGATGAACGGAGGGATGTGCGCAGTAACAGTGGCAATGTGTTGGCTGGAACAGCGCCGGTAGGCAGTTTCCCAGAGGCCGCCTCCCCCTTTGGCCTGCACGATATGGCCGGGAATGTGTGGGAGTGGACGGCCGACTGGTACGCCGCCAATTATTACACCCAATCCCCGCCGGAGAATCCCACCGGCCCGACCAGAGGCACAGAAAAAGTGGCGCGTGGCGGTGGCTTCCGCCTGCTCGATTTCCTGGGGCTGGATGAAGCCCGCGCCACCCACCGCCTGCCGCTAGACCCCACCATTCCCCGCGATGACGTCGGTTTCCGCTGTGCCCTGCCCATCACGCCGGAAGGGTAAGTGTCCTGAAAAAATCCGCGAAGAACGCGAAGGGGTTAGTGGAGTAGGTAGCCAGGCCAAACTAAGATGTAAACAGAATGATTTGCATGATGGACAGAAGAAAAGTCTGAGGCGTTTATTGTATTCTCAGGCCGCCACTGCCGTTGGCATCTGATTCCAAATTTTCCCTTCAAGGATTCGTCCAGCCTTCTTTTTTTGGAATCCCCCCCACTGCTTAAAGAAAAAAGGAACATGGGCGGCCAGGCATTGATCGCGAATATTGAGAACCCATTCCGGTTTCATGGGACGCGCGCCGGGGCCAGATTCTCCGCCAACAATGACCCAATCAATTCCAGCTAAATTCAGGTCAGGTAAGGGGCCTAGCAAGGGTTCTAGAGACAGGAATTTAGTCTTAGCTGCGGTCTGCCGCAAGTGTTCGATCCTGAAAACATATTTTTGAGTTTCAACGCTGGTACCCATCCACACATTATCAGGCCATTGGATCAAAGAACTTAACGCTAATAGACGTTCAGAACGTTTGGTCAGAATTTGAAACTGATGCCATGAAGCGCGCCGCATGACGTTAAAGACTTTATCTATAAACTCAAAGGGGACATTCTCATGGAAAAGGTCACTCATAGAATTAACAAAGATGGTTTGTGGGCTTTTCCAGTGCAAAGGTCTTTCAAGCATATGCTCGTGTAAAGTCACTTCGAAACCATTTCGATAATTCGATTGCCCCATCGCCTGCAATCGCATGGCCATGCGCTCCGCATAACAATGTTTACAGCCAGAGCTTACTTTATTACAGCCTGTTACCGGATTCCAGGTAGCTTCTGTCCACTCAATATCTGATTTTGCCATCTTTCATCTCCTGAAGATGTCTTGGGCAATATTGATTGCTGTTTTAGAGCCTTTGGGATTGGCTGAAGCAAAACATAGAAGATAGAGGGGGTTGTTTTTTGAGTTGTAAAGAGGAAGTGGGTTTTCTGCGACCCCCAGAAAGATTGTTTTCAGCCTGCCCACAAAGTAATTGCTGATTGAGGCGAAAGGGTCTTCCACTTTTTGCGTCACTGTCTGCTCACCAAAAAGGGTTCTTTCAGTTTTGACCTTGTACACTGCGTTTTCCCAATCGGTTGCGCCGAATAAAGTGTTCAACCGGTACTGCCATCTCTCAGGGATTTGTCCATCCTTCCGCAACATTCGGTTAACAGCCACGCCCAGTGGAAAAAGAAGCCAGAGATCGATGGCCTGTGTTTCGGCAATCGCTTCCAGTGTTTTCCACTCAACCTGCATTCCAAATGGGTCGAGAAACAACACCGCTCTTCGACCATGATTAATCATCCATTTCCTATCTCTGCCGCAAAATCGCAAAAGGTAAGAATTCGCATCCTCTTGTTCTAACATGATGTCATCAGATAGAGCAGGAAATTCTTGTTTGAGTTTTTTGAGTTCCTCGAATCGTTCAGCGTCTTTTTCGATGAAGATGTATTTCGTGAAACGCGGTTCGACCTTCAAGGCAATACGAGCCGAACCATCCAAAAGCCTTTGAGAGTCTTCTTCAAGAAATTCTGGAAGAAGTAGCCCTTCACTGCTTTCCTCGGAAGCCAGGTTGCGATAACCTGTTCCCGCAAAAGCATCAATGTAGGCGTAGGCATTTATTGATTTTTGCCTTTGCATGATCGTTGTATATGCTTTCAAATATTTCGCTACTTTTTGCAGCTTTATCTCAGTCCAATCACCTCCAAAACGTTGGTTATAACTTTTCGATACCACCTATTATTCCCTCCCACAAACAACTTGATAAAAAGAACAAATGTTCCAAGATAATACGGAATTTCTTGTATTATGTCAATAGCTTGTACTGACCTATTATCCTAACACTGTATTTTCGGCCATCCCCATTCTGGCAACGGCATTGCACACATTATACCGCTTCCCGGCCAATGACCTCTCTGGCAATGACGATCCGTTGGATGTGGGAAGATCCTTCGTAAATTTGCAGCCCTTTGATGTCCCGATAAAAACGTTCCACCGGATATTCATTGCTGTAACCACGCCCGCCATGGATGAGGACGGCTTGATCGGCGGCGCGGGCGGCTATTTCGGTAGCAAAGAGTTTAGCCGTGGCGGTGTGGCGGGTGGTGGGCAGTCCCTGTTCCTTCAACCAGGCCGCTTTGTATACCAGCAGCCGCGCGGCTTCAATATCTGCACTCATGTCGGCGATGGCGGCCTGAATCATCTGGAAATCGCCAATGCGCTGACCGAACTGGCGGCGGGTGCGGGCAAAATCAACGGAAGCATCCAGACACGCCTGGGCAATGCCCACCGCGCCGGCCGCAACGCCGATACGGCCGTGATCCAACGCACTCATGGCTACCTTGAACCCCTCACCCGGCTGCCCCAACAATGCCCCTTTGGGCACGCGCATCTCCTGAAAGGTGATGTGGCTGTGGCTGGACGAACGGTGGCCTAACTCTTTGCCCGGCATTGGCTCCCGGTGGAAACCGGGGGTGTTGGTGGGCACGATGAAGGCACAAATGCCCTTGTGCCGCTTTTCCCGATCCAGGCTGGCAAAAACCAGGGCTATATCGGCAATGCCGCCGTTGGTGATCCAGATTTTCTCGCCGTTAATCACGTAACCGTCGCCGTCTTCGCGGGCGGTGCTTTCCATGCTGGCGGCGTCGGAACCGGCGTTGGGTTCCGTCAGGCAGTAACAGCCGATCCAGTCGCCGGTTGCCAGGTGGGGGAGGTAGTGGCGCTTCTGTTCCTCTGTGCCCCAATCATGGATGCACAGGGAAACCAGGCTGCCATGCACCGCCAGAAAGCCGCGCACGGAAGAATCCACCCGGCCCAACTCTTCGGAGATGAGGGTGTAGCTGAGGTAGTCCATTTCGCTGCCACCATACGCCGGGTCAATGGTCGCTGCCAGGAACCCCAACTCCCCCATCCTCTTGACCAGGTGAAGGGGAAACTCGCCGCTTTCGTCCGTCTCCCGCGCCAACGGCGCAACCTCCTCCTGTGCAAACTGGCGAGCCATTTGTTGGATTTCTTGTTGGGTAGGAGTGGGGTCAAAGTTCATATTGGTTTACCCTTTGAGAAAATCCCGATAGCAGCACGGTCTCGTGACCTACCAGAGCAGGAATTTCATTCGCCATGAAATGTTAGCTACGCCTGAAATAAGCGCAATCTGGATTCATAAAACAATCCGAGCATTCAGGGTTGCTGGCTTGACAGACTTGTTTGCCAAGCAGGTAGAGTGGGCGGTCTAGTAACCAGGGGTTATCAGGATTCATTTGGCGGGTTATTTCGATTACTTGACCTATCTCTTGCTGCGAAAACTCATGCCCCCGCAAAATTCGCCCCAATACACGGCGAACATGAATATCCACCTTTACATCGCCTTTACCTTCTATTTGGCCTGTATCTAGCAATCCACCAACTACCATTCTAGAGATTTGTTCGCCAACTCCCAAATCGTTTAGACGATACAAGGTTGCTTCAATAGATTGCTCCTTCCATATTTTGCGTACATCGCCTTCGTATTGTTGGACAATACGTTTTCCAATATTCCATACACGTTCATGCCCCTTAGGAAAACGATGTAGTGAGTACTCCTTACGTTTTTCTTGCCATTCATCCAGGCTTACAGCAGTTATTGCATGCCACAAATCATCAGGATCTTTGAGAATATCTTCAGATAACCGTCTGGCATTTTCCCAGACTGTTTCTGCTCGCATCTGATAATCTAAAATTGCGGCAAGCATAAATTTGTTTGCATCTTTTTTGGAGGCAGCTTGACCTGGTTTTAGCCAATACCAGAAATCGCTGTTTTCACCACCGCGATTTTCCAAGAGAAGTAGCGAAGTGGTTTGAATTCTATGTTGATCCATTACACCAGCATCCGTATTAATGTCCATTATCCAGATAAGCAAAGCCTTCACATTCGATCAGGGCGTCGGGTTGGAAGAAGGCGGTGACGGCAACCAGCGCCATCATTGCGAAATTATCGGTGAGATTACTCAGGAGTTCGCACCGCGATTCCAGGTACTCGTTCAAAATCGGTATCATTGGTGGCAAGATATTGGAACTTTTCTCGTTTCATCACGGCGACAATGATGGAGTCGTTGGTCATCAGGCCATAATCGTCCCGGAACTGCCGGCTATTATGTAGATCACGGTAAGAAAGTGGCAGGATATGGACACGTGCCTGCTTGAGGTCACGCAAAATGGTTTTGTATCGGGTGAGGTTTTGTACGGCTTGAGGATTTTTCTTGAGGTGCGTGATCACATCGGCCGATTTTTGAAACGTTCCTTGCGCCAGCGCTTCTAAAACCATAGCTCGATGGATGATGTCAGCAGCCGTATTGACCGTGAGATGGAGTTGTAGTTCACTCGCCGCTCCACGCTCTAACAGTTTTCTACAAGTTTCGTGTTGGCGAACTTGTGGTAACAAACCGTAGATAACGATATTGGCATCCAGCATAATGTGAACGTTGACTGGAATTTGGTTGAGTGTTTTTGTCATGGAAGGTAAATGGCTAAATCAACATTTGCCAGTTCTATCAAGGGATCATCAAGCACTCGCTCAAGCAGACTGGCGTCTACATCGGCAAACAAGGTGGAGAGACGGTGAACGGCCGCCAGAGCCTCCGCCACATTTTCCTCTGCCGGTATATCCAGGAATAGCTCTTGAGACAGGAGACTTTCGGCTACCTGCTCTAAAGACCTGTTTTCTTGTGTGGCTCGCCTGGCAAGCATTTGATAGACGTTGTCAGAAATATTTATTGTATGTTGGTTCATTCTGTTGCCTCTACAAGCAGCATATTACAACTGTCTTTCGCCGAAGCTAATACTGGGGGTATCTGCTGCCATTATCTGTTAGGTGTTTTGGCTCGTCAACGGCCGTTTACCCGGTGACAAGCAGTGCCAGATAAAGGGCTGCACCAAGATTCCTGGCAACTGACTATTCTTCGGCAAAGACCGCATCATAAAACGCTTTTCTGTCCAGCGTGGACTGCCATTGATGGTGGCGTAAGACCGACTCCATACGCCCTGCCCGGCTAAGTGTCAGGAAGCGCATCGTTTCTACTGGCCCCAGTGTAGACATGAGAGCTGCCAATGCTTTTTGCACAAGTTCTTCTTCCGGTAAATAGTGAACATTACTCATATTCAATGGCGCACACATCCAGATAAACCCGTTTTGCTGACATATGGGAAACATTAACATGGGCATATGGGCGTGTCAAATAATCACAAAAAGTGGCTATTTACATCACATAAGGTTCAGATTACTCGTTTCCATTTTCTGTTTGACATTTTCACTCGCCGCTGTCCAGATAAGCAAAGCCTTCACATTCGATCAGGGCGTCGGGTTGGAAGAAGGCGGTGACTTCAAAGAGGGCCATGGTCGGATAATAATCGCCGAAGTACCGTTTGTGAACACGGCCGAGTTCCCGCAGCTTGCTCACGTAATCGTCCCGGTTTTTGACGAAGATGTTGAGCTTCACAATGTCCGTCATCTGCCCACCCGCTTCGACGACCACCGCCTGCAAGTTCAGCAACACCTGTTCATATTGGGCCACCACGTCACCAGGAGCCACGACACGGCCGTCCGCACCCGTCGCGTCCTGCCCGGCCAAAAATAGCACCGAACCGCCGCTGCACAAAATCCCATGATTAAACCCACGCGGCGGCGGCAGGTGGGGCGGGTTGATGAGTTGCTTGGGCATCGCTTTTGGGGAATTAGGAATTATGAAGGATGAATTATAAAAGGGGAGCTTGCTTCATAATTCATAATTCCTAATTCCTAATTCATAATTACCGTCCTATAAACTTCGGCGTCGCCTTTTCCTTAAACGCCTCATAAAAAATCCGGTGGTCTTCGCCCATGAGCATGAGTGCTTGCGCCTGGGCTTCGGCTTCAATGGCCGAGGCTAAATCCATATGCCATTCGTTGTTGAGCATTCGTTTGGTCAGGCCCAGGGCGGTGGTGGGGCCGTTGGCCAGACGGGCCGCCCATTCTTGAGCGGTAGGGAGTAATGCTTCAGGGGTGGTGACTTTGTTGACCAGACCGATGCGTTCGGCGTCTACGGCCGTGACCTTATCCCCAAACAGCAATATCTCCATGGCCCGCCCCATACCCACCATGCGCGGCAGCAGGTAAGCCGCGCCCATGTCCGCGCCGGTCAGCCCCACGCCGGTAAAAAGGAAGCGGAAGCTGGCATTTTCCGAGGCAATGCGCAAATCGGAGGCCAGAGCAATGACCGCGCCTGCGCCCGCCGTCGTGCCGTTCAGAGCCGCGATGATCGGTTTGTCCAGGCTGCGCATGTTGAACACCACCGCCCCCGTCATGCGCGTAAAGTCGAGATGGGCCTTTACGTCCCGCGCCAGCAGTTCACCGATGATCTCATGCACATCCCCACCGGAGCAAAAGGCACGACCCGCCCCGGTGAGAATGACTACTTTGACGGTATCATCGGTGCGCAACGCCTCCAGCAAATCCCGGAACTGGGCATAGATGTCAAACGTCAGCGCGTTTAGCACCTCCGGCCGGTTAAAGGTGAGAGTGGCCACGCCTTCGGAAACGTCGTAGAGAAAATCATATGCCATGTTGACCTCGAATCTGGTTGTGGCTTCGCCACCTTATGCTACGTCCTACTCCCTGTCCAATCCTGCCTGCCGCGCCCGATTGATGGCTTCGGCGCGGTCAGCCACCTGTAATTTTTGCAAGATATTGGAGATATAGTTGCTGACTGTTTTATCACTTAATGCCAGTTGTACCGCAATTTCGTGATTGCTCACCCCTCTTGCCAGCAGACATAAAACATCCCGCTCACGGTCCGTAAGTGTGGGGAAGGTTGCTTGCCGGTGAACAGGTCTGGCAAAAAAAGTCATTACGCAAGCCGCAATTGTAGGGCTAAAAATGACAGCGCCAGTGGCTACGGCCTGTATAGCCTGTACCATATCCCTCTTTTCACTATCTTTGAGTACATAACCATGGGCGCCCGCCTTCATCGCCGCAAAAATAGATTCTTCATCCTCAAACATGGTGACAACAAGAATGTGAATGGTTGGATGTAAGGCCACAATCTGGCGCGTGGCTTCCAGGCCATTGATGCCTGGCATTTGCAGGTCCATTAAAATAACGTCTGGCTGCAACGCTTCGGCCAGTTGCACCGCTTCATGGCCGGTTACAGCTTCACCAACAACCTGCATCTCCGGCACGGTTTCCAGCATTGCCCGAATCCCATAACGGAATACCGGGTGGTCATCAGCGATGAGCAGGCGAATAGGATTCATCGTTGCCTCAAAACCGGTAAGGAAGCAAATAGCCGCGTGCCACCCTGTGGACAACGGCTAATTTTCCAACTACCGCCCAATTCTTCTACTCTTTCCTGAATAGAATGAAGGCCAACGCCGGAATTAAATGATTCAGGCAAACCCAGGCCGTCGTCACTGATTTCAATGTGTAAGGCGTCGGCCAGGTTTAACTGGACATGGCAGGCGTGGGCCGAAGCGTGGCGGGCCACATTGTTAATACCTTCTTGAATAATGCGGTAGGCAGCCACTTCAACGGCCGCTGGCAAATCAGGAAATGGCTCATTGGCGCTTATGGTGATTTGCAGTGTATTGTCATGGCTGAAGTGTACTGCCCGCGCCTGTAATGCGCCTACCAGACCAAATTCATCCAGCGCGGGTGGACGTAAGTTGTATACTAACCGGCGAATATCGCCAATGGTGGCGCGAATGGCGGATTGTAATTCAGTTGCCAGATCTCTGGCCCTGGTTGGGTTTGTGGGGACTAAATCATGGATTGTCCCGGCCGCAAAAGATAAACCGGCCAGGGCAGGGGCTAACTCGTCATGTAAATCCCGCCGCAAGCGACGACGCTCTTCTTCACGCGCCAAAATCAGGTTTTCCCGTGAATGTTGCAAAGCAGCCTGGTGGTAGCGTAGCTCTGTCACTAACTGTACCCCATAAACGGCAACACCAGCATGATGGGCTACATCAATCAGCAGCCGTTTATCGGCCGCTGACACCTTTTCCTCGCCGGCGCGGGGACAGGCAAGCAATTCTCCCAATGATTCTCCCTGATAAACCAGGGGGATGGAAAAAGCGTTTTCCGGGAAGGTCGTGGCATTCTCATTCTCTGATACAGCCGGATATGGCACGGTTTGTATGATAGTCTCACCCTGTTTAATGGTAATAGCCACATAAGGCAATTTGAGCGATTGGGCTACCGTTTCTACGATCACATGTAAGACGTCGGTTGGCGCATACGCCGCCTCTAACCTTTCTCCCAATCGGGCAATGACCGTATAAGGTTCATCTCTGGCGCCGTACAGTAGGCGATTCACGCCTTGTTGCAGCCAGATACGCAGGGGATGAAACAGCACAGCCACCACACCGGCGCCCATAAAGGCAATGATGGCATTACCTTTCGCCTGAAACAACGCGCCGAGAAAACTGACCACCAGGATGTAGACAGCGACAATAATGACGGTGGCGCCGCTATAGACCAATGCTCTATTGATGATGGGGTCCAGATTCCACAAATGATAACGAAGTATAGAAGCGCCGATTGAGAAAGGTACCAACAGGGAGCAGGCAACCAGCAGTGGAATGCCGATAAAAAGGTACAACATTTGCTCTGGCCCTACCTGGCGCATGACGGGCAGGACGGTAAGGGGCGTAAAAAAGAGGATATAGCCCATGGTGGCCAGGGCCATACTCCCGGTAACCCACCGGGTTTGTCGGCGTTGCATCTCGTTAGAAACATGGCGATAACGGTAGATTTGGGCGGTTACGGCCGTAAGACAGAACCCCAACATGATAAAAGACGAAAGCGGCAATAAGGGCGCATCTCTATCGTCAAGGTAGAAGTAAGGGTTTAGCTCCGGCCAGAAGAACCAGGACGCTACCCAGAGACACCAGATAAACAAACACGACCGTGTCCAGGATGGCCGGAAATGTCCATCTGGGAACAAATACCAGAAGGTAAACATGAGCCCATTAGCCGCGCCACGCACCAATAAGGCCAGCCACGCCCACGCCGGTAAAGAAATCGCCAGCGCCTGCAAAAAACCAGGATCGCCGGCAATAGAAAACGCGAGCAAGGCTAAAGAGGCCAACACGGGCATCAATTCACCGGTCTTATGCCAGAAAATGGCGATGCCCATCACAAAAAAGCTGGTGAAAAAAAGCACATCCCACAGCGTGAAGTAAGCGGCATACAGTTCCCCGGAAAGCCCAAGCTGCTCCACTGCCTGCAATTCGGCCACGGTGAGTAAATGCAACCGTTCAAATCGAAGTGGAATAACCAGTAAAAAAAGCGCCAGGCAAAAAGCAGCTACCGCCAGCCAGGCAAAGCGGAGCAGGAAAGGTCTAAAGCTATTTCCGGAAACGTACCCGTTTAATCCTTCTTTCGCTTTACTCATAGAAAAAGACCACAGATCGTACCCTTTTCAAAATTATACTGACAAACAAGGGCCACCGAAACTTTCTTACCTGTGAGTTACAAACAAAGGCCGCAGATCACTGCGGCCTTTTTCATTCTTGCTTAGATGCACTTTCCCCGCTTTTTTTATCTTTGAATTCCACGCCACAGTGTGATGATTCCCGCCAACAACATAAGTGTAGTCAGAGGAATGAGAAACACACCAATGCTGAAACGCGCCTGGTAAACCAGATAGAAAAAAACAATACCTATCATAAGCCAGATTATCCCGGTTACTATAGGGTTAACACGTGGCCCGCCTATTGCCAATCCAATGGCCACCAGGCAAGCTGCCAATGTAAGGCCCAGGAAGGGAATCGCATTATTCATTATCATCATGGAAATGGGCATCTCGCCACGCAAAACGGCCGTTACATGAAGTTGTTGATAGCCAACCACGAGGACGAGAATAGCTCCCCAAATACCACCTGACAGGGCCAGAACACGGCCTATTTGTAACCATCTGTTCAATTTTATGCCCTCCAAACGCTGTATTCTACCCGACCACCAGGGACAATGGTGCCGGAATAAGTCCCATAACCCCCGCACCCGCCAGAGGCATCCATCGTTATATCATTTCTGAGGGTCATGTAATACATAGGCCCACCGCCACAAAAAGGGCCCCCATTACAGTAAAAGGTAGCGTTTCCTCTTGCCCAGGCCACAGAAGAACTATGGTATCCTGAACTGCCTGAAGGCCCGCTACTTGTATACCACCAGGAGAAGTATCTAATTGCGGAAACAGAGCCAGAAGACAATGTAATCGTCGTCCCATTCCAGGAATAGGTTTGGTTGTTTTGCACTGCAATCATGTCTAGCCCAATAATATCCTCTTCGAATGTTTGAATATGACATGTGTTCACAGCTTCCGGTGCATTTATATTCTTTGGGGGAGGTGGTGGCACCACCTCGATTGTTTTTATTTCAAAAGGTTCTTGTTCTGGCTGGCTTAACCATTGTGGTAGATTGTCCAGGCGAGTTTCGGCAACCAAAACTGGATTGCAGTTTTCATCAAATTCGTAAGTGGCGCTGGCATAAACAACATTGTCTTTGCCGCCAACGTACAAGGTTGGAAACACCCAATCACCGGTACACCCCGCTTGCTCTCTATCACCGTTGTCCGCAGTGGCGGCCTGCACAGAGAAGACCATAAGGCTGAGCAAAACCAGGGCACAGACTAAGAGAAAAGTTTTGAACAGATTAAATTGTTTCATTTGGACCTCCTTATCACCGATTGGAAAGATTTAACTCAACTATAATGGATGGGTATTCCCAGGCGATAGAGGAACCTTTCCCAAAAATCCGGGAAATTTGGAGCAGAACACGTTACGTCGGGACCAATAGTTGGTATAAAATTGGCTGCGGCGCAATCTGGAACTTTGAAAGCGTGAGCATTTTAGAGAGTGAATCATGAAAATCAGCATCATTGGCGGCGGGCCGGGCGGGCTGTACACGGCCGTACTCCTCAAAAAACAATGGCCTACCCACGACATTACCGTCTACGAACGCAACCGGCCCGACGACACCTTTGGCTTCGGCGTCGTCTTCTCCGACGAGACGTTGGGCATTTTTAAGGAGTACGACGAACCATCCTACGAAGCCATCCGCCGCAACTTTGCCTATTGGGACGATGTGGAAATCCATTTCAAAGGGCAAAGCTTCCGCTGCGCCGGGAACGGGTTTGCCGGTTGTTCGCGCCAATCGCTGCTGCGGCTGCTGCAAGAACGGTGCGGGGAATTGGGCGTGGAATTGTGTTTCCAGTATGAATTTGAACCGGAGATGTTGGCCCAGGAGCCGTTTGCCAGCAGCGACCTGATCATCGCCGCCGACGGCATTAACAGCAGAATTCGGGAGGCGCACAAAGGGGTGTTTGGCACGGCCGTAGACCTGCGGCAAGACTACTTCTGCTGGCTTGGCTCCACCCGCGACCTGGACGCCTTTGAATACTTCTTCCGCGAGACCCCACACGGCCCGATTATCGCCCACTGCTACCAATACCAGCCGGGCATGTCTACCTGGGTCATCGAAATACCGCCGCGCACCTACTTGGGCTACGGATTTGACAAACTGAACGCCGAAGCAGGCGAACACATCCCCATCCTGGCTGATATTTTTGCGACTGAATTAGACGGTCATCCCCTGATTAACAACCGCTCCCTCTGGCGGCAGTTCCCCACCATCACCAACCAGACCTGGGTCATGGGCAACGTGGTACTGCTGGGTGACGCCAAAGCCACCGCCCACTATTCCATTGGTTCCGGCACCAAGCTGGCCATGGAAGACGCCATCTCCCTGTTGGAATGTCTGCGCCAGACCGGCACAGTGGCCGAGGCGCTGCACCGCTACGACACCGACCGCCGCGAGGAGGTGGGCAAAACGCAGCACACGGCCGATGTTTCCCTGCGCTGGTTTGAGGCGTTGGAGCGGCACTGGCATCTTGACCCGCCCCAATTTGCCTTTGGCGTCATGTCCCGCGCCAAGAGCATGACCTATGAAGAACTGTTGGTGCGGGACGAAACATTCGTGAAGCCGGTGCAACGCTGGTTCGTGAACCAGGTGCGCCGTCAGGGGTTTGACGTGGCCGAGGGCACACCACCCATGTTCACGCCGTTCCGCTTGCGGGAGATGATCGTACCCAACCGGGTGGTGGTGTCGCCGATGGCCCAGTACACGGCCGTAGACGGTCTCCCTAACGAGTGGCATTTGGTCCATCTGGGCAGCCGGGCCATTGGCGGCGCGGGGCTGCTCTTTGTGGAAATGACCTGCCCCGCACCCGACGCCCGCATTACCCCCGGCTGCACCGGCCTGTGGAACGATGAGCAATGTGCCCAATTCCGGCGCATTGTCGAGTTTGTCCATACCCACAGCCAGGCCAAAATTTGTATGCAGCTGGGCCACGCCGGGCGCAAAGGTTCCACCCAATTCCTCTGGCAAAATGAGGACCGGCCGCTGCCCAACCCGGAGGACAATTGGCCGCTTGTCTCCGCCTCGCCGCTGCCCTACTACCCCGGCGAAAGCCAGACCCCGCGTGAACTCACCCGCACCGATATGACGCGCATCATCGCCGACTTTGTGCGCGCCACCCATTACGCCGAAGAAGCAGGTTTTGACATGCTGGAAATTCACATGGCGCACGGCTACCTGCTCGCCAGCTTCATCTCGCCGCTGACCAACCGTCGCACGGACGAATACGGCGGCCCCATTGAAAATCGGCTGCGTTTCCCGCTGGAACTGTTTGCCGCCTGCCGCGCCATCTGGCCTGCCCACAAGCCGATGTCGGTGCGCATCTCCGCCTCTGACTGGACGCCCGGTGGTCTGACGGAAGCGGAATTGACGACGCTGGCCTGGTTGTTCAAAAAAGCCGGGGTAGACTTGATGGATGTCTCCAGTGGGCAGACGGTACCGGAGCAGCAGCCGGTCTACGGCCGTATGTACCAAACCCCCTTCGCCGACCAGATCCGCCACGAGGTAGGCATCGCCACCATGGCCGTGGGCGCCATTACCACACCCGACCAGGTGAACACCATCCTCCTGCAAGGACGCGCCGACCTGGTAGCCCTGGCCCGGCCGCATCTGTCCAATCCCTATTTCACCCTGCAAGCCGCCGCCCACTACAACTACCGCCCGCAGCACTGGCCTGACCAATACCTCAGCGGTAGACGGCAGGCTTACCGCGAAGCCGAAAAAGCCCGCGCCGAATGGTTAGAGAACCGACGATTGTTAAAACCACCATCCCACAAGCCAGGTTCGTAGCAGGCGATTTATCGCCTTTTGGGATGGCGATAAATCGCCTACTACGAACGAGAATGAGGAGATTCCCATGAGAGCCGACGATTTACCCCTTTACTACAATGCCGTAGAAATTTTGGAACACAATCTGGCCGAACGCGCCGATAAGGTGGCGCTGTTCAGCCCATCGCGCAATCTGACGTTTGGTGACGTGAGCCAGGAGGCCAACCAGGTGGCCAATGCCCTGCTCAAGCTGGACGTGCGCATTGGTGATGTGGTGGGGCTGCTCACCTATGATACGCCGGAATGGGTGACCTGTTTCTTTGGCACCCTTAAAATTGGGGCTGTTTCGCTGGGGCTGAACACCCTGCTCACGCCCGGCGAATACGATTACATCTTGCGTGACAGCCATGCCCACGTTCTCATCGTCCACGAGGAACTGCTGCCCAAAATCGCCGAAATCCGCGCCGGGCAGCCTTACCTGAGGCACGTCATTGTCATTGGCGGCGAGAACGAAGACACCAGCTACGCCAAATGGATTGCTAACGAACCCACCACCTGTGAACGGGTACATACGCACCGCGAAGATTTGGCAACGCTCAACTATTCCAGCGGCACCACCGGCCAACCCAAAGGTATTCCCCACGCCCACAAGGATTTACCGCTGACGGCGCAGTTGTGGGGCGTCAATGTGTTGGGCTTACAGGAAAGTGATCGCACCCTGGCGGTGGCCAAATTGTTTTTTACCTTTGGCACAGGCGGCAATCTGATTTTCCCCTGGTATGTGGGCGCGAGCGTGGTGTTGTATCCTGGCCCACCGCGTTTCATCACCCATATTCTGGATTTGATTGTGCAGTTCCGGCCCACCATTTTCTACAATGCGCCTACCGGTTATGCCATGGCGTTGGCAATTCCTGATCTGGTGGAGAAGTATGATTTGTCTTCGCTGCGGCTGTGTGTGTCCGCCGGGGAGGCGCTGCCCGCGCCCATCTGGCAGCAGTGGCAGGCGCGCACGGGGCTGGAAATTATTGATGGCATTGGCTGTACGGAAATCTACCACATCTTCATCTCCAACCGGCCCGGCGACATGCGCCCCGGCAGCAGTGGCAAACCGGTGAAGGGGTTTGACCTGAAGATCATTGGCGAAAACGGGCAGGAAGTGAGGCAGGGGGAGATTGGTAATTTGTTGGTGCGGGGGGAGACGACGGCTTCGTATTACCTGCACCAATATCAAAAGAGCCGCCAGACGTTTCAGGGGGAATGGCTGTTTACGGGGGACAAGTATTATGTGGATGAGGATGGCTATTACTGGCACGCCGGCCGATCCGATGACATGATCAAGGCGGGCGGCATCTGGGTGTCGCCGATGGAGGTGGAGAGTACGCTTGTCAGCCACACGGCCGTTGTCGAATGTGCCGTCGTTGCCAAAGCTGACCAATCTGCCCTGTATAAACCCAAAGCGTTTGTGGTGCTGAAACCGGGTTACGCGCCCTCGGCCGAATTGGAGCAGGAACTTATTCAATACTGCCGCGAGAAGATGGCCGAATACAAACGGCCGCGTTGGATCGAATTTGTAGAGGAACTGCCCAAAACGGCGACCGGCAAAATCCAGCGTTTTAAGCTGCGGGAGTAACGCTATAACTTCACAGAGCGTTTTGCCAGAAGAACAGGTACACCAGTTTTTCCTGGACGCGGCTGAAACCTAACGCTTCGGCCGTATGTACGGAGGGCAGGTTGTTGGCCCAGCAGATCCAGCCGATGTCGTGGATGCCGCGTTGGGAAGCTTCGGCAATCACGGCCGTTGCTGTCACTTTGGCCAGCCCTTGCCGCTGCCAGGCTTCGGCCGTGGCAATGCCCAGTTCACACCGATTGCCGGTGTTGTATTCGCTCATGCACCAGGCCACAATGTTGTTCTGATGTACCAGGCAGTAGCCAAAACTTTTGTCCAGAAAGTCGGCCACCGACGGCCGTTCCGAGACCATCTCCTCTGTGACCCAATCCAGATTATTCAACGTGGAGTCCGCCAATAAGGAAGCATCTACCCGGCGCAGTTGCAGGCCATCGGGCACGGCCGTTTGCCATTCCCGGCTGCGGGCATCCAGCCGGTAGTAACAGCGGGTGGCGGCGATCATTTTCAGGTCAGGCAGTAAATCGGCGGCAGCGGCCTGCCATTCTGGTGTGCTGTACATGAGCAATACATCCAGGTTGGCTGATTGGGTTTCACGTTGGTACTCGGTGAGCAGCAGGTGGCGCACGGCCGTTAACCGCTGCGCATCCACCTGCCCGGCGATTATGACACGGCCGTGAAACCAGGTCACGGCCGTGTGCGGTTCGGCCACATCATCCACATACACCGTTGCCGGTGTCAGCCCGGCCAAAATGGAGGGGACGATCAACAAATGTTCGGCTAAGGGGGCCAGTAACGGCCGTGTCTTTTCCAGTTGATGGGGTGGTAAAGGTATCATCATTTTTCGTTATATGAACTACTCGCTAAAATCAAACGCCAGATACGGCGCGCCACTTTCAATTTTTTGCCGACGGCCGTGCATAAACCCATCCACCCAGGCACTGCCGGAGGGTTTATCACCAAAGATGTTCAACAATTGGGCATACAGGTCAATCTCGCGTAGTTTCATAAAGTGGGGGATTTCGGCCAGCCAACGGCCGTGGAGTTCATTTTCTTCCCGGTAGCTGCGCAGAAAGGGGGGCCATAATTGCCGGGCCGTCGCCGCCGGGTCTGGCGCATTGGTGATGGCGTAAAACAGCACCATCGCCAGGTCATAAGCAAAATGGCCGTAGACACAATCGTCAAAGTCAAACAGGGTGATGGTGTAATCCTCGTCTATAAAGAAGTTGCCGCCATGGGCGTCCTGGTGAATCATGCCGTAGCCGTCCCGGTCTTGGGGCAGGCTGCGCAAATAGGCCATCACCTCCTGGTAATGAGACAACACGGCCGTATCCGCCACCAGGAATATCTCCGACGCGAACTGCATCAGCGGATCATCCCACTGCGGCCGTTTCCAGGCGGGGTTGGCCGGTTGGTAGCTTTTGCTCAGGTGGTGGATGCGGCCGAGCAAACGGCCGTAGTTCACAAACATCCGCTCATTCCAATAACCCTCTCGCCAGGCGGAACCGCCCCGCGCCTTCACAAATGCCGTCGCTAAAAATTGCCCATCACGGCCGTCGTCAATCGCTTCTACCAGTTTGCCATTGTCGGATAGCACCGCCCGCGCCACACCTGCGCCACCGTCAGCCAGGTAATTGATCCAATCTACCTCCCCGTGAATCAGTTCCGGCGTGCGGCGGCGGCTGTGGCCCAGGCGGAGGATGTAGTCACGGCCGTTTTTGGTAAATTCAAACATGAAACTCTCAAAGCCATCCAACAGTTTGATCTGCTCCGGCGCAATGCCATACCGCCCCCGCGCCTCCGCCAGAATACCCTCGTTAAATCGTTCGCGTATTGCTTCTTCCATAATTCAATCCTCTCACTGCCGCTGTTATTGTATGTTCACTGTGAAAGTGATTATCTGTTCGGGTACATCACGGCCGTCAGGCGGGAAATGGCCCAGCACAATCTGGCTCTCGCCAGGGGACACTGCCTGAAAACGCCAGACATCTAGCCCACCAGAGCCGGTTGTGATAGGTTTGTCAGGCTCATAACGCTTCGTCACAAAGCGCACGGCCGTTTCATCCAATGTACTAACCAGCCGCCATTCATAACCAGTGGTGATATTGGCTCTGATGGCAATATCAAACTCCTTCCCGGCGGCTACTTGCAGGGGCACAGCCGGGTCTGTCTCTGCCAGACGTCCCCCGCAGGCAGTTACCATCAGGAGCAGAATACCGAGGAGCAAAAAGAGAAACAGGCGCATATCACCCCTCCTTTTTTCGGGCCACCACCGCCATGCCCCAATGCGTTTCATTCACGGCTTCGTCCAGATTGTTGCCTCTGGTGGAGAGCAGTTCAAACCCGGATAGTTCCAGCAGCAGCCGGATTTCATTGGGTGAATACCAGCGGAAGGTATCCTCCAGGAAATCTTCACGCAGCAGTTGCTCGCCTTGCCAGATTTTGTAGTGGCGTTTACCGCGATACACCTGTTCCACCCGGTCAATCGCGTCAGTGTAAAACAGCACCTCGTTTTCCGTGCCATCGGGCAGCGGATTACGCCAGCGGGACCACCATTCTCCAATTTTGATGTCTGGTTCCATGCCAAACATATCAAACAGGGTCAAGGCCAGGATGCCGCCCGGCTCCAGATGCTCATAAAAACGGCGCATCGTTTGTTTGGCCTCTTCATAATCCAGCACCAGCATAAATGAGCCGCAGGGAATGAAAATGGTGCGGTACTTTTTCGGTAACGCCATCATCCGCATGTCTTGCAGATAGAGGGTGGGGTGGAACCCTTTGGCTTCTGCTTTGCGGCGGCAGATTTCCAGCATGTCGGGTGACAGCTCCAGCCCGTCCACGTCCAAACCATAATCCAGAAAACGCACCAGCAGCCGCCCGGTGCCGCAGCCAATATCCAACGCCGGGCCAGGATTTTGCTCCAGCACTTGCCGGAAAAAGTCATGATCCCATTGCGGTTCGTCGCCGCCGCTCAAATCCCACGTTTCCGCGGCAATACCTGTCCAAATCATTGTTTGATCCATTCTGTTTGTTCTCCTAAACTGTGATTTATGATGCATGAAATTCTTGTTCACGCATCACGCATCACGCCTTTAATATCTGTTGCCCCCGCCTCAGGCAGCTTTGTTCCAGTGATTGGCGGAGGGTGGCACGGCCGTCCGCATCCACCGCCTCTACCATTTCCACCCCCTTGCGCCACACCTCCTCACGCCAGCCGGTGAGCATTTCCACCACCAGCCACTCATCCATCCGCCCGCCCAACTAATCCACCAGCGCCAGCAGCGGTGATTCCCGCTTGACCACCTCATCCTGCACCTGGTCTATCGTTTCGGCGATGATCTCGTTGACCAGGCAATAATCCTGGTAACGGCCGTCTCGCTGCGCCGGGGTGAGCGACGGACACTCTTCATGCAGCACGTCATACAGTGTCAGCGCCAGGTCATAGTTGATGTGGGTATTGACGCCCAGAAAGAGATGTTGCAATACATTGGCCTTTTTCTGCCCGGCGGCATCAAACGCATATTGCCAGACGGGCGATGCCTGACTCTGCCCCTTGTCATACACATCAAGCGCCACGAAATAATAGTCGGCAAAACGATTCAGCAGGCCATTTACCCAGGTGGGGTCTTGGAAACGGCCGTCGGCCACCGCTGCCAATGTATTCGCCGTCATCGTTTGATAACATTGCAAAAATATCGCCCGCCGGTCTTTATCCTGTTGCCAGTTATCAATCTTTTCTTGCATTTGGTTGAGAAGTAGGTCGTTCATTGCTGGTTTGTTGTGGGTAGCAAATTCCCTCTTGACAATATACGATTATCCACCATTATATAGACGTATCAACATACGATTATCGTATGCTAAAAGGATGGTCATATGAAACAAATCAGTATCCAGATTGCCGATGAGACCGCCCGCCAGATTGCCTGGTTAGCCGAGTATTGGGGCTACACGGCGCAACGGCACAACACGGCCGTCATCGAGCGCACCGTCAATACCATTTACATGTTGGAGGTTGGCTGCGAGGAGTACCGCCGCCGTCTCCAGGAAGTGGGCGTGGATGCGTCCAACACAGGTGAAACTCAATTATGAACGAACAATCACAGTCCCAACTTGTTACCAACCAGATTCCCGAATTCTTGCACGTCATGGAAACATCGCTGCGTTCCGGTTACAGCGTCAGCCAAAGCCTGGAAATCGTGGTAAAAGATATGAATGGCGCATTGGCCGCCGAAGTGCAGCAGGTTTTGGACGATCTCAAAGCGGGCACGCCCTTCCTGCAAGCCTTTGACAACTGGTTGAGCCGCTGCCCCAGCCTCGACCTTGACCTGACGGTAGCCACCCTGCATGAGCAGCTAGAAGCGGGCGGCAATCTGGCGAACAAATTCCAATTTGTAGCCCAGGTCTTGCCCAAGCTCAAACGAGTGGGCTGATTTTTCAGACCTGACAGGTTTCCAAAACCTGTCAGGTCTGAAAATCCGGGTTCTTCCAGGTGTACGGTGTGGTATACGTCAGCAGCTTGAAACCCCGTTTCAGCAGGATGGGGCGGCTCATGTCGCTGGCATCTACCATCAGAAAGCGGTAGCCGCGCTGGATTGCTTCCTGAGCGCGGGCGGCGACGACGGCCGTATACAACCCCATATTTCTGTACTCTGCCAGTGTTGCCCCACCCCATAACCCGGCAAACTGGCTGTTGGTGGGGAAGTTGATCCAGGCGGCGCAGGCCGGCCTGCCATCCACATACGCCACATAAATACTCCAAAAATCAGGTTGATCGGTAAGATTTTGCCGCAGTTGTTTTTCTAGCCAGTCATAATTATCGTCATACACTTCAGTTAACACGGCCGTCACATCCCGCACCTGATCAATGGTAATGCGACGCACATCGGCCGTTACCGGCTGCAAATAAACCAGTGGGCAGTCGGTCAGGTCCAACACCAGCAATCCTTCTCGTTCATCCCCTTCCAAACCATGCGCCGCCAGCCGCTGCTTCAAGTCGGGCGGGGTGTCATGGTCATAAGTCTTCCACTCAAACCCATACCCGCCCCATTCCTGAAAGCGGGCAATTTGTTCGGCGATCACCCGGTCGGCGTTGGCTTCGTTCAGCCTGCTGTAAATGACAAAACTGAGCC
Source organism: Chloroflexota bacterium (assembly GCA_013112725.1). Classification (GTDB taxonomy): domain Bacteria; phylum Chloroflexota; class Anaerolineae; order Promineifilales; family Promineifilaceae; genus CAADGU01. The sequence goes on from JABFFZ010000079.1 coordinate 21,326, forward strand.
GCGACCGGTCATGGCTCACCTGCCGCACCACCTCCGGCGTCTCCTCGCGCAGATAGGATGGATGCAGGCCACCCTGCCGTTCCTGTTCATCGTATAAAGCCAATATCTCGGTTACGTTCATTTCTTTCTCCTTACATAGCAGTGTGGAAAATGGTACGCAGATTTTCACAGATGCGGCGGATTAACACAGATTCAGTAGATCAAAGCGGAGTTCGCATCCTCAGATGCGAACCGGTGGGCATCTGAGGATGCCCACTCCTCCCATTTTGATCTACTGAGATTTGGTGATTGTGGGTCTCAATAACATCATGATCCCTCTAATAGCTGTTGATACAGCTTGACATAATTTTTGTGCCGCCAGTCGGCGATACGGCCGTGCGCCACCGCATCCTTCACCGCACAACCCGGCTCATGGGCGTGGGTGCAGTTGTGAAGCGACATTTCCCCACCACATTCGCCAGGTCAGGATAATAAGCGATCAACTCATCCGGGTCGAGGCCAATCAGCCCCATGTCGCGGATGCCGGGTGTGTCCACCACATACCCCGCGTCGGCAAAGGGCAGCATAATTGCCTGCGAGGTGGTGTGCCGCCCTTCCTGTCGCTTCAGGCTGATGGTTTGTGTGCGCAGGTCGAGCGTGGGTTCTACGGCCGTCAACAACGACGATTTACCCACGCCAGACAGCCCCGCCAGCACGGTGGTCTTGCCCCACAAATAACGGCGCAGTTCGGTCAGCCCCGCGCCGGTCATGGTGCTGGTGTAGATGAGGGCATGACCAAGCTGTATGTAGGCGGCGACGGCCGTTTCCACTTCCGCCAGATCAGCGGCCAGATCAACTTTGTTCACACAAACGGTGGCCTGCAAATTGTTGCGCGCCGCGCCAATCAAGTATTCGTCAATCAGTTGGAACCAGAGGTGCGGCTCACGCCAGGAAGCGACGATGAGCAGTTGATCCACGTTGGCGGCAATGATTTGTTTGAGATGGGTGTAGAAGCTGTCGGCGCGGGCCAGACCGCTGCGCCGGGGTAATACCTCTTCCACCAGGCCGCGATCATCGCTTAACGGCCGTACCAACACCCGGTCACCCACCGCCACCACATTCGTAAACCCCGTGCCCTCGGCAATGAGCGTGCCGCGAATGTCACAAACGATGACCTGACCCTCCACCTCGGCCCGGCACAGGCCCCGGCTCACTTCCACCACCTTGCCCAGCAGGAAGGGGGTCTCGTCGGCCAGCTCTTGCCAACGGCCGTCGTCAAAATCGGCTACAAACGCCTGCTGCACTACGGCCACGTTGGCTTCACGCCGGTCGTGTTCGTCGCGGGGCATCATGCGCCGGTCGGCCACCAGACCATCGGCGTCCGGCGTCAATGGCTGCCAGTCGGGGCGGTGTTTTTCCTGGTTCACGGCCGTGTTGTACCGCACCACCTTCTTTCGCCCCTTTTCCGCCAAATGGGCGGCCTGCTACTCCTTATTTTTGCGCTTTTGGTTTTTCTTCAAATTCGTTCTCTCCACTTGAAAAGGTAGGATAAAGGTAGTATGATGGGCGCATGAAAGTAAAAATCTCTATCACCCTATCCGAAGATTTATTAGAAACCATTGATGTCATGTCTGCATCATATAAAAACCGTTCTGAATTCATTGAATACGCCTTACGCAAAGCCATCGCTCAAATGATCCGCAACGACAGAAATGCCCGCGACATTGAAATCATCAATCGGCACCTGGATGAGCTAAATGCTGAAGCGGAGGATGTGCTTGCCTATCAGGTAATTCCATGAGACGGGGTGAGCTATACCGTGTAGCCAGACCAACAGCGCGTGACCCTAAAAAATACCGGGTCTTTGTTATCGTCAGCCGCCAGGCATTGATGGAAACCGGCTATTCGACAGTGATATGCGCACCTGTTTATTCGTCTTATCATGGCCTCCTCACTCAAGTTCCCATTGACATAGAGGAAGGACTAACACATTCAAGTAGCATCCATTGTGATGACCTTGTGAGCTTGCCAAAGTCTGCTCTCACCAACTTCATAGGCGTTTTGTCGCCAGCAAAAATGGACGAATTAAATGAGGCACTGAAAGCCGCTTTCGACATTCCAGACTAATCAATCTCTCAATCTCCAATCTCTAATCTCTAATCTCCGCTACTCATACACCACCCAATCAACTGCCGCACAAAGTCATTGGTGGGGTACGGTTTGGTGTCGTTTTTCCAACGCGGCACCTGCACCACCTTCGCTCCTGGTTGGCGGGGGAACTGTTCCCCTTCTACCCGCAGTTCGGCGTAGGCGTCGCCCTCGTTGGGGATTTTGTAATGCACCATGAACTTTTTGTTGGTGGCGATGATGTGAATGTAGCGCGCTGGGGTAGGGTCTACGAAACCACCCGCTTCTGGCGCCTGCGTCTCTTTGCCCTCTACCGACCAGATAAACGGCCGTCCCTTCACATTCACCTTCCGTTTGCCTTTGGTATTAACCGCCATCGTTCACCTCCAGATTAGCCACCAACGTCAACACACGGCGCAGCCACCATGTCAGCCACTTTTCCAGCTGGTTGCGGCTGTGTGGCTCCAAATTCGCCACAATCTGCCAATAGCTGAGGGCATGATGCACCGCGCCCAACACTTCCGCCAGCGACCAGGCTGCCAGCAGCCGGGGCAGGGGCGCAAAGCCCGTCCATTGCGCCAGATAGGCGTCCTGTAATTGGGTTTGCACGGCCGTGTCCTGTTCTTTGCTGTGGCCGGTGTTCCACACCGCGCCACATGTGTTTGTGGGGTACGGCCGTGCTGATTGACCCTGGCCTATTGGCCTATTGATCTTTCCAGGTTTCTGGCGTAGTGGATGGTTCGGAGGCGTGAATGGGCAGCGAGATACAGAAAGTGCTGCCTTTGCCAATCTGGCTCTGCACCCAGGCGTTGCCACCATGCCGGGTGGCTATGGTTTTGACAATGGCTAAACCCAGACCAGACCCTTTAACCTTTTCCGTTCCCCTGGCCTTGACGCGGTAGAATTTTTCAAACAGGTGTGCCTGGTCTTCTTTGGCAATACCGGGGCCATTGTCTTTGACACTGATGATAACTTCGCCGTTGGCCTGATGCGCTTGTAAAAAGAGAGGGCCGCTGTTAGGGGCATACTTGACGCCATTGCCGAGCAGATTGGCGATGGCCTGGCGAATGAGAGAGAGGTCGCCAACAACGGCGGAAACGTCATCCATGACGTCCACTTTAATCTGGATGCCCGCCAGGTGGGCGTGCTGCCAGTATTCCGCCGCGATGTCAGCCAGCAACGGCCGTATCTCAATCACCTCTTGCTCTAATTCCATCCCCCCCTCGATGCGGGCAATGTCCAGCAAGTCTTCCACCATCTTCGCCATCTGATCAAGGCCGCCCAGAATTTTGCTGACGTACTCATGTTGCTTGTCGTTTAGTTCACCGGCCAACGCCAGCATGGAGGTATAGCCCCGAATGAACGTGAGCGGGCTGCGCAGGTCATGGCTGACCGTAGCCACAAAGTCTGACTTCATTTTGTCAATTTCTTTGAGATTGGTAATGTCCCGCAGCACGGCCACACGCCCAAAAACCTGCCCCTCGTGGCTGAAAATGGTAGAGGCGATGGCGTTATAAATTTTGCCGTCACTGGTGCTAATTTCCAGGTTTTGCGGCCGTTCATCTTGCCCCATCAGCGCTTGCACCAGCGTGGGAATGGGAATCACATCGGCTACCGGGCGGTTGCGCACGGCATCAACCGTAAGGCCAAAGATGCGTTCAGTGGCCGGATTGATTAGCAGTACCCGTTCCGTCTGGTCGGTGACGATGACGGCGTCAGAGGTGCTGGCCAAGACGGCTGCCAGACGGCGGCGGCCACTTTCGGCGGTGGCGTAGAGGCGGGCGTTTTCCACCAACACCGCCCCCTGGGTAGACAGCGTGGACAGCAGATTGCGTTCGGTCAGGTCAAAGCTGTGCGTCTGGCGGAATCCCAACCAGAGGATGCCCTGAAACCGGTCATGTGAACGCAGGGGAATAGCCAATAAAGCTGGAACCGGTAACTCGGCCGTTTCCGGTAGTTCCAGGGCGTTTCTGATCTCTTCGGGTGTGACCAACATCAGTTCAGAGGCATGGCGCAGCCGGGTCATGATCAGCCGGTCCAACACGGCCATATGCTCGGCAGCAGGGCCTTCACCAAACGTCATCGGGTTGCCGCCGCCGGGGTTGGGCACCACGGCACGCGCCCCCACCGCGCCCGTACCGCGCAGCGCCCCTCGTAAAATGGCGGGGATTCCTTCGTGAATGTCAATGCTGGTAGCCACATCATGGCTGACGCCCAATAATAGTGACAGTTCATTCAACCGTTTACGCATAGAGCGCTGCATTTGGGCAAAGGCGCGCTGCAACTGCCCAATCTCGTCATCTCGCTGCAAGTAGGAGGCGGGCGTCCAGTTACCGCCGGCAGCAATGGTTTTGGAAGCGGCTACCATTTCATCTAATGGGGTGGTAATGTCGCGGCCAATGACCAGTACATGGGCATAAAACAGACCGGCGGCTACTAACATTACCAGCAGTAAAGGCCAGCCAATACCCCAGGCTTGTTCCAACACGGCCGTATACGGCACACTGCCTACCACCACTTCCGCTGCTCCCTCTGGGGAAGACACAACGACCAACTCTCTGGTGAAAGCAATATCAGAACTGTCGCTCCAGCGCCAATAGGCAGCGCCGTTGGCCGGTTGCACCAGCCATAACGCCGTCAGCCCGGCGGCATCTGCCGACCAGGCCGCGTTATCATACCGGGCAAAATGATATTGTTTTTTGTTCGGGTCGCTGCGGTCTGGTGAAGCGGGCAGGGGATTATCTAGGGGGATGACTTGTAAGGTCTCGGCGATGTTGTGGGCGATCAGTCTGGTGGAAATGGTGATGGCCACGCTGTACAAAACGAGCAGCGTCAGGCTGAGCAGGATGGCAGTGAAGGCGATGTAGTTGAGGGTGAGACGCCTTTGTAGACTGCGCTGCGTGGGGGAAGGAACCAACGGCCGTGACGGTCTCAGGTCGGGCAATGCCCCTAGCACAAACATGACCACCACACCGCCCACCAGACCTTCAAGCAGGCGTGGCCACAAGCTGGCGGTAGCCATCACCAGGGCTATATCTAGGGCTACCAGGCCGGTCGCCGGCCCGGCGGCAAATGTGCCCACGCCGGATAGCACCGCCAGTAGCAGCCCGCTCAATACACCGGCGATGACCGGTTGACGCAGCCAGCGATAGAGCCGCCCGATGTAGTTTTGCTGCATCAGCACGGCCGTGAACATGGTCACAAAGGCGTAATGAAAAATGGCAAATAGCTGGTGACTTTCGCCCAATGCCTGGCCCAAACCGGCGGCGGCCCCCACCCACAGGGCGGCGATGGGCGGCAAAATGGCGGCGGCAAGAAGGGTGGGTACGGTCGTTAACAAGGCCACATAAGCCGTCGCCCCGTCTGGGGTATGCCTGACTGGGTAGGCTAAAAACTGGCTGGCGGCAAAAGCGGCGATGCTCAGGCCGACCAGCCAGCGCCAACTACGGCCGTCCAGACTGCGTAAATCAGCCCGGTATCGGCCAATCAATAACCCGCTGATAACGATGTAAGCTGATAAAAGGAGATAGCCCCACAAACGGTCTGGCAGTCCGACCGCTATTGTTTCACTTGCTCCCCAAAGTTCAACCGGCATAGTTTATTTCCTGTTTTGTGGCTTATGCCGCGCAACAACCCCATTGTGTGATAGACTGCTCCTTACAACGAACTGCCAGGAGTTGCATTTCATCAAGAATTTACCATAAATAAAGATGCTTCCGATTATAACATGCGGGCATAGCAGTCGCAATTAGTACCAGGATTTCACTACCGTACACTTTTAAGGGAACGATTTGAAATGTGACCAAATAGAAAAAGCAAGGGTACACTTCTTGATTCAGGACAAACCAAAGGAGTGTACCCATGGGTGATAATCACCAAGTCTATC
>JABFFZ010000080.1 GCA_013112725.1 Chloroflexota bacterium
CTTATCAACAACTTTGTTGTCGGATTGGCGCAGAAATTGGGTTACTCCAATCTGGCTTCGGCGCGTCGTTACTTTGATGCTTCCATTGCCAGCCAACTCTTTAGCTGATTTTTACTGAAAAGCCCTGCGGCAAGTGGCAAGTAGCAGGTGGCAATTGCCTGCGATATGCAACCTGCTACTTGCAACCCCTAAAAAACATGCAACACCAGATCAACCCCACTGAATACGGCCCGCGCGGACAGGCGATGGCCGATGCCGTTCAGTCGTGCGTTCACTGCGGCTTTTGCCTGGCTGCCTGCCCCACCTATGCGGTGTTGGGCGAGGAGATGGATTCACCGCGCGGCCGTATCGTGCTGATGAAACATGTGCTAGAACACAATCTGTCCATCGCCGAAGCACAGCCGCACATTGACCGCTGCCTGGGCTGCCTGGGCTGTGTGCCTGCCTGCCCCTCTGGTGTGCCCTATGGCGACTTGCTGCTAAGTTACCGGGGGGTGGTGGAGGCGGAACGCTCACGGCCGTTGCTTGACGCCATCACCCGCCGCCTGATTATTGAGACGTTGCCCTACCCCTCGCGCTTTCGCACGGCCGTGCGTACCGGCAAAATTGGCAAAACGGTGCAGCGCGCCCTGCCCGCCCAATTTCAGGGCATGTTGAACATGCTGCCGGGCAAATTACCACCGGCCCGGCCATTACCCACGCTGTTTCCGGCGCAAGGGACACGCCGGGCGCGGGTGGCGCTGCTGGCGGGCTGTGTGCAGCAGGTATTGGCCCCGGAGATCAATTGGGCCACGCTGCATGTGCTGGCGGCCAACGGCGTGGAAACGGTCATCCCCGCCGGGCAAAACTGCTGCGGCGCGATTTTGATGCACATTGGCGAACTGGAACGGGCGCAAAAATTGGCGCAGCGCAATATCGAACTTTTCCCGGCGGATGTGGACGCCGTGCTGACCAATGCCGCCGGGTGTGGGTCGGGGATGCATGAGTATGGGCTGCTGTTTGCGGGCACGGCCGTTGCCGATCAGTCCGCCGCATTTGCCCACAAAGTGCAGGATGTGACCGTTTTTCTGGCCGAATTGGGCCTGCAACCACCGCCCGGATTGGCAAAACCCATGCGGGCCGTGTATCAAGACGCCTGCCACCTGCGCCATGCCCAAGGGGTGATGAATGCACCGCGCCAATTGTTGACGGCCGTGCCCAATCTGACCCTGCTGGAATTAGACGATGGGGGGCTGTGCTGCGGTTCGGCCGGAACGTATAACCTGGATCAACCGGAGATTGCCGCCGAACTCGGCCGCCGCAAAGCGGAACGTATCCAGCTAACGAGCGCAGAGGCGGTCATTTCCGGGAACATTGGCTGCATCACCCAGATACAAAGCCATCTGCAACAGCCTCTACCCGTTTGGCACACAATGCAGTTGTTGGCTCAAGCGTATGTTTCTACTGGTGGGAAGTAAAAAGACCCCCGGCTGCTGCCGGAGGCCATTGTTTTTTGCCAGCGAAGGGACACCCACTTTCTAACTTGTATTAGGCGTCTGGTTGTGCCCTTTGACCGCAAGTTTTCACTTCGTCCAGGCCACCTTCCGACCATGATAAGGGTTTTTTTTCTCTTTTAGGTGTCCCCTCGATACATAGTAGTATAGGTGATCTGCGGGAAATTGCTGGTGAGCACCCTACAGGCAAGCTGTTAACTTGTTGGCAACGGCCGTGTACCCCATCGTGCAAGCATAAACAAAGCACAAACTTGTCGCCCCAGACATCTGATTTTTGGGAAAAATCGGATGTCTGACAGCCATTACTCTGGTGCAAATGGGGCTTCTGTGACCAGGTGAGACACCAGCAATTTGAAATAAAAAATGGGCAGAAACCATTCCAGGCCGGGTGGCTGCGGCAGGGTATACAGTGCCAGGAGCAAAGAGAGCAGATAGAGGGTGTAGGCCAACGGCCGTTGCAAATACAACGGCGTCTTCAAAATCAACACCGCTGCAAGCAGCAGATAACCATACACCACCGCCACATAAAGCCAGTCTCCACCCCAAAACAGCCAGCCTACCAACAGCGGATGCAAGAAGTGAACAGCCACAAATTGCACATGATCCCGGAAGGTCGCCTCTGGCCGATGATACCAACGTTTGGCCGTTGCGGTGGCATTGGTAACTACCCCACCCACCAGATCAAACGCCACCAGCGCCGCCACCAACAATTGCACCGTTGACCACCCCAAGTCGGCATAAATAGCATAAACCGGCGCAGCCAGGCCAGCAATCACAGTTGGGATCAACATCAGCCATTGTTCGGTATCGGTCACGCCCGGCCCCACAAACTTATCCCAGGCCCCGATCAATCCAGAGCGCGGTTCTGGCGGAACCCATTCCACGCGATTATGCGCCATTTTGTTCTCCTCGTGGCTTAAAGGCAACGACCGGCACGTAATCGTGTCCCATTTTGTAGTAATTCTCGTCTGTTCCATCTACCAGGTCGCCCAACAAGAAGCGCCCCAGGTTTTTAGCAGCTCCAGGGTGGCGGTGGGCATAGGCTACTAACTGCTGGCCTGACTCTGCGGGGGAAAGAAACACGGCCGTCACCGCCATCTTTTTTCGCCCCACCTGAATCGTCACATCTGGTCTTTTCCGCAAATTCTGGAACCAGTCAGACCGGGGGCCAAAGCCAGAAGCCACATATAACGTGCCAGTCGCCTCATCATGGGTAATCACTTCCAGCACCGCCTGTCGCGGTTGGCCGCTCTTACGCCCCACATGGTTCAAGAGCAACATCCGCTTACCAAACAAACCTCCAAGCCCTAACCGGTATATATAAATACCGGCCCGAAACATCCATTTCTTCCAGCCAGTTGGAGGGGGCGCCCCTTCATTCTTCATGCACCCTATTCCTCGGCCAGCAGGGCCACATCGGCTACTTCCACTTCAAAACCATGACCAGAAAAGACCAGGCTGATACTTTCAATTAGACGGGGAGGCAAACGGCCGTGCCGCGCCAATTCCTCTCGAAAATCAGCGATCTCATAAAAATAATCCTGTTGCGCAGGTACGCGAATGTGCGGCCCCTGCACCATCGCACAAGTTGTGCAGATGTCCGGCGTCAGATTGGGGTCTACTTCACCCGTGGCGTAAAACCCTTGTTGCCAGGTATTGCTGGCTCCAGCTTCATCCACATAATTCACCCGCACAAACAAAGGGCACTCGCTACCCTTCACACCACAAACGCCCAATGTCTCATTTAATATGCGAAATGTAAACAGCAGCCGCAGTGAAGTCAACTCACTGACATCCTGGTTAATTACCTGCCGCAAGGAAACTTCGGCATGCCCAATCCCCTGGCGGGTGACATTCAGCCGGGGTTCGCCACCAACATCTAGCGTGCGCACCTGGCCCTCTGGTTGAGCCGCCAGCTCCACAATCCAGGGATTCAAAATCCACTGTTCCCGGCTGCGGCTAAAATCACCATTAACGATCAGGTTTCGCTCTGTGCCCAGTGGACCTTCCGGCGATGAGCCGGTGGGAATACGCCCGCGCGATCCTGGCAGCAGCGTCAATACCTGGCCCGCCGCCAAAATATCAACCTTGCCCGACCGCACGGTTACCTGGGTATCTTTATCTTCAGACCGCACCACCACCGCGTATTGGCCCGGTTCGGCAATCAATACCTCACCTTGCGGTGTTAGCAACTGTAGCGTAAACGGCCGTCCCGCAGCCTCTGCCACATTGAGCCGAATACGGCCGTTGTCCAGGCGCGCTACCAGGGTGCGGCCGTGGCCACTTACCTCAAAACGAGGTGTTTCTGCTTTTAACAAATGAAAATCGGTATTGCTATACACCTGAAACGAAGCCAGTAACTGGTCACTCTCAGGTGGTCGCACCGAAACCAGGGCTGTGGCTGTGTTACCCGTCAGCACATGCTCACCAGTAACAATACTCTGCCCGGTGTCGCCTACAATTACCGCCCGACGGCCGCCCGCTTCATCATCAATCCCCACCGTTCCCTGATTGGCCTGCACCACCACATCCAACGGCCGTGTGGCATTCTGCAGATAAGCATTTACCAACACGGGCGTACTGATGCATATCAGGGTAAACACCGTAAAACTGGCAATCAAAACTATCCAGGCCGTCCGCTGCCGTTCCAGACTTAACTTTTCATCGAGTATCATGATTCACCATCGAATATCAAAGCGACTAAATTCCCCGGTAGCTTCCTGCCATTGGGCAACCACCTCAGTCACGTGAGCGATCGCCGGCCCTTGCTGCAAAAAAGCCGCCAACTGATTTAAGGCAGATTCGTCCCCTTCGGCCACCACCTGCACCGCGCCATCGGGCCTGTTGGCAACCCAGCCCACCAAACCCAACCGCTGCGCTTCCAGCCGGGTGTAATGGCGGAAGGAGACTCCTTGCACACGGCCGTAAACAATCGCTGTCAATCGTTTCATCCTGCCTGCCTCTTCCCCATCTCTCGCAGCAGCCGCCCCGGCAAGGTGGGGCCTTCGTAAATGAGCGCCGTGTACAACTGCACCAACGTTGCGCCGACATCCAGTTTGGCGCAAATATCGGCCGCTGTAAAGATGCCACCCACACCGATGATGGGCAGACGTCCGTCCGTCTCTCGATGTATATGCGCAATGATTTCGGTGCTGCGGTCGGCCAACGGCCGTCCACTCAAGCCACCCGCCTCCTCTGATGCCGCCGACAATAATCCGTCCCGGCTGAGGGTGGTGTTGGCGGCGATGATACCGTCAATACCTGTGTCTTGCACGGCCGTTAATATCTCGTCCAGTTCCGCCCAGGTCAGGTCAGGGGCGATTTTGACCAGCAGGGGCCGGGGCGGTAGTTGATGTTGGTACGCCAGCTTTTGATTCTCGGCCGTCAGCGCCCGCAGCAAATGGCCCAGATAATCACCACCCTGTAAATCGCGCAGCCCCGGCGTGTTCGGTGAACTAATATTGACCGCCAGATAATTGGCATAGGGGTACACGGCCTGCATCACGGCAATGTAATCCTGATCTGCCTCCTCTAACGGCGTCTCTTTTTGTTTGCCCAGGCTGACGCCCAGAACAAAATTGTGCGGTTGTTGGGAAAGGGATTTGAGGCGGGGCACGGCCGTTTCCACCCCCTCATTGGGAAAACCCATCCGGTTAATCAACGCCTTATCCAGCGCCAGGCGGAAGATGCGCGGGCGGGAATTGCCCGCTTGCGGTCGGGGTGTGAGTGTACCCACCTCCACATGCCCAAAACCGAGCGCCGCCAGACCGACCGCCACCCGCACATCCTTATCAAACCCGGCGGCCATGCCCAACACATTGGGGAAAGTCAGACCAAACACCTTAACCGGTTGGCGAGGAATTTTTCCAGCAAGACGATGCAGCAACGGCCGTCCCGCCCAACTCTGCCCATATTCCAGCAATGATAACGTGCGCTCATGCGCCGTTTCCGGGTCTACCTGGCTCAACAGCGGAAAAATCAATCGTCGGTACATACCCCCGATTATACGAGCGGTAATCGGTAATCGGTAATCGGTAATCGGTAATCCGTTATCCGTTATCCGTTATCCGTTATCCGATTTCTGGCTTCGGATTACGGAGTACGGGTCACGCATCACATTTCAACGGTACACCCCCTCCACAATCACCTCGCCTTCGCGCAGTTCCAATCGGGTCAGTTCGATGGGCAATTGCAGGTTGTCATAGGCTGACTGCGCCCGGGCCACCATCTCCACCAGAAAATCCGGCGCAGTCGCCCCGCCCATGCCCAATTCCTGAATGTGGCCGACCGGTTTGCCATCAACCAGGGTAACAGTGGCACGGCCGTACACCGGCGTCCGCAAGCCGCCCACATGCAGCAGCCCCCGTCCCACCACCCCATCCGGGTGAATCTCCACCTGTGGATGGCTGAAGGGCAGGTTAGGTCGCGGCTCAATAAACCAGGCAATCGTCTCCGCCGCCACCTGGTTGGTGATGACCAGTTGGAATGGCTCACCGATGGCGTCCCGCGCCCGCCAATGTTCGCGCACCTCGGCAATTTCCGGGTGCAAAATCGGCGCCGCCTTCGGCCAATCCACCCGCCCCGCCACCAGCAGCCAGGCAAAGCCATTTGCCAGCAACAGCGCCAGCGCGATCCACAGATTTCTGGAGGTAAGTGTTTTTTTCATCATCATTTATGCGTAATCCGTTATCCGTGAGCCAAAGCCGGATTACGGGTTACGGATAACAGATTACGCCTCATTCCCAATGTTCCAACAGCGCCCGCACCTCTTTGGAGAAGCCGCGCACCTTATCCAGGCGACGTTCCAGGGCAATGCCCACCGCCACCAGGAACGCGCCAAGCAACAGCAGCACGTAAGTGTTGGCCGCCAATAGCGGCTCGACGAGCTGACCAGTAACGGCCGTGATCACCCCACCCATGCCGCCATACAACAACCGTCGCAGCCGCCGCATACTGCCAAACCAGGCCACCAGCAGCCCCTCGCCGATCATCACCAGGGCATAGACACCACCATACGGCCCAAACGACTGCCAGAAAGCGGAGCCAAACAGCAGCAGCAGCGCCGCCCGGTCAATCCACCGCGCCAGGCCGCGGCTGCCCCAATTCCACTCCGCCCAGCCTACACCCAACAGATAAAAACCGGTCGGAATCGCATAAAGCTGTAACTCTTGGCGCCCGGACAGGAAATAGAGCCAGCCACTCCACGCCCCCAGCAGCAGCAGCACCGCGCCATAACCCAACCAGCGCCACCGCTCCACCAGCGCGGCCGTCAGAAAAAACAGCCCGGACAAGGCCAGCGTCAACAGCCATGCCTGAATGTCGGCTACTGGTGTGCCCAAATCCACTATCCAGTCAAACAGTATAAAACTGGCTAAAAAGTCATTGAAGGCCACCACCAGCGCCGCCACGGACAGCAGCCAGCCGCCCAGATAGAGCGGCCATGCCCACACATAAGGGAGCGTGGGGGTGACGGGGAGATTGCGTGTTGGATGAACACTCTTGTACTGCCGCAGGCGCAGCCAGCCGCCGGGCACACCATAAACCAGGGCCAGCAAGGCAAAGAAGGGCAGGCTTTGCGGAAAGGGAATATGCAGCCAGACCATCCATTGGGCTAACGCCAGTACGCCCAATGACAGCGTAACCAGCGCCAAGAGGTTATCCAGCCATACCGTAGCCAACACGGCCAGCAGCAGCACATGGGTCAGCGTCACGGCCGTGCCCGCCCCGCCCGCCACCACTGCCAACGCCTGCCCAAAGGCCACATTCAGCAGCAGCAGCAGATACAACGGCCGTGACCAGCCATCCCGTGACCCCAAAAAGCAGGGGCTTTCGCCGCCCACCCGTTGCAAGGTCAAGGCCACTACCGCCGTCAACACCGTCATCGGCAAGAAGGCCAGCGCCACCTGGCCGGGCATGTCATTCCAACCAAACCAGCGGATAACGGCCAGCCAGGTCAGCTGCAGCCAGCCCCAGGCCAGCAGCAGCCACACCTGCCGCCGGAAACGGAACAGGTAATAGGTGCACACGGCCGTACCCGCCGCCAACACCCACAGCCACCACCCGGCACTCGTTATCGCCAATCGCGCACTGGCAATCACCCCCGCCAGCGCCACCACGTACAACGACCAGCCCCACCACTGCAAAAAATGGAACGGCCCGGAAGATTGCCAGAGCGTGGCAATCATGTGCAGCCGGCCCATTTTCTCGGTTTCAATCAGGTCTGGCTCCGTGCCCCAATGGGCGTCCAGCCAGCGGGCCAGCGCCAGCGCCGCCAGAATGCCCGGCCACAGCGCCAGCCCCACATACTCGTTCCGCACACCCAACAAATCCAGAGCCGCCAGATAGGAGATGGCCGTGAACGCCACCGCCACATGGTACACCACCGGCCAACGCTGCCACACGGCCGTGGCCGCCCAAATACACGCTGCCAATCCATAACCGACAAACTGCCCCATCCTGGTCTCATCGCTGAGTATCAGGCCAATAATGCTCCAGACAAACAGCATCACCAACAGCGGCGGCGCGTAGACGGCCAGGCTGCGCCGGACGAGCAGCCAGGCCAGCGCCAGATACAACCCGCTCAGGCCAATAAATAACCAGCCAGCGGCATAATCCTGATAAACGCCCAGCTCTGATAACAAGAACGCCCCCGCCAGCGGGAACGTGACCGCGCCCGGATACCACCAGCGCGGCTCGCGGAATAACCACACGGAAAGTACCGCCAACGCCGTATCAAACAGCAGCGCGCCAATGAGAACGGGCCGGTCGCCAGCCACGAGCAATGTGCCCACCACGGCCGTGCCATACGCCATGATGTAAAACGGCAGCCGGTAGCCGGGTATGCGCCCGGAAAGCCGGCGCGCCGCCGCCAGCAGCGGCAGCGAGAAGGCCAGTGTGAGCAGGCCAACGGCCGTCACCGTCACCCCCGGCCAACCCCACACCAACAAATAAGAAGCCCACAGCGGCAGCAAAAAGAGCAGCGGGTACAAAAAGCGCTCTGAAGGCGGCTCTGTTTTCTCACGAAAATGGGCGTCCATCCACACGGCCATGCCATAAAAAACCAGCCCCAGTCCTACCGTCGCCACCGACGCGCTCACATCCCGGTAAGCCCACAGCAACGCAGCCGGGGCCAGCAGATGGGCCACCACCAGCAGCGGACGGCTCCACCAGCCTGGCCCCAACCGCCATTGCAGTAGAATGGCAATCGCCAGCAGCGCCAACACCAGCACCATCCAATTCAGACCATACCATTCCAAACGCGGCGGCGGCCATACGTACCAGCCGCGCCCAATCAGCAGCGTCCAGGGGGCCAGGATGAGGACAGCCGCCAACCAGCCAAACCGTTCCTGGCGATACAGCCGCGCCGCCAGCGTATACAGCCCCACCAGCAGCAGCAGCGCCACAATGCTCCACGTCTGCTGCGGCACGCCGCCACCCAGCCAGACCAGATTGCGCACCAATGCCAGCCCAATAGCGCCAATGGAGACAAGCCAGCCGGTGTAAAGGAACGGCCGTCGGTACACCCCCCACACCAATCGCCACTGCCCACCACGCTGCTGCATCAGCCAGTGCAATCCCCGTTCGGTCAACACCAATCCAACCGCCAGCAATGCCGCCAATGCCGCCGACCGCCCCGTGCCGTGACTGTACGCTTCTACAATTAACCCTACCCCGGCCACACCTGACCAGACGCCGATAAACGCCAGGGCCTCATGGGGCCGGGGTATCCAGGCCACCGTCAGGTAAAAGGCAGCCAATGGCAGCAGCAGCCAGCCCACCATCAATTGATTCCCCGTGACCACGCCAACGAGCAGGGCGGTCACCGCGCCGAGATGGGCGGTGGTGTACCAGGCGCGCTGGCCCACCTGAAGGCGCGTGGCAACAAAGAGCAACCCCCAGGCCACGGCCGTGTACAAAAAAGCCAGTGTTGGGGAGGGTGGACGGCCGTCTGTCCACCACACCCACACCCAGGGCAATATCGCCAACGCCGCTCCCCAATGGAACAGATTCACACCCCACCGCACCAGCGGTCGCCGGGCCAACAAGGCCAGCACCCCGGCCGTTTCCGTCTGCGCCAGATAGGCCAGCCAGACATTGACGCCAATCCAGTTCAGCAGGGCATAACTGAACAATGGCCGGTCGTTCAGCAGCAGCGGCGGCAGGATGGATAAGGCGGCAAAAGCGTAACCGGCGGTAAAGAGGGGAGCGGTGTAATCGGAGATTGAGATATGGGGATATTGGGATATTGAAGGCTTCCAATACCTTAATATCCTGATATCCCAATGCCCCAATCTTAATCCCGCCACCATATGCAACACCCCCCAAAACGCCCAGGGCAAAATCAATTCCGCCGGGGTAGCGCCGCGGCCGCCCTGCCAGGTGGCGGAGGCGGTGAGCAGGAAAAGGCTCATGCCATAAAAGGCGCGGGGCTGCGGCCAGAACACGGCCGTGCCCGCCATCACCCCGGCCAGCAACAAATGGGTAACGGCCGCAGTCTGTACTGCCTGCAATGACCACACGGCCGTGACCACCAGCAGTATGACCGCACTTCGCAAGAAGATACGGCCGTAGACGGCCATCTGCTCTTGCCGCAACCAGCGCCGCGCTAGTAGCAGATAAGCCGGCAGCAGCAGCGCCCAACCCACGGCCGCCCAGGCCGGCATAATCCCTCTGGGGATAAACAACACACGCGCCGTCAGCCAGACGGCAACGGGAAAGACAAAGGCGGTGGCCCAGGCCAAGGTACGCAGCCGGGCGCGACGCAGCAACAGCACAAACACCAGCCCGCCCAACCACCAATTCAACGCCAGCGCGGTGTGAAAAGCCACGCTCACGCTCCGAAAATAGCTCCAACCCCATCCTACCAGCAAGGTGGGCGCAGTCAACGCCAATGCCATCTGGCCGAACGGCCGTGCCAGAAAATGCCAGCGCCCTTGTTTCCGGTGCAGCCATTCACCGGACAGTGCCAGGGTTACGGCCGTAGCCATTACCCCCATTTGCCACCACGCCTGACCAATGCCAATAAGATTCAACGTGGCTACTAACAGGCTGCCGACTGCCAATCCGATCAAATACCCGAAGAAAGGGGCTTGCAGCAGCACGGCCGTGACCAGATAAGCGACCAGGCAAACGGCCGAAGCGACCAGCCAGATATAAGGCCAGCTTGCGGGGGGGAAGCCGCCGGAGAGGCAAAAGGCGTAAAAGTCGAGCGGCACGAGCAGCGAACCGACGGCGATGAGGGCGATGCCGGAACCATGCAACTGCATCCGTTGATGGACATACCAACCGAGAGTGTAGAAGACGGCCGTGAAACCGCTCAAAAAGGCGATCTGCACTGCTGCCGGGAACGTACCCCAATTCCAGGCCACCCAGGAGATACCGGCGGCAAACAGCAGTATGACCCCCAGGAACAACACCGCCTGCAAGGTGCGCTCGGAGAGCAGCGTCTCCCACACCCGGTCCCAGGTGAGCGCCGGGCGGCGGAAACGCCCAGGGGCAGGTGCAACAGCAGCGTCCAGATCATCGGGAGATTTTTCTTTGGCGTATGCAGGTGAGGGGGACGGCAAACTCGAATTGGCTTCAGGCCGTTCCACCAGCCCTGCTTCTATTTCTAGCGCTTCCATTTCGGTGGTCATCAGGTTCTTGACGACTTGATAAGCATAGGGGTACATCAGTTTGAGGTTAAAAAGGTTGGTGGCGATTTTCAGGATAAACCGTTTTTGGGCCAGTTGTTGGAGGGCCTGCGCCTGGCTGTTGGTGGGCGGGGGGGTTGGTGAGGAATCAAGCAACTGCTCTTGCAATGCTTCAATATGACTGTAGGCGTCCAGGATCGTCTGGTCGGCCGTTGTTTTATTGATCCAACCACTGCGCTGCCACCGGGCGACGGCCGTGATAACTGCGCGCCAGTTTGCAATTTCGGCAGAGAGTTCGGCGGCGGCTACGGCCGTGAGCGGCTCGCGCAGCCCTAATTCCACCTCCACCCGGCGGCGCTGCTTTTCATACCGTTCGCGCAAATCGCGCACCGCCACCGACAGGTGTGCCCAGGTCGCCATCTCTGTTAACAGAAACGACAGGTTGGCATATTGCTCCAGCGCCAACGCATCGCCGGCAAACTGGCACTGTTCACAGGGAGCGCATAATTGGAAATCATCGGAGTTACATTTTGGACAACGCATAACCAGCCTCCGCCAGCATCATAACAAAACGGCTCTGACTTATTCAACACCACACGTGCCCCAATCAGGACACCTGAGTGCTTGTTTTGTTATTGTACTTGACGCTACACTGGCTCACCCGTTGTCTGTGTAACAATTTGGCAACGTTTTGAAACGTGATGGGTGAGACGGCTTTGGTCACGTATCACGCATCATGCTCTCCTTATTCGCCAAAACGGAACGCGGCGGCTTCTACTTGCAGAGAGGTTTTGGTTTCGGGGGGAATCATGTTCCAGGGGATGTTGTGGACTGTGCCATAGAGGGCATACAGCAGATTCAAACTGGCTCTGGGGTGCCGGGCTTTTACCAGGCAATACGCTTCCACCACCCCACTTCCATTAGCTCTGCTCGTGTGTGGATGCCAATCTCCGCCAACCACTGCGACGAGGTTGGTCCCAGGTTTAGCAAATCAGCAAGGGTATGGTCATTATTCATCTGCATTCGCCAGTTCTTGAAGATAGGTAATGAAGGCCAAAAGTTCAATCTGTAATTGCACCCATAACCCTGGCAGTTTTTCGACCAGAGGCGACAGTTTGGTAGGATTCAAATGGGTGGCGTAGATATTTCTGGCAACGTGACGAAAGCGCAAGTATTCTTCTAATTGTACGGCCGTGGCCGTCTTTAACAGTTCCGGTCTTACATCTTGAACGGGTTGGCTCATCAACGCAAGTAGTACCTTATGCCATTCCTTGTCGCTCAATGCCGCCTGATCAAATTCATTAGCAACCAGTTCAAAGATGCGTTCCAGTCCTGTATAAAAACTCTGCAAGCTAAACGCGACTGAATTCAAATAAGCATCGCGGTCGGCAGAGTTTTTAGCTGATGACCAGTGCCGCTGGATGATGACAACCAGTTGATTCAACTCGTCTATCTCAAGTTGAATTCTATCGGCCAACTGCTGATAACGAACGATCATAGTTCAATACCATATCGCTCAATTTCATCTGCCAGACGGTCTGAAAGAGAATCATTTGTGATCAGGTTAATGGCGAATGGGCTGTTTAACTCCTCGAGTTTACCTAAAGCCTGCCAGTATTGTTGTGGCGCAATTCCTTCAGCCATTAAATCTATGTCTGAATTGATATAAAACCACGCGCCATGTGCCAATGATCCATAAACGACAACTCGTTTTGCCCTAAATTCATGTTTAAGTAAAGCAGCCGCCTGCCGGGCGAAAGGCCAGGCTGATTCTCGCCGCTGCTTCATTTCTGTTTCGGACTGAGGCAGACGGCTTAAGGCGGTCTGTTTATACTTTTTCATTTGTTCGGGAGAGATTTGCAGCGTCATATTGCCTCTGCTATCAGACATGCGTTTTTTTGAAAAAAACGCATGTCTTGTGTTTGTTTAATCGTCGTTGAGTTGCAGAACGGACATGAAGGCTTCCTGGGGAACTTCGACGGAGCCGATCATTTTCATGCGCTTTTTGCCTTTCTTTTGTTTTTCCAGCAGTTTCTTTTTGCGGGTGATGTCGCCGCCGTAACACTTGGCGAGTACGTCTTTACGCATGGCTTTGACGTTGGCGCGGCTGATGACACGGTTGCCCACGGCCGCCTGGATGGGCACTTCAAACATCTGGCGCGGGATTTTCTCTTTGAGGGCGGAGACGAGTTTTTGGCCGCGATGGTAGGCGTCTTCGGTGTGGACGATCATGGCCAGAGCGTCTACGGGGGTTTTGTTGACCAGCACTTCGAGTTTAACCAGGTTGGAAGCGCGGTATTCTTTGAATTCGTAATCCATGGAGGCGTAGCCGCGCGTGCCGCTTTTGAGTTTGTCGTAGAAGTCTACGATCATTTCGGCTAGGGGGAGTTCATAGTGCAGGACGACACGACCGGGGGCGGGGTACTCCTGGCCGATGAGGATGCCGCGCCGTTTGATAACCATGTCCATGATGACGCCGTAGTATTCTTCGGGGGTGAAGATGTGGACGTCCATCCAGGGTTCGCGCACTTCGTCGAAGGTGGCGGGGTCGGGCAGGTCGGCGGGGCTGTTGATGATGCGCACTTCGCCGGTACCGGACATGACGACTTCGTAGCGGACGCTGGGGGCGGTGGCGACGAGGTCGAGGTCGTATTCGCGTTCGAGCCGTTCCTGGATGATTTCCATGTGGAAGAGGCCGAGGAAGCCGCAGCGGAAGCCGAAGTTGAGGGCGCTGGAGGTTTCGGGTTCAAAGACGAGGGAGGCGTCGTTGAGTTGAAGTTTTTCCAGGGCTTCTTTGAGGATGGCGTAGTCTTCGCCTTCGGAGGGGTAGAAGCCGGCGAAGACCATGGGTTTGACGCGCTGGAAGCCGGGCAGGGGATCGGTGGCGGGTTGGTCGCGCAGGGTGATGGTGTCGCCGACGCGACATTCGCGCACGGTTTTGAGGCCGGTGGCGATGTAGCCGACTTCGCCGGCTTGCAGGCGGTCTACGGGTTTCATGGCCGGGGAGAAGACGCCGATTTCAATGGGTTCAACGGTGACGTCATTAGAGAGCATTTTGATCCACTGCCGCTTTTCGATAGCGCCTTCAAAGATGCGAACGTAGGCGATGACGCCTTTGTAGGAGTCGTAATGGGAGTCGAAGACGAGGGCACGCAGGGGGAGGTCGGTGTTGATGGTGGGGGGGGGGATGTGTTTGACGACGGCTTCGAGGACGGCTTCGACGTTTTCGCCGGTTTTGGCGCTGATGGGAATGGCGTCTTCGGCGGGGATGCCGGTGATGTTTTCGACTTCTTCGGCGACGTCGTCGGGCAGGGCGGCGGGCAGGTCTATCTTGTTGATAACGGGGATGATTTCTAGCCCGGCTTCGACGCCGAGGTAGAGGTTAGCCAGGGTTTGGGCTTCGATGCCCTGGGTGGCGTCTACGACTAATATGGCGCCTTCGCAGGATTTGAGGGCGCGGCTGACTTCGTAGCCGAAGTCTACGTGGCCGGGGGTGTCGATCAGGTTGAGGATGTAGTCACGGCCGTCTTGGGCGGTGTAGTTCATGCGGACGGCGGAGGCTTTGATGGTGACGCCTTTTTCGCGCTCCAGGTCCATGCTGTCCAGGACTTGCTCTTGCATTTCGCGGTCGGAGATGGCGCCGGTGAGTTGCAGGAGGCGGTCGGCGAGGGTGGATTTGCCGTGGTCTATGTGGGCGATGATGCAGAAGTTGCGGATGTTGCTTTGTGTCATGGGGGGAAGTATATCATTTGTGAAACGTAAAACGTAAAATGTGAGGCGTGATGATTGTTGGGGTTTGACGGCCGTACCCCCTCCCGCTACTATAGAAATCATATGATGACAGATGACCCTCTCCACCCCCATGCGCATGACCCCAACCCAGAGCCGCCATCTGATGACCCCACGCTGATATTGATATTGGCAGATCGCTCTTTTCCTATTCCTCTGCCCACTTTGCAGCAGCTACCAGAAACAACCCTACCCCACTGCTTCATCGTCAGCACCGGACATGGCACGTCTGGCCCCTTTGCCTTCAGCGGCGTCACGCTGTATGACTTTGCCCAGGTTTACATTGCCGGGGAGTGGTCACACGTGGAGGTCATCAGTGGGGATGGTTTTGGCTGCCGGGTATGGGCAAGCGAGGCGAAAGAAACATTGCTGGCCTGGGGGATTGACGGCCGTGCCCTCAGCCGCCGCGAAGGATGTGTCCGCCTGATTGTACCCTCCGAACGGGATGATGCCTTGCGGCAGGTGAAATGGGTGAGCGAGATACGGGTACGGCAGCTAAATTAGTCAGGTAACCCTGGCAGATACATGTGATCTGCCAGGTCCACCGACCCTCCCATTCTCAAACGTAAATAGACGTTTTTAACTGGCAAACAGAGCGTGGTCGGTCAATGCCGCCACAAAAAACTCCATCTGTTCTTCTACCGGGTGCATGACAGTGGATGATGCTGTGAATATCTGGCAGAGATCACGCGCCAGACTGCTCTGACCATCAGTGACGGCCACACGGCCGTGACGTTCCTTTACCAGTTGTAACAAAGGTCGGACACGGGCATCTTGCCGCAGCGTTTCCCCATTCTGACCGCCGGTGGGCAATATCAGCAAACAATCTTCCGCCACATTGTCAAAGGGGTGTTCAGCCAGGGCGCAGTCTGCTTTAATGCCCACACCCTGGCGGCTGTACACCAACTTGTTAAACAAACTCACGCTCTTGATGGGCAACCCCGCCTGACGAAATTTGTGAATGAGATAGACCACTTCAAACTCATCAAATCCGTCGCCGATCAAAATGAAACTTTTGGTTCTGGCCCTTTTTTCATTCCGACCTCTTAGAGACATCTTCTCCATCCTCGTGCTGCTAACCGCTCACAAGGTTAACGGCCGTTATGTATTTTATTTATTGTGATCATCAAAATTCTAGCCATTCGTGCAGGATGAGCCGCAAGTCTCCCCGGCCACATCGGGCAAATGAGAACCAGCAGCAACTGAACCACCTTTCATGGGCACGGCCGTCAACAGACCCATTGCCAAAACTATTACCAAAACCACCTCTGCCACTGTTAATTTAACTTTTGTTGTCATTTTTTATTCCTCTTCAATTCTTTTCTTGTTCATGTCTTCTCTTCATGTTTTTCGTGGAGCGCGTTCCATGCGTATAAGCGTACACAATTGGCACTTGAAATGAGTCCAAACCTGGTGCAAACTGAGTACAAAGGTAGTCCAAATAGGTGGTAAACTAGGCACAATCAGACTGTGGCTCAAGAAAATGTAGCGGCTAAATGCACACGGTAAAGGCGAAACGTAGGCATGGCAGAGCAAATCATCATCAGTGAAGAACAAACTTCGGCAGCATTACAACTGTGGCATGAAGGGGAAACGGCCGTGTGGCCCCTGGCTCTTTTGCGGTTGGGGCTGCACATACGCAGTGAGCAGGCACTCTATGGCTCCCTGGCCGATACCGGCCCGGCGGCCCAAAATCGCGCCATCCTCAGCCTGGGGCTGGACAAACTGCGCACCACCTATCCCGAAGGCGAAGAACTGCTGCGGCAGCGATATGAACACCGGCAAGACATCCTGGTGATCACCAACAGCATGAATATGTCTCGCTCCAGTTTTTTCTACCGGCAAAAACAGGCCATCACCGAGCTAACCGAGATTCTCAACGAACTGGAAAAAGAAGCGCGTCTGGATTGGCAAGAGCAAATGATAGCTCGCCTGGAGCCACCCAGCTACACTACCCTCGTCGGCATCGAAAAACCTTACCAGGTCTTATCATCGGTCCTGTTGCAAACCGATGAACCTTTTATCCTATGCCTGGATGGTCTGGGGGGATTGGGCAAAACAGCCCTGGCCGATTATCTGGTGCGGCAGGCCATCGCCACCGTGCGCTTTGATGAGGTCGCCTGGGTGACGGCTAAACAAACACACCTATCCACACGCGGGCGGCTGCAAATAGATTCTGGCCGACCCGCCCTTACCTTTCCCATGTTGATTGATGAATTGACCACCCAGTTTGACCTGCCCCAAAGTTTCAACGGCTCACAACTGCACAAACAACGCCTGGTGCGGCATCATCTCCAAGAAAGTCCCTGCCTGATCGTGATAGACAACCTGGAAACAGTGGCTGATTATGCCGCGCTCATCCCAGAACTGCGCAAATGGCAAAACCCCAGCAAATTTTTAATCACTTCGCGGCTGAGATTGCTAGACCAACCGGGGGTTTTTTCTTATTCATTGACAGAACTGGGGGAAACGGCCGTGTACCAACTCATTCGCCAGGAAGCCAGCCGCACCGGTTTTACCGACCTCGAAAAAGCCTCAGACAATGATCTGCGCCAGATTTACCAGATTGTGGGCGGAAATCCGTTGGCCATCAAACTGGTCATCGGGCAGCTCCGTTTTCATTCACTACCACGAGTCCTGACACGCCTCACTGCCGGCCAAAACGAATCGAGTACAGGACTCTTTGATTATATTTACCAGGAAGCCTGGGATTCTTTAGATGAAACCAGCCAGGCAACGCTGCTCGCCCTCACCCACGCCGGAGATAACGGCTTCACGCTTGAACACCTCATCGAAGTCGCCGGTCTGTCGCCCTCATCGGTAGAGCGATCCGTAGAAGAGTTAGTTCTCCTATCCCTGGTAGATTTGCGTGGTTCCTTGTTTGATAGACGCTATAGTCTGCACCGGCTCACCGAGATGTTCCTCCTACAAATGTTGGATGAACGGTAAGTCTACTGAAGAAAAAGCTCACGCAGAGACGCAGAATTACCAGAGAAAAAACTTCGCCCTCTTTGCGTCATTCGCAGATTTTTTCAGGGTAGGCAACGGTAATCATAGACCCATGTCCTCACTCTCCAAATGGCAGGAAATTCGCCGCCGACAAGGCATTACCAACGCCGAACGCTGGCTGAATACGCTGACGTCCAGCCCCAATCCCTTTCAATTGGTACCACAGGAATACGACAATCTGCTGCGGGCTATTGAATACGCATTGGACTCTCCGGCAAATTTTGATCTGGCCTATCGTCTAATCCAAACGCTCCACACCTATGCCATTGGTTATGCAGACTGGGAACGCTGGCTTATCTACCTGCAAAAAGCGCATCAACAGAGTCAGTTAGCAGAGAAAAAATACGAAGAAGCGACGCTGATGGATATGATGGGCTATATTCATCGCAGTCAGGGAGATTTCAAAAAAGCCGAAACCTGTCTAAGTCAGGCGGTTGCCCTATACAAACAACAATCCTGCATGTCTGACTATGCTGTTTCGCTTTCTAATCTGGCTTCTGTCCTGGAATCGTTGGGACAAGACGGACTGGATGTTTGCCAAAACGCATTACGCATTGCCGATAGAAGCCATGATGAAATCGCGCGGGCCAGAGTGCTGCTCAATCTGTCCAGTATTTACATGCGACGGCGTGAATGGCAGGCTGGATTGCAGGCAGCCAAAAGGGCATACAAGTTAACCAGTCAGCCACAACACACTGTCTTAAATACCCGCGCTCTCTTCAATATGCTCTCCTGTTTAGGTAACATGGAAAAATGGGATGAGATCAATGCCACATTTGCGCAACTGGCCGACGATTTGACACAAAGAGGCGACATCCATACACTGGCCAAACTCAGAAACAATTTGGGTATCATTGCACTTAATCTGCATAATCTGGCAGAAGCCGAACAGCAGTGGCATGAGGCCTTAAAACTGCAATCCACCATACAAGACCCGGCCGAGATGGCCTACCTTTATAACAATTTGGGCATGGTCTATACCCAAATGGGCGAACTGGAAACGGCCGAGGAATTATTGCAAAATGCGGTTGCCATCCAGGAACAGTTGCAAGATTTTTATCAATGGGCCAATGCCATGGATAATCTGGCAGAAGTCTATGAGGCAAGAGGGGAAACGGCCGTTGCCCGGCAACTACGCCAACAAACCATCACTCGTTTGCAAAGCCTCCCCCCAACCACCCAAATACAAGCTCTACTGGCCAAACTTGACGCCTGATCCGCCATCATCTGATCGGGTCAAAAATCCCACGTCCCCTATCAAACAGGCAAATCAGCCACCACCACCAGCCTGATTTTGGACTGCTTTGGACTAACTTTGGACTGGCTTTTAGCGCTGTTGTGTTACTATTCGCCCGTATTGATGTAGTTAGGGCAATTTATCCTTTACTGCCTCTGGGCTATGGGAAGCTATTGGATATGGAGGAGCCACCTTCACTTATTCATTTTCATTCTGTTTTGGGTATGTGAGGGGCCACTTTCTCAGGAGCAACTGGCGGAAACAACCAGTTGCTTCTGAACAACCACTCTCTTCTATGCTCACAGCCGCCAACCAGATACATATGGTGACTTAACAGTATGAATTCTGCATCGTCTTCAAATTCAAACAGTATCACAGTTGCCAATAGCACAGTGCTGCTCATCGAAAATGACCGGAATGTGAGCGCTGCCCTCAATGACATCCTCAGCGAATCTGGCCTGCGTGTGCTGTTGGCTTACGATGGCCTGGAAGGGGAGGAGCTTTACCGCGCCTACCAGGATGATATTGAGATGGTCATTTTGGATTGGCATCTGCCCCGGCAAGACGGCCGTGATACCCTCCGCAAAATCCGCCAGCTCAACCCCAACGTAAATGTCATGGTCGCTTCCGGTTACGCCCCCGAAGAAGTGCTGACCCAACTAGACGACCAGCGTCCCATCACCTTCCTCAGCAAACCGTTCAACATTGATAAATTCCTGGACAAGGTTCACCAACTGCTGGCCTGATCAAAGTGAATGTAGATCAGACTAAATTCATATCCATGAAGCGACGTTTATTGATTTTGCTAATACGCGGAGCTAATGATGAGCAAGTTTTTGGGTAACTTTATAAGTTTGAGCATACTCTTGTTTTTGGCTGCTGCCATAGCAGCCTGCCAGCCAACTGTCCAACCGGCATCGCCACCTGCACCAACCCCCGGAACACCTGGGGCGACCGCAATGATTACGCCGACGATTGTAATGACCGCCTCACCAACATCGGTAACCCCGGAAACACCGGCAGAGCCAGCCACAACAGCCATGCAGAGCCAGATTCTCTATATGCTGGCCAACGCCAGTGATGAGTATGGCGACAGCGAAAACCAGGAGGGGTATGTGTATGCGGTTGCAATCAATGGTAACGGTACGCCGCTTCAACCACCCGCGCCGCTCACTGGACCCAATCCAACCCAATGGGGTCGGCTTTATCCTGCGCCGGATGGCAGTCTGGTAGCCTTGATTTTGGTTGATTTTAACGGTGATCATGTCCGTCTGCTTAACCCATTGACAGGCGAAATTCGGAAACTGTTTGGCGACAATTTTAGCCCCGGAGGTGGGTTTTTCGGTTGGCATCCCGATAGCCATCAGGTATTACTCTGGAGAGAAGGGAACGGCTTATGGTTGGTTGATGTGCTAAATGAACAATATGTAACTTTAATTGAAAAAGGAATTGATGTGAATAATCTCTTTCTAGGGGAGATTCATGATGGCGTTGTGATGTCTAATGGACAAGTTATCTACTTCTACCAAGGAACTGATCCTTCGATCTGGACAATTTTCCGCGATCCCCATGATTCCAATTCCGCTGCGGCCCTCCCTCCCTGCCGCTCTCCTTCCTAGCAATTCGGGGGATTTTGTGTCAGTGAGCCTCGCTTGCTTTACGAGTTTTATGGCTCAGGGTTTGTTTTGTCACCAGATGGGCAACAAATAGCATTCTATGGGTCGGATGAATCTCCTGAAAATAGGGGACTGATGTTGATAGATGCTGACGGATCTAATCTGCGACTGCTTAGTCGTAATTTGGATAGTTTCCAAAGCTCAATCGTGTGGTCGCCAGATAGTCGTACCATTGCTTTTCGGGCTTTAACGGAAACTCGTTTTACTCCACAGGCAGGTATACCAAAAGATTATTGGGGTAATACCATTCACCTGATTGACGTGGAAACAGGAAGCGAATGGCCTTTATTAGCCGATGGCAGCACGGGACATATTGATCCTGTCTGGTCACCGGATGGTTCACAAATTGCGTTTGCCTCCATGTGCAGCGGCCACGGTGAAATTTGGGTGGTCAACGCCGATGGCACAAATCTACAACAAATAACTCAGCATGGACAGTTTGCCCGCTATCCTGTCTGGTTGAAGCAGCCCAATCCACAACCTTAATACCTAAGGAGGCTTACCTATGAATCGGCCCATTTTCTATGCCCTGAGTTGTATTCTGCTAGTTGTAAGCGGTCTTTGGGTTTTGCTCCCCAGGTCAGGACAATTACCTGCACAAGAAGCACAAGATCCCTTTTTGCAGTTGCCCTTTTACGGTAATAAAACCATCACATCATATGTGGACCATGAATACCCCACTTACAAAAGGGAACCTGACAACGATAATAACATCTTTACCCGGCAAGATGGTCAGCGGTGGACGCCACCGACGCCGGTAGAGGCTCATAATTGTTATAGTAACGGAGAAAGACGATGTTATGATGGCCACAGCGGTATTGACTACTCGATGGCATACGAGCGTATATTAGCTGCTGCCAACGGTACAGTATTGAAAGCTGGTTGGGATGAAACAAATTGTTATGACAATCAGGATAGGTGTAGGTATGGTCTGGTCATTGAAATTGAGCATGATATTGATGGGAACAGTACAATAGATTACGTCACCCTTTATGGTCATTTGAGTGCTATTTCGGTGGAGCAAGGCGACAAAGTAGAAGCTGGTCAAGTGATTGCGACGAGCGGCAAAACGGGCAATATCACTGGCGCTCACCTCCATTTTCAAGTCAAGTTACCTAATGAACGAGCCGTTGACCCATATGGTTGGAATGCACCTGCTGGGACGCCTGATCCATGGGCCATTCATGCCAATGGGGCTACCAGTTGGTGCATGTGGCTGAATGTCTAGGCAGGCTGTATCCCTCCTGCGGTCAATGCGCCCTATGAATACCAGACCATTATAGTGGACGATCAAGATGTGCCTTATTTCACAAAGGGTTGCGCCAACGGACTTGCCTGCTGGCAAGATGCGACAGAAGGATACAATGGCCATTCATGGTTTACCACGCTCACGCAGTTGGGAGATTGGGCGCGCTGGCGACCGGCATTAACCCACTCAGCCGAATATGATGTGTATGTTCACATTCCTGACTTTGGCAGTATACGCACTTATGAGGCGCGGTACAGTGTTCAGCACGCTGGCGGGTTGAAGAACAATCTCATCATCAGCCAAAATGACACTTCTGGCGTTGACCATTGGTACTTCGTGGGGCGTTACAAACTCAATGCCAATTCGGGCCTTGCCAGCTATGTGCGCGTAGTGGATACGTTGCCTCAAGGAAGCGAACCATCTCGCCAACTGTTAGCCGATGCTGTCAAGTTTGTTCGCCTCACAAACCCTGTTTTTACGCCCACGCCTACCTATACACCAACACCTTCCCGCACCCCCACTCTTACTCCCATCCATACACCAACTGCCCCTCCGACACAAACGCCAACAAGCGCGACAGCAACAGCAACACCTGGGGCTAATGTTTATTTTGTCCAACCAGCTTCCGTAGAAGGGATTGTGGTGTTGTTTAATCACACGCCACCAGCCTGTTCTGCGGACACAAATTCGATCCAGTGCAGCGGCACATTTCCACATAACTGGGCGAATGCTTATTATGCAGGCGTCCATGGTACCTTTTCTTATCATCAAGACCCGTCTCAGGCTGTTGGTTTTTTCTTTACCGCCACCGCTTTTGACTCGATTGCGGAAATAAACCTAGCGGGCAGGGGTGGTCAAACAGATATATACATAGCAGACAATACCGGTATTTCCTCGCCGCTTAATGAGGTGGTGATGTGTTTCGGCGGGCGCTATTCGCTGGTTCCTCCCTATTGGGAATACAATCACTTCAACGACCAATCTCTGTTTGAATGTGATTACGTCATTGACCGTACTGCTTATAGCGATCCTGTTACCTACTTCAACTCAGAGGCAAATACACTTGAGATTCTGGCCTTCTCTCAGTTTGAGGGATTACCACATGAGTGGTCGTTTGCCGTGCATGATTTTGGTTATTTGTTATATGGCTTGCCACCAACCAGTACGCCAACACCTACAGTAACGAATACCCCAGCCGGGGGCACTTTTACGCCTTTGGCTCCTTCAATACTGCCGACAAGGACACCTGGAATCTTGCCTTAAGGGTGGTGCGGCGATGGCTGTTGTCACACGGCCGCAACCTCTCCCTCTCCTACCACACTGCCCTCACCCTGGCGCAACCAGAGCAAGAACTCCACATTGCCATCTGATCCCGTTACCGGGGAGCGCATCAACCCATAGGCCGATAAGCCATGCGCCCCCGCCCACGTGAGCAAATCGCGCAAAACAGATTGGTGTACGGCCGTATCCCGCACAATACCCCCCTTGCCCACCTGCGCCGGCCCGGCCTCAAACTGCGGCTTCACCAGAGCGATAATGTCGCCATCATCTGCCAGCCACTTCTGCACCGCCGGTAATATCAGCTTCAAGGAGATAAACGAGACATCAATGCACACAAAACTCACCGGCTCCGGCAAACTTTCCAGATAACGGGCATTGGTGCGCTCCATCACCACCACCCGCCCATCCTGGCGCAGCTTCCAATCAAGCTGCCCATAACCCACATCAATGGCATACACCCGCGCCGCCCCATTTTGCAGCAGCACGTCGGTAAAACCGCCGGTACACGCGCCCACATCGGCGCACACACGGCCCGAAGCCGCTCCGGGTTCGCCGTCCACCGCCACCCCAAACGTCGCCAACGCCGCCGCCAACTTCAGCCCCCCCCGGCTCACATAAGGCAGCGGCGTTTTCACTTCAATCACCGCCTCCGGGGAAACGGCCGTGCCCGGCTTATCCACCCGCACCCCATCCACCAGCACCTCACCCGCCAGGATCACCCCCTGCGCCTTCGACCGGCTCTCCACCAGCCCCCGCTCCCATATCAACTTATCCAGGCGTACTTTTTTCTGAGCCATTCGTTTTTCGTGATGCGTGATGCGTGACTCGTGACTTTTCACGCATCACGTATCACGCCAGCCACTCCGCCAACACATCCGCCAGCGATTGGCGCAGCGAAATTTGCGGCTGCCAGCCCGTTTGCCGTTCCAGTTTGGCATAGCTGGCATACAAACAAGGGGTGTCCGACGGCCGTAACCGGGCCACATCCTCTTCAATCTGCACCTCAATCTCCGCCAATTCAATCAACGTCGTCAAAATTTGTTGGATGGGAATGGGGCGGCCGGAGGCAATCAAATATGTTTCCCCGGCCACGCCCCGCTCCGCCAGCGCCATATAGGCCCGCGCCACATCACGCACATCGGTAAAGTCGCGCAGCGCCTCCAGATTACCCACCAGCAGCTTTTTCTCCCGGTCGCCGCGTTTAATGGCCGCAATCTGGCTGGCAAAATCCGGGGCCACAAAACCCAGCCCTTGCCCCGGCCCTAAATGGTTAAACGGCCGTGCCTCCACCACCTCCAGCCCAAACCGCTCCCAATACAACGGCGCCAACTGCGCCGCTGCCAGTTTACTCACCCCATACGGATGGCGCGGCTGCGGCGGCGTCTGTTCCGTAATCGGCAGCATCTCCGGGTCAATAGGGCCATACATATCCGCGCTGGTCACCACCACCACCCGCGCCGACCCCCACCGCGCCGCCGCGTGCAGCACGTTGGCCGTGCCCACTGTGTTCACGGCAATCGTCTGCCCCGGCATCTGCCAGGAGCGGGCCGGGTACGCCTGCCCCGCCAGGTGATAGATAACGTCGGGCTGCGCCTCGGCCACGGCCGTCAGCACCGCCATCTCATCGAGTAAATCACCGGCCACGGCCGTTACCCCCGCCGCCAACTCATGCCGGCTGGTGGCGGCATGAACCAACGCCGTCACCGTGTGCCCCTCCGCCAGCAGCATCTCCACCAGATGCCCCCCGGCAAAACCCGTCGCCCCCGTCACAAATAGTCGCATACCATCTCCTCACAAACGTAACGCGATTTGGCAAATCGCGTTACCGGTTTTAACTTGATAAAAGCTGTTCCACATGAGCCAGACACGCCTCAACCTGGGCGGCGTGCAACGGCCGTGTCGCCGCCTCATACATATCCCAACCATCCGAATCAAACGCCAGAAATGGCCCCAACAAGCGCCACAAAGCGGGGCTAATGAATGCCCGTACTTCGGCATCCGTGAGTACAGCCGGATTCGGCCACGCCGGGATGGGGCTGAACGAATGGTGCAACAAAATTGTCTTAAGCACAAGCGCCGCCGCGCTGCCAGCGCCAAACATACGCGCGATCCCGTCCAGAATGGCCGGTAACTGCCCATTATCCTGGATGAGGCCAGTAGGAGTGGGGCACACGGCCGTCTCCACCAGCGCCACCCAGGCATCCACCATTTGCCCATAGGCCACTTGCACGGGAAAACCAACACCTGGCAAAATGCGCGCCGCCAGCGCCGCCGAGCGAAAAGCGTGGGTCAGATCACGTTTCCTCGGTTGGGGCGCCTTCGCCAGATCATGCAGCAGCGCCACCCATTCCCACAGAGATTGTTCATCTCGCGTACTCTGCCGGTAATAGTCGCTGCCCAACATCGCCACAAACACACTGCACACATGCACCAACGTCTGCCCATCCTCACAACTGGTCATCTTTTGCCAGCCAGGGATGTGCGTTTCCATTTCGGCCATCACTGCGGGCGAAAACGCGCCGGTCACGGCCGTCTCCGCCTCCGCCCATGACCGCCACGCCGCCCGCCCATAGGCTGCGGTCAGGTCATGCACAATCTCCATAAACCGGGGAATCACCCCTGCCACCTGCGGAATTGCATCCATAACACCGAAAGATAACAGCAAAACACGGCCGTGCCAAAACAAAAATCAACCAATTCCGCCGATGGATATATAATCACCATCAGATGCAACTCGCAAAATTATCCCTGGCAACCAGGATAACCCTTTTATTCCTTCTCTTGCTGATCTTGCTGCTGTCCGCTTGCAGCCAGGGCACGGCCGTTGCCCCGCCCACAGCCGTATCGCCCACCCCCGTACTACCCACCCGCACCCCATCCCCAACAGCCACCGTTACACCCACAGCAACCGCTACCGCCACCGCCACGCCGCCGCCCACCTGTCCCTTATACCCATCTGACGCTGCCGGCGAAAAAAGAAGAGTAACAC
>JABFFZ010000081.1 GCA_013112725.1 Chloroflexota bacterium
GCGCAAGCGACGCCCACATTGCCGCCGCCGGGCATTGAAGAGGCGCCGCCAACGGCCACACCCACGCCATAACAACAAAAAAGGGTGGTCACGAGAACGTGACCACCCTTTTTGTTTGTAGTAGGCGATTTATCGTCGTAAAGACAAAGAGGCAATGAATCGCCCACTACAAACCGGTTTACTTGATGATGACCTGCACCAACGGCCGTCGCCCTGTTTCCGAATACAGGTAACGTGACAGGCTATCCTCAATTTTGGTGCTGAGTTTGCCGCCGCCGTTTTCTTTGTGCAGCTTAATTACCCGGTCTATGGTTTCCTTTGCTCCGTCCATAATTTCTGCGCCATCGCGCATGTCCAGGAAGCCGCGTGACAGTATTTCCGGTTCGCCGCTCATGGCGCCGTTACCGTTTAGAGTCAGGAAGGCAAAGAATACGCCGCCCTGCGCCAACAGTTCGCGGTCGCGCAGCACCGGCCAATCCACTTCACCCACGCTGGCCCCATCCACAAAAATATAGCCACCTTTCAGCCGGGGCATAATTGTCAGTTTATCCTGGCTCAGTTCCAGTGGTGTGCCATTTTCGATGATGGCGATGTTTTCACGGGGGATACCTAATTCTTGGGCCATGACGGCGTGTTGTTTCAGGTGACGCAGTTCACCGTGGACGGGCACCAGATATTGGGGGCGCACCAGATTGATCATCAATTTCATCTCTTCCTGGCTGGCATGGCCGGAAACGTGAACGTTGGCGATACCTTCGTACAGCACGTTGGCGCCACGCCGCATCAGTTGGTTGATGGTACGGTAGACCAGTTCTTCGTTGCCGGGGATGGCATGGGCGGAAAAGACAACGGTGTCCCCTTCCTGAATTTGCAGCCGGTTATGGCGGCCGCGCGCCAGTTTGCCCATGACGGCCGATGGCTCTCCCTGGGAGCCGGTAGCCATGATAGCCACCCGGTGCGGCGGCAGGGAGGTGGCGTCCTCGATGTCAATGAGCGTGGCTTCGTCAATTTCCAGGTAGCCGAGGCGCTGCGCAATTTTGACGTTGTCCCGCATGGAGCGCCCGGTGACGGCCAGGTAACGGCCGTGTTTGACGCACATATTGGCTACCTGCTGGATGCGGGAGATGAGCGAGGCAAAGGTGGCGACGATGATTCGCCCCTGGGCATTGCGAAACAGTTCGTCGAACGCTTTGTCAATCTCTTTTTCTGATTTTGTCCAGCCGGGACGGTCGGCATTGGTGCTGTCGGCCAGCAGGGCCAACACGCCACGCGCCGAGAATTCGGCCAGTTTGGCAAAATCTGGCGGCCAACCATCGGAGGGTGTATGGTCAAATTTGTAGTCGCCGGTATGCACAATCAACCCGGCGGGGGTGGTGATGCCAAAGCCAACACAGTCGGGAATGCTGTGAGCCACGTGGAAGGGTTCGATGGTGAAGTGGCGGCCCAGGTGAAATTTGTCACCGGCTTCGATGGTGTGTATTTCAATCTGGTTTTGCAGCCCACCCTGGCGCAGCTTTACTTCGGTGAGGCCGGCCGTGAGTGGGGTGGCATAGATGGGCGCTTTGATGTCTTGCATTACGTGGGCAATGGCGCCGATGTGGTCTTCGTGCCCATGGGTGATGAGAACGGCCAGGATGTTATCCAGCCGGTCTTTGAGATAGGAATAGTCGGGGATGATGGCGTCTACGCCAAGCATGTCGTTTTCGGGAAACATGATGCCGGCGTCAACGACGACGATTTCATCGTCATACTCGATAACGGTCATGTTCTTGCCGATTTCGCCACATCCGCCTAATGGAATGATGCGTACTTTTGGATGCATAGGGTCTCCTGGAGGCCGTGATGCGTGACGAGTGATGAGTGACGTGTATCACACGTCATTCGTCACGCATCACGTTAACAGCCTCATATAAAAATGTTATTCAATATAAAAGTGGGTCTTTACCGGCAAGTCTGGGCAGATACGGCCGTCACCATCCGTATGGTGAGGAGGTTGGCATCTGCCTTATACGCGCAATACGAGCCAGGCGATAAATATCAACACAATCATAAAAACGGCCAGGAATCCGGTGTAAAGCCATAGGAAGGAGCGGTGTGATGGGGCAGCGGCGGCCTGGGGGCGGGTGACGGCCGTGTCTCCCATCCCTTTGCCGTTTGCCTGCCCATACTGGATAACCACTACGGAAATGTTATCCTCGCCGCCGCGCTGCCGCGCCATTTGCGTTAGCAATTCTGCGGCCACATCTGGCGTTTCTTTGCCCAGGGTTTCGTTCATTTCCCTGTCGCTGACGTGGCGCGTCAGGCCATCGGAACAAAGCAGGATGATGTCTCCCAGCAGCAGCGTCAGCGTAAACAGCTCGATCTTGGGTTTGTTTTCCGACCCCAGGCTGTAAAGGATGACGTTTTTGCGGGGATGCACTTCTGCTTCGGCCTCGGTAATGGCCCCTTCTTCCAACAGTTTGGCGACCAGACTCTGGTCTCTTGTAATTTGTTGTATGTGTCCATTTCGCCAATGATAAGCCCGGCTGTCGCCGACATTGCCGATAAAGACCTGATTTTCTTTTAATACGGCCGTGACCATCGTAGTGGCCATGCGGCTGTTATTGTTTCGTTCAGCTACAAGCTGGCGCAGATCGCTGTTAGCGGCCTGCATGGCGTCCAGCAAACGACGGCCCCAATCCGCTTCCTGGTGGTTTTCCACAAAGTGGGCGATCATGCGTTCGCCGGCGAAGTGGCTGGCGACCTCACCCGCATCCGCGCCGCCAACGCCATCGGCTACCAGGTAAATCCATCCGTTTTGTTGAATGTCTTGGGGATCAACTGGCTCCCGACAGGCGATGTAATCCTCATTGTGTTCTCGGACAAGGCCGGTATCGGTGGTGAGGTGGGCCTGAATCTGCCCAAGTTCTGCCATGCTAGAGACTATATACACAAATGGGCAATGGGGCAAGCCTTACTTAGCAATTCTCAATTTCCCGGCGGCGGCAGATAAATCTGCACCTACAAAAGGCAAAGTCGGCCTGCGCCGACTGGCGCCCAGCCCACGCCGGTGGGCTTTGCTCTCTGTAGGCGCGATTTTAATCGCCGGCTCTTGGTAAATTGAGAATTGTTGGCCTTACTTCGGTGGGGATAATGTAAGGACTTAATAGGGTATTGGGATATTAAAACCCGGTTTAATATCCCAATATCCTCATATCTTAATTACCCTGAAAAACTAAATACAGCAGTAGCAGCACGACCAGTATGAAGAACACAACCAGTACGCCCATGACCAGATTGAGTTGCGAGGCTTTTTGTTTTTTAGTGCGGGGCTTTTTGGCTGCCGGTTTTTTGCGGGGGGCGGGTTTGGCCGGGGCAGCGGGGGCGGGTTTGGCTTTGGCCGGCGCTTTTTTCTCGGCGGGGAAGAGGGATACCTGGGTGGGTGGTTCCTGGGAGACCCAGGTGGGGCTGACATCTTCTTGCAGCCAGTCGGGCACTTCTTTAGCGGTGGCGGGGGCTACGGCCGTGACGTCTGCTTCTTCCTCTGCTACCACACCGGGGGCGGTCCGCATCCCCATTTTGTCCAGTTGCAGTGCCCCGGCATCTTCGGCCAACCAGTTGGGCAGGGTGACGCCTTCTGACTGCGCCAGAAAGTCCAGCGGTTCGTCGGAGATGGCGATGGTTTCGGCCGTTTGCAGCCGGACCAGCCGTTCCTGGGCTTTAGGGTGATGAGGGTCCAGCGCCAACGCCTTGCCCAGATAGAGCGCCTGTTTCTCTTTGGAATCTACCAGCATACTGAGCAAGTACCAGGATTGCACATCTTCCGGGTTTTCTTTGAGGTTGTTTGCCAGCAAGAGTTGGGCTTTGCGTTTGTCATTGGCGCGGGTGGCGGCGATTGCCTCTGCTAATACCTGGTTCATCCTTGTCTCTCCTGCAAATTGTTACGAATTACACAAGTTACACCGATTTCCGCTTATGTTAAACATTGTAGCATGACTGACAGCAAATTTCGAGAAGCAATTCTGGTACGGTCAGGTCAGCCTGGGCGGGCAGGAAGATGTGTGATAACCGTTCAGACCTGACAGGTTTTTTACCAGTTCAACTTGAAACTTTGCAGGCCAAAAACCTGTCAGGTCTCTTGAGGGACTGAACACTTACGATGTGTGGATAATAAACTAGTACAGGACGTTGGCTTCGGTTGGTTTTTTATGCCATTCTTGATCTGTCCTGAAGATAGTGGCTGGTGACTAGTGGCTGGTACAAGCCACCAGCCACCATTCTCACTCTTGAGGAGATTGCAGTTCCATTTTTCCCAGGTAGATGAGTGATTCCAGGTCTTCACTATCCACCGGACTATAACGGGACACCACCTGCCGCACCTGTGCCAGTTGCTCATCATCGGCTAAACCCAACATCCGCGAGACATCCGCCCAATCTTGGGGTCGGGCGGCATTGAGTTTCATCAGTATCAGGTAAGGGAGCGGCAACACCGGGTAACCGGCCATATCTGTCTGTGGTTGCTGCAAGGCTTCTGAAAGCCAGGGTACATTCCCAAACAAAACATCTACTTCAATGCCATCTGGAGACTGAAACAAATAACCAGGCACAGCCAATTTGCTCATAACCGAAAAGCCAGCATTTTGTAATCTTTTAATTATTTCTTCGCTATCTGTTTGATTAACCAAAATGTCCAGGCCTTTTGTCATGCGTTCTGGCATATAGGCTCGTGTGGCCACGCCGCCGATCACACACCAGGGAATACCTTTAAGGGTTTCTCGCAAATCAGGCCATTTGTTCATAGCCGTTCTCCGTTGCAAAAATTCCAGACTGCTGCCGGTTCCTGGTTTTTGTTTGCGCAGGCTCATGTCAATGAGCAGGCGGCGTTTCTGGCGAGGGGTGAGACGGCCGTCGGCGGCAATTTGGGCAATGGCGGGCGGAATGTGCTGGTTGGTCATGCCGCTATTGTACGGTAGAGACGTGGCGGTGCAATGTCTCTACATACGGAACGTGCCGTAGCGGTCAGCCGGCAGCGGTGCGTTGAGGGTGATGGCGAAGGCCAGCCCCAGCGCCGTGCGCGTTTGCGCCGGGTCGAGGATGCCGTCATCCCACAGGCGGGCGGTGGCAAAGTAAGGGCTGCTTTCATGTTCATATTGGGCCAGGATGGGGCGTTTGAATTCGGCTTCGGCGGCAGCAATCTGTTCCGGCGTGGGGTCGGACAGGCCACGCAGCGCCGACGCCTGCCCCACCGTCCACAAGACGCCCGCTGCCGCCTCGCCGCTCATGACGCTGATGCGGCTGTTGGGCCAGCTAAAGAGGAAACGGGGGTCGTAGGCCCGGCCGCTCATGCCGTAGTTGCCCGCGCCATGGCTGGCCCCGTGCAGCAGGGTGATGCGGGGGACGTTGACGTTGCTCACAGCCGTGACCATCTTCGCTCCATCTTTGGCAATCCCCCCATTTTCATACTGTCGCCCCACCATAAAGCCGGCGATATTTTGCAAAAACAGCAGCGGTGTCCCCCGCTGCCCGCATAGCTGAATAAAGTGGGTGGCCTTCAGCGCCGATTCGCTAAACAGCAGCCCGTTGTTGGCCACAATGCCCACCGGAATGCCCATGATGTGGGCAAACCCACACACCACCTGCGGCCCGTAGCGCGCCTTAAACTCATGCAGGCGGCTGCCATCTACCAGCCGGGCGATCACCTCACGCACATCGTATTGAGTGCGCTGATCGGCGGGGATGACGCCGTACAACTCCTGCGGGTCATAGGCCGGTTCTTCCGGCTCTTGCATCACCACCGGCAGCGTCTTGCGCCGGTTCAGGTGGGCCACAATCTGCCGCACCTGGGCCAGCGCCTCGTGTTCATCCTCGGCAAAATGGTCGGCCACACCGGAGAGCCGGGTGTGCACGTCCGCACCGCCTAGCTCTTCGGCCGTGACTTCCTCGCCGGTAGCTGCTTTCACCAGCGGCGGGCCACCCAGGAAGATGGTGCCGTTGCCCTTCACAATGATCGTCTCATCACACATGGCCGGGATGTAAGCGCCGCCGGCGGTGCAACTGCCCAACACGGCGGCAATCTGCGTAATCCCCTTGCCGGACATACGGGCGATGTTGTAGAAGATGCGGCCGAAATGCTCCTTGTCTGGGAACACGTCTGCTTGTAAATGCAAAAACGCGCCGCCGGAATCCACCAGGTAAATGGTGGGCAGGCAGTTTTCTTCGGCAATGGTTTGGGCGCGCAGGTGTTTTTTGACCGTTTCTGGGAAGTAGGTGCCGCCCTTGACGGTAGGGTCGTTGGCGATGATCAGGCACTCCAGCCCCTGAACACGGCCGACCCCGGTGACAATGCCGGCGCCGGGCGCCTCTCCCTCGTACATTTCCCAGGCGGCCAGCGGCGACAGTTCAAAAAAGGGGCTGCCCTCGTCTAGGATGGCGTCTATGCGTTCGTGGACGAGCAGTTTGCCGCGTTCGCGGTGGCGCTCGATGGTGCGCGACGGCCGTGCCGTTGCTACTTCTTGCTGCCGTTCATGTAATTGCGTGGCCAATGCCTGATTATGGGCAAAATTACGCTTATAGTCGGGGCTGTTTGTATTGATATGGCTGATTAGTTGACTCATACTAATTTCTCACGGGAAGCAGGACTGATCCGGTTGAAAGGCTCAAAACCACTGCCAGTGATTTGCCAATGGCATCCATTGTCTCTACAGGGAGGTTGCCCAGTTTGCGGATAAATCGTTCTTGGGAGACCGACCTGACCTGCAACGCATCAGCAGCAGACAGCTTTTGCAGCCCGTTCATCTGATCTGGTTTAACTCGAACCATCCAGGGCGCAATGCTGTAATGTTCTTTCCAATCGGTGATGGGCACAATGGCTTTGAGAGGAAGAATACCTATGGCGTCATCGTTGACGATGATAGCAGGGCGCGTTTTACGAATTTCCGAACCAACGGTGGGGTCTAAGTTGATTAGCCAGACTTTACCCCTACACATGGAATGCCTCACCATCTAAAGCTGTAAAAACCGTCAGTTCCTCGTCTGACTCGTAATCAGCTAATAGTGCTTGGGCGGCAACTGCAAGCGTTGCCTGCAGGATGGTTTGCCCAGTGCGTGAAGTCAAAGATTTGTATTCAAGAAACTCAAGAGAATCCAACAATTTTTTTTGTTGTTTTTCAGACAGATTTCGTAATTTTGCCAAGACCACTGTTTCATTTATCATTCTTTGACTCCTTTGCCATCAATTCTGACGGTAATTATACCGTTTTTAAGTTTTCTCTGACACTGAAATAGGCAATGACCACAAAACAGGCATTTTATGAACGCCACCAATCTCCAGCAATACATCACCCAAAACCAGATTGATGCCGAAATTTTGTTTCTGGAAGTAGAAACGCCCACTGTGGAAGCGGCGGCTCTGGCGTTGGGCGTGTTGCCGGAGCAAATCATCAAATCGGTGCTGTTTCTGGCGGACAAAGAGCCGGTGCTGGTCATCGCCAGCGGGCTGGCGCGGCTGAATTACAAATTA
Source organism: Chloroflexota bacterium (assembly GCA_013112725.1). Lineage (GTDB taxonomy): Bacteria > Chloroflexota > Anaerolineae > Promineifilales > Promineifilaceae > CAADGU01. Next base: position 7,499 of record JABFFZ010000081.1, read on the forward strand.
CTGGCCGATTATCTGGGTATGTCGCGGCGGCGGGTGAAGATTGCCGGGCCGGATGAGGTGTTGGTCATTACCGGTTACGTGGCCGGGTCGGTACCCCCGTTTGGCCATGTGCAGCCGATTCGCACAGTGGTGGAAACGGCCGTCCTCTCACTCCCCCACCCCCACATCTACGGCGGCGGCGGCGACATCAACGCCTTGATGAAATTGACGGCGGCGGAGTTGCAGCGGGTGGTAGGAGGGGAAGTGGCACAGTTAGCCGTGAGCCGTGAGCAGTGAGGGGTCAGCACTGCTTACCGTTCACGGCTCACGGCTCACGGCTAATACCAATTTCCCCATCACATCCCCCGTTTGCAGCCGTTGTAAAGCGGTCAGCCCTTCTTTAAGCGGGTAGATGGCATCAATAATGGGGCGGAGACGGCCGTCGAATACCATTCCCATCACCTTTTCATAATCCGCGTGCGTCCCCATGGTGCTGCCAATAATGCTCAAATGTTTGCCAAATATTAGCCGGTTATCAAACTCAAACTTTGCGCCGCTGGTATTGCCCACCGTCAGCAGCCGCCCACCCCGCTTCAACGCCCGCAGCGATGTGTGATACGTGGCTGCGCCCACATTGTCCACCACCACATCCACCCCCATCCGGTTCGTCAATTTGAAGAGCGCCTTGCCCCAATCTTCTTCCTGCCGGTTAATGGTTACATCCGCGCCTAACTGCCGGGCTAGCGCCAGCTTTTTTTCATCAGAGCCAACCACATAGATGCATTCCGCTCCTGCCAGTTTCGCAATCTGGATGGAAGCCGTGTTCACGCCGCCGCCCGCGCCCACAATCAACACCGTCTCGCCCGCTTGCAGGCCGCCGCGCACAATGAGCGAATGCCAGGCCGTAACAAAAACCAGCGAGGCGGCTGCCGCCTCGGCAAAGGAGACGTGGTCGGGCATTTTCACCAGGTTGCGGGCCGGTAAGGCGATATACTCCGCCGCAAACCCATCCACATGTTCCCCGATAATACTATGGCCGTCCGTCATATTGTCCCGGCCAATGCGGGCAAAATAGTCGTCTGGGTTCCAGAGGGTGGGGTTTACCGCCACCCGGTCACCGGGCTGGAAGCGGGTCACATTGGCCCCAACCTGTGCCACCACGCCGGCGCCATCGCTGCCCATCACGTGTGGTAGTTTCAATTTCAGCGCCGGCCAACCGGCCAACACCCACAAATCCAGCCGGTTCAGCGCCGCCGCCTGCACAGACAGCAGCACCTCGTCCGGCCCAATTTCCGGTTCGGAAATATCGGCCACCGTTACCTGATCTAAATCGCCATGTTGGTGAAAAACGAGTGCTTTCATAGGGCGCAATGATAGACAGGGGGAAAGAAGTATGCAAGTAGCAGGCGGCAAATTGTTTGCCACTTGCCACCTGCTGCCGGTCATTTTCCACTTGCCTCCCTCTGGTAATTCTGGTAAGTTGGGGAGTGTGAAAATCATCAAGCAGCATGTAGAAGGACAATTGTTTGAGGTTAACGGCCGTCATACCCTGCTACTCACCAATGCCGCCCCGGAAACACAAACCGCCGCTTCTTTGTACCTCTGTTTTGCTTTGGTGGTGCAGGGGCCAGAAGAGCATATTTTGCCGGCCATCATCAAGGATGATTGGGGTGGCGAACGGCGTGGTCTGGATGTGTATGCCTGGTTAGAAGAAGAAGGCCATCGCTTTCCACGTACCGAGGTTTTTGGCTTTGACCCTGATGGTACAGAAACGCAATGTTTTGTGCGGGCATTGGAATTGTATATGCGGCTGCCTTGTTATGCCTACACCAACAGGCAGTCGCCGGTAGCCGACGGACGGTTATTAACGGCCGTTTACCTGCCCGATGAAACGGTGACGACACCACAAAAGATAGAACGGCCGTCATGCCTGCCGGCCCCTTTGGCCAATGCTGCCGTTCGCTGGTGGCTCATTCCGCCGGCCACCGAGAACTTTGATTTTCTTTAACACCTCTTGTCTGATGTTCAACTTCGGACTCTTGATTACTGACCACTGGTGACCATGAAACCACCAAAACGCGCCTCCATTTTGTTAACCGGCAGTATCTCGGCGGTATTGTTGCTGTTGCTGGCGTTTGTGCAGGCTGTTGGGGCGCGCCTGGAAGCCGCTGCCCAATCCCAGCCCTCTATCCTCTCGCCCATTTGGGGGCCAAACATTCAGCAGTGGTCAGCCCATATTGCCGTTCTGGCGGATGTGTATGGGCTGGACCCCGACTTCATCGCTGCCGTTATCAAGGAAGAGTCCAACGGCCGTGTTGATCTGGTTAGCGAAGCGGGCGCGGTGGGATTGATGGGTGTCATGCCTACCGGCCCTGGCCTGGAGTGGCGGCCATCAGCCGATGATCTGCAAAACCCGGCGGTGAACTTGCGTTGGGGCGTGGGCATTTTGGCCGAAGTGGTGCGTCAATCTGGCGGTGATGTGTATGCCGCCTTAGCCGCTTACAGTGGCGGTTGGATGCAGGCCAATAACCGGGTGCCCCGCGCCTATGCCAGTCGTGTATTGGATAGCTACGGCCGTGCCGTAGCTGCCCGCACCGGCCAATCTCCCGATATTGCTACCCAGTGGACGATTGCGGTGGAAATTACCAGGGGGCATGTACCTGCCGAACCTTTGTTGATATTGGGCAGCCAGCCTCAAGCTGGGCTGCATTTATTGGGCAAGCACATTATCTACCGTTCCGTTGATGCTGCCGGGAAAGCCTATTATGTGGTGGCCTACGCGGTGCCTGTTGTTTTAGCCCAGCCCGTCAACAGCGGGTTGGCCGCCATGGCCGTAAACCAGACCAGTGATCTGGATTTATATCCTCAGGTACGGCCGTTAACCGAGGGCGTCAAAACGACCGATAACAGCCCGCACGTACTCATGGCCTGTTTGCCCACCCTGGAGCGTCTGCGCGGCCAGACCAGCACCCGCTGGTTTGCGCCGTCTAATTGTTCGATTTCGGATCGGTAGACATCCGATTTCTCAAAGAAATCGGATGTTCGTTAAATTCCATGCCCACCCCCTTCATGCACTTGCACATTGCCGAACAAATTCGCCGCGAAGCCGCCGCCAATGGTCACGGCCGTCTGGCCGATACCATTAGCGCCGAATGGTCGGCCTTCTACCTGGGCAGCGTCGCCCCTGACATCAATGCCATCAGCGAACTACCCCGCCCCACTACCCACTTTTATGATTTGCCGCCGCTGCCCGCCGCCGACGCTTACCGGCAGTTGTGGGCGCAGTTCCCGCAGTTGGCGCAACCCCGGCAAATGGCTGCCGGGCAGCGGGTTTTTGTTGCCGCTTATTGTGCCCATTTGTTGTATGACCTTATCTGGCTGCGCCAGATTGCCTGGCCCTATTTTTTCTATGCTGAGCATTTGGGACCACCCAAACAGCGCCGCCTGATTCATTTTATCCTGCTCACTTACCTGGATTCGTTGGCGCGGGCGGAACTGCCGAACACGGCCGTGACCACCCTCGCCCACGCCCAGCCCGACCACTGGTTGCCCTTTGCCGCCGACGATATCCTGATTCAGTGGCGGCGGCTGCTCACTGACCAGTTAGCGCCCGGCGCGCCATCCCAAACGGTGGAAATCTATGCCGGGCGGTTGGGGCTGTCCTCGGCCGAATTTGCCGCCGCCCTGCACGACCCCGTCTGGATGGCTGAACACCTCTTTGGCAAGCTGCCGATGGCGGAGATTCAGGCGATTTTGCAAACGGCCGTGCCCCAGAGTATCGCATTGATTGACGACTACTTATTTGAAGATGGTAATTGAGTAATTCTGTAATTCTGTAATTACCCAATTACCTAATTACCTAATTACCTAATTACCCCCTATGACCACCCCCATCCCCACCACTCCTCGTCAAACCATCCAGGCCCGTTTTCCGGACGGCCGTGCCTTTGAAGCGCCCGTCGGTACACCCATTGAAGCCTTTGTGCAGGCCGCTAAATTGGAGCAGCCGGGCAACGGCCGTGTCGTGGCTGTATTGATGAATCACCGCCTGCGTGAACTCTCCATCCCCTTGCAAACCGACGCCGACCTCGTCCCTATCACCACCGCCGACTCGGACGGATCGCGTATCTATCGCCGCTCGCTCACCTTTCTGATGGTGGTGGCTGCCGCCGAATTGTTCCCGGCTTACACCATTACCATTATGCACTCCATGCCTTTTGGCGGTTACTACTGTGAATTTGACGGTGTGCGGGCTACGCAGATTGACCTGGACGCCCTTAAAAACCGGATGCGCCAGTTAGTAGAAGCTGATCTGCCCATCAACCAGGTGCGTGTGCCGTTGGATGAGGCGCTGCAACTGTTCCGCGACTGGGGGGATGAAGAAAAGGCACAACTATTTGCTAAACGGCGTAAGGATTACCTGACGCTGTATGAACTAAACGGCGAACGGGATTATTTTCATGGCTTTATGGCCCCGCGCACCGGTTATTTGGAACTGTTTGATCTACGCCCATACAACAATGGTTTCATCCTGCAATTCCCCCGCCGCCACCAGCCGGATGTGTTGCAACAATTCGAGGATGAGCCGGTGTTGGCTCGCGTTTTTCAAGAGTACGCCCAATGGCTGGCGCTCATTGGTGTGCCGAAAGTGGCGGCGCTGAACGAGACATTGACCAACGGCCGTATTTTGCAAGCCATTCTGGTATCTGAGGCGCTGCACCAGCGCCAACTTAACCGCATTGCCAATGAGATTGCCGAACGCCGTTCAGACGAACAGCACACGGCCGTGCGCCGTTCGTCTGTGCGCATTGTCCTCATCTCCGGCCCCACTTCCGCCGGTAAAACCACCTTTAGCAAACGCCTGGCCATCCAACTGCTGGCGCGCGGCATCCACCCCGTTACCATCGGCATGGACAACTACTTCGTCAACCGCGAGGATACCCCCCGCGATGAAACCGGCGCCTATGACTTTGAATCTCTGGAAGCGGTAGATGTGGCCTTTTTCCAACATCAAATGCGCCAATTACTGCAAGGTGAAACCATCATCCAGCCCCGTTTCAACTTTCATACCGGTCGTCGTGAAGAAGGCGAACCACTGACCATCGGCCCGGAACACATCATTCTCATCGAAGGCATTCACGGCCTCAACCCCCGGCTGGTGCAAAACGTGCCCCCGGAAGCCATCTACCGCATCTTCATCTCCGCTTTCACCCAACTCAACCTGGACAAACACAACCGTATCCCCACCACCGACACGCGCCTGCTGCGCCGCATCGTGCGTGATGCCACCCATCGCGGTTACACCGCCGCCGACACTATTGGCCGCTGGCCCAGTGTGCGGCGCGGCGAAAAGCGGCACATTTTCCCATACCAAAGCAATGCCGATGTCTTTTTCAACTCTGCCCTGGTGTATGAACTGGCCGCGCTCAAACCCTTTGCCGAACCGCTGCTGCTGCAAGTGGAGCCAGATGCGCCCGAACGTATCGAGGCCAACCGCCTACGCGCCTTTTTACAATGGTTCGACCCCCTGTCGCCTGACCAGCGCGCCCACATTCCCGGCGATTCCATCCTGCGCGAATTCATCGGTGGCTCCCTCCTGGAGCATTACGAGCCGGGGCTGTTATTATAGAGATTGGAGACTAGAGATTGGTTTAGTCTCCAATTTCTAATCTCCAATCACCACTCTTTCCTATTCGTGCAATTTGCCTCAGGTTGCTTTGGGTTGTCTGAGGTAAAATAGGGTAGAAACCGGGTTTTTCTCAAAAACCCGGTTTCTATTATCCTTGATTGGAGAGTTGACTGTGACCGATTTGCACACATACCAGGAACAATATGATGCCTATAAAAGGCTTGGCCTCAAGTTAAACATACAGCGCGGCCAGCCCAGCGACGCCGATTTTGACCTCTCAAATGAGATGCTCACCATTGTGAATGAAGACACGCTGGTAACACCCGGCGGCATTGACATTCGCAATTATCCCGGTGGTGTAGCCGGGTTGCCGGAGGCACGTGCCCTCTTTGCCACCGTGCTGGATGCACAGCCGGAGGAGATGGTGGTGTGGAATAACGCCAGCCTGGAACTGATGGCAAATACGCTGATGTGGGCCATGCTGCGCGGTTTGAAAGATAGCCCACGGCCGTGGGCGCCAGACAAGCCAAAACTGATCGTGACTGTGCCAGGGTATGATCGCCACTTCTTCTTGCTGGAAAAGTTGGGCATTGATATGGTCACGGTAGAGATGACGCCGGATGGCCCGGATATGGATGCTGTGGAACGGCTGGCAAAAAATGACCCGGCTATCAAAGGTATTTTTTTTGTGCCCACCTACAGCAATCCCACCGGCGAAACGATTACCGATGAGGTGGCGCAGCGGTTGGCGGGCATGGACACGGCCGTGCCCGACTTCACCATCTTTGCTGACGACGCCTACCGCGTCCATCACCTCACCGACGACTATCCCGCGCCGCCCAATCTGCTGCGCCTGTGCGCCGCCGCCGGGCATCCCGACCGGGTGTATGTGTATGGCTCCACTTCCAAAATGACCTTTGCCGGGGCGGGTGTGGGCTTTTTTGCCACCAGCGCGGCGAACGTGAAGTACATTACCGGCCTGATGGGGGCGCAATCCATTGGCCCGAACAAGGTGGAGCAGTACCGCCATGTGCGCTTCCTGCAACTGTATCCCGGCGGCATCCCCGGCCTAATGCAGGATCATGCCAATTTGCTGCGCCCCAAGTTTGAGGCCGTTTACCGCATTTTGTCTCAGGAATTGGGGAATTCCGGTCTGGCAACCTGGACGGAGCCAAAGGGGGGCTACTTTGTTAGCCTGGATACAACGCGCCCAGTGGCCGACCGGGTAGTGGCGTTGGCGAACGATGCCGGTGTCTCATTAACGCCAGCCGGAGCAACCTATCCTTACGGCCGTGACCCCCACAACCGCAACATCCGCCTGGCCCCCAGCCGCCCCCCCGTCGCCGAAGTGGAACAGGCGATGACGGTGGTGGCGGCCTGTATTAAGCTGGCCTCGGTGGAGTATGATGGTCGTAACCCGTAACCCGTAACCCGGTTTCGGATTGCGGTTCACGGATTACACTTCCTATGAATAGTGAAATGATACGGCCGTCTCTCTAATTTCGATTATCCGCAAGTCGCAACGCTTCTACTTCGGCTATTGTCAGCCCGGTGATTTCGCTAACCGTTACCACATCATGCAATTTTAATAGCTGGCGGGCAATGTGGCGTGTTGCCTCCTGGCGACCTTGTTCCAGCCCTTGTTCCAGCCCTTGTTCTAGCCCCCGTTTAAGCCCCTTTTCCATTCCTATCTGAATGTATTCGTCGGCAATCGTAGCCATCAGTTTCTCTCCTGGCGCGCCTTGAGCCAGCAGCGCCTGTTCCAGTTCTTCACGGCTCACCCGTCCGGTGGCCCCGGTTAGATAATACATAATTGTGCGGAGGTATTTAACGCCTGTCTCTTTCTCATCAGCAATTCGAAATATGGCTTGCGGCGGCAGATAAATCTGCACCTACAAAAGGCAAAGTCGGCCTGCGCCGACTGGTGACTAGCCCACGCAGAGCCTGCCCTGAACCTGTTGAAGGGTGGGTTTTGCTCTCTGTAGGCGCGATTTTAATCGCTGGCTCTTGGTAAATTGAGAATTGCTGTCTTTCTCATGCAGCTGTAACCCCTCCGGCGCGCCCAACAGGCTGAAAAAGTCAGTGGGCACATGCCACACCTTTTCACCATGATACACCACCAGGGGGATGATGGGCGCTAAGGGCTGTTTCTGCTTCACCTGCCCTTGCCAGATTGCCAGCAGGTAGCACAGCAGTTGCAGGGCGATTAGCAGTTCTGGCTGGCTCTTGTGTTCAAAGAGGAAGTAGAGGTAGAGGGTACGGCCGTCGCCCCTCAGTCGCGTCTGGTAAAGCAAATCTGACTGCTGCTCGCGTAAGGTCTCGTCAATGAAGGTACCCTCTTGCAGGATGAGGGTGTCCAGGTCGAGCAGCGCCAGCAGGTCGGCGGGCAGGTACTCTTCCAGGTAGTTGCGCACGATTTCCGGGCGGCTGAAACTCTCGCGGAAGAAACGGTCGTGGGGGTTGTGGACGCTCATGGTGGGATTATACCATGACGAGGCGTGATGGGATGGGGTGTACGGCCGTCCCCCATCCCATCACATAAAAATACAGTCGTACTCCCCCTTTCTCCTCTCGCGCTCCATTTGCTGTGTACGGCCGTGCTGAATCCCACATGTTTCACGGCCGTTGGGACACGCCAGTGAACCATATCATATAGAAGCGAAGCATCAAACGACCAAAAACGGGCTGGTGACTGGCAAACGAATGTGGCGCGGTGATGACAGTATCCCTATCGGGCTGAGAGGGACCACAGCCATCCAGAAAGATCGCGCCAGCGCAGGGTATGATGTCGGTAATTGGTGTTCGGTAATTGGTCTGGGCTTCACCGATTATTGCTTACCGATTACCCCAGATAAATAGCCTGCACCTGTTCATCCGCCTGTACTTTCGCCGGTGGGCCGGTGTGGATGACCTGGCCGTAGTGCAGCACGGTGATCTGGTCGGCCAGGGTGAAAATGACGTCCATGTCATGTTCCACAATGAGCAGGGTCAGGTCGCGGGGCAGGGATTGGATGAGGTTGATCGTATCGGCCGTTTCGGCGGGGGACATGCCGGCGGTGGGTTCATCCAGCAGCAGCAGGCGGGGGTTGAGGGCCAGCGCCAACGCCATTTCCAGGGCGCGCTGCTGGCCGTAGGCCAGATCGCCTGCTTTGATGTGGGCCTGTTCGGCTAAGCCGACCTGTTGCAGAACGGCCGTAGCCGCAGTGTGTACGGCCGTGAACCCCCCCATGTGCTTAAACCAATGGCGATTGATGCGCTCCCGATGCTGCACCGCCAGCCGCGCATTTTCCAGGGCCGTCAGCCCGGCAAACAGATTGTTGCGCTGGAAGGTGCGGCCGACCCCCAGATTGGCACGGGCGGGGACGGGCAGGTGGGTGATGTCACGGCCGTGCAGCCATACCCGCCCCGTTTGCACCGGCATCGCCCCGGCAATCAGGTTAAACAATGTGCTTTTGCCCGCCCCATTGGGGCCGATGATGGCCCGCCGTTCACCGGGGGCGATGTGCAGGGTGACAGCCGTTAACGCCTGCACCCCATCAAAACGATGGCTCAACTGCTCAACTGCTAATGCAAAAGAATGCATGTGATGATTGTATTTAGGTGTTCAAGAGTTTACGTGCCCACGTGAACACCTGAACACGTGAACACCAATACACATATATCCCATGAATGCCGCGTGGCGCGAAGAGGACAAAGAGGATGAAGATGACGCCTTCCACCGTTTCCCAACGATCCAGATAGCTGCTGGCGATTTGGGGGAAGAGGCGTACCAGCAGCGCGCCCAAGATGGGGCCGGTTAGTGTGCCTGCGCCGCCGATGATGACCATGATCATCACCTGCCCGGAGATGGTCCAATACAGATTTTCCGGGGAGGCGTGGCGGAAATGGAGCGCCAGCAACATCCCACCCAGCCCGGCAAAAACCCCGGCAATGATAAAAACAGCTATTTTGTAGCGAAAGGTGGCGTAGCCCAGCGCCTGCATACGCGCTTCGTTTTCGCGGATGCCGCGCAGTGTCCAGCCAAAGGGGCTGTTCACCAGGCGGCGCAGCAGCCAGTAGGTCAGCACAAAAAAGGCCAGCGCCAGAAAGTAATACGCCTGGCGGCTGTTAATGAGCCATTGCAGCGGGCCGAGGGTAATGTGTGGGGCAGGGATGCCGGGCAGCCCATCTGAACCGCCGGTCACGGCCGTCCAGCGAATGGCGACGCTAAAGAGCATCTGGGCAAAGGCGAGAGTGATCATCAGGAAGTAGACGCCGCTGGTGCGCAAGGCAAAAAAGCCGACAAACAGGGCTGTTACGGCCGTGACCAGCACCACCACCGGCAGCAGCAGCAGCAAATTAGACGTTAACCCTAACGCCAACGGATGATTGCTAGACAGGTACGCGGCCGTATACGCGCCCAGGCCAAAAAAGGCGGCATGCCCAAACGAAGGCAGGCCGGTGTAGCCGAGCAGCAAATCCAGGCTCATGGCAAAAATGGCAAAAGCCATCACCTCAATGGCCAGGCTTAGGACATACGGCCGTGCCCCCAGCGGCAGCAGCAGCGCCGCCAGCAGCAATACGGGCAGGAGGATTTTGGTAACAGGAAGTCGCATCGGTGTGATATGTAATTGGGTAATTGGGTAATTGCTCAATTACCCAATTACCCAATTCCTCAATGACCCTCTTCCACCCCAAACAAACCCGACGGCCGTACCAACAGCACCACCGCCATCACTGCAAAAATGAGGAAGAGGGAAAACTCCGGCAGCCGCGCCTTGCCAAAGGTGTCGGTCAGGCCGATGAGCAGTGCGCCCACAAACGCGCCGCGCAGCGACCCCAGGCCGCCAATAACCACAACCACAATGGTGAGGATCAAAATCTCAAAGTCCAGTCCGGGGTAGAGGGTGGTGATGGGCGAACCCAGGATGCCCGCCAGCGCCGCCAGGGCCACGCCCCCGGCGAAGGTGGCGGCAAAGACACGCTCCACGTCAATGCCCAGGCCGCTCACTGTGTGCGGGTGGGTGACGCCGGCGCGGAGGATGGCTCCCAGGCGGGTGCGCCCCAGGAAAAGGGCCAGCGCCAGCGCCAGCAGCAGACCCATGGCGATGATGGCCAGCCGGTAGAGAGGAAATTGCAGGCCAAAGAGGGGCACGGCCGTGGCCAAGAATACCGGCGGCGGCACAGTCTGGGTATAAGCACCCCAACGCCACTCGGCCAGGTCAGACAAGACCAGGGCCACGCCAAAAGTGAGCAGCACTTGTTGCAGTTGGCGTTCACGGCCGTAGCGCCCGCGCAGCAAAAACTGTTCCGCCAGCCAACCCATGGCCCCCACCAGCAGCGGCGTGAGCAGGAGTGCGGGCCAAAACGCGCCCCATTGTTTCACGGCCGTTAGCCCCATATACCCGCCCACCAGATAAAACGCGCCATGACTCAGGTTAATCACCCGCATCTGTCCAAAAATCAACGACAACCCCGCCGCCATAATAAACAGCAGCATACTGGTCACCAGGCCATTGAGCAGTTGCAGCAGGAAGTTGTCCATAATTACTGTAGTTGGGTAATTGGGTAGTTGGGTAAATAATTGCTCACCCCTTCACCGCCTCACCCCATCACCTGCTCACCCCATTGAATCATCCCCAGGGTCAACGATTGGCCCCAGGTTTTCCAGGATGACGTTGCGCAAGACGCCGTCTACCGGCTGCACGTCGCGGGCGTACATATTGTGTTCGGGGGCTTGCGAATGGGCGTCCAGACGGAAGGGGCCGCGCGGACTGTCGAACTGGATGCCATCGAGGGCGGCGATGAGTTGGCCTACGGCCGTGTCCCCCTCCGTTCGTTTGAGCATCTCGTCAATAACGCAGGCGGTGTCGTAGCCTTGCACGGCAAACACGTCGGCGTCACGGCCGGCGAAGGCATGGAAATCCGTTTTGAATTGGGCATTTTGGGGATTGTCCAGCACGTATGACCAGAAGAGGGTGCTTTTTACGCCCTGGGCGGCAGCGCCCTGTTCGGGCAGCACGTCTTCTTCCACAATAAAACCGGCCCCCGTCAACGGAATCTGCTGCGCCAGGCCAAAGTCGTGATACGCCTTGACGAAGGTGACGGCGGCGCTGCCGCTGTAGAAGGCGTAAATCAGGTCAGCGCCCGTCGCCGACAGTTCGGCCATAAAGGGGGCCGGGTCACCCATGTTGGGGAAGGGGGTGCGTTGCACGGCTACTACCTCGCCGCCGGCGGCGGTGAAACTGTGGGTGAAACTGGTGACGTTGTTTTCCCCAGCGGCATAGTCCGGTACGCTGATCACGGCCGTGCGCCCCACATTTTGCGCCGCCCACGTACCCATGGCGTGGGGGGCCATCCAGTTGGTGAAGGAAGTACGCCAGATATAGGGCGTTTTGGCAGCGCGGCTGTGGGCGTTCGACCCGGCATTGGAGCAAAGGCACAACACCTGGTTGTCGTGGAAATAGTCGCGTAGCCCAGCCAATACCCCGGAACTGACGATGCCGGTGACAAAGGCCACTTCGTCCTGCTCTACCAGTTTGCGTACCTTTTGCTGGGCCACATCGGGGTTGATTTTGCTGTCTTCGGTAATAAGTTCAATCGGCCGCCCGGCGATTTCATTACCCAATGCCTCAAAATATAGCTGCATCCCCTGGGTGATGCTCTCGCCCAAGACGGCGTAGATGCCGGAGTAGGGCAGCAGCACACCAATTTTCAGCGCGCCACTCGCGCTTGAGGGGCGGCAGGCACTGAGGATGCCGGGCAGGGAAAGGGCTACGGCCGTACTCCCCGCTACTTGTAAAAACTGTCGCCTGGAAAGGGCAGATTTACGTTGTTTGTTCATATTCTCCTCTTAAGCATGGCGCCACCTGAACGCCTACGGCCGTGCCAGATGTTCATCAAAAAAAGCCGCCACCCGTTCCATAAAAACCGTCCAACCCATGTCGTAAAAAAAGTGTCCCTGGTCCTCATACTGGTACAGGGTGGCTTCTTTACCGGCAGCTTGCAGGGCGGCATACAATTTATCTGACCATTCCGGCGGCGTCTCCACCCATTCTTGCCCATCGGCCAGACCGACGTGAATTTGCACGGGGGCGGTAATATGGGACAGGTGGTAATAGGGCGCGAATCGTTGCAAGGCGGTGGGGTTCACGGCCGTTTCCAGATAAGCCGCCACCACTTCCGCCGCCAGATCGGGCGGAATCACCTCGCCCGGATTACAACGATCCGCTTCCGCGTCCAATTGTGCCGGCAGGCAGCCCGGCCCCCAGCGGGCGATCAGGTCGGCATCGTCGGCGCTGTTAGGAGCGTATAACACCGCCGCTCGCGCCCGGTCATCCACCACCAACAGCTTGGTGATAATGCCGCCGCCCATGCTGTGTCCCCACAAACCCACCCGTCCGCTATCGGCCTGAGGCACAGAAGGCAGGGCGCTGAGCAAGTGAAGCACATCTACCAACAGCCCGGTGTGAAACAGGCTGAGGCCCACATCTGATTGGCCCCAACTGCGCAAATCGGGGGCAATGGTCAGGTAGCCCAGCCTGTTCAGATATTCGGCAGCCTGCCAGGTGCCCCAACCAGACCAGTAATGCGCCCGATCATAATAACCATGCAGCATAATGATGACCGGGAATGGCCCGGTGCCCGGCGGCGTCTGCATAATGCCGGTGATGGTCAGGTTGTCGCTGGGGTAGGTGATGTAATGGCGGGTGAAGGTGACCGTCTCGGTTAAAACGGCCTGGATGCGAATGGCGCCGCCGGGATAATCACGTGCCCGCAGGGCATCCAGCGTGAAGGGGTAGAGCAGATCGGGGGTGGCGGTGGGTATGGCCGTCGGTGGTAGGGGAGAAGGGGTCACGGCCGTCGGCGGCACGGGTGTGGCGGTGGCTACGGCTGTAGCGGTGTTGGTAATGGTAGGCACGGCCGTATGGCGTGCGGTGGCTGGCGCGGTGGTGCTGGTAACGGCCGTTGTGTCTGTCGCTGTAGACATCTCGGTGGCGGCACAACCGGTGTGCCAGAAACCAATCCAGAGGGAAAATAACAGCCAGCGCCAACGGGTATAGGTCATGGCTACGATTGTGTTCATTTTTTGCTGATTGACAACTGTCTATGAGTGGCGGTTGCTTTGATGACATTCCTCAGTTTTCGCCAGGCGAACAGCCCGTTATAATGTCGCCTGTTAGCAGCAGTTTGCAAGCATTGATAGTCCTGATAGGTTTCAGTGAACCTGCCAGGTTTGAAAGCAAGGGTTTATTATGAAAATCAGCAATATCCTTATGACGAAAAGTCATCAATTGGTTACGGTGCAGCCGGAACAAACCGTGTCAGAAGTGGTGACTTTGTTCCGCGCGCACAACATTGGCGCTCTGCCGGTGGTGACGGCCGACGGCCGTCTGGTTGGCATCCTCTCCGAACGTGATATTGTGCGCCGCCTGCCGGAATTTGAGCAAATTTTGGCGACGCCGGTACAGGTGTTAATGACCACAAAGGTGATCACGGCCGTGCCCGACGATGATCTCATGTCCGTGGCCCACACCATGACCGAACGCCGCATTCGCCATTTGCCGGTGCTGGAAGACGGCCGTCTCATCGGCATCATCTCCATCGGCGATGTTCTTAAAGCCCAACGCGACCAATATCGCGGCGAAATTGACACCCTGGAAACACAAATACTGGCCGGAGGTCAGTGAGCAGTTGGCAGTAAGCAGTAAGTGGTGATAACTGTTCACTGCTCACTTTTCAAACAAGGAGAACCCCATGTCCCCCACTGGAACCCCAGAATCCCCGCTGCGCGTGGCCGTCATTGGCGCAGGCCCCGCCGGTTTTTATGCCATCGAACGCCTTTTCAAAGAAAAAAATCTAGCCATCGAGGCTGATTTGTATGATCGCCTGCCCACTCCGTATGGTCTGGTACGCGCCGGCGTGGCCCCCGACCATCAAAAGATCAAATCCGTCACTAAGGTGTTTGATAAACTGGCGGCGCAGCCACAGTTTCACTTTTTTGGCAATGTGACGATTGGGCAAGATGTGCAGGTGGATGATCTGCGCCGTTTTTACCACGCCATCATCTACACCACCGGCGCGCAAACCGACAAAAATCTGGATATTCCCGGCATTGACCTGCAAAACAGCCACGCTGCTACTGAGTTTGTCGCCTGGTACAACGGCCATCCCGATTACCGTGATTGTCAATTTGACCTGTCGCAGGAGCGGGTAGCGGTGGTGGGCATCGGGAATGTGGCCGTAGATGTAGCCCGTATTCTGTGCCGGACGCCGGAAGAGTTGATGGAAACGGATATTGCGGAACATGCGCTGGAAGCCTTGCGCCACAGCCGGGTGAAGGAAGTGTATATGTTGGGGCGGCGCGGCGTGGCCCAGGCTGCCTTCACCACAGCCGAAGTGAAAGAACTGGGTGAAATGGCGGGCGCTCATGTCACGGTACCGCCGGCCGAAGCAGAATTAGACCCCGTCAGCCAGGAATCGTTAGCCGAGGCCGACCGGGGTACAATGCGCAAGATTGAGATCGTGCAGGAGTATGCCGGACGGCCTTGTACCGGCAAACCACGCTGCCTGACTATCCGTTTCCTGGTGTCGCCGGTGGAGTTGATAGGGGATGCCGACGGCCGTGTTTGCGCTATGCGCCTGGTACACAACGAACTGTATAAAACTGAATCCGGTTCCATTCGCTCAAGGGCGACTGACCGGTTTGAAGAAATACCGGTTGGCCTGGTTTTCCGCTCCATTGGCTATGAAGGAGTGCCCATTCCCGGCGTACCTTTTCACGAACGGTGGAGTGTCATTCTCAACGAGATGGGGCGGGTGATAGACCCGCAGACCAATCAGCCGGTTTTGGGTGAATATACTGCCGGTTGGATTAAACGCGGCCCTTCTGGCGTGATTGGCACCAACAAACCAGACGCCATTGAAACGGTGGAATGTTTACTGGCCGATGTGCAAGCGGGTAAGATGTTAGCGCCGGAAATGCCCACGTTCACGGCCGTGCAGTCCTTCATCCAGGAGCGCCAGCCCCGCTACGTCACCTACGAAGATTGGCTACGTCTGAATGAACTGGAAGAGGCCAATGGCGCCGCCTGTGGCCGCCCCCGCCTCAAATTCACCCGCGTCGAAGAGATGCTGGCCGCACTAGGGAAGTAATTGATTAATTGGGTAATTGTACAATTACCCAATTAATCAATTAGTCAAAAATGGAAGTCACCATCTATACCGACGGCGGCTGTGACCCCAACCCCGGTATTGGCGGGTGGGCGGCCATCCTGATATATGGCGCACAGGAAAAGACGCTGACCGGCAATGACCCCGCCAGCACCAACAACCGCATGGAACTGACAGCGGCAATAGCGGCTTTACGGGCATTGACACGGCCGTGTACTATCAACTTCTACACCGATTCCGAATACCTGCGCAAAGGCATTACCGAATATATTGACAAATGGGCGGCCAAGAAGTGGAAAGATGTCGCCAACGCCGACTTGTGGCAGCAGTTATGGCCGCTGGTGCAAAAACACCAGATAGAATGGCATTGGGTGAAAGGCCACGCCGGGAATGAATATAACGGGCGAGTAGATGTGTTAGCGCGGCAGGCGCGGCTGGAAATCACCCCCCCGGAAGAAATTGATCCCCATATCCCCCGGCTCTATTTGCGCGCTTCTTGCAAAGGCAACCCCGGCCCTGGTGTCTGGGGAGTGGTGCTAGAACAAGGCGACGAAACCACCCAGGCCAGCGGCTCTGTGCCCCAAACCACCAATAACCGCATGGAATTGATGGCAGCCATTGAAGGGCTGCTGCTGCTGCCGCCGGGCAGCGACGTGCAGATTTTTACTACTTCAGATTATGTGTACCAGGGGATCACACAGTGGATTCACGGTTGGCGCAAACGTAACTGGCAAAAGAAAGGGGAGACGCCTATCGCCAATGCTGATTTGTGGCAGGCGCTGGATAAACTGGCTTCCAACTACTCCATTCGCTGGGTTAATGCCAAAGGGCAAACGTTAGCCGGGTTAGATGAGGCGGGAACATTGGCGGTCACGGCCGTGACAATCTCGTAATCGGCAAACCAAGATCAGGAGTCGGTATTACGATGGCTCCGCCCGACGGCAGGTGACGTGCAAAAAACCAAAGTTACCGGTCACTGGCGTCAATTCTTGCACTTCCAGTACTTCAAAATTTTCACCCCCAAACCGAACAATTTCGCCTACCGCCGGTCGTTTGTCCACGCTCATAATCGCTCCCGGATGTGGGCTGCCCACCACCACAAAACTGACCTGATAAAAAACTTCATCTTCATTTATCATGGTTAAATATCCCTCCGCTGCTTTGTAGATGCATGATTGAAGTCCGGTTCAATCCCAAATCTCTCATCTCCCAATCTTCAATCCCTACAAATCGGCCAGATTGCGGTGACGTAGCTTAAAGGCCACATCCGTAGCCAGATTGCGCATCACCAAAAAACCAATACGGTTGTATTCATTGCACAAGGCATAAAAAGCGTCACTATCAATGAGATAGAGTGAGGCGCCCTCTTCCGTCGCCTTGACTGATGCTGACCGATACCCCTGGTCAATCAATGCCATTTCGCCAATGACCTGCCCCTTACCCAGCATCACCAACCCCCGTGCATTTTCCAATCCTTGCACAAACACATCTACCGACCCGCTGGCGATGACGTACATTTCTTTACCAGTTGTATTTTGCTCAATGATCAACTCGCCTGGTTGTAAAATCACGTGCTGGCAGATGGCCTCAATTTGGGCTAACTCTTCACTGTTTAAGCCACGAAACAAATGTACACGTTTGAGTAATTGGGTAACAGACATTATGTCCTCCTTTCGCCAATTTCAGAAAAAATTGTAGCTGGTGGCTGGTGGTTAGTAACTGTTCTTAACAGCCACCAGCTACCAACGACCAGGCTCATTGTACCACGAAGGCGCATCTAAAATATAGTTGACTTTTGGCCATGAGTTGGTAAACTACCGCCTGTTCTGAGCCGAAGTGGCGAAACTGGCAGACGCGCTACGTTCAGGGCGTAGTGAGGGTTCCCTCATGTGGGTTCAAATCCCACCTTCGGCACCTTAGACCTGACAGGGTTTAGATACCTGTCAGGTCTTTTTTTATGTTTGAGAAATTCGGCACAAAAGGTATAATTGCCGCCCAATAGCTGATTTCAAACAAAGAGGGATTCCCATGGTATTTATAATTGCTTGTCTGGCTGTACTGTTACCGGTTCTCCTGGGCGGGTTTCTGGCCTGGGTGATCGCGGGTATGGACACCCGCGTCAATACAACCAAAGTGGAACTGGAAGAGAAAGACAAAGGATATAACCCGGCGCTGACGTTTGGGCACAAAATAAAGGTTCAGGCGGATCCCGAGGCGCAGTTGGTCGAGGCGCGCCGGTTGGCGGCTAAACAGGCAGCAGCCATGCCGCGCGGGGCCAATATGCAGATTGGCCGGCTAGGCGAGGAGAATCTGGTCACGGCTGGTCGCGCTGATGCCCTGCAGCGTGATCCGGTCACGGCCGTGCGTATTGCCGCGCATCATGGGTGGGACGGCGCCCGCACCGGGGCTGTGGCGGTAGCTGCGGCGCCG
>JABFFZ010000082.1 GCA_013112725.1 Chloroflexota bacterium
CGGGCGGGCCGGCGGTGGCGTGAGTGGCGGCGTAGGCGTGCGTGGCCCCGGTGAAACGCAGCTAGAAGTGGACCGCCGCGAAATTCGCCGCCGCATCAGCGCCATTAAAGAGGATTTGGAGACGGTGCGTGCCCGGCGTGACGCCGCCCGCACGAAACGGCAGCAAACCGAATTGACGGTGGTTGCCATTGTGGGCTACACCAACGCCGGGAAATCTACGCTGCTGAACAAACTCAGCAATGCGGACGTGTTATCGGCGGACATGTTGTTTGCCACGCTTGACCCAACGACGCGCAAGGTGATCATGCCCAACGGCCGTGAAGTTCTCTTCACCGACACTGTTGGTTTCATCCAAAAGCTGCCCACCCAGATTGTAGCCGCTTTCCGTGCTACTCTTGAGGAGATTCGGGACGCCGACTTGCTGCTGCACGTAGTGGACGCCACCCATCCCCATGTGGTGGCGCAGGTAGAATCGGTGGAAGATACCCTGGCCGAACTGGAGGTAGACCATCTGCCTATGGTGGTAGCCCTGAACAAAATAGACCAGCTTCCGGCTGACAGTGACATTGAAACGATTCTGGATTTAACCGTGCCCACTGTGCGCATTTCTGCCCTTACCGGCGAAGGGATGGAGGCGCTGCTGTTAGCCATCGAAGCGGCCATGGTGGCGCTTTTGACGCCCATCTCGGTGCTGCTGCCGTATCAACGGGGCGATTTGTTGTCTATGATGTATGAACGCGGTCAGGTAGACAGTGAGGAGCATGGGCAAGACGGGGTGCGAGTTTATGGACGTTTGCCCCATCGCCTGATACCATATTTTGAACCGTATCAAGTTTAGAAACAGAAGTTCAACTTCTCACAGAAGTTGAACTTCTCCATCTGGTGACTAATGAACAAACTACTGGACACATTGAGTGAGTTTCTGGCGAAGTATCCGGGTTTGCTACCGTTGATTGGGCTGGCTCTCATCATTTTGAACCTGGTGTTGCAGTTTTTCCAGGGTTTTTGGATTGTGGAAAGTAATTTGTTCTTGCACATTGGTTTAATTATCAGTTTGATCGGCATCTTGTTGATTCGCCCGCTGGGATAGGGGGTAAATTGTTATCACGTTTTTTGGAGATTGGGAGATTAAGAGATTCAATCTCCCAATTTCTCAACCTCCAGGTTTCATGAATTCTATTCCCACACTGACCGCATACTCACCCATTAAAACTCTTTTAGCTACCTTTCATCAGATGAGTGACCAGGTAATTGACCTGGCCATTGCCATCCAGCAAATCCCGGCGCCTACCTTTGCGGAGGCAGCGCGGGCCGCTTTTATTGCGCAGCAGTTCACGGCCGTACCCCTGCAAGATGTGTCCCAGGATGAACTGCATAACGTCTACGGCCGTCTGCCTGCCGCCAACCCCACCCATCCCCCTGTCATCATTTCGGCCCACAGCGATACGGTGTTCCCCATCGAAACAGACCTGACGGTGCGGCGCGACGGCCGTTACGTCTATGGTCCCAGTATCGCCGACAATTCCACCGGCGTGGCCGGTATCATCACCCTGGCAAAGGTTTTACAAGACGCGGCTTTGAACCTGCCTGCTGATCTCTGGTTTGTGTCTAATGTGGGTGAGGAAGGGCTGGGCGATTTGCGTGGTATGCGGGCGGTGGTAGACCGATTTGGTGCGCGCGCCACCTACATTGTCGTTGAGGGCGGCCTGTATGGGCAGGTTTCGCACCAGGGCATTGGCGTCAGGCGATTCCGGCTAACGGTGCAAACGTCTGGTGGGCACTCATGGGGTAACTTTGGTGCGCGCAGCGCCGTGCATGAACTGGCGCGCCTCATCGTGGCCATAGACCGGTTGACCGTGCCGCAGACCCCGAAAACGACCTATAACGTGGGCGTG
Source organism: Chloroflexota bacterium (assembly GCA_013112725.1). Lineage (GTDB taxonomy): Bacteria > Chloroflexota > Anaerolineae > Promineifilales > Promineifilaceae > CAADGU01. The sequence continues at coordinate 1,896 of JABFFZ010000082.1, forward strand.
ATTGAAGGAGGTACCTCGATCAACACGGTGGCCCAATCGGCTAGCGGACTGCTGGATTTGCGTTCGGAGTCACCGGCGGAGTTGGAGAGTTTGGTCACGGCCGTGAGCCAGATTATCGAACAGGCCAACAAGCGCAAAGATGTGCGGGTGCGCATGGAACTGATTGGCAACCGACCGGCGGGCCTGCTGCCGGCAGACGCACCCCTGGTGCAGTCGGCGGTAGCGGCGCTGCAAGCCGTCGGCTGCGCCCATCCGCGCCTGATTGCCAGCAGCACCGACGCCAACGTGCCGCTCAGTGAGGGGTATACGGCCGTGTGCATCGGCCTGGCCGAATCCCATCACGCCCATCGCCTGGACGAATACCTCGACCCTCAACACCTGCCCAATGGCCTGGGCCAGCTTTTGTTGCTTACACTGGCAGCCGCAGGTTACTGAAATAAAAAAACCGGCTTGATCGGCCGGTTTTTGTTTTGCTTAAGAACGGTTTGTTTATAGCCAGTTGTATTCGATTCGTGTTTGCTTATCTCTTGCGTTTTTTGAGCGGGTGGGCATAACAAATGGTGCCTTTCCAGATTGGTTTAATCACAATCCGTGCCTATAATTGAGCTAAAACCCACTGAACTTGGAGAGTAATTTGACATGGATTTTCAACTGACGGAAGAACAGCGCGAATTTCGGCATGTGGTACATGAGTTTGTGGCGAAGGAGCTAAAACCGCTGGCGCGGCACACGGATGAGAGCGGCGAGTTTAACTGGACGGCCGTGAAAAAAATGGGGCCGCTCGGTTTGTTAGGGCTGGAAGTGCCGGAAGAATATGGCGGCGCGGCCGTAGACGCCATTAGCGCCGCCATTGCCATTGAGGAGTTGGGGTGGGGCTGTGGCTCCACCGCGCTGGCCATTTCGGCGCACAACGGGCTGGCCTTGGGGCCGATTGTCAAATATGGTACTGAAGCGCAAAAGCAAGAATGGCTGCCGCCTCTGGCCACCGGCAAGGGCAAACTGGGCTGCCTGTCGCTGACGGAACCGGGGGCGGGGTCGGATTTGCAGGGGGGAGTAAGGACAACGGCCGTGAAAGAAGGCGATTCCTGGATCATTGACGGCCAAAAAATGTGGATGACCAATGCCTCCATATCTGACCTGATGGTCGTCCTGGTGCGTACTGATCCCGGCGGCGGCAGCCGCTCGCTCAGCCACATCCTGGTACCCACCAACACCCCTGGCATTACCGTTGCCCCCGCCGAAAAGAAGATGGGGCTGAAAGGGTCGCCCACCCATGCCGTTACCTTTGACGAAGTGCGTGTGCCGCTGTCCAACCTGTTGGGCACGGAAGGGCGCGGTTTGCAGCAGACCTTAGCCACGTTGGACAGTGGCCGGGTAGGTATTGGCGCGCTGGCAGTAGGCCTGGGGCAGGCGGCATATGAAGCGGCCATCAAATATGCCCATGAACGGGAGACGTTCGGCCAACCGATCAAACGGCATCAGGCGGTGCAGTGGATGTTGGCCGACGCCGCCACCGAATTGCAGGCCGCGCGATTGATGGTCTATTGGGCGGCCTGGTTGAAGGGGTTGGGCAAGCCGTACACCAAAGAGGCGGCCATGGCTAAATTGTTTGCCACCGAGGTCAGCGAGCGCGTCTGCCGCAATGCCATTCAGGTGCATGGCGGCTATGGCTACAGCGCTGAATTTGAAGTGGAGCGACTGTACCGTGACACCCGCCTGATGACCATTGGCGAAGGCACCAGCGAAATCCAGCGATTGGTGATTGCCCGGCACATCTTGGATTTGTAATGTCAGGCGGTCAATGGCGCATTAACCGCCTGACATGGCGGGGATCAGGTGGACGTGGTCGTGGGGTTGGAGCGTGGTGGTGGTGGTGGTGTGACGGCCGTGCATCACCACCAGCATTGCCTCTTCCGGCAGCGTAATCTCCAGCGACTTGATTAAATCGGCAATGGTGCTGCCGGGGGGCAGTGTGACTTCCAGTTGGCGTTGGGGGCCATCCGGCGTTTGCCGCTGCAAAATGGTGTACAGATGGACGGTCACTTGCATGGTGACGATTATGGATGATGTGGGCAGTGCCAGGCAAGGGGCTGTACGGTATTGGTTAATTTAAACGGTTCTGCCCCTTGCCTGGCAACAATTCGAAATATGACAAAACCGGGCGATTAAAATCGCGGCAACAAAAGGCGAAGCCGACCTGCGTCGGCTGGAAGGAGTCGGCGAAGGCCGACTTTGCTTTCTGTAGATGCAGATTTATCTGCCGCCGCAAACTATTTTTGGTATAATTAACCGAGGTTAAATTAAAATATACCCATAGTTCATGGGATGGCAGAAGATGAACGAAACGATTGAACAAACCGAAGAAAATTGCGCAGAGGTCATCAACCACCTGGTGGAGGATGCGCCGGGCATTGTGCAGGTTAACTTGAACCCGGCCGAGTATGAATTGAGTATTGATTATGATCCCGCCCAAATTGACCCGGTGCGGGTGGAAGAATTGTCGCAGGCGATGTCGCCTTTGTTGAGCCAGCGATGGCAGAAGTGTACCTTGCGCTTGGGGCGGCAGGGGGGGCGCGCCTGTGAATCGTGCGCTGTGGGGTTGGAACGGCGGGTGGGGCAACTGCCCGGTGTGCAGCGCGTGGCTGCCAGTTATATGGGGGGCACGCTTTCGATTGCCTTTGATGGGGCGCAGACCAGTTCCCAGGATATTACCCGCCATATCACGCAAATGGGGGTGGTGGTGAAACCGTCAGCGGCGGTGGAAATGGAAACGGCCGTGCCCGCCGCCATTGCCTTCCCCTCCGACCGCCGCCAGATGTGGGAGTGGTTCCGTTATAACACGGAAGCCATTTTTACCATCATTACCTTTGTCAGCATGTTTGCCGCTTTAATTTTGAGCAACCGGACATCAGCCGCCTGGCTGATTGCCGGTTTGTATGGCGCGGCTTACATCTTTGGTGGGTATTATGGGCTAAAGGGGGGCATCGAGTCGCTGCGGCAGCGCACCATTGACGTGGATTTGTTGATGGTGCTGGCGGCGATTGGGGCGGCGTTGGTAGGCGAATTTTTTGAGGGGGCCATGCTGCTCTTCCTCTTTTCACTCTCCAATGTATTGCAAGATTTTGCCATGGATCGCACCCGGAATGCTATTCGGGCATTGATGCAGCTACGGCCGTCTACTGCCCGTATCCAGCGTGGCGACCGCGAAATAGAATTGCCCATTGAACAAGTAAACATTGGTGACCTGATGATTATCAAACCAGGCGACCGCATTGCCCTGGATGGGTTGGTAGTAGCAGGCGAAAGCAGCATGGATCAATCGGCCATTACCGGTGAGTCTATTCCCGTTGCCAAACAACAGGGCGACCTGATTTTTGCCGGGGCCATCAACCAGACAGGCAGTCTGGATGTGCGCGTGACCAAACTGGCGAAGGATTCCACCATTGCCCGCCTGATTCAGATGGTGGAGGAAGCCCGCAGTGAAAAAGCGGAGACGCAGCGTTTTATTGACCGAGCCGAGCAGTATTACGCCCTCGGCGTCATTGTGCTGACCGCGTTGTTTATTGTGATCCCACCCACTTTATTGAACGTGCCCTTTGACGATGCGTTTTACAAGGCGATGACGATTCTGGTGGCGGCGTCGCCGTGTGCTATTGTGATCAGCACGCCGGCGACGGTGCTCTCGGCCATTGGCAATGGGGCGCGGCGCGGGGTGCTGTTTAAGGGCGGCATCTATGTGGAAAATGCAGCCACGATCCGCGTCATTGCCTTTGACAAGACGGGTACATTGACGATGGGCAAACCGCAGGTGACGGATATTCACCCGGTGGCAGAAGTAGCTGAAGATGAGTTGTTGGTGCTGGCAACGGCCGTTGAATCCAAATCCGAGCACCCCTTAGCCCAGGCCACGATTCAGGCGACCAACAGCCGGGGGCTGGCTGTGCCAGAGGTGCAGTCATTTAATTCGGTGACGGGGATGGGGGTACAGGCGGAGGTAGACGGCCGTCAGGTGCAAATTGGTAGCCTGCGTTTGTTTGCCGATCAACTATTGGCCGGGTTAGATGAAGCACAGTCGGTTGTGGCCCGCTATCAGGAAGAAGGCAAGACAAGTGTGGTGGTGGCGGCCGATGGGCGTGTGTTGGGCATTATTGCTTATGCCGACGTGATGCGCCCGGACGCGCCCCAGGTGATCGCCGATTTGCGGCGGCGGGGCATTGAGCATATTGTCATGCTCACCGGCGACCACGAGCGGGTGGCACGGCACATTGCCCAGGCAGCGGGCGTGGATGAAGTGTTGGCCGATTTGCTGCCGGAAGATAAGGTCACGGCCGTGAAACAAATCCGGGAAAAATATGGCCCGGCCATCATGGTGGGCGATGGCGTCAATGATGCCCCGGCCCTGGCTGCGGCCGATATTGGCATGGCCATGGGCGCAGCGGGGACTGACGTAGCGCTGGAAACGGCCGACATCGTGCTGATGGGTGATGATTTGAAAAATATCCCCTACGTCATCGGCCTGAGCAAACAAACCCGGCGCACCCTGGTAGTCAACCTGACCTTTGCCATTTCCGCCATCGTCATCATGCTGTTATTCATCATCTTCCGCGAACTGCCACTGCCCGTAGCTGTCTTAGGGCATGAAGGTGGCACCGTCCTCGTTTCTCTGAACGGGATGCGGCTGTTACGGTATCGGGAGAATTGATGGAACGACTCGCCGGACACATCACCATTGCCGCTGTGGGCAAACTGAAATCGCTGCAATATCGTTTTATCCAGGACGATTTTTTGAAGCGACTAGGCCGGTATACGGATGTGCAGTTGGTGGAGGTAAAAGATGTAGTAGGCAAGGGGCTGCCGGATGACATGGCCATGCAGAAAGAGGGGCAGGCCTTGTTGAAGGCCACAGAATCAGCCGGTCGGCGTATTATCCTGACTTCAACGGGGCGGCTGTTTGACAGCCTGGAACTGGCGGAATTTGTGCGCAACCAGATTGGGGTATACGGCCGTATCGCTTTCCTCATTGGCGGGCCGGTGGGATTATCGCTGGAAGTGCGGCAAAATTGCCAGGAGTCGCTCTCCCTTTCCCGCCTTACTTTCCCCCACGAAATCGCCCGCCTGCTGCTGTTGGAACAGCTTTACCGCGCCGGCACCATCATCGCCGGGGAAAGCTATCACAAGTAGGGAAAGCCTGACAGACCGTAGACTGTCAGGTTACCCCGAAAGCGCGCCCAGGATGGTGGGTAGCAGTTGCTTTTTGCGTGACACCACCCCTTCGGCGCGCAGTGTGCCGTCTTCCAGCGGCGGGTAGGGAAGCTGGTCGAGCTGGGGCAGCCGGTCGGTGAGCAGCAGACGGCTGGTTTTGCGCACCACATCTGTTACCATTAGCACCATAAAATCTAGCCCTTTGCTGTCACGCAAATGAATGAGTCCTTGCATGAGCGCCTGTTGGTGTTCGGCCAGTTCGTTGAGCGAGGTTACTTCCACCTGCCCTACACCAAACTTTAATCCCCCAGCTTCATACAATTTGACATCGGCGTTCACTATTTCGTCCGGGGTGCGGGAAGAAAGTCCAGCGCCCGCTTGCAGCAGTTTTTCACCGAAGGATTGAACGGTTTCCCCGGCCAGGGGCGCGCCACCTACAAAAGCCCAGCGCCGCAGCCGTTCGGCTGCTTTGTGGTCGCGGGGGGTGGTGGTGGGTGAGGTCAGGATGAGCGTGTCAGAGAGTAACCCGGCCAGCAGCAGCCCGGCCAGCGGCGGCGGCGCGCTTAATCCAGCTTCGGCGATGTGTTCACAGACCAGGGTGCAGGTGCTGCCCACAATGTCAACGGTGAAACGAATGGGTGCGTTAGTGGGTGGATTGCCCAGCCGGTGATGGTCAAGGATTTCAATGAGGTTGGCTTCATTGAGCGCGCCTAATGCCTGGGCCGGTTCGTTATGGTCTACCATGATAATGTTCAGGCGGGGTGGATTGAGCGCATCTCGTTGGCGGCAGACGCCCTGGTAACGGCCGTCTTCATCCACCACCCAAAACTCTGACCGCTCTTCATAGAGGATGCGTGATAGCACATCACGGATGCGTGTTTTGGCCTGGAATTGGGGCACGGCCGTGTCACATGCCTCCGCGCAAGGAATATCCATAATGTCTTTGATGCGCGTTTCTTCATTGCGGGTATGAGCGCCGACTTTTTCCTTCAAAAAGTTGAAGAGGCTGATGACGGTGATCAGGCCGTATGGCGTCCCATCCGGGTTGACCACTGGCGCCACCCCACCGGTAATGCTGGCAATGGCCCAGACATCGCGCAAGGGTGCATCCGGCGTGGCTGTATCATAGCGGTGGGCAATCTCGGCGAAACGGGGAGAAGCGTCCGGCAAGTATTGCGGCGGTTCCATTTCTAGCTGCTCCAGAACCCAGGTGGTTTGTGGGTTCAGGTGTCCGGCGCGGGCGGCAATGACGCTGGCATTATCCCGCTCGCGCAGCAGCCAGGCATACCCCATTGCCGAAGCAATGGCGTCGGTGTCTGGGTTGATGTGTCCAATGACGTAGGTATCGGTTGACTTGATCATAAGGGTAATTGGGTAATTGGGTAATTGCACAATTACTCAATTACCCAATTGCATTCTGCAAATGAGACAATTCTAATCACTTCTTAACTCGTTGGCTAACCGGTAAGTTAGCACAGGTAGCATATGGTACACTACGGTCGTGTCTGCGAACATGATCTACAAAATGGAGGTTAACCATGTTTACACGATTACGTTTTACACACTTACGGCCGTTACTCGGCTTACTTTCCCTGATTTTGCTGACATTGGCGCTAACGGAGCGACCGGCCCAGGCACAAACCACAAGCTGGCATGCCGAATACTTCAACAACCGCAATCTCTCCGGTTCGCCGGTGTTCAGCCGGTTTGAAGACCGGATTTTCCACGATTGGGGTCAAGGGTCACCCAATCCGGTGGTGAATGTAGATGATTTCTCTGCCCGCTGGAATGGCGCCATCACGCTCAACCAGGGTGGCGTCTGGCGTTTTGTGGCTACCACCGACGATGGGATGCGGGTGTTTATCAACAACAGCCCCATCATTGACGTGTGGTATGACAGTCAGGTACATACCGTTACCACGGACATTTACCTGGCGGCCGGTAGTTATCCGGTGCGGGTAGAGTATTACGAAGCGGGCGGTGGCGCGATTGCCCAATTTAGCTGGTCTCTGGCGACGACTATCAACGCCTGGAAAGGGGAGTATTTCAACAACCGTTCCCTGAGCAACCAGCCGGTGTTGGTGCGGGATGACGCCAATATCAACTTTGAATGGGGAACCGGTTCACCGGCGCCCGGCATCGTGCCGCCGGACGATTTTTCGGTACGTTGGACGCGCACGGTGCAGTTTGCGCCGGGCACGTATCGTTTTACGGCGACAACGGATGATGGTGTGCGGTTGTGGGTGAATAACCAACTGGTTATTGACAACTGGGTAGACCAGACGATAACAACCAAAACGGCTGACTTTACCCTTTCCGGCGCGGTACCCATGCGCATGGAGTATTACGATGCGCGGGAGAATGCGACGGCTAGACTGGGTTGGACGGCCGTGTCCACCGTCGCACCGCCTACCACGCCTATCATGCCCGCCGCCGTTAACTGGGACGCCGCCTACTACAACAACTTCTCTCTGGACGGCAGCCCGGCCATGACCCGTATTGACCCGCAAATCCGTTTTACCTGGGGTTCCAGTTCCCCCCAGCCCAATCTGGTAGACGCCAACAATTTCTCCGTGCGTTGGAGCAAAACGCTCAATTTTTCACCCGGTACCTACACATTCAAAACAACGGTGGAAGGCGGGACCAGATTGTGGGTAAATGGGCAGTTGCTCATTGACCAGTGGAACCCGCAGTATCAAGTGGTGGAAAGCGCAGCCAATATCACCCTGCCCGGCGGCGCGGTGCCGGTGGTGATGGAGTTACGCAAGGATTATGGGCTGGCGCAAGCCTGGTTGGAATGGTTTGGCGCGGGCGGCCAACCGGCCAGCGGCACAACACCAACCACACCGGCCTTAAGTGGGAACACGGCCGTGATGACCGGCGCCCGCTACCTGAGCCTGCGTTCTGGCCCCGGCACGGAATATGAAGCCATCGCCTATCTTTCCCATGGTGAGGTGGTGACGCTGCTCGGCCGTGACCCGTTTAGCATCTGGATTCAGGTGCGCCGGTCTGACAGTACGGTGGGGTGGGTAAGCGGCCGTTACCTCACATCCAACGTGCCCTACAGCAGCTTGCCCGTTGTTAATCTCAATTGATCGGCAACAAAAAACGCCCGCAGAAAACCTGCGGGCATTTTTCTTAAAACTTGACAGGTCTTTGGAGACCTGTCAGGTGTGATTAACCGGCTAAAAATTCATCCAACGCCGCCTTACTGATGCGGTAGGCGCTGCCGATTTTACGGGCTTTTAAGTCGCCGGCTTCAATGGCAGCCATCACATCTTCCGGTGAAACCTTCAAAATGTCGGCCACCTGCTGCGGCGTCATTACGTCAGATGCGGCACCGGCAGCTGGAGCAGCGGGGGCAGCCGGTTGGGCCTGCTGCTGCATGGCTTGTTGCTGCTGCATTGCCTGTTGATTTTGTAGGTTTTGCATGGCGGCCATGCCCATGGCGCCAATACCAATTTCGCCCATATTGCCACCGGCCGGGTTTTGGGCGGCGGCCACAAAAGCGTCGGCTTGCTGCTTTTGGGTGTAGCTGGTGCCATAACCCATGTTGGTGACTACTTCCAAAGATTTGGGATGCAGTCCCATGCGGATATTGAAATCTACCAGGGAAAGGCCAACCGCATCAAAATCTTGCTGTAAAAGACCGGCCAGCAATTTGTTCATATCCTGGCTAAAGGATTGTAACTGCGCCGGGCCTAGCCCTTTGGCTTCGGCCAGTTCGCTGATTTTGTCTTGCATCATGATGCCCATCATGGGATCAAGCCGGTCTTTCAGTTGGGGCTGGCGCACGCTGTCGCGGAAGGCGTCGAAGGCGTTCAGGAAGCGCCAGGGGTCTTTGACCCTCACCACGTAGGTGCCATTGCCGACAACGGCACTGGCCCCTGGCGGCCGATGCAGATGCTCGATGATGATGGGGGAGGATGTGCCCCATTTCATGGTCATGTCAGTGGTTTTTAGGAAGTAAACGTCGGCCGTGAAAACATTTTTGCCGCCGAAGAGGCCCCGCTCCAGCATATTGGTGAGGAAGGGGATGTTGTTGGTGGTGAGGACGTGGGTACCAGGGGTGAAGGTACCTAAGGCTTCACCCTGGCGGACGAACACGGCCGTTTCTCCCGGATTGACGATCAACGGTGAGCCTAACTTGATGTCACCCAGGCCCCCTTTGGGAAACTTCTGCACAATTTCATCCATGAGCCATGATTCAATGGCTACGCGGTCAAATACTTTTGCCATGATTTCTCTCCTTGAAAAAGGTAATTGGGTAATTGGGCAATTACGCAATTACCCAATTACATTTAACCAATCCCCATAATCACTTCGTCCCGGCCGGCCCAGTTACGGTTGGCATCCTGGATGTTGCCGTCGAGTACACGAATCGCACCACCAATGTCGCCGTTGTCACGCACCGCTTTGGCCAGGGCGTCAATATCGGCCTGAATCTGGTCGGCCGTATTGAGCATATTTTCGTCAAAGGCGTAGATTCGGGCCAGATCATCTTCTTTCACTTTAACGGCGTCAAAGAAACCGGCGTACCCTTGCGGGGCATCTTTGATCTTGCCCGCCAGTCCACGCAAACCGGTGTCTACGCGCCCTAGCGGTTCGGCGTGATCCATGGCTTTGATGATGTCGCGGCTGAGTTCAGCCTGGACGCTGCCCAACTGCACACGGGATTGTTCCAGACGGGCGGAGATGGTTTCGCGTAACAGCTGGTCGGCTTCGCGCCGCCGCCCTTTTTCCATATAACCAGAGAGGCCGGGGATTTTTTCTAACAACTTACCCAGGCCGGTGGATTCACCTTGAATTTTGTCATACAAATCGGGAACCTGACCTTCTTTCATAATGTCCTCCTATATGGGATTTTAATGCCTATCTGATGGTCATCCAGATAGGCGTGAGTATAACATACCTGCTCTGAAAATAATCAAAGATTTTGCAGATTACACAGCTAAAAATTGGTGTAGTGGGCGAAATCTTTGAATTTATCCGTAAGCGTTCAGACTTGACAAGTGTATTACCAGAGGCAGTTGCCGCAATTCAGGCGCAAAAACTTGTCAAGTCTCCAGAGGAACTGAATGGTTACATTTATCCTTTGTAAAGTAAATAGACACCTAGAACTAACTGGGGTGCTGATAGCAACAACAGGCCAAGTAAGGCGCCGATCCCGGCCGTGTCGCCGGCCAACAACCCCTCGCCCGCATACAACCACATCAGCCAGACGACAATACCGCTCACCAGCAGGCCGCCGATAATCAAGGCTGTTCCCAAAAGTCGGTGCATTTTTTATTTACCCAACCATTGTTGTGTGATTTCATCAAGCTGACCATTATTTTCCAGGGCGGTCAAACTGCGGTTGATCTGTTCCAGTAATTGACGGTCGGCTATACGGGTGACGATGGCGAATGGTTCTACGGTGATGGGCACGGCCGTGCGTTTCAGCCCATCCGTTTGCCGCAAAAATAAACGACCGCTGATGGCGTCTACCAGGGCGGCGTCGGCTTCATGATTGGTCACGGCCGTCAGCGCCTCATCGGCCGTCTGGTAGGGCACAATCGTCAAGGTAGGCAGCCGTTTGGCCCAGGAGGTGGCCTCCACATGGCCGAGTGCGCCTAATTCGACGGCGAGGGTACGGCCGTGTAAATCTTCCATCCGCACAATGTTTTCCTCATCCTGGCGCACAATCAAAATTTCGCCGGCGTTGAAATAGGGGGTACTGTAGGCGAAATCTTTCGTGCGTTCCGGGGCAACCACCAGCGCCGAGATAAGCACATCCACCTGGCCCGTCGCCAGGGCGTCATACAGCCCATCGTACCCAAACAAAACAAATTCCGTTTGTACACCCAAATCAACCGCCAGCGCGTTTGCCAGGTCAACATCCAACCCAAACACGCCATTGGCATCAGCCGCCTCAAATGGCGGGTAGGTGGGGTCCAGCCCTACCTTGAGGACGCCCGTTTCCTGGACGCGCTGCCAGGCGTCCTCTTGCCCCCGGCAGGCTGCCAACAGCAGCGCCACCCACACTAGAGCCATGAACCACAAACCTGTTCTGCTTTTACCCATCATACAGCCTGACCGATCCGAATCCGATCCCCGAACGAAGTTGGTGACGAGTGACGAGTGATACGTGAAGAAATCACTCGTCACTCGTCACGCCCGCTCCTCAATTACCCGTGTATTCCTGCACGGCCGTGTAAATCGGTTTCGTCACAAATTCCGGCGTCACCAGCGTGTAATAATCCATAAAGCTGCGGGTGGGGGCGGGGAAGCGGAGAACCCACAGCGCCATCATCTCCACATACGGCCAGTTCTCTTCGGCATAGGCAAAAGCGTCCAGCGTGTATTGGATGCGCAGTGCCGGGCGCACGGCCATTGTCCAGCGGGGGTGGTCGTTCCAACCCGTTTCGGTAATATAAATTTTGGTATCGGCATCACCGTATTCCTCCATTACCTGGCGCACCAGTTCCACGCGGCGAAAGTTGAGGATGTCAGGGGCCGGGTCCGCAGTGGCGGGAAAGGTGAGGCCGTAGGCATGAACGGCCAACCCATCAAAATAATCGGCCGCGCCGGCCTCGTAAAGCTGCGCCAGATATTCCAGATCATTTAATCCCCAGGGAGAGCCGGCAGGTTCCAAAGTCGGGGCCAACGCCCCGGCCAATACTACCATGTTTGGATTGGCCGCTTTGATGGCTGGGTAGACCACTTCAAGCAAGCTCGCATAATCATCAGGAGTTGTCAGCCGATACCCCCACTCATAACTGAGGTTGGGTTCATTGCCGATGATCATGTGGCTGACACGGCCGTGATACCGTTCGGCAAACCGCGCCGCAAATTCGGCAAAATCATCATAGGCGGTTTCGTCCAAATAGGTTAGGGGGGTGTCTGACGGCCGTGCCCATTCCGGCGTCAGGCCAATGCGGGCGATAACTTGTAGCCCCTGGGTGTGGGCATGGCCGATGATCATGTCCGGCCGGCCCCAGGCAATGCCGCCATCGACGGCGTGGTAATAAGCCCAGGGAAAAAATTCCACAATCCAGCCGGCGCCCATCTGCCGCACCATTTGCAGGCTGCGTTTGATTTTCCACTCTTCCACTTCGTCGGTGAGGCGGGTGTGGACGCCAACGATGGGGTGTTCGCTGTAAACGGTTTGGGGTGGGCCGAGGCTGACGATGACTGGGGTGGGCGGTCTGGTAAGCAGCAGCACCAGCAGGAAGACCCAGAACATGAGCTGCGAAGGGGGCAATAAAACGCGAAGATATGGCTTTACTCCTGAAACTTTGCTTCTTTTACTATCCTGGCTAGATGATCGAAGTGGGGACACGGCCGTTACAATTGGCAGGTGTAGTAATCAGCCCACCACTCCAGGTGTTGGAAAAGGGCGGCAATGCGTTGGGGGGCGGGCGTTTCGCGCCCCGGCACGGGTGAGGGTGGTTTGAACCGCTCCACCAGCCCATAACGAACCAGCAGCTCATGCTCTAGCTGTATATTGAGCATTTTGTTTTGGAAGTCGTGGATGATTTTGTGCTGTACTTCTTCCGAGGGTTCTTGGGTGAGATATACGTTGGGCAGTTCATCAATCAGGATGCGTGAGGGTACGCGGGCGGAGTAGCGCATGATCTGGCGGGTGGTGGGGTTGAAGGCCGCCAGGAAATTTGGCCCCCAGGAATGTTGCAGCTTTTTGAAACGTAAATCCAACGGCCGTTCAAACATAATCGAAAGGCTCATTTGTTCAACAGTAGTCAGTTCCAGGCTGCTGGCGCCTGCCGGCAAACGACCAGCCAGTTTGTCCCAATCGGCCTGGATGATTTTTTGGGGGGATAGTTCGGTAAAAACCAGGACGGTTTTGTTACCCTCTTTGTAGATTGTTTGCAGACCGGGCAGTAGGGGAGTGGTGGTATTCCTGGGCACCATACCGGCCACTTTGCGAGCGGCGGGCAGGGAGGCGATGATGGGGTTGAGGAAATGTTGGATGCGGGCAAAGGTTTGCACGGCCGTTTCCCCTTCAGGTAGCGGCTCCTGGCGTAAACGGCGCGCCAGACGGCGTAAACGAGTGCGGGTGGTGACGGCCGTATCTTCGCCCAGTAGTTCCGGCGCCAGCGCCGCCGATGCCTGCATCGCCTCTGTCACCAGATAAGCATAGGCTTCATGCGGTTCAATGGTTGCTAACCGCCGGTCCAGGTATTCCGGTGGACCAATCAACTGCTGGGCATCACGCACCAACTGTTGGGCCAGCAGCGGGTTCAGCCGCAAATGGCGCAAAAATGCCCCTTTTGTGGCCATAAACGGGGCGCGCTTCAGTTCATGCCGGTATTGCTGCCAGAGGGGATAAAACGCTTGCTGCAAGGCCGGGAAATCGGCGCTATCACGCAGAATCACAAACAGGTTAATGTCTGATTCACCGGGAATGTAATGCCCCTGCGCCAGGCTGCCAAAGAGGTAAATGGCTTCTAGCTGGTTGCCCATTTGTTGGGCGAGCGCTTGGGCGAGCGTATCAACGATTTTGAACATGGCGGTTATTATACTGTTCTGCCTTACAAGGGCAATTTCCCGGAGAACGCTGGGGATGAGTGTCTACCCTGGTGAGGGGAAATGGTGCTGGTGGCTGGTGGCTGGTGCAAACCATCAGCCATCCGATAGGAAATATGTACAATAAATTTACAAATTGTTACAATTTGTATAAAATCAGTTGTATAATTTATATCATATCGCCCACCTGTCATTACGACCAATTGGAGAAATCTGGTAATGAGTATCAATATCCCTGGTTCTAACGGATTTTGTGTAAATGGGGAAATAACCAAGAAATCTGGTTAAAATGTCTCCATTTTAGTCTGGTGGGCAGACCAAAATGGAGACAAAGAACCAAAGAGATTGTAAAACGATTTGTCTGTTTTTTCCAGACAGACAAATGTATGGGGCATGTATGACTGATTTAGGAAAGAAAAAGTTTCGTGCCCATTTAGACGCAGCGTATGAGGCAAATCCGGAGTTGTTTGCTCGGGGGATGGCCCAAGGCTACTCTCTGTGTGGGGTTCTCCATTCCACAAAGATGGAGTTGAAAACGAGACGAATCCGGCTGAAAAGCAATCAGAAAACTTACCAAATCAGACCCTCGTTTGCCATGCCTTATATGATCGGCTGGACGGATGAGTTAGAAAACCCCTCTATTTATTGCAATGGGGCGTTCCCTTTGAAGCCTTGGCTTATGTGTTTGGTCGTGACCCCATGTACTGGTATCGGGCTTACCTGGCTTTTGGCCTTTGGGCGAGCCTCTCTGGTGGGCACAACGGTAAAAACAGCAGAGAAGTTGCCCCAAGACCTGTTAGCCGATGAGAAACACAGCCGACATCAAGGTCAAAAGGTATACATTACGACAACGGTGGGTCAGGAATGCATCTTGGGAGCCGACCTGGCCGATAATGCCGGAGCAGATGCTCTGGAAAAAGGGTATCAAACCTTCAAAACAGAAGTCCGCGAAGTCGCCCCTGGCTACCAACCGACAACGGTAAACACCGATGGCTGGCGGGCCACCCAAAAAGCGTGGCTGGCTTTGTTTCCCGGTGTGACGATTATTCTTTGCTTCTTACATGCCTGGCTCAAAATCAAACAGCGATGCCAGCGTAACCAACCATTGGGTACGGCACTCAGGCAGAAAGTGTGGCATGTTTATCACGCCCAAACTGTCCCCCAATTTGCTCAACGTGTGCGCCGTTTACGAGAATGGGGCGAAGCGCAGTTAAGCAGCGTCGTTCAAGAAAAAGTCTTGAAATTGTGTCATAACGCCCCTCATTTCAAAAAGGCGTTTGCTTATCCATCAGCCCATCGCACCAGCAATATGCTGGACCGTTTGATGAACTATCAGGATCGGCTTCTGTATGGAGGTAGAACTTCCAAAAGCTCTCAAAAGAAAGGTTCCGTTTTGCTCAATTTCAGAGAGAAAAAGGCTTCATCCCACTGAAACTAAGGTAATTCAAATCGTCACAAAACAGCTAAAACGCGCACTGGAAAAACAGGTTTTACAGGATATGAAACGCTTACTTGTTTTCAGTCAGCTTGATCAAAATCCATCGAAGTCCAGGCAAGTGAGTGAGCAAGTCAATCAATGTATTTCGGTTTGATCCCAAAATCCCTCGCGTCAGCAGCATTTTGTTGTAAAAATCACATTGATCGGAGAAGAATGACCAACTATTTCTAAGTTAAAAGGGAAAGGATCATCGCCAATTCCCCGAAATGGGCAGCAAAATCAAACGGAACTTACCTAAAAAGAGGTTTCGTTTTTTACGACTTAAGCACCAACAAACGAAACGCGAGTGGCAAAAAACGGTAGGCAGTTTCACAAGGGTTCCGTTTTTTACCACCTGTGTTACACTAAACGGAACGTAGGTTACAAAAAACGGAACGTGGTTTGGCCCGCGTTCTACCCTCTGTATGCTATGCAATACTTACATGGTCATCGAGAGTCGGCACGGCTTTACATCCGGTCTATGGCGCTTTTGTGGAACTTCCACCCCTATGGACAAAAGACACAATCTAAACACGAAGCAACCGGTTTGACCCCTTTTGAGCGATTGAATGGGTTTCGCTACCATGACAATTGGTTGCACAATTTCCTCATCGCGGCTTCGTTAGGAGGTCGTCCTGGCTAATACACAAAATCCGTTAGGAGTAGACACCTTCTACTTGGACAGTTATCCATCAATAATGGGGGCAAAATGCTATGAGTGAACCAGACGACATACAGCCAAAACAGGAGCTAGAGTCAGCACTGGCAGAAAGTGAAACCCGTTACCGTAACCTGGTAGAGGCGTCCCCATTAGGTATTGCCGTTCATGCCAATGAGAAAATTGTGTATATCAACCCGGAAGCCGTTCGGCTCATGGGTGGGCAGTCGGCCGATGATTTTCTGGGTCGTTCCATCTGGAGTTTTGTGCACCCAGATGACCTGGCGGGCGTCAAAGAGCGTATCCGGCAGCTATATACCATGCGGCAAGATGTGGCTATGGTGGAAGAGAAGTTTATCCGGCTAGATGGCCGTGCCATAGATGTGGCGGTGGCGGCAACATCTGTTAGCTACATGGGCATTCGCGCCTCTCAGGTTGTCTTCCGCGACATTTCCAAACGCAAAGAAGTAGAGCGCCAGTTGCAGCGCAGCGAAGAACGATTTCGCAGTATCGTTGAACATTCGGTAGATGGCATTATGCTCACCAACGAAGCTGGCGAAATTGTAGAATGGAATCCAGGCATGGAGCGCATTACCGGCTACGGCCGTGTCCTGGCCCTGGGTATGCCGTTGGAGGAGATGGCCAACCGCTTACTGCCAGATGGCGACCGTCATTGGATGGATTTGTTTGCCCTGCCAAACCAGGTGCATGCTTTTGACGAGACCAGAGATGCGGCGCCAGCCAACGATATAAACGAATGTATGATACAGACAATTCATGGGCAGCCGCGCATTGTCCAGGTGATGACCTTTGCCATTCCCACCGAAGCCGGCGCCATGAGCGGCAGCATCTTCCGCGATGTCACCGAAAAAGTAGCCCAAGACCGGCAGATGCAGCAGCAAGAACGCATGGCGGCGGTGGGCCAACTGGCGGCGGGGATTGCTCATGATTTTAATAACATTCTGGCCGTCATTATGCTCTATGCGGACATGATGCTGCGTTCTAACCAATTGCCACCCCGCGCTGCCATGTCCGTTAAAACCATTGTCCAGCAGTCCAGCCGCGCCGCCGAACTCATTCAGCAGGTGCTAGATTTTAGTCGCCGGACGGTGTTGGAAAAGCAGTTGGTAGATTTACGGCCGTTGCTGCAAAACCTGACCGACATGCGGCAGCGCACCATCCCCAGCTCCATCCAGCTTCGCTTTGATGCCGGGGAAGATGATGTCACCATCTTCGCCGATCCCACGCGCATCCAACAAATCTTTATGAACCTGGTGGTGAATGCCCGTGACGCCATGCCAGATGGCGGGCAGCTTTCCCTGAGTCTGCAACGCATCCTGGCGCACCAACACCCGGCCCCTGGCTTAAATGCACAAATTAAAGAGTGGGTAAAAGTGACTGTAGCCGATACCGGCTGCGGCATTCCCCCAGATGTGATTCCCCGTCTCTTTGAACCCTTTTTTACCACCAAAGAACCTGGCAAAGGCACCGGTCTGGGACTGGCTCAGGTTTATGGCATTGTGCAACAGCACGATGGGCATATTGAACTGACCAGCCAGGTGAATAAAGGCACGACTTTTACCCTTTATTTCCCGGCGCTGACCCAACCCACACTGCTACATGACACCAACGAATGGCACGGCCTGTACCTGGGGCAAAACCAGACCATTTTGCTGATAGAAGATGACCCCTTTGTCCGGGAAGCGCTCATCAACAGCCTGACGGCGCTCAAATATAAGGTCATCTCCGCCCATGATGGGCGGGAAGCACTAGACATTGGCCGCCAGAAGTACCAGCAAATAGACCTTATTCTCAGCGATATGATGATGCCTCATCTCAATGGTTTGCGCCTGCACAGCCTGCTACCGGCGGAACTAAAGAGCAAACCGTTTGTGTTGCTAACCGGGCATCCCCTGGATGATGCTCAAATCAAACTGCTGGAAATGGACATTGCCGGCTGGCTGATGAAACCGGTCGCGTTGGAAAAATTATCCCAACTGCTTTATCAAATTTTCCATAACCCCTGAGAGGGGCGATTTTGCCAAAATAAGGCGTTAACTTTACACTTCAAGCATGATGTTTCCAGATTGGAAGTTACAGGAACTGTGGGCGCTTATTCGCCACCGTTACCCCGATTGGGAAAGCTTTTCGCATCCGGCGTTTGTGGCCGAAGAAATAGCGCCTAAACGGGCCTCAGTGCAGAAAGCGCAGCAGCTTCTGAGCCAATCGGCTTTGGATGCACTCCTGGCGCAGGGTGATTTTGATGGGTTTGTTGACCGGTTGAATCGTTTAGCCAAAGATAACAATTTATTATGGCGGCTGGCGCCTTCGTCGGGAGACACGGCCGTACTCTACCACCCCAATCTGGATACCCCCACGTTTTGCGTCCAGATGCGCAACCTGCTCTACGGGGACCGGCCCTCGCCAGAGCGCCTGCAAACCTTTTCCGATTATCTAAAAGAACAGGATTTGCCCAACAAATGGCCGTTTGCCACGTATTACCTTTTTTTGTGCCACCCGGACGCAGATATGTTTGTCAAGCCGCGCACGGCCCGCTGGTTTCTGAAGTTTACCTGGGCTGAAGAACCAGGAGAAGAGTTGGCGCTCAAAACAAAAGTCCTCATTTCTATGTTCCCAGGTGCGGGCAGCTACGGCGCTTTGCTGGCGCACTCTGCCGAACTGCGGCAGGCGCTGTCCCCGTTTGGTGCGCGCGATATGGTGGATGTGCAAAGTTTTGTCTGGGTGTGCGAGCAAGAAAGCCGGGAACAGTCGGGCCGTCTGGATGCACGCGGTCAGGTGGAACTGGATGTGCCACCGACGGTATCGGTGTTACCCATGCCCGTTGCTTATCAGGTAGCGGCGCCTACGGCGGTGCTGCATGAAACGGCCGTGCCCGAACCCCCCGCTCCCCTGCCACCCCCCACCGAACCGGCATCACCCTACACCCTGGCTAACTGTGCCGCCGAAACCGGCTGGCCCGAAGCGGAATTGCAGCGTTGGGTCAACGCCATGCAGCGCAAAGGGCAGGCCATTTTGTATGGCCCACCGGGTACAGGCAAAACGTTCATGGCCCAAAAGCTGGCGCAATACCTGGCGGGGCAGGGCGACGGCTTCTGGGAACTGGTACAGTTTCACCCCGCTTATACCTACGAAGCGTTTGTGCAGGGCATACGGCCGTTTACCGATGACAGCGGCCATTTGCATTACGAACTGGTTCACGGCCGTTTCCGCCACTTTTGCGCCCGCGCCGCCCAACAGAGCGGCCCTTGCGTCCTGGTTATTGACGAGATCAACCGCGCCAACCTGGCCAGCGTGTTCGGCGAACTGATGTACCTGTTGGAATATCGCCAGGCCGCCATTGAATTAGCCGAAGGCGGCTACGCTGCCGGCCAATCTACCACCCGATTTAGCATCCCCGTCAACGTGTACCTCATCGGTACCATGAATACGGCCGACCGTTCCATTGCCCTGGTTGATCATGCCCTGCGCCGCCGTTTTGCCTTTATCCACTTGCCGCCAGATGCCCAAACATTGCGCCATTATCACCAGCAAACCGGCTGCAACCCGGATGCCCTCATCAAAATTGTGGAGCGGCTCAACCGCCAGATAGCCGATCCGCACTACGCGCTTGGCTACACCTTTTTCATGCATCCGGCCCTGCCCACACACCTGGAAGCCATCTGGCGCATGGAAATAGAACCCTATCTGGAAGAGTACTTTTTTGACCAGCCTGACCAGGTAGAATTGTTTCGCTGGGCAAAAATACGCCAAGACCTGTCTGATTTGTTAGACGGTTGATCGGGAGAAATTTTTATGTCGGGGACATTTAGTTGCGATGTGTTGATTGTGGGCGCCGGCATAGCCGGGCTGATGGCCGCCCACCGGCTAGAAGCGGCGGGCAAAGTGGTGGTAGTGGTGGACCGGGAAGAACGGGTTGGTGGTCGTATACTCACCGAGCATGTAGCCGGCGGTTGGGCAGACACCGGCGCCCAATTTTTTACCGTGCGTGATCCTGAATTTAGTCGTTTCGTGGCGGAGTGGCTGGCGGAAGGATTGATTTTTGAATGGTCAACCGGGTGGTCGGATGGTTCGCTGCTGCCTCCTGCCGATGATGCCCATCCCCGCTATGCGGCGTATGAAGGGTTAATGGCCGTACCCCGCCGCCTGGCCCAAAACCTCACCATCCACAAAGCCGTCAACATTGAAACAGTCATGCCGGCTGTGGCCGGCTGGCTGGCGGTGGCTGATTCTGGCGCTGCCTATCAATGTCAGGCGCTCATTCTCACGCCCCCTGCCCCCCTCTCTTTGGCGCTGCTGGCGGCGGAGCAGGTGGCATTGGCGGCGGCTGACCAGGCGGCACTGGCCGCCATCACCTATGCGCCTTGTCTAACGGCCGTTTGCCACATAAACGGCGCCATCAATCTACCTGAACCGGGCGCACTGCAACGCCCCGATCACCCCATCAGTTGGATTGCCGATAATCAGCGCAAAGGCACATCACCGCGCGTGTGCCTGGTTTCGGTGCATGTAAACCCGATGTACAGCCGGTTATGGTGGCTCTCCCCGGATGTGGAGCTGGCGGGGGCGCTGCGGCGGGAGTTACAACCATTTTTAGCTGCCAACGCCACCGTCCAGGAGATCACCATTCACCGCTGGCTTCATGCTGTACCTACCACTTTACACCCGGAGCGTACATTGCTGGCGGCGAATCTGCCGCCTCTGGCCTTTGCCGGGGACGCCTTCAGCGGGCCGCGCGTCGAAGGCGCAGCCCTCTCTGGGCTGGCGGCGGCGGAAGCGATTCTGGAGGCAATTGGGTAATTGGCGCCGATCACCCAATTACCCAATTGGTGATTCCGCCGCCCTGGCCAGCCGCAGCCGCCGGTTATAGTTTATGCTCTCGGCCGTGTAAATGAGCAGCGCCAGCCAGATGCAGCAAAAGCCCACCATCTGGGTAATGGTAAATGGCTCATCGTACAAAAAAACGCCAATGATAAACTGGCAGGTGGGGGCGATGTATTGCAGCAGGCCGATGGAGCTAAGGGGGATCAGGCGGGTGGCTGTGCTGAACCACAAGAGCGGCACGGCCGTGATCAACCCCGTACCCATGAGCAGCAGCGTGAGTTGCCAGTTGCCCTGCGCCAGATGGCCCTGCCCCTGCTGCTGTAAATAAAGCAGCACAGCCAGGGCGGGCAGAAAGAGCCAGGCTGTTTCCAGCGTTAAGCCTTCCAACGCCCCTAATGGCGCTGTTTTGCGAATGTAGCCATAAATGGCAAAAGTGATCGCCAGCGTCAGGGCGATCCAGGGCAGCGAGCCATGAATCAGGGTGAGATATAACACACCGAGCGTGGCAATGGCTACGGCCGTCCACTGTCCCCGCCGCAATTTTTCCTGCAAAAACCACACCCCCAACATGACACTGACCAGCGGGTTGATAAAGTAGCCCAGGCTGGTTCCAATCACATGATTGGCGTTCACCGCCCAAATATAGGTACCCCAATTGAGCGCCAGGATGCTGCCGGAAAGCAAAAAGGTGAGCATCACGCGCCGGTTCTTTAAGGCCGGCGGCAGCCAGCGCCAATGTTGGCGCACCGCCAGCAGCAGCAAAATGAGAACCAGCGACCAGACAATACGGCTGCTCAATGACTCAATAGCCGGTATATCGTGTAGTGCTTTCCAGTAGATGGGCAGAAAGCCCCAGATGAGGTACGCGCCGATGCCGTAGAGATAACCTTTGTTCATAATGGTCAATAGTCAATAGTCCATTGTCAATTAACCGGTCCTTTGGGAACTCAGGGGGCTGACAGGCCCCTTCGACAAGCTCAGGGCAGACTGTGATGCGTGACGAGTGATGCGTGACCAGAGAGGCCACACGCATCACTCGTCACATGTCACGCCGAACCCCATGAAATCCTGTAGAGCCAATTAACCATTGGCAATTTTCAGGGGGTGGGGGTGGGGGCGGGCAGGACGTTGATGATCAGGGTGGTTTGCGACTGGGTTTCATTTTCTCCGGCGGTGATGGTAATCTCGGCCAGCCCTAAAATGTCAAATGGCAGCAGGAGGGAGGCTTGCCAGTAGCCCCAAAAATCAGTCTGGCTGGTGGTTTGGCCAACGATACGGCCGTTTTCCATCACCACATCCACCGTCACCGGCCCGTTGGTTACATTGTAGGCCGTGCCATACAAAGACAGTTCTTCTCCGGCAAAAATCTCGGCTTGTGGCAGCGGGCTGGCAACCACCACGCCTCTGGCATTGGGGTCATCCTGGGCCAGTATTTCGATGGGGATTTGCGCTTCGCGCCACTCATCCGTGCCCGGTTCGCCAAAATAGGCAACGGCGCAAGCGGGGCCAACCAGGTCTTTGGGCACGACCACAAAACCAGACCAGTAATACGGCCGGCTGCTGCTGCCCAGTTGGAAACCCTGCCGGGCCACCTGTTCCTGGCACTCGTTGGCCCAAATGGAAACGGCGATGAAGTTGTTGACCGGGCGGTTCACCATGCCGTCAAAGAAGATGCTGTAGCCACCAACGGCCGTGTCATTTACCTGGGGCCGGTGCAATTCCAGGAAGCGTCCGGTGGTATTGGGATTGAGCGCCAACAGCACCGGGCTTTGGTGTTCGGCCAGCATCTGGCCGGCCGCATCCAACACCGCCGCCCGCAAATAAGCCAGCCCGCTGACCTGCGGCGGCAAAATAAAGGATGCGTTCCAGCCTTGTGTGGTGCGCGCGCCAGGGGTTTGGGCCAGGACACGGCCGTTGCTGGTAACCAATGACACCAAAATAGAATGAGCCTCCTCCTTTTTCACCAGACCGCCCACCGTAATCTCCTCCTCCAGGGTCAGCACTTCATTTTCTTTGGGGTAGCTGATGTTGATGCTCACATCAACCGGTGTGGCCGTGCGGGTCGGCTTTGGCGTCATGGTGGGGGCGGGGGTAGCTGCCTCCATCACCTGCTGGCTGCTAATATCCAGCGTTGGCGGCAAATTTGAGGTGGGGGAGGGCTGGGGCAGTTGCAGCGGCGCAGCCTGGGTGGGAATTACTTCCGGCCCGCAACCAACCAGCAGTGTCAGGATGATGGCGAACAGGAGGACAAAGGTTGCCGGTTGCCGGTTGCCGGTTGCCGGGAGACGCCTTTTCACTTGCGGTGCGCCACCTGCCACCTGCCACCTGTCACTTGCCACTTGCCACTTGCTCTTTTTGCCAGCCATGGCCCCAATTGTAATCACACCCCCGCCACTTTGCCAGCCACAGGCCAACGGGCTACAATGCGCCGGCTTTGGTAATCGGTGAACGGTGAACGGCAATCGGTGAACGAGCATTGGGATTTGTGTGATGTGGATACCGGTTTTGATTTTTGGCTTGTTGTTGGGAGGGGCGGCGCTGTTGGCGGCCTTGCCGGGGCGGTGGCGTGTGTATGGGACGACAACGGCCGTCAGCATCCCCGTTCTCTGCCTGCTGCTCTGGCTACCTTTACGCGGCCAGTTACCCCTGGCTGCCGCGCATACGGCCGTTCCCTTGCCGTCCCTCATCTGGCAACTTGACACCATCTCCTGGCCCCTCACCCTCTGGCTGTTTCTCCTGTTTATTGCCCTCATCTCCCGCCACCTGACCACAACCACACCCGAATACGCCCACACGCTCTTGTCCCTCCTCATCGTCACCGCTTTCACCCTGCCTGTCATCTGGGCTGGTTCGCCGGCGACTATGATGGTGAGTTGGGTGGCGCTGCTGGTGGCCTGGGGCACGGCCGTCTGGCTGGCCGAACGGGCAGAGACGGCGCGCCGTCGTTTCTTCTGGCAGATTGGGTTGCTGCTGACGGCCGTGCTGCTGTTATGGTTTGGCGCGGCCACAGTGGATACAGCAGGCTGGAATGTCGCCGCCTGGTCGCAGACGGCGCTGCTGGCGGTGTTGCCGGC
>JABFFZ010000083.1 GCA_013112725.1 Chloroflexota bacterium
GGTTTGGTTTTCCCATCCTGGAGGCGCAGGCGTGTGGTGTGCCGGTGCTGGCGGCCAACACCAGTTCTTGCCCGGAAGTAGCCGGCGACGCCGCCCTGCTGGTTGACCCCTCCGATGTGAACGCCATTAGCGACGGGATGCGCCAACTGGCCCAAGATGATACCCTGCGCCAGGCATTGGTCACAAAGGGTTATGCCAATGTGTCCCGTTTCTCCTGGGAAAAAACGGCCGAACAAATTTTGCAGGGGCTGGTAGAGATGGGGGAAAAGGGAGGATTAGAGTGACCTTCCCCCAAGTTTATGGACATCCAATTAAGGCTAACTGATGTTGACGTTGATAATAGGCCGCTATGTAGATGAGCTACCGCCGACGGCCGCACAGATTATGAATGAAGCCACTACCCTGGCAGGAGGCACAAAGTAATGAAAATGCAAAAACACCTTATGATAGGTTTCCACAGCCACTTCCCGCCGGTGTCAACATCTGTAGCAGCCAACCATTATCTTTCTTAAAGAAGCCGCTGGCAATGGACTGGCGGCTTTTTTGTTTCTCTGTCTACGGGTTCCCCAGCCAGGAGAGCCGCCCTTCGGTGCTGGTTTCGTCGGCCGCGCCAACGGCACGCAGGAAAACATCTTCCAGTGTGGCGTCTGCCCCATGCTGGGCCTGGGTACGCAGTTCATCCATTGTGCCTTCGGCCACCAGACGGCCGTCGGCAATCACCCCCACCCGCGAACAGAGCCGCTCCACCACTTCCAAAATGTGCGACGTGAAAAAGATGGTCGCGCCCCGTTCGCGCAGCCGCCGCAGCACATCGCGGATGACGCGCCCGGAGATGGCATCAATGCCCTCAAACGGCTCATCCAGAAACAGCACACGCGGGTTATGCACAATGGCCGCCGCCAGCGCCGTCTTTTTACGCATCCCGTGGGAATAATCCACAATGAGCTTGTCGGCATCGCCCGTCAGGTCTAGCAGGTCTAACAATTCTTCGGTGCGTTGTTCGGCGTCGCGTTTGGGCAGGCCATACATGACGCCGGAAAAACGGACAAACTCGCGGGCGCTGAGCCGCTGGTAGAGGTTGTTACCATCGGGCAAGACGCCCAGCCGCTTTTTGGCTGCCAGCGGGTTGGCCCATATGTCTACGCCGGTGATCAGGCATTGGCCGGCCGACGGCCGTAACAACCCTACCAGCATGTTAATCGTCGTAGATTTACCCGCCCCATTCGGCCCCAGAAAGCCATAAAATTCGCCTTCGGCCACCCGGAGATCGAGATTGTCTACGGCCGTTTTTTTGTCAAAATAGCGCGTCAAACCCCGCGCCTCGACTGCCCATTCACTCATATTAAATCCTTCGTTGCCGAAGTAAGCAGTGAGCAGTGAGCAGTGAGCAAGGCCGACTGCTCACTGCCTACTGCTCACCGCTCACTATTAACTATCCCTTCCGGTAAGGCGTTGCTCAAGGCTTCCAGCGTGGGAATGAGCACGTCGTAATTGCTGCGTAGCAGTTCGATCAATTCGTGGATGACGCGCATGGCCCAGGCGTCATCGTTCCCGCGTATCTGGTACACGCTGGCGATGTGCGCTACCAGCAGTTGGTCAACGGGCACAGGTGTACCCACCGCCCGCAAAATCAGGCGCAGATAGCCCAAATCGTCCGTGAAAACGCGCACGTCGTCGGGATCGTCTACCAGTTCCACCGGGTCAAGGTTGAGCGGTGGACGGGGGGGCAAGGTGTGGTGGACACGGCCGTGCATTTCATACCCCACCGCCATCACACTCATCTCCACGGGCAGAATGCGGTTTTCGCGCTGGTCTTGAATGGCCGACGGCCGTGGCGACTCCGCCAGCACCAGCCGCCGCACCAACGGGTCATCGTCAATGAGCATATCGTAAATGAGGCCGTAGATTGCTTCTCGTTCGTCTAACGGCCGTGCGCGCACCAGCCCGCCAAACGCCGGCGCCCGCAACTGCCCCACCCGGCAGCCCACCGCAAACCCCGCCGTACTCGCCCGCAAAATCCGCCCAATTTCTGTATTACTCATCAGTTAATCCTCCATTCATGGGGAATTTGCGCCACTTTTTCTTTCCCGGTTGGTTTATGAACGGGTTTACCTATTGGCCTCAGTTTTAGGGTGCCATTGAAGTATGCCTGTAAACGCTCATGGGTAATGTTGACATAATCAGCTTCCTGTTCACTGCCCATCGCCCGGCGGTTATGCTTTACGGCGGCAACCAGCGCCGACCCGACGCCTGCATAGGGATCAAAAACCCTATCTCCTTCGTTCGTCAGCGCCAACACACATCTCTCCACCAACTCCACCGGAAACTGGCAAGGATGTTCTGTTTTCTCCGGGTGATTTGACTTGACGTTAGGAATTTCCCAAAAACAGGATTCCCACTCTTCGGCCAATCCTTCCCAAACGTCCGATGGGTTTTTCCCATTGGGATTGCCTGAGGGCTTGCCCACATTTGGCCCTTTGTAATGACGCTTGCCAGGATATTTTGAGGGGACGCGCACAGAATCCAGATTAAACGTGTAATTTTCACTCTTTGTAAACCACAAAATCGTTTCATAACGGCCAGAAAACCGCTTTTGTGTGTGTAGCCCATGTCCAAAATGCCAGATGATGCGATTCCTCAAAAATAGTCCCAGTTCCTTAAACAGGGGATAGTAATAAATGTCCAGCGGGAAAACCTCCCCCTTGTCCACAAAATTGCCTACCTGCCAGCATATGCTACCCTGGGGATGGAGGATACGATGAAGTCTGGCTATGGTGCGCTGCTGCGCGGTCAGGTATTTTTGAATCGAAATTTTATCTTCATATGCCTTTCCCAGATTATAGGGGGGCGAAGTGATAATCAATTTCACAGAGCCATCCGGCAGAGAATCCACAAAATCGTTTACATCCCCCTGAAACAAAACAATCTCGGCTTCCGCGGCAAATGCCGGATAAATCTCTTTTGGCGCATCAAAAAGCGGCAAACTCATTCCATTAATCTCCAAATTCTCATCCGTAAATGGGTGTGTTACTCACCGGCAAGTTGCAGCACTTTGTTCAATAATGCTTCGCTGTAATGAATAGGCGATGTGCGCAATATATTTACATAAGAAGCAATTTCGTTCACTAATCCTTTTTGCTTGGCCAACACCAATATGCCTAACGCTCCAATACACTGTATCTGATTTGATTCGGCGATTATCCTGGCCCGGCGGTCATCAATCAGTAGATAATCGGCTGCCATCAGTTTGTAAAGGGCCATCGCTTCTATTTCACCCTGCCCCAACCCACCGGCAGACAGGACAAACTGGCTTGTATCTACGGGCACCACCCGGTTCTGCAAAACTCCACCAGGGCAATACTTTGCGATTTACCCGGCACGACCACCTCGTCATAAACCGCTTGTGGTACCTTGACCGTCTCGTAAAGCCCAGGCAGGATGTCCAGGGCTGAACAAGTAGCCAGGGCCACCAAAGCGGAACTATCGGCAATGACCAGCATCACCCATTTACCGCCAGTTGATGCAGTTCCGCTTCTAACTCTTCTGGCGTCTGGGTTCTCAAATTCACCCCTTCCCGTTCCATCAGATCGAGAAAGACGTAACGATTGACTCCGGCCAGTTCACAGGCAACGCCGATAGATAACTCACCTGTCTGGTACAAACCTAGAGCAGCATATAAGCGGATTTTGGCTGCTACTCGTTCTGGTGATTCCGCCACAAACTGTTTATTGGGGAAAGAGATTGTCACTTCCATTGATATTTCCTCTCAAGTGGTTCTAACTTTCAAAAAAGTTAGTCTGCTATTGAGTTATCATCTAACCAGGTACCATTATACATAAGGACAACTCATTATCCCCATCTTCAATATCAAAATCCCTTATGCCTGGTTTTGCCGCCGCGGGCGATGTTTTTGCTGGCTTGTTTGGCAGTGATGGTGTGGCTGATGCCGTACCGTTCCATGATCACGTCTATCATAAAGTTGAGTTGTTCCTGGTCACGGTAGGTGACCACGGCCGTTTCATCCGCCCTTGCCAACACATACGGATAATCGCCCAAAATCTGGCATTGGTCATAAACGAGAGCGTGTACGGCCGTGACCATCCCCTCATCTTCCGCCACCCACAGCGGAATATCTACGCGGGCAATCTGACGGCCGTGTGTGCCTGGATTCATATAGAAAAAGCACACTTCATTGGCCTGGTCTTGGGCGGCAAACTTGTGGCTGGGGTCAGAGACCGTCACAAACACCTTGCTGCGCTGCCCTGGTCCCAAAAGCTGGCTGAAAAGATGCACGTCGGTCAACCCCCAACTGGCCTCGCGCCGGCCCAACGATTTCCAGTCAAAATCGGGTTCATCAAGCGCCTGAAGGGAGCGCAGCAGGGTGGTGACGTAGCCGGTAGCCGGGCGGTCAATGTAACCGGCGAGCAGCGCACCTGCCTGG
Organism: Chloroflexota bacterium; assembly: GCA_013112725.1. Taxonomy (GTDB): domain Bacteria; phylum Chloroflexota; class Anaerolineae; order Promineifilales; family Promineifilaceae; genus CAADGU01. The sequence goes on from JABFFZ010000083.1 coordinate 4,442, forward strand.
TGGATTTTGCTCATGCTTTCGCCCCACTTGGTCACGGCCGTATTTTCGGCCACACCGGCCGACCCAATCGGCCAGTAAAGCAATCGCTGGTCAAGGATAGCTAAGATGGGGGACACGGCCGTCTGGTACTCTTCTGCCTTTTGCGCCAACATACCAATTTCGGCCAGGTCGCGTTCAATGCTCACCGTGCCGCCGGTATCGTCAAATTTGTCTTCACGGCCGTCCGCCTGGGGATAATGCAGCGTGGGGATGGAAAACTGGTCGGGCGCCTGCCCGCTGCCGTGATGGTAAACCACGCCGCCGATATTGATGAGGTAGTATAGATAGGCGGCATGGCGATCCGGGCGAATTTGGGAGCCATCGGCGGCGATAATGGTGGCGCGGGGCGGCGGTGCCGGGGCGTTGATGGCGGCGTTGAGCGGTTCGGTTTCGTTCAACGGCCGTGCCGAGCGGTAAAACTTCGGGTCAGCCTTCTCATTCGCCTCAGCCAATGCCTGGCGCACGGCCGTCCAGTCGGTGGCATACTGGTCTAACAACGCCTGCGACACATCTCTGGCGGCTTCACGCTGGCCCAGCCGTTCGGCCGTGGCTTGCGCCATTTGGGCAATTTCGGTGGTGAGTCGTTCAAATTCCAGCGTCATGGTATGGGCAGTTTAGCACAGAGAGGCGGTAATCGGTAATCAGTAAACGGTAATCGGGAGTTTAGCGAGGGGAAAGGGTAAAAGCGTAAAAGCGCCTGACAGTTGACGTGCCAGACGCTTTCACTAAGGAGGAGGCAGTTCAAAGAGATAAAGGCTTTGGCAAGACCTTTACTCTCTTTACCAACAAGTTAAGCCTGTTTCACCTGATGCTCTTTATCCGTGTGGGGACGCCGCGGCAGCAGATGTCCGGCCGGCCGCAGATAGATGAACCAGTAGACCAGGCCCACCATCACCGCCCCGCCGATAATGTTGCCCAACGTCACCGGCAGCAGGTTGGCAAAGAGGAAGTTGCCCCACGTCAGGTTGGCATAGTCAGCCGCCGAGACGCCGGCCGCACTCCAAAAGGAAGCGGGGGCAAACTGCTTGATGAACAACCCTATGGGGATGAAGTACATATTGGCGATGCTGTGTTCAAAACCGGCGGCCACAAAAGCGGTGATGGGGAAGATGATGGCCAGGATTTTGTCGGTGGTGGTGCGGGCGCTCATGCACAGCCACACCGCCAGGCAAACCAGGGCATTACACAACACACCCAACACAAACGCGGGGAAAAATTCCAGCCCGGTTTTGTAATTGGCAACGGTCAGGGCATTGACGCCCAACGCGCCATTGGCGCTCATGTATTGGTGGCTGAGGAAAACGAACACGGCCGTTACCACCGCCCCAATAAAGTTCCCCACATACACGATGCCCCAGTTGTACAGCAGTTTCCTCGTACTCACCTTGTGGCTGGCCCAGGCCATGACAATCAGGTTGTTGCCGGTGAACAGCTCCGCCCCGGCAATGACCACCAGGATAAGCCCCAGGCTAAAGACCAGCCCGCCCACCAACCGCGCCAGGCCAAACGGCACGTTACCGGCCGTGCCGGTGGTGGCCGTAGTGGCAAACATGGCTCCCAGGGCAATAAATGCGCCGGCCAATATCGCCAGCACCAACATGCGCCATTTGCCCAAATTGGCTTTGGCCACGCCGGCATTTTCCGCCTTTTGCGCCATTTCTGGCGGCAACAAGGCATCAAATGCAAAGTTGATGTTGTTTTGTGTATCTGACATTTGTATCTCCATTTCAATTGTTTTTAGTGAGTAATTTATTGCCCTTTGACGCCGCTGAAGCGGCTACTACAAACGGCGCTTTGTTCATTTTTACCGCACAGACCTTGTATTCAGGAATCTTGGCGGTGGGGTCTACGGCATCAATGGTCAGCAGGTTCACGGCCGTTTCCGCATAATGAAACGTCATAAATATCGCGCCTTTGGGGGAACGGTTGGTCAATTTCGCTGTCGCCAGCACCTCCCCCCGCCGTGAAGCTACCTGCACCCAATCTCCATCAACAATGTCTAGTTGGGCGGCGTCGTCTGGGTGAATTTCCGCCTCGGCTTCTGGGGCAATCGCCGCCAATCCCGGCGACCGGCGGGACATCGTGCCACCGTGCCAGTGAAACAGGATGCGTCCGGTGGAAAGAATAAACGGGTACTCCTCATCTGTTTCTTCAGCCGGTGGGCGATAGGTGACGGGACAGAAGAGGCCCAAACCGCGTGTGAATTGGCTGGTATGCAAAATGGGTGTGCCGGGATGTTCCGGCGTGGGGCACGGCCATTGCAGACCGCCCGTTTCCAGCCGGGCATGGCTCATACCGGCGTACTGTGGCGTTAGCGCAGCCATTTCCGCAAAAATTTCCGCCGGGCAGTCATAACGCCAGTTGTGCCCCAACCGGTTTGCCAGTTCCGTCACAATCTGCCAATCCTGGCGAGCTTCTCCCGGTGGGGCAAAAGCGGGGCGTACCATTTGCACCCGTCGCTCAGTGCTGGTAAACGTGCCCACTTTTTCGGCAAAGCTGGCGGCGGGCAAGATGATGTCGGCGAGTACGGCCGTTTCATTCGGGAAAATGTCCTGCACCACCAGAAAATCAACAGACTCCAGCGCCTCTTTGACATGGTTAAGGTTGGGATCGGAAAGCATAGGGTTTTCGCCCATGATGTAGATGGCATGGACACGGCCGTCTAGCACCCCATTCATCACCTCTGTCACCGTCAGCCCCACGTTGGCGCTCAGTGATTCATTGGGCACACCCCAACCGGCGGCAAATTTGCGCCGCGCGTCTTCACTGGTGACGGGCTGATAACCAGGATACACATTCACCAGGCCACCCATATCACACGCACCCTGCACATTGTTCTGACCGCGCAAGGGGTTTAGCCCGGTGCCCGGTCGCCCAATATGTCCGGTGAGCAGCGCCAGATTAGACAGCGCCTTCACATTATCCGTCCCGTGTGTGTGTTGCGTAATACCCATCGCCCAGAAAATGGCCCCATTCGTCGCTTCAGCATACAGCCGGGCGGCGGCCACAATGTCCCGCGCCCGCACACCGGTGATAACGGCCGCCCGCTCCGGCGGCCAATCGGCCAGCGCCTCTTTGAGCGCGGCAAAACCTTCGGTGCGTTCGGCAATAAACCGTTCATTAGCCCAGGCGTGGGCGATGATGGCATGAGCCATCGCATTAAAAAGAGCCACATCCGTGCCTGGTTTCTGGCGCAGATGCAGATAAGCAAACTCGGCCAGTTCAATTTCGCGGGGGTCAATGAGCAGCAGTTTCGCCCCGTACTGTCGCACCGCCTTTTTCATTTGCAGCGCCAATACAGGATGGGCTTCGGTGGTGTTGGAACCCGTCACCAGCAGCACATCAGCCTGCGTTATATCGCGGATGGAATTGGTCATCGCGCCTGAACCCAGTGTGGTGGCCAGACCGGCCACGCTACTGCTGTGTCAGAGCCGGGCGCAGTGATCGATATTGTTTGTGCCGATCACCGCGCGGGCGAATTTTTGCAACAGGTAATTTTCTTCATTGGTGCATTTGGCCGAAGTAAGGATGGCGATGCTGTCCGGCCCATATTTTTCGCGTGTTTCGCGCAGCCGCACGGCGACGGTGTCCAGCGCAGTTTCCCAAGAGGTGGGGGCGAAACCTGACAAGGTGACAGGGTGAGCGGGTGACATGGTGAGGGGACGATCTTCTGCCACCTGGTCATTTTTTATGAGCGGGTGGGTCAACCGGTCTGGTGCATGGATGAAGTCGTAACCAAAACGGCCTTTGACGCACAGTTTGCCGTTGTTAACGTCGTTGTCGAAACGGCCGTCAACTCGATACACCATCTCATTTTTGATGTGCAGATCAATCTGGCAGCCTACCCCGCAGTAAGGGCAGGTGGTATGTACGGTACGGTCGGGTGTAAGCATGGTTCCTCCAGGTGAACAGAGAGCAGTGAACAGTGGTGGCTAATACTGCGGATTGCTTACCGTTTACTGCTCACTGAAATCAGGGCGGCTGATCAACATGGCGCAATCGGCGCTGCGCAACACTTTTTCGGTAACGCTACCGTACCGCCAGCGTGCCAGACCGGTACGGCCGTGAGTGGACATGATAATCAAATCTACCGGATGGGTCTCGACGTAATTGAGAATGGCGGTGGCCGGTTTGCCGTAGCGCACGGCCGTGTCCACCACCAGATCATCCCGCCGGTACTGCCGCTGAATACGCGCCAGGTATTCCTCCGCATCGTGATACAGCGATTCCCGATACCGTTCGCCCAGACCACGCTCATTACGGTTCAACTCTACTACTTCTTTGGGATCAATAGCGTCAGAAGCATCATCCACCCGCAGCAGGGTGACATCCGCGCCCAACGCCTGGGCTATCGCCAATCCACCCGGCAGGCTGGCTTCTGCCAGTGATGAACCATCCAGGGTGATCAACGTATGGCGGATGGGGGAGTCGCTGCGGATGACAAGTACGGGGCAGGGGGCATGGCGCATTACCTTTTCGGCGACGCTGCCCAAGACCCAGCGGGTGACGCCGGAGTAACCATGCGTGGACATGACAATGAGGTCGGCTTTTTCTTCAACGGCCGTGTCCAGAATACGGCTGGCCGGGTCGCCATCTTCCAGGCGAGTGTAGCAGTTAAAGTTCGGCTGCCCCGCGCCAATTTTGTGGTTGATGCCCACCAGATATTCCCGCGCCGCCAGCTCTTCCCGGCTGAAAGCCGTTTCCGGCACATACAGATTGTGGCCCATCACGTCTGGCCCTTCGGGAATAAAGACGGTGTGGTGTTCCAGCACATGCAGCAGCACCAGGTCACTTTCAAACTGTTCAGCCAGTTGAATGGCCGGCGACAAAGCATATTCCGCCAGATCAGAACTATCCAGGGGGACTAAGATTTTTTGAAACATAACTACCTCCGTAGGACAAGAAACTATCTTTTCCTACCCCCTAGTATGCCTTACCGGGTAATTGACCTGTAGTGACAAAAAGCACTGTCTTTGTGAAAAACATCACGATGCACCGCTCCGGCCAATCGGAGAGACCGGTGGAGGATGTGCGCGATGGCTGTGTGGTCGCTATCAATACCTTCAAAGCGGAACACCCGGCGGAGATGGTGGTATGCAGCCGGATGGGGGATTACGAAAAGCTACAGGAGAAGCTGAATCTGGGCACGGCCGTACACCTGCAACCGTTCACCGACGAACAGATACACGCTTATTTGAGCCAGAGCGACGTGCAATTGACGGCCGTGCGTGAAGCCATTCCCACCGACGCCGATCTGAATGAACTGTCTCACACCCCTCTGTTTCTAATGTAACTGGACACTGGCATTTTTTCTATCACCAGAGAGAGTTGTCAAATTTCACATGTTGTTTTCTTGTTCGCTACTCGTGAGAAAAATTTGACAACTCTAGAATTCGCCAGACTCCAGTTAGTTTTTACTTTCTGCGCCAGGTACTTTTGGCTACGTCGCGCATTATCACGACCAACCCAGGCCATTCCTCTTCGCTAAAATGATGCATGGCTTGCAGGACACGGCCGTGAATTTTCCGTCGGTTTGGTTTACGCAAACGCACAATGAGAACCCCTTGGTGGTTCTCGTATCGCTTTTGGGCAAATCCTTTATCGGTCGCAATGAGCAAACGCCCCTCCTGTTGTACCATCTCCCAGAGCAGAATATCCTTCAAGCCTTCATCTGCCGTGCCGCGAATATCTTTTATCACATACCCCATTTGCTGCAAGGCCTGAACTGTCATAACCGGAATGTTTTCGTCTACCAGGATTTTCATGCCGGGTCAGAAAGTGGCTCCAGGAATGTAATTTGCTCCTCGGCCAGAGAGGCGGCATATTCCAAACAGGCGAGAATATCTTCCCGTTCCAAAGATGGATAATCTTCCAGCAACTCCTCTATCGTATCGCCGTTTGCCAGCATACCCACAATTTGGTGAACCGGGATACGAGTGCCGCGTACACAAGCCTGTCCATGATAAATTTCAGGGTCAATTGAAATACGTTCAAACATTGTTCACCTCACAAGCCATTTCGGTCAATCATACTGATAGCCAGGTGCGCGTCAATCAGGCACAGACAATATAGAAACCAAAAAGCGGATAGCCTGGTCAGGCTATCCGCTTATTCATTCATTAGCCGTTGTCTGTTCTAGCCCGCCAGGCCGTAGGCAGTGGCGTAACGCAAGAAGGGGGGTGTGAAGGAACTGAGGACACGCATGTAGTTGGCCCGTTCAAAGGCGGCCGGTTCGGCGCAGTTGATCTGGCTCATGCTGCCCTGCAATTGGGACAGGGAGGCGTATTCATGATCGATCAGCCAGGATTCGATGCCGGAGCGCAGTACCATCAGCCGGGGGATGCCGTTCGCCAGCAGTTCAGAAGCGAGCATCGTAATAGACGCGCCGGCCGCCACCCCTTTGAGCACATCCATAACGGTATGCACGCCGGTGGTCAGGGCCAGGTCAAGGGGAACACGGCCGTACAAAATGGCAATCCAGCGCAAGGGCAGCCGCAGTTCGACGGATGAACTCAATTTCAGATTCGGCACCACTTCCAACTCTTCCAGGTCCAAATCGGGCTGATAAAAACGATTGAACAGCACCAGCCCATTTGCGCCGCCATCGGCCAGCCGCTTGGCCATATGGCCCATGGCGCTGAAATAGGGGCTGAGTTTCATGGTGACGGGGATGGTCACGGCCGTTTTCACCACGGATAACGCATCCAGGTAAAGCTGCTCCACGTCCTGGCTACTCATCTCAACATCGGTGGGCACGTAATAAATGTTCAGCTCCAATGCATCCGCACCAGCCTGCTCAATGTCGCGGGCAAATTGCATCCACCAGCCAGAGGAAACGCCGTTCAAACTGGCGATCACCGGAATATCCAGCGATTCTTTGGCGCGGCGGATATGCTCCAGATATTCCTCCGGGCCGGTCTGATATTCGGGCGCGTCCGGGAAGTAGCTGAGGGCTTCGGCGTAGCTTTCCGTGCCGTGCGTCAGGTACTCATTGAGGGTGTGGCTTTCCAGCCGCACCTGCTCTTCAAAGAGCGAATGGAGCACCACCGCCGCCGCGCCGGCATCCTCCATTTGCCGCAAATTGCCCAGAGTGCGCATCAACGGCGACGAAGACGGCACCAGCGGGTTTTTCAGTTTTAGTCCCAGATAGGTTGTTGATAAGTCCATCTTTTTCTCTCCTGACTTTGGTCAGTGAGCAGTATGCAGTGAACAGTGAGCAGTAAAAGTCTACTGCTCACTGCTTACTGCTCACTTATTCCCATTCGCCAACTTCGCATACGAATTCCACCGCGCCTGCACATCCCCTTTGGCCTGTTCCAGCAGGCGGGCGGCGGCTTCGGGGTTGCTTTGCTGCAAGATGCGGTAGCGGCCTTCACGGTAAATATATTCTTCCAGGCTGGTCTTAGGCGCTTGACTGTCTAGCTGGAAGGGATTTTTACCTTCAACCGCCAGGTCGGGGTTGAAGCGGAAGAGCGGCCAATAACCGGAGGACACGGCCATGTTCTGCTGCTGCAACCCAAATTTCAAATCATAGCCGTGCGCAATGCAATGGCTGTAGGCGATGATGAGCGAAGGGCCGTCATACGCTTCCGCTTCCAGAAAAGCATTCACCGTTTGGGTATCCTTCGCGCCAAATGCCACCCGCGCCACGTAGATATTGCCATAGCTCACCGCCAGCATGGCCAGGTCTTTTTTGGGCATTGGCTTACCGGCCGCAGCAAACTTGGCGACTGCGCCGCGCGGCGTGGCCTTAGACATCTGCCCGCCAGTGTTGGAATACACTTCCGTGTCCAGCACCAGCACATTCACATTGCGCCCGGAGGCCAGCACATGATCCAGCCCGCCGTAACCAATGTCATACGCCCAACCATCACCGCCCACAATCCAGACACTCTTTTTGACGAAGATGTCGGCCATGCTGAGAAGATTGGTAATTGGTAATTGGTAATTGGGTAATTGGTCGTTACCCATCGCCAGGAGTTCTTGCAGGCGGATTTTGAGTTGGGCAATGCGGGCACGTTGGGCGTTAATGTCCGCTTCTTCGATCTGGTCGGCGAAGAGGATATCTTCTACCAAGTCTGTGCCGATCAGATCGCGGTGTTCACGCAGCAGGTGGGTGGCGGCATCCAGCCGTTGATCCAGCGCCACGCGCATACCCAGGCCAAATTCGGCGTTGTCTTCAAAGAGGGAATTAGACCAGGCGGGGCCACGGCCGTCGCCGTTTTGCGTCCAGGGTGTGGTGGGCAGGTTGCCACCGTAAATGGAGGAGCAGCCGGTGGCGTTGGCCACCACCGTCCGGTCGCCAAAAAGCCGGGTGAGCAGACCCAGATAAGGCGTTTCGCCACACCCTTCACACGCGCCGGAGAATTCAAACAGCGGCGTCAGAAGTTGGTTGTACTTGATCTGGTGCAGCGGAATCTGGGTGCGGTCAATTTCCGGCAGCGTCTTGAAGAAGTTCCAGTTTTCGCGTTCGGCGGCACGTAAACCATCTACAGGGTTCATGTTAATCGCCTTAAATTTGGGCTGCTGTTTGTTTTTCACCGGGCATACGTCCACGCACAGCGAACAGCCGGTGCAATCTTCCGGCGAGACTTGCAGCGTGTAGGCCATCTCTTTCCACTCTTTGAAACGGGCGGGCGTAGATTTGAAGCTTTCCGGGGCATTGGCCAGGAGTGCATTGTCATACACTTTCAGGCGGATGACCTGATGCGGGCAGACAAGGGCACATTTGCCACACTGGATGCAGATTTCCGGGTCCCAGACGGGGATTTCGGTGGCGATGTTGCGTTTTTCCCACTGCGTTGTACCGGTGGGGTAGGTGCCGTCATTGGGCAGGGCGCTGACGGGCAGGTCGTCGCCTAACCCTTCAATGATGCGGGCGGTGACAGATTGCACAAATTCTGGGGCGATGGCGGGGACGATGGACGGTCGTTCCCACGTACTGGTCACCTTCTCCGGCACATTCACCTGGTGCAGGTGCGCCAGGGCGGCATCTACAGCGGCAAAGTTCTGTTTCACCACCGCCTGGCCTCGTTTGCCATAGCTCTTTTCAATGGCATGTTTGATAGCGGCAATGGCTTCATCCGTCGGCAACACGCCAGAGATGGCAAAGAAACAAACCTGCATGATAGTGTTAATGCGCCGCCCCATGCCCGTTTCTTTGGCTACCTCGTAGCCATCCACCACATAGAATTTCAGCTTCTTTTCGATGATAGCTTCTTGTAAACTGCCCGGCAGCGTATCCCACACCTCATCCGGGCCAAAGGGACTGTTGAGCAACAGCACGGCCCCCGGCGCGGCCAGCCGGGCCACGTCATACCGTTCCAAAAAGCTCAGTTGATGTACGCCCACAAAATTGGCCGATTCAATCAGATAAGGGGCGCGGATGGGATTCTTGCCAAAACGGAGATGAGAAACCGTGACCGCCCCCGACTTTTTGGAATCATAGACAAAATATCCCTGGGCGTGATTGTCCGTCTCTTCGCCGATGATTTTGATGGAGTTTTTGTTGGCGCCTACCGTGCCGTCCGACCCCAGGCCGTAGAAAACGGCACGCACCGTGCCATCTGGCTCAATGCTGAACGTTTTGTCCCAGGGCAGGCTGGTATGCGTCAGGTCGTCGTTAATGCCAATGGTGAAGTGGTTTTTTGGTTTGTCTTTCGCCAACTCGTCGTAAATGGCTTTGACCATGCCGGGTGTGAATTCTTTGGAGGAGAGGCCATATCGGCCGCCTATAATTTTGGGTAGTGAACCAGACCATTTTTCGACCATGGCCGAGACTACATCCAGATACAGCGGTTCGCCGGACGAACCGGGTTCTTTGGTACGGTCAAGAACGGCAATAGCTTTGGTGGTGGACGGCAAGGCGGTCACAAAGCTGGCAACATCAAATGGGCGGTAGAGGCGAACCTTGAGGACGCCGACTCTTTCGCCGGGTTGGGAGAGGTGTACGGCCGTTTCCGCCACCGTTTCTGCCCCTGACCCCATAATCACAATCACTCGTTCCGCTTCGGGATGCCCTTCGTATTCATAAAGGCGATATTGGCGGCCCGTCAGTTGGGCAAATTCATCCATCGTTTGCTGCACAATGGCCGGACATGCCTGGTAAAACAGGTTCACGCTTTCCCGCGCCTGGAAGTAGACATCCGGGTTTTGCGCCGTGCCGCGCATCACCGGCGCATCTGGCGTCAGCCCCCGCGCCCGGTGCTGCCGGATGAGTTCATCATTCATCATCGCCCGCAGCACGGCGTCATCCAACGGCTCAATTTTGTTCACTTCGTGCGAGGTACGGAAACCATCAAAGAAATGCAGGAAAGGCACCCGCGCTTTCAGCGTGGCTGCCGAAGCAATGAGGGCAAAATCGTGGACTTCCTGCACGTTGTTGGAAGCTAACAGGGCAAACCCGGTCTGCCGGGTGGCCATCACGTCGGAATGGTCGCCAAAAATGGACAACCCTTGCGCGGCAATAGAGCGGGCGGCAATGTGAAAGACCGTCGCTGTCAGTTCTCCGGCGATTTTGTACATATTGGGGATCATTAACAGCAGCCCTTGGGAAGCAGTGAAGGTGGTAGTGAGGGCGCCGGTTTGTAACGCGCCATGCACCGCCCCAGCCGCACCGCCTTCTGACTGCATTTCGACTACCGAGGGCACGGCGCCCCAGATATTCGGCTTCCCGTCCGCCGACCACTGGTCGGCCCATTCCCCCATCGCTGAAGAGGGGGTGATGGGATAGATAGCAATAACCTCGTTAACTTTGTGGGCAACCATAGCGGCGGCTTCGTTACCGTCAATGGTGATCATTTGTTTCTTCATAAGTCCGTTCTCCTTCAAAAGATGGCTGGTTGCTGGTGGTTAGGGGCTGATACAAACCACTAGCAACTAGCAACCAGCCACCAACAGCCTGCCCAAAAGTATCAACCAATCACCCGCCTGCCTGTAGTGACAAATCGCCAGGATGCAGGGGAAGAATGTCACGAACTATGACGCCTGTCATAGGGAATGAATGACGTTACGCGCTGACGGTGTATGGGGGAGTGGCTTATACTGGCGTTATTGAAGATGTTTGTAGTAGGCGATTTATCGCCTTCAAACGGCGATAAATCGCCTACTACAAACCAAAGAGAGGCGCGCTATGAAAGTGGTAATTGATCGCGGTTTGTGTGATGCGAGTTTAGGTTTTTGCCAGCGGTGTTCGGCGGCATTGATTCGCCACCCGGAGGGGTATGACCGCCCTTGTATTCTGGATGTGGTGGATGACGGCCGTGAGGTGCTGACGATTGAGATGTATACCGACGGCCGTCAACTGGAACTGCACCTGACCGATGAAGAACAAGAACTGGCCGCCGTAGAAGGCTGGGAAGCGCTGGCCGACTTTGACCCGGCCCTCTTCCGCGCCGGGGCCATGGAACGCTGGCATCATATCAGCCGCTTACCGGCAGAACACAGCTTAGGCTAGACATCCGGCTTCTGGGATCGGATGTCTGATACGGCCGTAGCCAGCAACGGGTATTGTGGTACGGCCGTGATCCGTTTTGTCCTCCTCCCCTCCTTTCTACCAACAAACGTATATCCTCACCTACCAACTAAAAAAGCCCTCCGTAATGGAGGGCTTTTTGTTTGTTTAGAGTGTCATTCCGAGCTCTCAATCTCACTTCTTATCCGCCAACGCGGCGTGCGCGGCCGCCAGCCGGGCGATGGGGACACGGAAGGGGGAGCAGGAGACGTAGTTCAGGCCCATCTTGTGGCAGAGGGCGATGCTGGCGGGGTCGCCGCCGTGTTCGCCGCAGATGCCTACTTCCAGATCAGGGCGGGTGGCACGGCCGTCCGTCACCGCAATCTCCATCAACCGGCCCACACCCTGCGGGTCAATGCTGGCAAACGGATTCTCCTTCAAAATGCCCTTCTGCATGTAATCCATCAGGAAACCGGCTTCAGCGTCATCGCGGGAGATGCCAAACGTCGTCTGCGTCAGGTCATTCGTGCCAAAGGAGAAGAACTGGGCGACTTCGGCAATTTCACCCGCCGTCAGCGCCGCCCGCGGAATTTCAATCATGGTGCCAAATTTGTAATGGACGGTGATGCCTTGCTCTTCCATCACCTCTTTAGCCACCGCTTCCAACGCCGTTTGCTGCACATGCAGTTCGTTCACATGTGAAGTCAGCGGAATCATCACTTCGGGGTGTACATCCACACCCTCTTTAGCGCATTTGCAGGCCGCTTCAAAGATGGCCCGCACCTGCATCTTGGTCAGGTCAGGGATGAGGATGCCCAGACGCACGCCCCGTGTGCCCAACATCGGGTTTTGCTCTTTCAAAGCCACCACGCGCTCCAGATAATCCTGTTTCACGCGCACTTCCGCCAGCGCCGTGTCAATTTCGCTGAGGGTGTGGTAATGCTGCAAGCGCACTTTCAGGTCGGCCAGGTCTTGCACCAACTCTTCGTAAGCGGGCAGGAACTCGTGCAGCGGTGGGTCAATCAGGCGGATGATGACCGGCAGGCCATCCATCGCCCGGAACAGACCTTCAAAATCGCCACGCTGTAAGGGCAGCAGTTGGTCGAGAGCATCTTTGCGGTCCACGGCATGTTTGGCCATGATCATCTTTTGCACAATGGGTAACCGTTCCGTTTCAAAGAACATATGCTCCGTGCGGCAGAGGCCGATACCCTGCGCCCCATATTCGCGGGCGCGTTCGGCGTCACGTGGGTAGTCGGCGTTGGCCCAGACGCCCAGTTTACGAATTTCATCAGCCCAACTGAGGACTTTGAGCAGGTATGGATTTTTGATGTCCGGTACAACGGTGGGTAGTTGCCCCTGGAAAACCTGGCCGGTGGCCCCGTCCAGAGAAATCCAATCCCCTTCTTCAACCAGCACATCATCGCCAATAGTCATGCGCCGGCCGACCAGGTCAATTTCCAGCTCGCTGACGCCAACGACCGCCGGTTTGCCAAACTGCCGGGCGACGAGGGCGGCGTGGCTGGTGCGCCCGCCGCGACTGGTGAGAATGCCCTGGGCGGCTAACATGCCATGTACGTCATCTGGTTTGGTTTCAGGCCGTACCATAATGACCTTTTTGCCTTCTTCTTTGACCCAGCGTTCAGCGGTGTCCGCATCAAAGGCGACGATACCGACGGCCGCGCCGGGGGAGACGTTTAGGCCGGTGGCGATGGGTTTGTGTTCGCGCACGGCCGTTGCATCCAACTGGGGATGCAAGAAAAAGTCCACCTGTTCCGGCTTCACGCGTTTAACCGCTTCTTCTTTGGTAATGAGACCCTCGTCCACCATGTCGCTGGCGATGCGCACTTCGGCCTGCGCGGTGCGTTTGCCATCGCGGGTTTGCAGCAGCCACAATTTGCCCGCTTCAATAGTGAACTCCATGTCTTGCATGTTGCGGTAATGTTTTTCCAGTTTGCGGGCGATCTCAGCAAATTCGGCGTAGAGAGTGGGCATCTCCGCTTTCAAATCGGACAGGGGTTGGGTGATGCGAATACCGGCGACCACGTCTTCGCCCTGGGCATTGATGAGGAAGTCGCCTTCCAATTCCGGCTCGCCGGTAGAGGCGTTGCGCGACATGGCCACGCCGGTGGCGGAGTTATTGCCCATGTTGCCAAAGACCATCGTTTGAATGTTCACGGCCGTGCCCAAATTATGGGCGATCTTGGCCGCATTGCGGTAATCAACGGCGCGTTTGCCATTCCAGCTTTTGAAGACCGCTTCCGTGGCCAGTTTCAATTGTTCGTAAGGGTCGGCCGGGAAATCTTTGTTGGTGAAGGTGCGGTAAATCTCTTTGAATTTGCGCGTCACCACCTGCCAGTCAGCAGCCGTCAGGTCAGAATCATTATCCACACCCGCATTCTTGCGCCGCCGGGTGATGACCGCTTCAAACACCTCGTCCGGCACGCCCATGACCACACTGCCAAACATTTGCACCAGGCGGCGGTACAGGTCATAGACAAAACGGGCGTCGTTGGTCAGCTTGACCATGCCTTCCACCACTTCGTCGTTCAGGCCGATGTTGAGGATGGTGTCCATCATGCCGGGCATGGAGAATTTGGCCCCAGAACGGCAGGAAACGAGCAGCGGATTTTTCGGGTCGCCGAATTTTTTGCCGGTTTGCTCTTCAATCGCTTTCACGGCGTCCAGTTCTTGCTCCCACATGCCTTCGGGGAATTTTTCGCCCGCTTCCAGGTAGGCATTACACGCTTCGGTGGTGACGGTGAAACCGGGCGGCACGGGCACACCCAGGCGGGTCATATCGGCCAGGTTGGCCCCCTTGCCGCCGAGCAAGGCACGTACCCCATCCCACGTGCCGCCGACATATCCTTCGGCCTGTTCCACTTCGTTGAAGAGGTAGACAAATTTGGGGGTGGGTTTACGGCCGTTGGGCTGTTTGGCCAGGCTTGGTTCTGCAGTTGGCGCTAAAATTGTCATCGTATTTCTCCCATTTAGAGTAAACCTCCAGATTGCGGCTGGGGCTCGTATGATTTCTGTTAAACCTTGTAGATCGTAAGGGGGAGGGGGATTTACGATTAGTGACAGATAGCACGTAGATGGGAGATAAAGGTCATGGGATGGCACGGCCGTACACTACCACAATGAGAGACAAACCCCAATCCGGTGGCGTCCGTTACGGCTGTCTTAATCCTCATAATGGAAGGTGGAGATGATTTGTGCTAAAACCTCTTTGACATTATCTGCATCTGACAAACCTACGGCATACTCATAATTAATCTCTGTGCCATCGGGCAAGTGGAGGTGATATAAGGTGGCCTAGAGTGTCAAGACAGATTTTGGAGCAACTTTAAGGTAGGTTTACTCCTTTTGAAATCTTTAACAATCCAATAAAGTGGCATTCCGGTCGGCCGACGGTGTAGCCGTCTGGTAGACCTCAGCCGGGGTACGGTAATCGAGCGACTGGTGCAGCCGCTTCTGATTATAGAAGGTCAGGTAGGCGGCCAGCCCTTGCCTGGCCTGGCGGGGCGTTTCGTAATCGTGCAGATACACCTCCTCGTATTTCACACTGCGCCACAACCGTTCGGTAAAGATGTTATCCATCGCCCGGCCACGGCCGTCCATGCTGATACGCACCTGGGCATCGAGCAGGCGACGGGTATATTGCGGGCTGGTAAAATGGCTGCCTTGATCACTGTTCCAAATGACCGGCGTGGCCTGGGATAGTGCCTGGTCAACGGCCGCCAGGACGAAGGGCATTTCCAGCGTATCGTCCAATTGCCAACTGACCACATAGCGGGCGTACCAGTCCAGGACAGCTACCAGATAGAGCCAGCCACCCCGCAACCGGATGTATGTGATGTCTATGCCTCAGATGTGGTTGGGGTAGCTGGCCGTGATGTTCTTTAACAAGTAGGAATACACTTTGTCTTCCAAACGACGCTGGCTCAGGTTGGGTTGCGGATAAATCGCCTGCAAGCCCATCTCCCGCATGTAACCACGCACCGTTTCCCGACAGGTGTCATACCCTTCTTGCTGTAGTTGCGCTGCTATCTTGCGCGAGCCGTAGAAGGGGGTGGCGGTGTAAATCTCGTCAATCCGGTGTTTCTCAAGGCGACCTCGGCTGCCGATGGCGGACGGGGTTGGTAATACAGGCCACTGCGATGAAGACCCAACAGCCTGGCCTGTGTGGTCAGGGGAAATCCCTCCCCCGCCCACTCTACCAAACCCCGCCGCTCGCTCACACTTAGCCCTGTGACCATTTTTTTGCAACCAGCTCAATTCCGCGCTCAGGCGACCAATCTGTCCATAGAGGCTTTCGATTAGTTCATCGCGTTGCTTCACTTCGGCCTGGCTGACTTGTTGCTCCCGACTAAACAAGCCCGGCAACTCGTCTTCTGCCCGTTGCCGCCACTGGCGCAACTGATTGACATGGATACCATAGTGGGCGGCCGCTTCTTGAAGCGTCTTTTCTTCTTTTAACAGTTCAAGCACAATTTTGGCTTTGACGGTAGGTGGATATTGTTTTCTCATGTTTTCCAGTCTACCTTAAAGTCGTCGTTTTTTCTGTCCTAATTTTCTAGGCCATTATATAGAGCTATACAATCTGTTCGGTTGGGGGCGAATATACAATTGGAGTAATCGAACTGCATTCACAGCACGGTAAAATCGTTCTATAATCCGGCCCTATTCTGTTCAAGCAGAGGCGAGGAAACAATATGGCTCAAAAGCGATGGGTGTTTGACCCAAATTCTGGTGGGAAGAAGATTCCCGAAAGCAAAAAGCGGGAAGTGACCCAGCGTATTGAAAAGTTTGCCGCTGAACATTATGCCGGGAAATATACCAGGCTGGACATCCGCTTTCGCGGCCAGTTCTGCTATATTGACGCCTACACCGAACCGTATTTAAGTGAAGGCTGGCCGCCGGCAGATTGGCCGGAAAGCCGCGAAGAGATGATGGAACGCTTACGCAACACGCCCACGCACCTGTGCCGCCTCCGTTACTTTGGTGGGGATGAATGGGGTTTTGCTTTTTACACTTATAGCCAAGAGAAGTATGAACTATCTATGTTTCCCGATGGCAGCTTTCGCGGCAAACCGGAAGATGCCTTTGCCGCTTCGGCCATGTACCTGGAGTAAACCATGACCAGACAAAAACACAGTTTGCAAGAGGTGGTTGGGCCACAAACCTATACCACCTGGGTAGATATGCTGCGCTATCTGATACCGGACGGCCGTACTCATCGCCTGGCTCCTCTGGTGGCCGGGATGCTGCAATATGCGACGGCCGTAGCTCTGGAAAGCGCCGTCGAAAACGAGGTGGGGATGGGGTTGCAGGAAGCAACCGAAGCGTATGATCCAGATGAGGCTGGCAAACTCCTACTGCCGCTTATTGACCAGCTTTTTAGCGATGCTGGTGTTTCCTACCAGCGCACAAATGCCCGCGGCCAAGGGTACAGCATCGCCGAAGAAATCGTCCGGGAGTATGTCTCCTGGTTCGATATGCCCTGGGAATCGTAAGGTCTGGATCATACAGCTAATTGAAGTGGACGTCCCACACTTCCTTTTTAGATAAGTTGGTTTAGAACATAGAGCCATACAATTCAGCCAAATTAGCCCGGCTATACGATTTGCCAAAATAACCGGCCTGTGGCAAAGTTGCACCGGTTAGCAGTGGAATAGATACGAGTAATCCGGATTGAAAAAACGACTTTTACACCTGTTTGAACACGAAAACGGCCGTCAATTGGAAGAAGACACCATCGCTTCAGCCAAAGTGGCCGGGTGGGTTGCTGCCGCTGTCACTGCCGGCGTCGCCCTCCTTTCTGCCCTCACCTCCGGCCAAACCCTTACCTTTGCCCTGGGTTATCAACTGGCACTTGCCGCCCTCATGCTGTTTGCCTGTCTGTTTTTACTGCTGCTCTTAACCGGCTACGGCCGTTACCGCTCCGAACGCACCTTTTGGGAATACCTGCTCTCTCGCAAACGTATCCCCCTCTCTCACTGGACGACCCCCTTACCGTTACACAGTCCACATCACATTTCTTTTGTTTTGTGTAAACGGCTGTTGGCGCTGTTTGGCCGACGCTTTTTGCCCCATCACCGCCCCAAACACAAAGCCCCCATCTTGCTCTTCCAACAAGCCCCCCTGCTGCTGGCTCCTTAGCTCCTTGTTTTGTCGAACTGAATGATGGTCTATACGGCCGTGACCAGACACGGCCGTTACTTCACCCATTTCTATTCCATTTTCAGACAGAACAAGGAGAACCCATGTTTGATACCCAACACCGATATGGTCATACCGGTAAAAAGATGATTACCCTGACCCATGATGGGCGGGAACAAATCCAGCAGTTCGCCGATGCGCACGGCATGACCTTTAGCGCCACCATCGAATCCCTGGCCCTCATCGGCATGAAGGCCGACCTCACCGCCCTGCTCATCCCCCTGCTGCGTGAGGTGGTGGACAAGGCCATGCAGCGCAACTTCAACCGTATTGCCAAACTCAGCCTCATTGGCGCGGCCGAGGCGGCCATGGCCCATGACCTGGCCACCATGTTGCTGCTGCAACTCATCCGCCAGGAGGCGCTGGCTAACCCCCATGACTTTGAGGAAGTGATGCAGGTCAGCCATGACCCGGCCGATGACCTGGATGCCCAGATGCGCGCCCTGTACAACGAAGCCCGCCAACTGGCCCATACCCGGCAGCAGCGGCTCCTGAAAACCCCACTGGCTGACCTGGTCGCCCGCCTGGCTGGCCTGGATGAAGCGCCAACGGAGGCAGAGGAGGAAATGAACTATGAGTAAAGCAAAGAGCATTGTCCGCAAACAACGAGACGTATATGCTCTTGTTAGCTGGTTGGAATGATAGGGCGGCAACAACGGATATTGCCCTTGCCGATCTGTTTATCAAAAGCTTACTTCGCTCCCTCAAGCAGGTAGGACTTTTGCCGGCGGAATTGTTAATGTGCAACACAGAATCTGAATCGGTCAAGCCATATGGCGCCCGGGATGACACAATCCAGAAGATACAGGAATTGCGCACAAGTCGTCGGGAAAGCATCAAAGGTGGACAGGTAACATTAAAGTGGACACGCGGCTGTCAGTTGGCCGGAATCACACCTTCTATTGTGAAAAAGTACGACCCAGAATTATACGCCCGATGGTATGACGCCACTTTCTGACACCAATATGTGAAAATTCGTACACACATTTATCCAAAATTCTAAATTTTAGCGGCTGTAGTGCTGCCTTTGTTTACACTGCCCCCGGATCGAGAAAGTCTCGATTCGAGGGCAGTTTTATTTTGTACTCAAAAGAGGAGAAAATGATGTTCAGAAATACAAGATTTACAGCCAGATTTTCCGCGGAGGACCAGGCTCTACTCGTTCATATTGCCGCCTCTTTACAGCGCAGCAAGAGTGACACGGTGCGCTTCCTGCTTTATGAAAAAGCGGCGGAAATGGGTCTGAGACCCGGTCAGCCATTCGCTTATTTGCGCCAAAACGGGCATGAGCAAACTGAATCGGAGGGCAGCTTTGAAAGATAATCGCACATCTTCGGAACTACCAGAAGATACGCCGCCAGCGCCACGGTTGGCACGCATAACACCCAAAGCAACAAAGCAAACGCATGAGTGAATTTCCCTTTCTGTCCGAACGGCATCTAGCCATGCTGCGCCAGGAATCTGGCCTGAGCGAAGCCATCATCCAGGCGCGGGGCTACCGCACGGTAACGGATGAAGCCGACCTGATTCCCCTGGGTTTTGCTCCCTGGCAGCGGCGGACACCTGGTTTGTTGCTGCCGCTGCACACCACCGACGGCCGTGCCGGTTCCCCTCTCTACCGCCCGGACAATCCGCGTGTGGTGGAGAACCGCCGCCAGAAGAATGGGGACGGTACGTATGTGCAGCGGGTCGTCAAGTATGAACAGCCGGCCGGGGAAGCGGTACGGGTAGATGGTAGATTGCCCGCCGCTTTGTCAGTCTCAATTGGCTGATCCGTCGGTGCCGCTGTTCATTACCGAAGGGCAAAAGAAAGCCGATGCCGGGCAGCCGAGCATGGCAAATTTGATGCCGTCATGTTCTGGAAATTTGACCGCCTGGCGCGCAACCATGACCATGCCGTGATGATCAAAATGTTGTTACGGCACGAATATGGATTAAAGCTGTATTGTGTCGAGGGGTTCTCTGAAGATGAGAATGATTCACCCTATACCGCTATGATGGAGCAAATGCTGGCTGTCTTTTCCGCATTTTACTCCAAGAACTTAAGCAGTGAGACCAAACGTGGTAAACAACAACGTGCGCTCAAGGGTGAGTTTAATGGGAGCGTGCCCCCATTGGGTTACATCTTGGTAACATTGACCGAAGCGACTGAGGAGCGACCATCGGGTCTGTACATCCACCCACGATTGGCAGCTATCGTGCGGCGCGCCTTTCGCATGTATGCCAGTGGTAACCATAGCGATTATACGATTGCCCGGTGGATGAACTCCCGGAAGGAGATTCAACAACTGCGTGAAGGTAAAAGGCCCATCGGCAAAGAGATGGTTCGAGATATGCTGCAAAATAGGATTTACACCGGGCGTGTACCCTATGCTGAGACGTTTTACAGCGGCTCTCTAGGGCAGGGGAAGAAGTCTAATCGGCATCGTAAGAATTGG
>JABFFZ010000084.1 GCA_013112725.1 Chloroflexota bacterium
GTTGAGCGGAATGTTGTACAATTTGTTTTATCAAGAGGTTGCTCCAGGTTTAGGTTTTGTTTTGCAACTTCAATCTTACCTGGGCAACCTTTTGATAACCATTTACCTCATTTTCGCCAGACTCCAGTTATTATATAGAGGATGCTTATGTTGAACCCTATTCGGACTCCCCTTAAGTTTTAGGATTTTTAGCAGGTAGCCAAAGGTTCTTATGGGCGTTGATGGTTTGTACCAAACACCATTAACAGGCGATCCAGATGTTTATCACAACGATTTTGCCTGGTCTGCGGCTGGGGTCAAGCTGCCGCTTACCACCGATACCTGCTTGAAGCCCGGCCTGGTGTGTCGGTTATTGGTATACAAATGGGCGAGGCCACAGCAATCACTGGCCCTGCCATGAACCCCATTTGACTGCCAGTAAATCCCTCGTAAGCAGTCCGCCACCACCCTATCGGACATTTGACTCAATGGCTTGACCAACAACAATCCGACGCTATAATTGATACTAAATATCAATGATATAAAGTATCAACAATCGCCGCATGTTAACCATATGGCAGTCTGCTGCATAATGGATTTGCTGTGTGAAGCAGGCGTGGTACGCCTCACGCCGTCAGGTTGGCCTGGGAAGTGGCCCGTTGACCAGGATCTCATCATGCCCACGTATGTGTACCGATGCCGCAGTTGTGAAGTAGAAGTAGAGGCGCAGCGCAAAATGAGCCAGGCGGATGATCCGTTGGGTTGCCCCTTGTGCGGCGAAACGTTGCTGCGTGGCATTACGTCGTTCATGCTTAACACCGGTCGCGGCACGGCCGTGCCTGATGCCACACCACCGGCAACCAACACCATCTCACACGGGGTCGGCTGCCCCTGTTGCAGGAGATAACTTGTGACCCAGAAGAAGCAAATGAGACGTATCCCCCTCACCATCCTCACCGGTTTTTTGGGTGCGGGTAAAACCACGCTGCTCAACCATATCTTGCACGGGGATCACGGCCTGCGCATTGCTGTGCTGTTGAACGACTTTGGCGCAGTGAACATTGATGCCCAGTTGATGGTGGGGGTGGTAGGAGAAGACACCGTGAATCTGGCAAACGGCTGTATTTGCTGCACCATCCGCGACGATCTCTTCCGCGCCACGCAGCAAGTCTGCCAACGGCCTGAGCCGCCAGATTACATCCTGGTAGAAACCAGCGGCGTCTCTGACCCGCTGGCGGTGGCGCACACCTTTACACAAACGGTCTTGAGCCACCATGTGCATGTGGAAGCGATCCTGACAGTGGTGGACGCCGAGCAGTATGAGGCGATTCCCCGCGCACATCAGGTATTGGCGTTGGATCAAATTGGCACGGCCGATATGGTTATCCTCAACAAGGTTGATCTGATCACGCTGCCACAACGCATTGCCGTTGAAGAGCAAATACGGGCCATTGTGCCCCATGCCCGGATTTTAGCTACCCGTTATGGGCAGGTGCCGGTGAATTTATTGTTGGGCACGGGGTTGGCTGAGGGGGCACGGCCGTCTGCCCGCCAGCCCCATGAGGTACATGTTCACGCTGCGCCCAATGGCGACCATCACGAGCATGACCATGACCACGCGCTGTTGTTCCACACCTGGCATTACGCACAGACACAGCCGTTTCACTTCAAATCGCTGCAAAAAGTGATCAACAACCTGCCCCCGTCCATTTTTCGCGCCAAAGGGTTTGTTTACCTCCAGGAAGCGCCCGACCGCCAATGTACTTTACAGGTGGTAGGCAAACGGGCGCGTCTGATTGTGGGGGAGCCATGGGGGCTGCAAACGCCACAGACCAGCATCGTGGTCATTGGCCAGGCCAACGGTGTGTCCGCATCAGAATTGGCGGCCCAATTCGATGCCTGCTTGCTAGAAAATCAACCGGCGCCTTCACCCTTGCATTCAGCCATCAATTGGCTGCGTGACGCCTGGCAGTTGGCCGCCGCCCAATAACTCTCTTTTTTTAACCTGGTTAATGATATTTTATATCATCTATGGACACCTATTACTGGCTTTATTACCCCGCTGACTTCAAGGCGCAATTAAAGGCATTGCTGCACCAACAGATGTGGTTGTTTGGGCGAGACATCTTGTGTCCTGAAGGCAATCTGCTTTACCACTACCGGCTCAACCACCAACATGCAGAGGCAAAAGGCTGCTCGATGTACACCCGGCATGAAGCCGACCGGCAAATTGTGCTATGGGGCTGGGGCATCTGGTTGGGGCAGGAAAATGTGGGCGGTATTTTTATGGGGCGGTATAAGGCCAGGGCGCAATTCACGGCCGTCCCCACCCTCACCGGCCCCATTCACCGCCCAGAATCGCTGCCCGCCGTAAGACAACGGCTGGCCTCAGAAACGGCCGTCGGCGCTATGCGTGACCTGTTGGCCCAACTGCTGACCTGGTTGGCCGATTATGAAGCATGGGTATTGGCAGCATACGGCCGTGCCTGGCGGCAAACCGCGCTCAAACCATTTCCCCACGCCCATACCCGCCTGGATGAAGTGGAACAAATCTGCGACCAATGGCGCATATTGGCAGAACAAAGTCATCACTTACCCATTAAAACCAATAAAAGGAACAGACCATGAACAATAAAAATGGACACGCCAATGGGCAGCCTTTGCCCGTCACCGTACTCTCCGGCTTTTTAGGGTCGGGCAAAACGACCCTGCTCAACTACGTGTTACACAACCGGGAAGGGCTGCGGGTGGCCGTTATCGTCAACGACATGAGCGAGGTGAACATTGACGCCCAACTGGTGCGTGATGGCGAAGCCAACCTCAGCCGGACGGAAGAGAAGCTGGTGGAGATGACCAACGGCTGTATCTGCTGCACCCTGCGTGAAGATTTGCTCCTGGAAATTGGGCGGCTGGCGCGTGAGGGGCGCTTTGATTACCTGCTCATTGAATCCACCGGCATTTCCGAGCCGATGGCGGTGGCGGCGACGTTTGATTTTCCATTGGACAAAAACGGCCGTACCCTTTCCGACATCGCCCGCCTGGACACCATGGTGACGGTGGTAGACGCTGCCAACTGGTTGCATCAATTGAAACAGGCCGAGTCGCTGGCGGCGCTGGGCATGGCCGTTTCGGACGAAGACAACCGCACCCTGGCCGACCTGCTGAGTGAGCAGGTGGACTTTGCCAACGTCATTGTGCTGAACAAGACCGACCTGGTAACGCCCATGCAATTGGGACAGGTGAAAAGCCTGATTCACCGCTTCAACCCAGATGCGGTAGTGCTGGAAGCGCAATACGGCCGTGTCCCTCTGCATACCATCCTCCATACCGGTCTCTTTGACCTGGACGCCGCCGCCCAACTGCCCGGCTGGGCCAAGGAGTTACAAGGCCATCACATACCAGAAACGGACGAATATGGGATCAGCAGTTTTGTCTTTCGGGCGCGACGGCCGTTTCACCCCCAACGGCTGCTCGACTTCATCGAAAGCGGCGGGTTTGCCCCCTTGTTACGCGCCAAAGGGTTTGTCTGGCTGGCGTCTAACTTTGACGACGCCTTCTTCTGGGAACAGGCGGGGCAGCAAGCCTACTTCAACCGGGCCGGCCGCTGGTGGGCCAGCGAACCGCGCGAGGCATGGCCGGAAGATGCCCAAACCTACCTGGCCGCCAAACACATCTGGGCCGAACCCTACGGCGACCGCCGCCAGGAGATCGTCTGCATTGGGCAGAATTTGCCCAAAGAGAAGATGGTCTCCAGTTTAAATGGTTGCCTTTTAAGCGAATTTGAGATGCAAATATGGCAGGCGGGTGAATTGCCATTTACCAACCCATTCCTGGCTGCAAGTAAGTCTTGATACTGGAATGAAAGGAGCAAATGTATGTATGATGTGATTATTGTTGGGGGCAGCGCGGCGGGTCTGAGTGCGGCGCTGGTGTTGGGTCGCTTTCGGCGGCATGTCTTGATTTGCGACCATCAAAAGCCGCGCAATGCCCCGGCAGAGGCGGCCCATAACTTTTTCACTCGTGACGGCACACCACCGGCGGAGTTGTTGCAGATTGGCCGGGAGCAGTTACGGCCGTATGCCACAGTTCAGTATCGCGCCGCCGAAGTTACCCGCCTCAAACCCATTGCCGACGGGTTTGACGTGCATACGGCCGATGGTACTATTTTTCAAAGCCGCCGGGTGCTGCTGGCCACGGGGGTGCGTGATGAACTGCCCGCCATACCGGGACTGGCAGAGTATTGGGGCCAAGGGGGGTACACCACTGCCCCTATTGTCATGGTTGGGAAGTGCACGACCAGAAAATTGTGATCATTGGCAATGGCGAGGTCATCTACCATTTGGCCGCCTTATTGTCTGCCCTCAGCCCGGACATTGCCGCCTGTTTATGCGGCGAACCATCACCCACTGCGGAGCAAAAGAGCCAACTCCAGCAGATGGGCGTGACGTTGTATGACGCCGCGATTGAATCCATTGAGGGAGATTCCGGTCAGGTGCGGGGTGTTCGGTTGGGCGACGGCCGTTTGCTTGCCTGCCAGGCCATTTTTGTGGGGACAAAGCCGCAGCCGCACAGCTTATTGGCGCAGGAGATGGGCTGCCAGTTTGATGAGCGCGGGTATGTGCAGGTGGATATGTTGGGGCGCACCAGTGTGCCCAACCTCTATGCGGCGGGTGATATGGTCACGCCCTTTCATCAACTGATAGCGGCGGCGGCTTCGGGAACGGCCGCGGGAAGCGGCATCAATACGGATATGGTGTTCCCGCCGGCAGATAGCCATTCACAGGGAGAATCGGTGGAGCGAAACGGTTTTATAAACCCATCATTCCTTAGGGGAAAAGGGTTTCGTCGGCCGTCACCCGCCGCCACAAGAAAAAACTCAGCCCCAGAATGAAGAGCAGGTAACTGCCCACCAGTAAAAGATAGAGCAGGCGCAACCAAAAAGGTGTCCCGTAGCCGCTTAACCCTGATATGTAAAAGATGAAAGCCGCCAGCCAGCTTACCGAGAGGCCCAACAGGATGGGATTGATACGCCGGGCCAGCGGCAGCCGCCGCCAGGTGGGCGAAATGAGCAGCAGAAACGAAGCGGCCGGTGGCCCCAAAAGAAGCATGAGCCAGAGGAAAAACCCGGCCCGGCCCAGGTAGTCGGCCGCGCCCGAAAAGGCAAATAAGAGAAAGGTCAGGGCCGCGCCCAGCGCCAGGTGCAGGAGGTGCAAGATGGACTCTAGCTGGCGTTGCAGGGCAACGGCCGTCGGCATTTCCTCAAACCCTTCATAATCAAAATGATGTTGTTTCATGATCATCCTCCGTCTTTTACAGAATCTATGGCCGCCGCTACATCTGGCCGGGCAAAAATACGAATGTTGCGTTCAATGAAACGCGCCAACAACTGTTGCCCCGCTGGCGTTAACGTATAGTAACGGCGTGGGGGGCCTATCTCTGAGTTTTGTGTCTGGCTTTGAATCAGGCCATTTTCTTCAAAACGTTTGAGCGCCCGGTAAATGCTCTTCTCGTCCGCCGTCACCGTGCCCTGGCTCATATCGGTAATCATCGCGGCCATTTCGTAAGCGTAGGTGGCACGGCCGTGCAGCAGCAATAGTATCCAAAAAGAGAGAAGTCCCTTTTTATAGTTGTCTTCCCACTGCTGCAACAGGTCATCTAATGGAACTGTTTCTCTGTTCATGCTCACTATTATACCAATAGTTGAGTACTACTGCTGGTAGAATACAAAGATTTACGGCCGTTGTCAAGAGTTTTTTGCGTGCGATTGGTGGCTATAATAGGGAGGATGGCAGCAGAACGTGTAAATGCAGGTGTCACCTTTTTGGCGGAGGCTGGGCTAAACCTGTTTGCGGCGTTGGATTGTGCGGCCCTGCCGACGGCCGTTGCCGACCTCATGTTGGCGGCGGGTGTGCCGTTGGCCGATTACCGGCGGCTGGTGCTGCTGGGGCATGGCGGGCGGCGGTTGTGGGCGGCCCTGCAAGAGTGGGGGATGCAAACGGCCGATCCCGTTGACCATTACAGCCTCACCATCACCCGCCACTTCATCCGCGACTATCTGGGCGACCCGCCGGTTTGCTGGCTCTACCCCCAAACTGATTATCTCGTGCCCTTACAGCAGTTGGGCACGCTGGCGGGTTGGAGCCATCCGTCGCCGTTGGGATTGGGCATTCACCCGGAATTTGGCGTCTGGTTTGCTTACCGTGCCGCTTTTTTGACGACGGCCGTTTTGCCATTGTGGGTGGAAGCGGTACGGCCGTCGCCCTGCGCCACCTGTACCGACAAACCGTGCATCACCACCTGCCCGGTGGGGGCAGTGCAGTTCGCGCATTTTGATGTAGACGGTTGTGCCCATTACCGGCTGCGCCCCCATTCCCCCTGCGCCGACCGCTGCCTGGCGCGGCGGGCCTGCCCCTTTTTCCCGGAGCACCGTTACACCCTGCCGCAAATCCAGTACCATTACCGCCATTCGTTGGGAACTTTACGCGACTGGTACAGCGGCGTGATGCGTGACGAGTGATGGGTGACGAGTGATGGGTGACCGGAGAGACCTCACGCATCACTCGTCACTCGTCACACTATACCCCACGAAATTATGAACAACCGTGAATATATTTTATGACGCCTGATACCAGCCAAACAGTAGAAGACCAGATGGGGCGCACTGTCATTGCTCCTCGACGGCCGACGCGCATCATCTCCCTGGTTCCTTCGCAGACGGAACTGCTATTTGACCTGGGGCTGGAGGCGGAAATTGTCGGCCGTACCAAATTTTGCATTCACCCGGCGGCTAAGGTCGCTCAGAAGCAGAGTGTGGGCGGCACCAAACAGTTTCGCTTTGAGGTGATTGACCGGCTGCAACCTGACCTGATCATTGGCAATAAAGAAGAAAACTACCAGGAGGGCATTGAGCGGTTGGCGGCGAAGTACCCGGTCTGGATGAGCGACATTACCACGTTAGCCGACGCGCTGGACATGATTCGCCGGGTGGGGCGGCTGGTAGACCGGGAGGAGCGGGCGGAGAGGCTGGCGGCGGAAATTGACATGAAATTTGCCCAATTGCCGGTGTTGTCACGGCCGTACCGCGTGGGCTACTTCATCTGGCAAAAGCCATTCATGGTGGCCGGCGGGCAAACGTTTATCCACGATATGCTCACCCGTTGTGGGCTGGTGAATGTGTTTGCGGCGGGGGAGTACGGCCGTTACCCCGAACTGACCGCCGAACAAATCCACGCCGCCAACCTGGACGCCATCTTGCTCTCCTCAGAGCCATTTCCCTTTGCCGAAAAGCACCGGCAGGCGTTTCAAGAGCAGTTTGCGAGCACGGCCCGAAGCCACTTCGGGTTCGCCGTCTACCTGGTAAATGGCGAGATGTTCTCCTGGTACGGCAGCCGTCTGCTGCTGGCGGCCGACTATTTGCACAAGTTCATTGACTTATTGACATAAGGATAATCGGAAGGTGTAAAAAGGTTGTTTTTATTGCAGGGGGTGCAATCTACTGAGATTGCAAGAGCAGCCTCATCTCGTCACTAGAAATGCCACCTTTCGTCACTAGAAATACCACCTTCTTTCTTTTGGCGTTTCCGTGACTTTTCGATCAGGCTGAGGAATTGCGGATTGGTGCTTAAGGATAATGCTTCTAAATCAATAGTTTCAGCACCAATGATGACAGCCAGCGGTTGTCCATCGGCCATAATGAGAATTGGCCCTAAATCTGCCTTTTGGGCGTACTCTGCCAGAGGTCTTGTTGCTTCCGTAATATCTAATGTCTGTACCGTCATAATTCAAATCTCTCACTGCCTATCCAGACCTGGTTGCGCCTTTTTATCCCTACAGTCCGAATAAGTACAACGGGTTCTGGGTCTTCTTCCACGTCATTGTATACTCGCAAATTGCCAATGCGAAGTTCCCAGGGGGCCAATGGGTTGGGACGCATAGGCTTACGGTTCTTTGTTTCTTCGGTAGGTTGAGATCTAAGCTGTCTCTCTACCTCATCCAGGATGATTGAACGTTGGCGAGCCGTCAAAGGGCGAAAATGGTCAATTGTTTCGGGGGAGTATTCAATGGTATACATCGTTTGTTAGATCTTACCGTTCAAATACCCCCGCAAAAACTGCCCCGTATACGACGCTTCCACCCGCGCCACTTCCTCCGGTGTGCCCTGGGCAATCACCTCACCGCCCCGGTCGCCCCCTTCCGGCCCCATGTCAATAATCGTGTCCGCCACCTTGATGATGTCCAGGTTATGCTCAATGATGATGACCGTATTCCCCTTGTCTACCAACCGGTTCAAGGCCACGATCAGTTTGGCAACATCATGGGAATGGAGGCCCACGCTCGGCTCATCCAGGATGTAAATAGTGCGCCCGGTGGCAATCTTTGATAGCTCCCGGCTCAATTTGATTCGCTGCGCCTCGCCGCCGCTGAGGGTGGGCGCGGGCTGACCCAATGTAATGTAGCCTAGCCCCACATCCATCAACGTCTGCAATTTGCGGGCGATGGGCGGGAAATTCTCAAAGAATTGCAGCCCCTCCTCCACGCTCAAATCCAATACCTCGGCGATGTTCAGCCCTTTGTAGCGCACTTGCAACGTTTCCCGGTTATAGCGCGTGCCGTGGCAGACGTCGCAGGGCACATAAATGTCCGGCAGGAACTGCATCTCAATCCGGTTTTGCCCCTGCCCTTCACATGCCTCACATCGCCCGCCCTTCACATTAAAGCTAAACCGCCCTGCTTTGTAACCGCGCACCTTGCTTTCTGGCAAATTGGTAAACAGGTCGCGGATGGGGTTGAACAGGTTGGTATACGTGGCCGGGTTGGAGCGAGGCGTCCGGCCGATGGGCGACTGGTCAATCTCGATCACCTTATCCAGATGTTCCAGCCCTTCAATGGCCTTGTGTTTGCCGGGCAGCACTTTGGATTTGTAAAAGTGCTGGTTCAGCTTCTTCGCCAGCACTTCAATCAAAAACGAGCTTTTGCCGCTGCCGCTGACACCGGTCACACAGACAAACTGGCCCAACGGAATGCAAATATCTGTCCCTTTCAAATTGTTCTCGGTGGGGGCGATAACCTTGATAAACTCGCCTGTGCCTTTGCGCCGTTTGCGGGGGACGGGGATACGTGTACGGCCGCTTAAATACGCCCCGGTGATAGAGTTTTCATTGGCCGCCACCGCTTCTGGCGTGCCTTCGGCGACGATTTCGCCGCCGTGCAGCCCCGCGCCCGGCCCCAGGTCAATGATCCAATCGGCGGCGCGCATGGTGTCCTCGTCGTGTTCCACCACCAGCACAGTGTTGCCCAGGTCGCGCATCCCTTTCAGGGTGTGGATGAGGCGGGCATTGTCGCGCTGGTGCAGGCCAATGCTTGGTTCGTCCAGCACGTACAACACCCCCATGAGCTGGCTGCCAATCTGCGTGGCCAGACGGATGCGCTGCCCCTCGCCGCCGGAGAGGGTGCCGGCGGCTCGATCCAGTGTCAGGTAATCCAGCCCGACGTTGATCATAAACTGCACCCGGTCGCCAATTTCCTTGAGGATGGAGCGGGCGATAAGCTGCTGGCGGGGGGTGAGGGGGGAGTCGGTTTCGTGGCGCAGTGTGTTGACCCAGGGCAGGAGGTGGATCACGGCCGTGCGCACCACGTCATTGATCGTCCGCCCCTCAATATCCACCGCCCGCGCTACCGGGTTCAGCCGCGAGCCGCCGCACATTTCACAGGGCATATCTACCATGAATTCTTCCAGCTTCTCGCGCACATACTCCGAGGTGCTTTCGTGGTAACGCCGCCATAGGTTGGGCACGACGCCTTCATATTTGGTGCGGTATTCCCGTTTGTCCCCTTCTCGGTTGACATAAAACACCACAATCTCTTCCTGACCGCTGCCGTGCAGCAAAATGTGCAGTTGGGCGTCGCTCAGGTTTTTGACGGGGGTGTCAGTGGGGATATTGAAGTGGACGGCCGTAGCCTTCAAAATTTGCCAGTAATACCCCTGCCTGTCCTCGGTCGGCCAGCCAATAATCGCCCCCTCCTCTAATGACAAATCCTTGTTGGGTATCACCAGATCAGGGTCAATTTGTTTGGTTGTGCCCAACCCCTGGCAGGCCGGGCAGGCACCGTGTGGGCTGTTAAAGCTAAACGTGCGCGGCTCAATTTCGGGGATGCTGGTGCCATCATACGGGCAGTACAAATGCTCCGAATACAACTGGTCGCTCTGCTTTTCCGGGTCGGTCACATCGTTGATGATGACAATACCGCTGCCCAGCCGCAGCGCCGTCTCTATCGAGTCCGTCAGCCGGGAGCGGGCCGCCTGCGCCTCTTCGCCGGTGTCATGGGCTTCGTGGCGGATGACCAACCGGTCTACCACCGCTTCAATGCTGTGGTTTTTATACCGGTCTAGCTCAATCTCTTCGTCCACTGCCCGCACCTCGCCGTTGACGCGCACGCGCACAAAACCGGCCTTGCGCACATCGTCAAAGATGCCTTCGTGCCGCCCTTTGCGGTCGCGGATCAAGGGGGCCAATATCTGGA
The DNA here is from genome assembly GCA_013112725.1 of Chloroflexota bacterium. GTDB lineage: Bacteria > Chloroflexota > Anaerolineae > Promineifilales > Promineifilaceae > CAADGU01. The sequence continues at coordinate 10,501 of JABFFZ010000084.1, forward strand.
TGCGGCTGTTGAGGGGCATCCGGGCCACCGCGTCCACAATTTGTTCGGCCGATTGGGGCATGACGGGGCGACCACATGCCGGGCAGTGCGGTGTGCCCACGCGGGCATACAGCAGACGCAGGTAGTCGTAAATCTCCGTCACCGTGCCCACCGTCGAGCGGGGATTGTGGCTGACCCCTTTCTGGTCAATGGAAACGGCCGGGCTGAGTCCCTCGATCTGGTCTACGTCCGGCTTTTCCATCTGCCCCAAAAATTGGCGGGCATAGGCGGAAAGTGATTCTACGTAACGCCGCTGTCCTTCGGCGAAGATGGTGTCGAAGGCCAGCGAGGATTTACCGGAGCCGGACAGCCCGGTGAGGACGACCAGTTTATCACGCGGGATTTCCACAGTGATGTTTTTCAGGTTATGGGCGCGCGCGCCGCGCACGATGATTTTGTCTAAGGACATGGTTTTCCCTGTTGGTTGACGGTTTGCTTTAAGCAATCGGGGATTCTACCACATGGCGTGAGGGTAGACCATGAGGGGAAGATGGGTATTTGGGGAACCGTCATCCGTGAGTCGTTATCCGTTATCGGACTATGGTGCACGGATTACGGGTTAAGACATCACGGCCGTTAACCCCGCCAACAACGCATCCATATCTTCCACGGTGTTGTAGCCTTGCACGGAGATGCGGACGAAATGGCGGCGTTGCCACTCCGTAATTGGTATTTCTACGCGGAACTCTTCAAGCAGCCGTCGTTTCAGTTCTGGCGTGTCAACGGGGGGTAAGGCGGCAATCGCCATCTGGTGATAATCGGCATCGCGGCGGTACATGGATGCCAGACCGGTAAGGGCCTGGATACGGCCGAGCGTCTGGCACAGGAGATCGTGACATTGTTGGCGCACGGCCGTCCAGTTGTGTTCTGCCTGGAATTGAATGGCTGCCGGGACAGAGAGGTAGGCCGCCGGGTCCATCGTGCCCAGCCATTGCAGGTAGTCCAGGAAATCGGAGCCAAAGGTTAAAGTGCGCGGTTCACCCCAGCCCCAACCCACCACCAATGGCTCGATTAAATGCTGTACTTCCGGGCGGGCGTACAAAAAGGCCGAACCTTTGGGCGCACAGAGCCATTTGTGGCAGTTGCCGGTGTAAAAGTCTGCGCCAATAGCGGTCATGTCTAGCGGAATCTGGCCGGGGGCGTGGGCGCCATCCACCACCGTCAGGATGCCTTCGGCGCGGGCGCGGGCACAGATGGCAGCAACGGGAAAGGTCACGGCCGTTGCTGACGTGATGTGGCTAATAAAAATAACCCGTGTCCGCGCCGTTACCCCTTGCCACAATTCGCCAACTATCTCTTCCGGCATGCCGGTGGGCAAACTGATGGGTTGATTGACATAACGGAAGCCTTGCTTCTGGCTTAAAAAGTGCCAGATATTGTCACACGCCCCATATTCGTGATTCGTCGCCAGCACCTCATCCCCCGCGCCGAGCGCCAGCGACCGGGCCACCACATTGACGCCAAACGTGGCATTGGGCACAAACACCAGGTCGGCTGCCGATGAATTGACATAATCGCCAAGCGCCTGCCGCGCCTGGCCAAAATGGTCGCCCAGTTCGCCGGCGATAAACTGCACCGGCTGCCGTTCCAGCCGCCGCTGCCACTCCTGGTAAACGGCAAAAACCGGCGCCGGCGTGGCCCCAAACGAGCCATGATTGAGGAAATGTACTTCTGGGTTGAGGAGGAAGAGGCGTTTGAGGTTCACATGATTCCTTGTATAAGACGTGATATGTAAGAAACGGTGGTGGTTTGCCATTCCCACCTTCTGGCCCGGCTATTGCTGTTCATTGAGGTACCCAACAATGCCATAGGTCGTCAAACAATCTGGAGTGTACCATGCAAAAATCTGCTTGACGACAGCGGCTTCCTCCAGGGTAGGCAATCGCATATTCCTCAATGCGGCAGATAAATCTGCACCAACAGAGGGCGAAGCCCACCCTTCACAAGGTTCAGGGCAGGCACTGCGTAGGCTGGGGCCCAGTCGGCGAAGGCCGACTTTGCCCTCTGTAGCCGCAGGGCGAAGCGTCGCCTGTGCGACATTTTAATCGCCGGGAATTGAGTATGCGATTGCTGCTTTCATCAATTTGCCCCTACCGGGTGTGTTGCCTGACCAAGATGCTGGTATAGTCTATTAAAATCCACGTTCTACCTATCACGAAAAATGCACATTCTCCACCTCATCCACCAATATCTACCGGAAAAAGTCGGCGGTACGGAGTTGTATACCCAGACGTTAGCTCGCCATCAGGTGGCGCAAGGCGATTCTGTCGCCCTCTTCACCCCTACCGCCCTACCGATTACCGATCACCGATTCCCGATTATCGATAACGGATTACGCATTTACCGGATACCAGTCGGCGAACGCGCCTCCACGGCCGTTCTTCGCAGTAGCTTTCACCATCCGGTGCTCACCCGCGCTTTTGCCCAGGTGTTAACACAGGAAAAGCCGGATGTGGTTCATGTGCAGCATCTGATGGGGCTGCCCTTTGGTCTGGTGCGGCAAATTCACCGTGCCGGTATCCCCCTGGTTATCACCCTGCACGATTACTGGTATGTGTGCGCCAACGCCCAACTGCTCACCAACTATGATGAGACGGTGTGCCCGGGGCCAAACTACTGGTTGAACTGCGCTCGCTGTGCCCTGGCGCGGGTGGGGCATGGGCGGGCGTATCCTCTCATGCCGGTATTAGCGCCCTTGTTTGCCTGGCGTCACGGCCGTACCCAATCCATCTTCCGCCGCGCCGCTGCCCTCATCGCCCCCACCCACTTCACCGCCGACATTTACCGGCAACTGGCGGCGCTCTCCGGCAATATCCACGTTATTCCCCATGGCCTCGATCTGCCCGCCGCCATGCCCGCCAAAACAGCCCACGACGGCTTGCACATCGCCTACATCGGTGGCATCGCCCCCCAAAAAGGCGTCCACATCCTCATCGAAGCCTTCAACCAACTCACTACCAACCAACCGCCGCTCACTGCTCACCGCTCATTGCTTACTGAAAGCCTACGCCTCACCATCTACGGCGACCTTACGGCCTTCCCGGACTATGCCGCCCATTTGCAGCAGCAGGCCAACCATCCCGGTATCACTTTTGCCGGGCGGCTGCCCCCTGCCCAATTATGGGCGGCGCTGGCAGACATTGACCTGATCGTTGTGCCCACCTTGTGGTATGAAACGGCTTCGCTCATTGTGCAAGAGGCGTTTGCCGCCGGTGTGCCGGTGGTAGCTTCGGACATCGGTGTGCTGCCGGAGCGGATTCACGCCGGGGTAGATGGTCTGCTTTTTCCGCCGGGAGATGCCGCCGCGCTGACCGGCATCCTGCGCCGGTTGCAAGAGCAACCGGCTGAACTGGTGCAACTGCGCACCGGTATTCGGCCGGTGTATACCATTCAAGAACATGTGGCACGGGTCACGGCCGTGTATGAAGCGTGTGTGCAGGTTCACGTAAACACCTGATCACTTAGGCGCCTGATCACTTAATAGTGGCTGATAGAATGTGGGGGGATGGGGTGTACGACCGTTTTTGCGCTATAATCCCGCCCGTTTGATAACAGACCTGACACCTTTTGAAATCTTTCAGGTCTGGAGATTATATGGATTCTAACCGACTGTATTCCACCGAAGTGTTTGACACCGATGTTCTCCGCTCTCCCTGGGCACAACTACGAGAGACATTTCGCTACACTTATTTGCTGCGTAACCTGGTGCAGCGTGATGTCAAGGTGCGCTATAAGAATTCGCTCCTGGGCGTGGTGTGGAGCCTGCTCAATCCACTGTTGATGATGATGGTGTACACGGTCTTGTTTACCATTCTCCGCCCCAACAACAGCATCCAGTATTTTCACATTTTTATCCTGGTGGCGCTGATTCCCTGGCAGTTTCTGGCGGGTACCGTATTGGGCGGCACGGTTTCTATTACCCAAAATGCGTCGCTGGTGAAGAAGGTCTTTTTCCCACGGGCGCTGCTGCCCACCAGCGTTATGTTTTCGCAGTTGATCAATTTTATCCTTTCGTTTGTGGTGCTGGTGCTGCTGCTGTATCTTTCCGGGATAGGTTTGACGCGGTATGTGCTGTGGGTGCCGGTCATTTTGTTTACGCAAATGGTCTTTATGCTGGGGCTGGCACTGGCGCTGGCAGCGGCGCAAACATTTTACCGGGATACGCTGCAGATTGTGCAGGTGGCTATTCTGGCCTGGTTTTTTCTGACGCCCATTTTTTATCCATTTGAGGATTTTTCCCAAACAGCCGAGATGTTGGGCTGGTCGTTTAACCCAGCACGGCTAATGCGCTGGATTAACCCCATGGCCTCGATTGTAGATAGCTATCGCACGGTGTTGTGGGGCACGATGGAAAGCCAGGGGCAGCCGGTATCCATGGACCCGCTGATGTTGGGGCGGACGTTTGTCACGGCCGTCATCACCCTCGTCATTGGTTATTATCTCTTTATCAAGACGGAGCATCTTTTTGGGGAGAAGTTATAGGTAGAGTGGAGATCAGAGATTGAAGATTGGCCCAATCTCCACTCTCTGATCTTCACTCTCTACTTTCTAACATCATGGCTATCAAATTACCACACACTATCTCTTTCATTTTAGCGGGGGCCATTCTATTCCTGGTGGGCTGTGCTTCGGCCACGCCCACCCCCTTTCCCACAATGGTAGTTACGGCCGTGGCCGAACTACCCAGCCCCACGAACATTGCTACTGACATGGTGGGTGGCTCTGAGGCCGTTCAGGAAGAAGCCACGCCGGATGCAACGGACACGGCCGTGCCGCCCCAAACCAGCACTCCTGGCCCTTCCCCCACCGCCTCGAACACATCACACCCATCCCACACACCTACCCACACGCCTTCCCCTACCATTACCCCCACTTACCGGCCTCAGGTAGCGCCCACGCTGGCGGAAACGGGCGCGCCGACAGAGTTCCGCGAGGGGGTACCCACGCCGTCTACGGCCGTGCCCTCCCCTGTGCCCACCTTTGAAACACCGCGTGAGATTACCAACGTTTTGCTATTGGGCAGCGACACCCCGCTCGGCTCCGACAGTGTGCGCACCGATACCATGATCATCGTCTCCATCAACCACGACAAACAAACAGCCTCCATGGTCTCTCTGCCACGCGACCTGTACGTGTACCATCCGGGGCGAATCATGGGGCGATTGAACACGGCCGTGAACCTGGGCGGCATTGAGCAGTTGCAACAAACCATCCTCTACAACTTCGGCATTCCCATTCACTATTACGCCCAGATTGATTTTGCCGGTTTTGAACGCGCCGTAGATGCCATGGGGGGCGTAGATGTGGCCGTGAGCTGCCGTTTGCAAGATTGGCGGCTCATCTCCCCGGAACTAGATCCCCAGGATGAAGACAACTGGCATCAATTTGCTCTGGAACCAGGCATCCACCATATGGACGGCAATACGGCGCTCTGGTATGCGCGCTCGCGCCTCTCCACCAGCGACTTTGATCGTGGTCGCCGCCAGCAGCAGTTGCTCCACGCCATGCTCAATCAGGGGGTAGATTTGAACTTGATCGCCCAGGCGCCTACCCTATGGAATACCTATAAAGATGTGGTGGAAACAGATATTGACATTGGTCGCCTGCTGCAATTTGCCGCGTTAGCGCCGGCGGTGCGACAGAATGGCGTACAGCACCTCTATCTGGTGCGGGGTACTGAATCCTGGACAACGCCGGATGGCGCTTCGGTGCGGCTGCCCATTTGGGAAGGCGAGGGCAACTTTGCCGAAACGTTCACCCGTCTTTACCGCCCACCGGCGCTCAACCGGGCCACCCGCCCCCCCATCACCGTGCAGATCGTGAATGCCAGCGGCAACCCGGATATGGCGCTGCTGGCGGCCGATAATCTGGCCTGGTATGGCTTCATCCCCGCCATCAGCGACGATGCCCCCGAAGTGATACCCACGACCCGTCTGGAGTATTTCCGCGACAATTTCAAAGATTCCTATGACTGGCTGATTAGCTGGATTTTTGGCCGCCGCCGCTCCCAAATTGAGCAAGTGGCCGAACCGGGCGTTACCTACGAATACCGCGTCACCCTGGGCCAGGATTATAACCCCTGCCTGAATCAGTTTTTGCAGCCGCAGGAGTTTTTGCCGGAAAGCGGTGAATAGTAAACAGTGAGCGGTAAGCGGTGAGCGGTGAGCAGTGAAGCAAACTGCAAACTGCTCACTGCTTACTGCTTACTTCTCAAATTCCCCCTTCCGGCGTTCCCGTTTTTTTTCACTTTGTTTGCGTTTTTCGGTGAGGCGTTTTTCTACGGCCGTGCGGCTCGGCCGTGTCTTTTTGCGGGGTTTGGCAGGTTGGAGCGCCTGTGCCAGCAGCGTTTGGAAGCGGGTCAGCGCCAGCTCCCGATTTTGGAACTGGCTGCGTGCTGATTGCGCCTGAATGTGCAGCACCCCGTCGCTGTCAATCCGATTCGCCAACTTTTCCATAATGGTAGCCCGCTGTTCTTCCGTCAGGTTGGGAGAGGTTGCCACATCAAACAGCAGCGTCGCTTTCGTCGCCGTCTTGTTTACATGCTGACCACCCGGCCCGCTGCTGCCCGAAAAGCGAAACTCTATCTCCGCCAGCGGGATTTGCAATTGGCTGTTGATGATGATAAGTGTATCCTCATCCATGCCCTCAACGCTAAACGAATTCATGCCGGTCGGCAACCTTTTCTTACATTTGGTTGAATCCCTGTGGCTACAGGCTAAAATCAGTTCAGGAGTAAAGGCTTTTGATGCTTTTTAATCAGTTTTCAGGCGTTTTGGCCTATCTGGTAATGGGCAGTGGCTTATTGGCGTTTGTTTTGTGGTGGATCAGCCCAGATAGACGGCGGGTAGGGCTGCTGGTAGGAGCAGCCATCCTCCTCTTTGGCGGCTTGATCATCTTCCGTCCTGAAACGGGTGGCGTCACGGCCGTGACTGTGCAACAAACGCTTGCCGCTGCCGACGGCCGTCCCGTCCTGCTGGAACTGTACTCGGACTATTGACTGGCCTGCCGCCGGGCAAAGCCCATCGTGGATGGGTTGGCTGCTGAATGGGGTGACACCGTGACGGTGCTGCGGGTGAATGTGCAAGACCCCACCGCCCAACCACTGTTGGCGGAACTCAATTTCCGTTTTACGCCAACGTTCATTTTGTTTGACGGCGACGGCCGTGAAATCTGGCGCACCAACGGCGTCATTAACCCGGATGAAGTGCATGAACAACTCGACCGTATCCCGTGATCCGTATACCGTAATCCGTCATCCGACAGCGGATTACGGGTTACGGATGACGAATTATGTTCATATCTTTTTTATGGATGGTGTGGGCATGGGGGCGGCAGACACGGCCGTGAATCCCTTTGCCAGCGCGCATATGCCGTATCTCACCAGTTTGTTTGGTGGAGGATGGTATGTGCCCAATGGCAGTTTATCAACCGCCCACGCCACGCTCATCCCCACCGACGCCAACCTGGGGCTGCCCGGCAAGCCGCAAAGCGCCACCGGGCAGGCCGCCATTCTCACCGGACGCAATGTGCCCCAGCTCATTGGCGAACATTACGGCCCCAAACCAAACCAGGCGGTGCGGGATGTGATGGCGCTGGGGACATTGTTTGCAGAGGTCACGGCCGTTGGTGGCCGCGCTGCTCTACTTTCCCCCTACCCCCAGGGTTATTTTGACGCCATTGAGAGCGGTAAACGGCTCTATTCTTCCGTGCCCCTGGCGGCCACAGCAGCGGGGTTGGCCTTGATGACGGCGGATGATTTACGGCACGGCCGGGCCATCAGCCCAGACTTCACCGGGCAAGGATGGCGGGAGTATCTGGGTTATGCCGATATTCCCGTTTACACGCCGTATGAAGCCGGTCAACGTCTGGCTCGGTTGGCGCGCATATATCATTTCAGCTTCTTTGAGCATTGGCCCAGTGACCGCGCCGGGCATCGCGGCTCATTGGCCGAGGCCGTCCGACACCTGGAACTGCTTGACGCCGCCCTGGGCGGTCTGATTGAAACCTGGAACCAGGAAAATGACGATGGCCTGCTTATCATTACCAGCGATCATGGTAACATTGAAGACAAAGGGCATCGCCAACACACGCGCAACCCGGTGCCCACCATCTTGGCCGGTCCCGGCCACGCCGAACTGGCGGCCACAATCCACGATTTGACGGATATTGCCCAGGTGGTGCGCCGTTATTTGAGATTGGGAGATTTAGAGATTAGGTGAGGGATGAAGTTCATAATTCATCCTTCATAATTCATAATTCCAGAGGGGTATATGACTGTTTCATCTGATGAATACCGTGATGTGTTACGCCACTTTCCGGCGGGGGTGACGATTGTAACGGTGACAGCGTCGGGGCAGCCGCAGCCACACGGGCTAACGGTTTCGGCGTTTGCCTCCATTTCCCCCACGCCACCGCTGATTATGATCGCCATTGACCACCGGGGGTTAGGGCATGAGATGTTTGAGGAGGAAGGCGCTGTCTTTGCCGTGAACATTTTGGGGCAAGATCAGGTAGACCTGTCCAATCGTTTTGCCTGGGTGAAAGATGAAGACCGGTTTGCACTGGGGGAATGGGGCACGGCCGTGACCGGCGCACCCATTCTGAAAAATGCCCTGGCGTGGGTGGACTGTACCATACACGGCCGTATTGTGGCCGGCACGCACACCATCTACATCGGCGAAGTACAGGCAAGCGGCGTCCCCCGGCCGGACGAACTGCCCCTCGTCTACTGGAATCGCGGCTACCGTAAACTGGCACGGATGGAGTAGATTCCCTGAGTGCAAGCAAAGGGCTGTATGGCATTGGTCAAATAAAAACGGTTCTACCCTTGCCTGGCACTCCCTGTCAGTTTAGAATTCAAGCAAGCCCCAGTAGCTCAATGGACAGAGCACCGGACTTTAACAAAGGAGCCTCTATAACAGAAACAGAATGTATAGAGTGAACGGCGCCGTATCGGTGAACCCTAAAAGCTTGGGATATAGCATATGGCAACACCGAGGAAACCATAGGTCACAAAAAATAGAAAGCATCATACCAAAACAAAAGGTGATCTAGGTGTATTAAAGGCACAGTATACTGACAAATGCTGTTTTTTTGATCACCACCTGTTTGGTAAATCAGTAGCACTGAGGGTAGATACACCAAAGAATAATCAAAAGCAGAGTGTTCATTTTGCTGATGATTATTTAAGGGTTCCGTAGAGACTAGACGCGCTGCACCTGTGATGGTGAAGGTATAGTCCAGACCACAAACATCTTCCTGATGGCAGTGAAAACTGTAGTGGTACGCTAATCCGATGGTTGGGGGTTCGATTCCCTCCTGGGGTATTCAAAATAGTGATTGAGAGACAGAGAGATTAGGAGATTGATTGGTCTCTCAATCTCTCAATCCCTCAATCTCCAACCGCTTTTTTCTCCAAAGGCACACTTCCATGATCCTCATCACCGGCGCGACAGGCTTTTTAGGGCACAACCTGGTACCACAACTGGTAGCTGCCGGTTACAAAGTGCGGGCACTGGTGCGCCCCACCAGCGACTCCCGTTTTTTGCAAGCATTAGGCGCGGAACTGGCCTTTACGGAGGACATCACCGACGGCTACGCGGCGCTGCAAGCTATGAAAGGGTGCCGCCAGGTCATTCATGCCGCCGGGCTGTTCCGCTTTTGGGGCGAGGCGCATCATTTTTGGCAGACGAATGTGGGAGGGACAACGGCCGTACTCAACGCCGCCCTGGCCGAACAGGTAGAAAAATTTATCTACATCTCCTCCATCGCCGTTGTCGGCCGCACCCCCACCCAGAGCATTATTGATGAAAACACCACCTGCCGGCCGCAGGAACCATACCAACTCTCCAAACTGGAAGCAGAAACACGCGTCCTGGCTTATCACCAGGAAGGATTGCCCGCCATTGTGCTGCGGCCTGGCGCATTTTATGGCCCCTGGGGGCGCTATGCCTTCAACCGCCTTTTTTTTGAAGAGCCGCTCAAGGGCTGGCGCATCAAAGTTGATGGCGGCCAACACATCATCTTTCCCGTCTTTGTGCCCGATGTAGCTCAGGGCATCATGCTGGCGCTGGCCAAGGGGCGAGTGGGGGAAATTTATAATATCTGCGGCTATTCCCTCACCCACAATGAAGCCAACGACATCGTCAGCGATCTGGCGGGCATCCATCGCTGGCGCATCAACATGCCCACCTGGGTGGTGTTGGCGCTGGCGCGTAACTGGACGCGCCTCTCGCAAGTGACGCGCAAAGAGCCATTCTACCCCATCAACATGGCCCCCTACGTCTTTCAGGATTGGCCTGTCTCCATCGCTAAAGCAGAGCGCGAACTCGGCTTTGTGCCCACACCCTTTGCCGAAGGCGCTTGCCAGACCATGAAATGGTACAAAGAACAGGGGATTTTGAAATTGCACCGCTTCACAGGAGGAGATTAGGATATTGAAATATGGGGATATTGGGGATCGCCCCTATCCCCCTATCCCCATATCCCCATACCCTATGAAAGTTTTTACCGTATCCCAAATGGTTGCCGCCGAAAGAGCGGCCGACGCTGCCGGTGTTTCTTATGCGCAGATGATGGAAAGCGCGGGGCAGGCCGTGGCAGAGGCAATTATGGCCCGCTACGCTGTGGCTGGGATGCGGGTGCTGGTGCTGGTGGGGCCGGGCAATAACGGCGGTGATGGGTTGGTATGCGGCCGTTACCTGGCGCAGGCGGGGGCGGATGTGGCCTTTTACCTGAGCAAACAACGCAACCCGGCGACGGACGCAAATTACGCTCACATTCAGCAAATGGGCTTGTTTGCCGTGGAAGCCGAATTTGACCAGCGATTCCGGGTTTTGCGTACCCGGTTGTCGGTCTCTGACCTGGTGGTGGATGCTCTGTTAGGCACGGGTGTCACCCGTCCCATTGGTGGCGAACTGGCAAAACTGATGCGCCAGTTTGCGGCTGGGGTTGAAGAGCGCCGCACTACCCTGCGTGCGCACATTCAACCTCGCCTGGTTTCGCTTGATTTTAACGCAGAGGGGCCACAGGTGGTTGGGCAGAGGCGCAGAGAAGGGTCTATGCTGCCGGTGGTGGCTGTGGATTGTCCCAGTGGTTTGAATTGTGATACGGGAGAGTTGGACGCACTGGCTGTGCCCGCTGACCTGACCGTTACGTTTGCCGGGCCGAAGCGGGGGCATTTTATCTTTCCAGGTGCGGCCGCGTGTGGGGAATTGGTGGTGGCGGATATTGGCATACCGGCCGGTTTGCCGGTGGTGCAGGCGGTGAATGTGGAAATGGTGACGGCCGTACACGCCCATTCTCTCCTGCCACCCCGCCCCAAAGACGGCCACAAGGGGTCGTTTGGCAAAGTGCTGATCGCCGCCGGGTGTGATCGGTATCGCGGCGCACCCGTTTTGGCCGCTAAAGGCGCTTTTCGCGCTGGTGCGGGATTGGTGGCGCTGGCCACGCCGGATGTGGTGCGGCAAACGGCCGTTGTCGCTTTGCCCGAAGCCACTTATCCTCCCATCGCCGCCCAAAAAGTTTTGCCTGCTGAGGCGGCGGCCACACTGCGACCTACCCTAAGCCATTATGATGCGCTGCTGCTGGGGCCGGGGCTGGGGGAAACGGCCGTTGAATTTCTCTCCACTCTGCTAACCGCCCCCCACCTGCCACCGCTGATTGTAGACGCCGACGGCTTGAACGGGCTGGCGCAATTGCCGGATTGGCCGCGCCTGCTGCCGCCGGATACTGTACTCACCCCTCACCCGGCGGAAATGGCGCGGCTAATGGGCATTCCCCTGGCCGACTTGCTGGCACGGGATCGGGTGGACGTGGCGCGGGAACAGGCGCAGGCGTGGGGGCAGATCGTACTACTGAAGGGGGCATATACGGTGGTGGCTGCCCCAGACGGCCGTGTCACCATTCTCCCTTTTGCCAACCCGGCGCTGGCTGTGGGCGGCAGCGGCGATGTGTTGAGCGGGCTGATTGTGGCGCTGTTGGGGCAGGGGGTACGGCCGGTTGACGCGGCAATCTTGAGTGGGTATTTGCACGGCGCGGCCGGCGCCCTCTATCCTGGTGATACCGGCCTGCTCGCCAGTGAACTGGCCGATTTGATTCCGCAAGTAATACAATCGCTGAAAGGGAACGGATGAGATTGCTGAGATACCACAGAAGCACAGAGAATGTTGACCAGAGAAAACTCCGCGCCTTCGTATCTCTATTAAGGCTTTACCCCTGCTCTGGTCCGATGCCCAGCGCCCGCAACTGTGCCGCTAACCGTTCGGCGCGTTCCCGTTCCATGGTTGCCGTTGCCTCGGCCATTTCTGCGCGCTCCTCGGCCACTTTCGCGCGTTCCTGACCGGTGAGTAGTAGATTGCCTTGTTCATCCTGCCAGCGCAATCAGGGTGTCTCCATGCCCCGATAGTTTTCCGTCCACAACATAACGCCCAGCCCGATGGCCGGCAGCCATAACTTTTTGCTTTCCTGGTAGCGCGCATCTTTCCAGGTGTAAACATGGAGTGTTTTGTTGCCTGGCAGACGGTTGGGGTCATACACAATGTAATAGGCAATGCCCAAACGGGCATATTGCGCCAGTTTATATCCCAATTTCTGCCCTTTACCCCACATTCCGCACCTGTTTTTGCGGTTTTAAATAAATATCTGGAGTCTGGCGAAAATGAGGTAAATGGTTATCAAAAGGTTGCCCAGGTAAGATTGAAGTTGCAAAACAAAACCTAAACCTGGAGCAACCTCTTGATAAAACAAATTGTACAACATTCCGCTCAAC
>JABFFZ010000085.1 GCA_013112725.1 Chloroflexota bacterium
AGGAGCGCCACTTGGTGGAGTGTTTTATTAACAAAATCAAACATTATCGCCGCATCTTTTCTCGATTTGAGAAATATGCCAGCCGTTATTTGGCCTTTTTGAGCTTCGCTGGCGCTCTCATTTGGTTACGGTGAAATGTCAACACAACCTAGCCCCGGACAAAACAGCTACCATTTGTTCATTAGTCCAGGCTTTGCCATCGTCCGCTGTAAATACGCTCCCATATACGTTGCTCCCTTGCCTTACCTGTTCTTGTATTGAAGGATGATTGTGTGGCGGATGGGAAAAACCAGGGAGACAATGATCGTCAAATTCACATTCGCGGTGGCCGGTGGGGTCGGTTAAGTTGGCCGTGGGTTCGGTACGCCAGTCGCCGAAGGGGTAGTAGCGGGATGTGCTGACACTGACGGTGCCACCACTGGTTATACTCATGGTGCTGGTGCTGCCCAAATGGTCGTTGTACAGGTAGTAGGTGGCGCTGCTGCTGCCCATCACTTTCAGGGCCACGGCCTGCCCGGCAATGGAGAAGGTCAGGCACACGGTAGGGTTGCTGGTGGGGCTTTCCACTTCGTAGCCGGGGAAGGGGTAATCTGTCACTGTGCCGTTGTTGGGGGCAACCGCTTTGACGCGAATACCAGAGGCATCATAAGCAAAGGTGGTGGTGCTGCCGTTGTTGACCACGCTGACCAGTTCATTTTCTACGTTGAAGATGTGGGTGTAATCGTTGGCCGTGCCGGCGTTGCGCAGGGTCATGTTGCCGTTGTTGTCGTGTTGCCGTAATAGTAATGGGTGTCAGCATAGCCAACATACGGGTCGCCCGTTGTGCCCACACCATCTACCTCCCGCACCATCGCCAACTGCCCCAAACTGTTGCTCAGGTGGCTACCGATTACCGTTCACCGATTACCGTTTATGTTCTTTGTTGGGTGGCTCCGGTTGGCTGACCGGTGGCTCCACACAACTTGGCGGGGATTGTAATGGAGTGGAAAAGGGTCGTCAAGTTTCTAGAAGTTCAACTTTTCTCCAAAAGTTGAACTTCTTCATTCTATTCCAGCCGCAGCAAATACCCTTCGCCGCGCGCGGAAAGCAGGAAACGGGGACGTTTAGGGTCTGGCTCCACCTTGAGACGCAGCCGGTTGATCGCCTTTTCCACCACCGAGCGCGTTTTGCCGTCACCCCATACATTCGCCAACAAATCATCTACCTGGCACACTTCGTTTTTGTGAACCAGCATATACTCCAGCAAACGCCCTTCAAGGGACGTTAATGGCACTTCGCGGTTATCCAGATAGAGCAGCCGTTTTTCCGGCAGGTAGGTGAATTCCCCGGTACCGGTAGTGGAGGGGGGCACGGCCGTACCCCCCTCCCCCCGCTCTAGCCCCATTTCTCGCTGCACCCACCAGGTAAACACGTCGGCAAACAGGGTGGCACGGCCGTCGCGTTCCTCCACCACTCCCACCTGTCTCTTCAACTTTTTTAACAAAATGGGATCCACCCCCTGTTCGCCCTGCGCCAATGCCGCCAGCGCGGCTTGCTCTTCGGCCGTGCGGCGCTGCCACAACTGGCGGCAAAGCCAGGCCACCGGCCCATCCAACCGCAAATCCCCGGCAACGGTGGGCAGCACATTCTCCGCCTTTTCATACTGCCGCGCTTCAAACAGATAACTCAGGGCAATTTTGAGCAGCGCCGGATGCCGCCCGGCGTCTCGCTGTAAGAACGTGATTTCCGCTGTAGAAAGGGGGAATTGGCGTTCGGCCACGGCCGTTTCCTGGCACAACTGCGCTGCCTCTTCAGCCGTCAACAACGCCAGCCACCGGTCATGGAAGGTATTGGCAAAGGAAGAGACCTGCATCTCTATTTGCTCGCGGTGCAACAATGTATCCGTCAGCCGCACCAGGGAATCACTGCTGGTAATGACAAACGCCAGCGATTGGGCATAACGAGTGGCTAAGGCCCGCAGCCAATCCAGATCACGACTGGAAAAACCACGCAGCATCAGGTCAAAATCGTCAATCAGGAAAAAGATACGGTGGCAGGCCGTTTCGTCTAGCAGTAATTCAATACCTTCATCTAAAGCGTCAAACAGTGCGCGATCCGCATCCTCAGCCCCGCTGCCATTGGTGGATGCGGCGGCACTATGTCCAGCCACAGCGGCCGTGTCCAATTCAACACCCAGCCCCGCCGCCTGCTGTGCCTGATCCAACCGGGATGCCATCTCCCGCCAAAAAGTGACGGCGCGGTGATCGGGCAGTTCGGCCAGCCGCAGGACTACATACAGCCCCACCTGCTCCGGCGCTGTGCCCAACCGCCGCGCCGCCACCTGCATCAGCAGCGAGCTTTTGCCACTGCGCGGCTCGCCAACAAGATTGCAATTTTGCGGCGATGGCCGTCCTAACAAATCGGCCAGCCACGCCAACTCCACCTGCCGCCCCACAAATCCTGCTGCCTGTAACACCGGTTCTCTACTCAAATATCCACTCATCATCTTTTCTCTTCATCGTTCGTAGTAGGCGATTTATCGCCATTAGAAAGAAGGTGATAAATCGCCTACTACGAACCCCTTGTCCGCTCTTTTAACACGCGGTCAAGCGTATAATTGGCTTGCAGCCAGCGCCGGAAGAGCGGCATTTTGATAGCGTACCGCTCGCCAACGGCCATCACCGTATCCATCTGCGCCAGGTCTTGCAGCACATACCAGAGGTGCGGCGTATCTACCAACACACCGCTCAAACTGTTTTCCATTTCGGCCAGCGACATCGTCTCCGCGGCGCCGCCGGCCATTGTCACCAGCGCCAATTTGCTCAAAAACTGCTGCGGCCGTGTCAATCCGGCGGAACTGCCCCACAAATGATTAAAAAATTGTTCCCCCTGTTCCGGCAGCCATTCGGTCAACAGACGCTCCACATGCTCATCGGCAATCACCTGCCGCTCTTCCCGGTCGGCGCGGGCCATCAATTCGCCGCACAGCCATTGCAGGTAGTAAGGATGGCGAGCGGTGAGGGTGAGCAGGTTGTCTACGGCCGTGGGCGTATACGCCACCCGCTGCGCCGGTTCCACAATGAGCTGCCGCGCCGCCGGTTCATCCAGGCAGTCCACTTTCTGGTAACGGGCCACCTCCAGCATAAACGAAGCATCCGGCTGTTTCAGCAGCGAATCCAACACACCACCGCCGCTAAAAATAATGCTCAACCCGCCCCGGTGTTGGATTAAACTGCGGAAAGTGTGGTTGATGTCCGCCAGAGTTACCTCTTCTTCGGTGAGATGGGGCAGCAGTTGAAATTCGTCAATGATCAGCACAATGTGTTTGTCACGCAGATGGGGGTTGTTGTCCAAAAAGCTGCGGAAATACCCCAGTGGGTCGCGCCGCAGCCGGTTGATGCGGGGCGTTACCTCTGGATGGCCGATGGCCTGGGCTACCGCCCGCAAAATATCGCGGATGAAGATAGTGGTGGAACGGCCACTCAACCGCTGCATATCCAGAAAAACCAGCACATAATCCTGGCTGGCCATCACCCGCTGCTGAAATTCCAGCAACAGCGACGTTTTGCCAATGCGGCGCGGCCCCCACAACAGCACCGCCTCGCCGGGGCGCACATCACGCAAATTGTTGATCAGTTCGCGCAGTTCGCGGCGACGGCCGTAGAACCCCGCCCCACTCACCGGCCGCAGTGTATATGGATTTTCAAAATGGCGCGCCAACACCGAATCATGCATCAGTTGGCCGGACAGCGTGGGGGCGCGCCGCTCCACCTGGCGCACCTGGGCGATGCTTTCCAACTGCGCCACCAGCCGGTCTAGCCGCCAGCGGGGAATCTCGCCCAACCCCAACACAATCCGCGCCGAACCATCGGCCAGCCGGTCGGCGTGGAAACTGGTCATGTTGATGTCGGCGTCAGCCATTATCTGGCTAACGTCCCGCACCAGGCCAGGCCGGTCTAAGGCCAATAGTTGAATCTCGGCTCTGGGCTGGCTGTCTACCAGCGGCCATTCAGCCTGGATCAGCGGCCCCAGATGGCGCACTTTGTGACAGTTGGCGCGGTGAATGGAGAGGACACCGCTCTTGGTGACGTAACCGACGATGGCGTCTGGCGGCGCGGGGCGGCAGCAGGCCGCTAACCGCTGCGACATATCAGCTTCGGCCAGGGAGACGATGGTGGCATGCAGCGGGGTAGAATCATCGCCGTTTTCGGCTGTTTCCTGCATTAGCCGCAGCAGACGGCCCAGGTCTACCTGGTTCAGGCCGGCAGCCAGAAATAAGGCATCACGGGATTCAAAACCAAGCTGCCGGGCGATGGCCGTGAGCCGGTTCATCACATTGGGCGCAGAGAGCGTCAGCCCGGCGGGGCGCAGCGTCTCATCTACCTTTTGCCAGCCGCTTTCGGCGGCGTGCTGCGGCTTTTGCGCCTTGAGCCAGCGGCGGATGGCGCTGCGGGCGCGCGCCGTTTTGGCAAAGTTAAGCCACTCTGGGGACGGCCCTACGTTGGCCACACTGGTGAGAATGCGCACCACGTCCCCATTTTCCAGCGGTTGATCCAGCGTCACCTGTTTGCCGTTGACCAGAGCGCCGGTGCATTGATGCCCCAGCCCCATGTGGATGGCATAGGCAAAATCTACCGGCGTGGCCCCTACCGGCAGCGAAATAAAGTCGCCAATAGGGGTAAGCACACCAATTTTACCGGCGGGTGGTTCCTGCCAGGCCGGGAAGGGTGATTGCAGCTCAATGGAAATGCCGCGCCACACGGCCGTGACCCCATTCTCCGCCACCACATCCATCTGCCCATCACGGATGACGACCGACAGCCATTCCCCCTCGTCCAGGTGAACACGGGTATGCAAACCGCGATAACCATTAGGCCGGGGCGCGGCAATGTAATCCCAAATCTGGCCTGGCTGCGGCGGCCAAAGAGCGTGAACCGCGCCCAACGCCTGGTAACAAGCAGCCTCGTCCGGGCAGATAATAATGATGGGGTCGGCCAGGTGCAGCAGGATTTCTTTTTGGGCAACAGCTTCCAGGCGATGCATGTCAAAGAGGCTGCGGTGGCGGGCAAATAATTGCACCGGAAATGAATGTGCTGTAAAAGCAGCTTGCAACCTGTCAATGATGGGTTGGGCTGCCGTCTGGCGCGCGGTTTCCGGGTAACGGCGCTGTAAGTCAGCAAAAAGGGCCGGCTGCAAAACGGCAAAGGCGTGATCTTCCAACTGTCGCTTGGCAATGCGCATCCCCAATCGCTCGGCAAAGGGGGCGAAGATGGACATGACGCCATTGGCAAAATTGGTCTGTCGCTCCACCGGCAAAACGGCTAACGATTCAAAATTGTGCAGTTTATCGGCGATCTTGATGACAACGGCCAGGGGGGAACGCTGGAGCATGAGGGCGACCCAGGGCAGTTGCGCCGCCACCTGAGCCATACGGTCCTGCACAGAATGGGGGTAGTCGGCGGTATAGGGTGCGCCCAGGCGGCCCAACCGGGAGACATTGTCCACCAATTGGGCCACTTCACTACCGAGTACGGCCGTGACCTCAGCTAAGGTCACGCCAGCCGCATATTTCTCTTTGCGAATATCGTGCAGTAGTCCAGCAGCCAGCACAGGAGCGGGGGCATGCCAGTGAGCCAGTTGAGCGGCAACGGCCGTGACATGTTCGATATACGGGCTGCCATCGTGCCGGAAAAAACCGGCATGCGCCTGTGCTGCCAGCGCGTAAGCCTGCGCGACCATTTCCTGGTCTGCCGCTGACAGGTAAGGGGAAATGAGAGGGGCTAGTGATGGAGGAAGAGAGACGGCCGTTGGTGCAGTTGCCATGCCGCCAGTATACGCCATCGCCGTCGTATTGTCCACATAACGACGTTTTTTGACGGCCGTTTGTCGGTGTTGGGGGCGTGATGCGTGAGATCGCTCCGGTCACGCATCACGAACTAACGGATATAAAGACGGCCGTCGTGCCCCGTTTCCGCCCAGGCGCAGGGGTTTTCCAGATGCCCACACTGATAACCGGCGGAACATTTGCGCAAAAGCACCCGGTAGGCTTCCCCCGCGCCATCCTGAAAGCCGGTAGGGTAGACGCGCTTTTCCATCAACTCCACTTCCCTACCCACGATCTCGCAATTTTTTGTGCCTAATTTAACCCATTTTTCTACGGACATTGCACCCATCCTCACCTTTCCAGTTATCCAGAAAGTTTCTCCAGATCATAGGCGTATGAGACAACCGGTAAAAGTGAAGAACGGCACAACAAGGCAAAACAAACGTCATACACAGGAACATAGTGGCGGTTACCCGCCACTATGTTCAAGGGCGTATGCTTAATGGGGATCGTTGTCCAGGCGAAAACCATGGCCGCGCACGGTGACAATGTAGTTGTATTCGTCCAGTTCCATCAGCCGGTCGCGCAGGCGGCGCACCAGAGCGTCAATGGCCTGTTCGGAGACGCCCAGGCCATCGGTGCCAGGCCAGACAGCTTCCACAATCTCGTCACGGGTAACCACAGCGCCACGCGCCTGGTGCAGCAGGTCTAGCAGCCGGAATTGGGCCAGGGAAAGGGGTGGATTTAACTCCTTACCATTGATGAAAACCGCTCGCTGCGCCTCGTCCAAAACCAATTGCCCTTGCAGTTGCGGCGGCTCAAAAGTGAGCGGGATGGTGGCGTCTGTGCCCACAAACACCAGTTTAACGCAGAGGGCGATGGAGATTTCGTCACCATCTTGCAGTTGGGTAGAGCCTTCAAACAGACGGCCGTTCAAATGTGTGCCATTTTTGCTGCCCAGGTCATGCAAGATGTAACGGCCGTTTTCATGGGTTATCCTGATGTGATGCCGCGATACCTGCCGCTCTGGCAACACAATCTGGCAGTCCGCCCCCCGACCGATCAAAAATTCGTCCGTATCTATAGCCCAGCGCTGCCCGGCCAACTGCCCTTCGCGGATTACCAAGACTGGTTGTTCATTCATCTGATGTGCCCCTCCTTCAGAAATTAGGAATTAGGAAGTGCGAACAATCCCTACTCTGCCGATATTCGCCATTCACTTCCATTCGTTGCCGCCATTCAGGATGGATTATAATACATGATGATGACATTGGTAGAAGATAGCATAATTTTACGCGAACGTTACCGGCTGACCAACATTGTGGGCCAGGGTGGTATGGGCAGCGTATACCGGGCGGAGGATTTGCGTCTGCCGGGGCGGCTGTGTGCTATCAAGGTGGTGCAGCCCGATGAGAATGCCAGCCCGGAGGCGCAGGCGCAGACGCAGGCACAATTTTTGAAAGAGGCCAGCGTGCTGGCCCAGCTCGACCATCCCAGTTTGCCAAAGGTATCTGACTTTTTCAGTGAAAACGGCCGTGACTATCTGGTGATGGATTATGTGCCCGGTGATGACCTCAGCCAGGTTTTGCGGGCGCATAACGCGCCGCTGCCGGAAAAGTCGGTGCTGGCCTGGGCCGAACAAATCATAGATGCCTTGCATTACCTGCACGGGCAAAAACCGCCGGTACTGCACCGCGATATAAAACCTTCGAATATCAAGTTGACGCCACACGGCCGTATCAAGCTGGTTGATTTTGGTCTGGTGAAGGTGATGCTGCACGACGATGCCCGTACCATTACCGTCGTGCAGGGACGCGGTACGGCGCTCTATACCCCGTTGGAACAATATGGCGGGGATGGCGGGCATACCGATGCCCGTACCGACATTTATGCACTGGGCGCCACTTTTTACCACCTGCTCACCAACTACCCACCGCCAGACGCCAAAGCGCGTTTCCTAAACCCCGCCGTCTTGCAGCCGCCGCAGCGCATTAACCCGGCGCTGTCAGAAACGGTATCTGAGGCCATTTTGTGGGCTATGGCCATGCATCCCGACGAACGGCCGTCTACCATTGAGGAGTTTCGGCAGGTATTGTTTGGCCTGCAAAAGCCACCAGGACGCCGCACCAACGTATCGGCGCCGTCGGTATGGGGCGCCGCTTTTGCCGCTAACCGCACGGCCGTGTTGATTGTGCTGGCGCTGTTGTTATTGGCGTTGGTGTTAACGATTATGTAAATGCCACTTGATGAACATTGAGCATCCCACCTGCCTCGCCTGTCGCGGTCGTGAGCGCCAGATTAAAGATGGCTATACCCCATCTGGCAGCCAACGCTACCGCTGCAAACTGTGTGGCTGCCGTTACACGCCTCAACCCAAACCACATGGCTACGATGACGAGATACGGCTGCAAGCATTGACGCTGTTTCTGGAAGGGGTCAGCCTGCGCACCATTTCCCGCATTTTGGCCGTCAATCATCAGAGCGTGGCCAACTGGGTGAACCATTTCGCCGGAAACCTGCCGGAGGATTTGCCCGATAGTGTGCTGGAAACGGCCGTACTCGATGGCCTGATTACCTTCAATCCCCGCCAAAAACAAACACCGCCAACACCACAAAATTAGACACTTTTTGCCAATTCTTTGACAGAACTCCCACCCCTTACTATAGTTGCCGCATCGTATCAATGAAAAGTTCAACTTTTTGGAAAGGCTGAACTTTTGCAATATAAGGAGAATCAAATGGCAGGTGTAACATACCGACACGTATACAAACGCTATGGTGACGTCACCGTTATCACAGACCTGAATATGGAAATTGCTGACAAAGAATTTGTCGTCTTTGTTGGCCCTTCCGGTTGCGGCAAGTCCACCAGTTTGCGTATGTTAGCCGGTTTGGAAGAAGTCACGGAAGGCGAAATCCTTATCGGCGACCGCGTTGTCAACGACGTCCCCCCCAAAGACCGGGACATCGCCATGGTTTTCCAATCATATGCCCTCTATCCTCACATGAGCGTGTATGACAACATGGCCTTTGGTTTGAAACTGCGCAAAACACCGAAATCAGAAATTGATCGCCGGGTGAAAGAAGCTGCTGAAAGTCTGGGGTTGACCCACCTGCTGGATCGGAAACCCAAAGCCCTCTCCGGTGGGCAGCGGCAGCGTGTGGCGGTAGGCCGGGCCATTGTGCGCGAACCGGCCGTCTTCCTGATGGATGAACCTCTTTCCAACCTGGATGCCAAACTGCGCGTATCGGCGCGGGCTGAAATCAGCCAACTGCACCGCCGTTTGGGCACCACCTTCATCTACGTCACCCACGACCAGGTAGAAGCCATGACCATGGGCGACCGCATCGCGGTAATGAGTGATGGCCTGTTGCAGCAAATTGATAGCCCGCGCAACCTGTATAACTATCCGGGCAACGTTTTTGTCGCCGGGTTTATCGGCAGCCCCGCCATGAATTTCTTTGACGCCACCCTGGTGAGTGAAGAAGGCAAGCTGTTTGTGGATACCGGAGATTTCCGAGTACATGTACCAGAGGATCGCCAGCAACCATATAACAATTATGTGGGTAAAGAGGTTATCTTTGGGATGCGCCCAGAAAATCTTCATGCACCCCAGTTTGCGCCGCCAGGCATTGACGCCTCTCCCATTGAAGGCATCGTGGAAGTGGTGGAATTGCTGGGCCACGAACTGCATCTGTACGTCAATGCTGGCAAAAACAGCATGGTCGCCACGGTAGACACCCGCCTGCAAGTGAATACAGGCAATCAGGTGCAATTGGTCATGGACATGCACAACATGCACCTCTTTGACAAGAAGACAGAACTGGCAATCCGGTAATTGTGTAATTGAGATTGAAGATTGGAGGTTGGAGATTTCTTAATCTCTATTCTCCAATCTTCAATCTCTTTTTTTATGTCTGAATCACACCTGCAAACAGGCAACACATTTTTGGTGCAGTTTGTCTGGCGGTTGCCGGATGGTGACATTATGCGCGCCCTGTTTCGGGCGCAGATATTGGCCGTTATTGATGCGGCCGAAAAGTATATGGTGCGGCTGGTGGAACTAGTAGCAGGCAGCCAGGAATCAAGCACCGGGGAAGGGCGCGATAAGGAGCAGTTTGCCAAACCGTATTGGGCGCTGGTGGTGCAGTTGGTAGGCCGGCGGGTGACGGTGGCCTGGGAAGTGGCCGACGGCCGTGCCCTGACCATGCGTCTGGCTACCCTCACCGGCGAACACGATTTTTTCCGCCGCTACAATTGGCAGGAATCCTAGGCGGTTTTGCTTATGTTGCCTGCCAAACCGGCTTTCGCTTCTGCAAAAAGGCGCTCATGCCTTCCAGCCCTTCATCACTGTTGCGCCGTTGGGCGATCAGGTTCGCCGTATACTCCCGCACTTCTTCTTTGGGCCGTCCGGCCACAATGCGTACCAGTTGTTTGACCGCCGCCTGAGCGCCTGGCGCGCCCATCAGCAGCGACTCCACCAATTCATCTACTTTCCCATCCAGATCCGCTTCACTGGCAACATATTGCACCAGCCCTACTTCTCTGGCGCGTTCGGCTGAGAAGCGTTCACCGGTCAGAAATAGCTCACGGCCGTGCGTGGCTCCCGTCTTTGCCAACACAAATGGCGAAATAACGGCCGGTACCAATCCCAAATGTATCTCGCTAAAGCTAAATTTCGCCCGGTCCACCGCTACCACAATGTCACAACAACTGACAAGGCCAACGCCACCGCCAACGGCCGTGCCATTCACCCGCCCCACCACCGGCTTCTGGCACTGCTCAATCATCAACATCAGGTCAAAAATAGCTGCGGCGTCCCGCACATTATCCTCAAATGTAAACCGCCCGGCAGCCAGCATATGGCTCAAATCGGCGCCGGCGCAAAAGGTACGGCCGTTGCCCGTCAGCACCACCACCCGGACATCATCGCGTGAATTCAGGTCATGAAACACGGCCGTTAACTGCTGAATCATCTCCGGCGTCAGGGCATTGTGTACGGCCGGCCGGTTCAAGGCCACCGTCAACACTGCCCCCGCCTGCGTCAACTCGATTTCTTCGCTCATCCTCTATTCCCTTCAACAAACAATAGAACACAAATAAATGCAGATGCGACAGATTTTCGCAGACAAAAATGATAAGAATCCGCGCCAATCCACCGCATCCGTAAACATCCGCGTACTAATTTAGACCAGGTTAATCAGCCATCACTGCTTCCACCGCTTCGATGATCTCCCCTTCCACGACCACGGCATTCTCAGACAGCGCCGGGTCATTCATCAACGCTTCAAATGTATCCCGATCCAGTGTTTCCAGTTCCATTAACACTTGCACCAGACGATCCACACGCAGCCTATTTTCCTTAATAATCGCTACGGCCCGTCCATACTGCTCTTCCAAAATCCGCTTCACTTCCTCATCAATCAGGCGGGCAACCTCCTCGCTATAATCACGCGCCCCCAGCCCGTAGTCCCGGCCCAGAAACGGATTACCACCTTCATCACCATAAATAGGCAGCCCCAGCTTATCGGACATGCCAAAGCGCATCACCATCGCCCGTGCCTGGCGTGTACTCTGCTGCAAATCGGCCGAAGCGCCTGTGGTCAACCGGCCAAAGAACACCTCTTCCGAAGCCCGTCCCCCCAGCGCCCAACAAATTTGGTCCAAAATAAACTCCCGCGAATGAACCATCCTGTCTTCCGGCAGCGACAGCACATAACCACCCGCCCGGCCACGCGGCACAATGGTGATCTTCTGCACCGGATCTGTGTGTTGCAAGAAGAAGCTGACCACCGCATGCCCTGCCTCGTGATAGGCAACCGTCTCCTTATCCTCCTGGCTCATCACCCGGCTCTTCTTTTCCGGCCCCATGGCCACCCGATCAAAGGCATCCTGAAACTCCAGGCGGCCAATCGTGCGTTTATCACGGCGGGCGGCAAAAATGGCCGCTTCGTTCAGCAAATTTTCCAGGTCAGCCCCAGAAAAACCGGCCGTCAGGCGGGCAAATTCACGCATATCCACTTCTTTAGAAATCGGCTTACCCCGTGAATGAACCTGCAAAATTTTCTCGCGCCCTTTGATGTCTGGCAAATCTACAAACACCTTACGGTCAAAGCGGCCTGGCCGCAGCAGCGCCGGGTCCAGGATGTCGGCCCGGTTCGTGGCCGCCATCACAATAACGTTGGTGTCATTATCAAAACCATCCATCTCCACCAAAATCTGGTTGAGGGTTTGTTCCCGTTCGTCGTGCCCACCACCCAAACCAGCGCCACGCTGGCGGCCAACGGCGTCAATTTCATCCACAAAGACAATGGAAGGCGCGCCGGCCTTCGCCTTGTCGAACAAGTCGCGCACCCGACTGGCGCCCACACCGACAAACATTTCCACAAATTCAGAACCGGAAATGTGGAAGAAGGGCACACCGGCCTCACCGGCTACGGCGCGGGCCAACAACGTTTTACCCGTTCCCGGTGGACCAACCATCAACACGCCTTTGGGGATGCGCGCGCCCACCTGCACAAACTTCTCCGGTTCGCGCAAAAACTGCACCACTTCTTGCAGTTCCAGTTTGGCCTCGTCTACACCGGCTACGTCGTCAAAGGTAACGGTGGGGCGGTCGGCATCGCTCAGGTTGCGGGCGCGGCTGCGGCCGAAGCCAAAGATGCTGTTGCCACCGCCGCCCTGCATCTGGCGGAAGCCCCGCGTAAATATCCAGATCAGCAGCAAAATAGGGCCAATGGTGAGGACGATGGTAAACAAATTGTTACGAATGGATTGATCATTCACGGCCACAGCGACGCCTAACTCTTCCAATGCAGCGCCATCAAGTCCATAATAACTCAGGGCCTCGGCGTAGCTTTGCTGCGTGTCTTTGAAGGTGTAAGTCACCAATTGGCCGTTATTTAGAGCCTCTAATTTGTCACCACTAACGACAATTTCATCCACCCGACCGTCCTGCACCGCTTTCACAAATTCAGTCATAGGAGTAGCCTGACTGCGGGTGAAACTACCGCTCAGAAATAATTGTAAACCTAAAATGATGATAAATATGGCCACAATCCATACCCAGGTAGGAATGGATGGGCGCTGACCATCAGGTTGTTCGTCCATAATTTTCTCGCTCTTTTGCCTGCAAAGCCCCAGGAGTTAGCTTTTCATCAGGCGAAATATCCATAGGGTTAATAGCTTTCGGGCTTTGACGGGTGAATATGACGCGCCGGTATCGGCGCCAACACCGGTTCTGGCGGTGCGAAACTATCCACCATGGACACCATAATCCCTTTCAAATTTCGCCGGGCATATTGCAGCCGCTTTTTCACGGTGGTCAGCGGCAGTTCCAACAGCCGGGCAATTTCATACTGCGAATAGCCATTGATATAAAAGAGTTGGGTGACAATTTGCTCTTTTTCGGGCAGGGCTTGCACGGCCGTCATCACCCTTTCCTTCATCTCCACCTCTTCCAAAATAGCCGCCGGGCCGGGTTCATAAGCCGGTAGTTCTGGCGCTGCTTCAATGGAACTTGAATCCACAAATTGACCGCGCATCTGCCGGTATGCCTGGCTAACCACAATTTGCCGCAGCCACCCGGCAAAAGCCAGGGGATCACGCAGTTGATCCAGGCTTTGGAAGGCAACCACAAATGCCTCCTGCACCGCGTCTTGCGCTTGGTGACGGTCTTCCAGCACTGCATAGGCCCAACGATAGGCAACGTCATAAAAACGATTCACCAGTTCGCCAAAAGCCAGATGGCGCTGACCGACGCTTAGATTTTGATTTCTGGCGTTGATCACCAGAATGTCATTCTTCTCCATATAAACTTTCCTAAAAAATAGTGGTTGCTACCAGCTAACAGCCACTAACAACTCTCTTCACAATTATAGAGCCAAATCCACGCTAAAAGGTGACAAATTCCTGTGTGGTTTTATCATCATGTAGACAACACAACCACCCTTTCTCATACCCGGTTTACCGATCTATGGGAGCAGCGCCAGGCAAGGGGCAAAACCGTTTCGGATAACCGAAGTGGGACTGCCCCTTACCTGGCGCTACGGCATGATGATGTATTCCCACCAGTTGTGGCTGATGCCGTTTGTGGCGCCGGTTACATGTGGTAGATGACGCAGCCACCACATATGATGCTGGCGAATATCGCCGTTGCCCCACTCTCGACAGTTCACAGAGCGCGGCGCACCATTGAGATCGGGAAAATGCAGCCAGGTATTACACCGGCTGGGTACAGAACGGGGATTACCCCAATCGTAATCGCGCACACTGTTAGGGGCAAAGTGAACGTTGCCACACTCAGCCTGACCGGGATGGGTTTTGTCATAGCGGGTAAAACGTTCCCACAGGTTAGCCTGGCCGCGTTGGCCCCGGTACACATGCTGCATAATAGATTCGGCGCGATGGCCTAAATTCTCCAGCATTTCACCCACGCCACGTTCATAGTTAAAACCCATGATCACAAAACGGCGTCTGGCCTGCCGATTTTCCAATGGCGGCGCGTTGCACCAAAACGCGTCCGGCCCTACCATGATGGATTCGTAATACCCGGCATAGGGGAAACCAAAAAGCCACACTTCGTCTATGCGATTGTCGTTGATGCGGGTGATGATGTCGAATTCGGAAAGGATACGGCCGTAATCCGCCCCATCGGGTTGATGCCAGCCGCCACGCGCCTGCCAACAGCGCATATACGCTTCGGCCGTATACTTAAACCCATCCGCTTTCACCGGAAAACCATCTACTTCTATCCATTCCCCAATGGTATACCGGACGTAACCGTGGCTGGCGTCTTGCACGTCGGCGATATACTGTTGCGCCAGCCGATCCGGATTTTGCCAGCGTAATACTTCTGCCAGTTTACGACCCCCTTGTGAAGGGACCTTCGGGTTGTGGATGATGCCGAGAACACGAGGGTGGATAGGCGATGGGGGCGTGGTAGGGGTGGCAACGGCCGTTGCCGTTTGTACTTGAGAACGCTTAAATAAACGCATGACTATATCATATCATAATGAACCCATATCATAATGAACCCTTCGCGTTGCACACCATTCGCAGGGTAGATATAATGCAGCCCATTGCGGCTATGGTGTAGCGGTAACACAGCAGCTTCCCAAGCTGTTATCTCGGGTTCGAGTCCCGATAGCCGCTCTATGAAGTGACAGGTTTTCCCAAACCTGTCACTTCTCGTTTTTCAGGGAACCAGCGGCCAAATAAGAGGCAGAAAAAGCAGGGTGGCAATCAAAATAACCAGATTCAGCAGTAACCCCACCCGCGTGTAATCCGAGAAACGATACCCCCCCGGCCCCATGACCAATACATTCGCCTGATGACCCACCGGTGTCAGAAAGCTGGTGGATGCGCCAATCACCGTCGCCAGCACAAACGCCTGTGGGCTGGCCCCCAACTCCAGGGCAATATCAATCACAATAGGCACCATCAGCACCGTCGCCGCCGCATTGGACATTGGTTCCGTAATCAAACCGGCCAATATATAAATAGCAGCCAGGGTCGCCAACAACCCCAGGCCGGCCGTGGCGCCCACGACCAGGTCTGCCAGAAACCGGGCCGTGCCGGTGGCTTCCATGGCTGTGCCCAAAGGTAACATACAGGCGATCAGAAAGATGCTGCGCCACTCAATACTCTGGTACGCCTCGTCCATGTTCAGCACGCCGCTCAACACCATCAGCGCCACGCCAATCACCATCGCCAGCGAAATGTGTAAACCACCCAGGGTGGTCAGCGCCAACACCAGCAGCATAATGCCCACCGCCAGCGGCGCTTTATCGCGCCGCCGCTGTTCCAATGCCACCGGTTCCATCACCAGAAAGTCATCCCCTTCTTGCAGTGCCGCCAGACGGTGGCGTGGCCCTTGCAGCAGCAGGGCGTCGCCAAATTGCAGTTCCACCTCGCTCAGGCGTTGGAAGATCACTTCGCCATGTCGCCAGATTGCCAGAGCGGTAAAACCATAATGGTCACGAAAGCGCATCTGTTTCAACGAGCGGCCGGCCATCGAAGAACGGGGCGATAGGGTGGCTTCTACCAGATCCATCTTATTGGCTTTCATGATCAGGTCGGCCTCTTCCCCGGCTTCGGGAACCAGCCCCAACGCCTCTTGCGCTTGCAGCAACTCTCTGGCCGAACCTTCTACCACCAGCAAGTCTCCGGTCGCCAGCTTTACGTCGGGCAGAGGTATGACGCGCGTTTTGTTCTTGCGGATGATGGAGAGGACAGAAAGGCCATAGTCCGCACCCAGTCGTGTTTCATACAATGCCTGCCCCACCAGTGGGCTGCGTTCCGTGACCCGCACTTCGCTGATATAGTCGCGTAAGCGGCGGGTTTGAATGTCTATCACCGGCTCATAAGCGGGCAGCAGATGACGGCCAATAAACACCATGTACAAGATACCCGCGCCAAACACCACAATGCCGGTAGGCACAAAGTCAAAAAAGGTAAAGGTGGGCAGGCCGCGTTCGGCCAGGATGCTGCTGGCTAAGATGTTCGGCGGGGTGCCGATCAGCGTCAGATTACCACCTAACAGGGAAGAAAAAGCCAATGGGATGAGCAGTTTTGACAGCGGTATTTTGGTTTGGTGGGAGATACCGGCAACGGCAGGCAAGAGCACGGCCGTAGCCCCAATGTTGTTCATAAACGCCGACATCAGCCCGCAGGTCAGCATAATCATGGCAATCAGCCGGGGTTCGCTATTCCCCGCCAGGCGGGCAATGTGGCTACCCAACACATCGGCCACACCTGTTTTGAACAACCCGCCAGAAACGATAAACACCGCCCACACCGTAATCACCGCCGGATTAGCAAAACCGGCAAACGCCTCAGCCGGGCTGACCAGCCCGGTGAGCGCCAGCGTAATCAGCACCAGCAGCGCCACCACATCCACCCGCAGCTTTTCTGTGGCGAAGAGAACAATCGCGGTGAAAATAATTAACAGGGTCAGGGCAATTTGTAGCGTCATCATGTCTTAAGATTGGTTCAATCTTGAAGATTGAAACAATCTGGCTAAAAAGGCCAAAACACCGGTACGAAGACAACCGCCAGTACCAGCACCAACAGCGTCAGCGGCAGCCCCACTTTAAGATAATCGCTAAAGCGGTAGCCGCCTGGCCCCATAATCATGACATTGGCCGGATGAGAAACCGGGCTGGCAAAGCTGGCCGAAGCCGCGATGGCCATCGTCATCATCAGCGGATAGGGGGATAGGTTGAGATCGCTGGCTGTATTAAAAGCGATAGGGGCCATCAGCACCACCAGGGCGGCAGTAGGAATGATCTGGGTAGCCAACGAGGTTAACACAAACAAGCCAAGGATAACCAGCCGCGGCCCAAACCCACCAATGACGGAAATGAAGCCATTTGCCAGAAAGCTGGCAGCGCCGGTTTGCTCCATGGCAATGCCCAACGGCAGCATGCCGGCAATCAGGAAAACGGCCGGCCATTCGATGAAACGGTAAGCCTCTTCCATCGTCAGGCAGCGGCTCAATACCATTAGCGTAGCGCCAATGACGGCGGCAATGGCAATGGGCAGCCAGCCCAACAACACCGGCAGCAGTATGCCCACCAGGATGAGAATGGAAAGCGGCGCTTTGTTGAGGCGCAGCGGCGCCTGGGCAGACTCAGTCAGCACCAGGAAGTCGGGTTCGCTGCCCAGCAGGCGCAGCTTTTCACGTGGCCCATACAGCAGGATACCATCGCCAAATTGCAAGGGTATATCACGCAAATTGGCGTGTATGGCCTCCCCTTCGCGCCAGATGGCTAACACGGTTAACCCATATTTCTCACGGAAGTTGAGCTGGCGCAGGCTCTTGCCACGCAGGGTGGTGTAGGGGGAGAGGACCATTTCTGCCAGACCAATTTGCTCTGACTCTAAAGTGCTTAAATCGGTCAGCGATTGGCTTGATTGGCTTTCAATCTCCACCTCTTGTAAACCGCGCAGCGTCAACAAATCTTCTGGTTTACCTTTGATCAATAAAATGTCATCGGCGGCGAGCGTCTCATCTGGTTCTGGCGTCAGGTCCATTTCATCGCCACGCACAGTGCCTAATATCGTCAGGCCAAAAGCATCACCCAGACGGCTTTCGGCCAGTGTTTGTCCAGTCAGGATAGAATCATCAGGAATTTTCAGGGCGATCAATTGCTCTGGTAATTGATAAAGCCCGGCTAACTGGGCATCGGAAAGAAACCGGAAATTATCGAAGTGGGGAGCGTCTTGAATGGCGTCCAGGCGGGCACGCAGCCCCTGAAAGAGCAGGGTATCGCCGGCTTGCAAGACGGTATCTTGCAAGTTGGCGCGGTGCAGAACGCCCTGCCGCCAGATGGCCTTGACATTGACGCCAAAACGGCCGCGCAGGCCGCTTTGGAAAAGGGTCTGGCCGACCAGGGTGGAATGGGGTGAAAGGCGCGCCTCGGCCAGACCAATTTCCCGGTTAATGGTTTCCTGGAGAGCGGGATCAACGGGTTGGGGGATGAGTTGTTGACGGCCGTGCAGTTCTGCCAGACGGTCGGCGCGCCCCTGTACAATCAGCCGGTCGGTGGCCTGCAAAACGGTGTCCGGGCGGGGGGCAAGATGGGTACGGCCGTTGCGCAAAATGGCCACCACATTCAACCGCAGCGCCGATCCCAACCGGCTGTCCGCCAGCGTCATACCCACCAGCGGCGAATTGGCCGGAAAACGAATAATAAAGGTACGATCTAACAGTTCATACACACCATCCAGGTCCTTTTGTCTGGCTCTGGCCGATTCTTGTGCCGGATTGCGCACCGGCAGCAGCCGCCGGCCAATGAAAACCATAAAGAGGACGCCGGATACCAGAATTAACGAGCCAGTCGGGGTGAAATCAAACAGGCCAAAGGGAGTCAATCCATATTCATACAGCGCATCGCTAACCAGGATGTTGGGCGGCGTACCGATGAGGGTGGTCAAGCCGCCTAACAGAGCGCCATAAGTGAGCGGCATCAACAGCTTGGAAGGCGGCCGGTTGGTGCGCCGGGTAATGTCCATTACCACCGGCAGCATCAGGGCGGCTACGCCCACATTATTCATCACCGCAGACAATAGCCCGGCCGTGAACATGATCACCACAATCAGCCGCACTTCATCTTCGCCTGCCAGGCGCATCACCTGGCGGCCCACCAGGTTAGCGATGCCTGTTTTCGATAAGCCACCGCTGATGATAAACATGGCCCATACGGTGACAACGGCGGGGTTGCTAAAGCCGGACAGAGCCTCGGCCGGTGTCACCAGCCCTGTTAGCGCCAGACTGCCCAGGACAAGCAAGGCGATTACATCCATGCGCAGTCGTTCGGTAATAAAGAGGACGGTAGCCAGCAGCAGAATAGCCAGGGTGAGCGCGATTTGGGGCGTCATGCGTTTCCTTTCTTCGCCAGTTTTGTCACGGGCCGTCAGTTACAGGTGTGAGGTTTACTGGCAGAGATTATACGCAGGCTGCCGGTTGGGGCAAAAGGCATAACCTGGTGAAGGGGTCACACATGGTCTGGGCCATTACTTAATGCAGTTGGGGTATTTGCGACCCCATAACCGGGACGTCCACTACCACAACCGCTATTTTGTGGGGGCCAGCACCCACCCCGGTACAGGTGTGCCCACGGCCCTGGTATCGGCGCGGCATACGGCCGTGCGGTTGTGGGAAGAATTAGAGATTTGAGATTGGAAATCCACCAATCTCATTCTCCGAGATACCAGGTCTCTTCGCTCTCAAAAAGCCAGAGGTGGGCAGAACTGGGCGCCGGAGCCAGGCGCAGTGGCCCCGGCCAACGGACGGATTGCCACCCATCTTCCGTTAAGACCAGTGGTTGAAATTCCTCGTTAGTCAGCCGAACCACACGCGGCAGCACAATCACCTCATCTGGCAGTGCTTCGGCCTGCCGCAAATGGGGGGGACTATCGGCTGCCTCCACCGCGCCCAGGTAACAGGCAAAAAGCGCTTCCAGCTTTAGTTCGGTGGTGGCATCTACAAAGCCCACATACTGGGTAGGCAAGTCTTCAATGGAAAAGGGGGTGAAAGGGCCAACCAGGTTTCGTGGCGCCCGCCCTTGCCAGGCTTCAAAGCGAATACTCCAATCCATGTAAATGCCCAGGGCAACACCCACCACATCTTCTGACCGCACATCACCTGATACCAGATAATAGGCTGAGTAACCTGTCAATCCATCACACACGGCCTGGGAGATGGCGATGATGCCACCGCCATTCTGCGCTGCCATTTCCACATCGGCCAACACCTGGGCCGGGTGGCCTGCGGCAAAGTGGGAGGTATCAAACCAGCCATAGCTTTCAGTATAGAGATAACGTGCATCCGGCAGCGGTGAAACCAGGCGTAATTCCTGACTGTTGTCTGCGGGGCAATCAATGAAGTAGGTTTGGGAGCGGACTGCCCGGCTGCCGGCTGCCGGGGCATGGTGTGCATCGCGGGCGCTAATTCGCCGGGTAACTAGCAGTAAACTGACCAGTAAGCTAATTGTAAAACTTGCTGCTAATAGGACTTTCCCCCAACGCAATAGACGATTTCGTTTTTGGCTCATGCCCCTATTTTACATGAAAATCGTCCTTGTGATGATATTTGACAGTGGCAGGAAGGGGCCAATTGACGGTTTGGCGCTGTTCTTTGCCTGGTAAAACAAAAAGCCGTACCCTGAGGCACGGCCGTTTCCCTTTTTGAATCATGCTGGTGGCTCAACCTATGGTGACTGTTAGCCCTGTTCTGTAGCCCGCAGCGCCCCGCCGATGCAGCCCAGGACGCAACCGGCCATAAAACCGAGAAAAGCCAACGGGCCACCACCCACAAGACCACCAACCATGCTGCCGGCTATGGCGCCAATTAAACTCCCGATTCTCGCCTGGCTCATCGCTAATTTTCTGTCCATGATTTCATTTCCTTAAAAAATATATCACTCATTAAATCACCTCTTATTTTGGCGGAAACCGGTGGCAAAATAAATGGGAACTGCTGCTCAGTACGGCCGTCCTACCCCGTTATCCATTAACCCAGAACCGATACCAGGGTTACGACAAAGTGAACACCCGGAGGGGAGGCTTTAGCCGACAGGCGTGTCGGCTAAAGCCTCCCCTCCATCTAAAAATCCGGGGTTGGCGTAACGGTAGGGTACGGTGGCTGCGGTGTGTTTGTCGGCGGTACAGGAGTATTGGTGGGCGGTTGCGGCGTGTTGGTCGGGGGCTGCGGTGTATTGGTGGGTGCGGGTGATGTATTGGTTGGCCCTGGTGTATTGGTGGGGCCAGGGTAGGGGGTATTGGTGTGGGTAGGGACAGGCGTGGGCAAGGTCGTTGGGCGCGGTGTAGCGGTGGCAGCCGGGCGCGGCGTGGCTGTATTGGCCGGTGGCGGTGGGTTGGTGGCGGTGGGGATCGGCGTATTGGTGGGCCGCGCGGGCGCCAGCGGCGGGATGGTAGCAGCGATGGGCAGCGTGATCGCCAGGGTAGGGTCTACCCATTCAGCCACATCCAGCGACAACCAACCGGCACGGCCGTCGGCCAGCGATATATTCAGCCACTCCCCGGTGTTATCTCTGGCCAACACCGTCACCACATCGCCACGCTGCAAGGTAGTCAGGATGAGATAGGCCGTGCCCGGCCCCTGACGCACGTTGGCATTGCTGGTCAGGCGGAGTTGGGGCAGGCCTGCGGCTACGGCCGTAGCCGCAGGCCAGACCACATCAGGCGGCCACTTTTCGCCGCTCACTTCCGCCTCGGTCAATAGATAAATCCCAATCGCTTCCCCGGTGGCGCAATCGCCCGTTTCCGTGCAGGCCAGCCGGCCGGTGACGCCATCAAACCCGGCCGTATCACCCACCGCCTGGCGCAATGTCTGGCGCGGTATCCACACCGTGCCATCATCGGCCACAATGGCTACCTTTTCAATCGCCGCCAAAAGAATGTTGGTGGCGTCATAAGCGTGGGCATGGAAAACGCTGGGCGGCGAGCCGCCATATTTAGCCGCCCACCGCGCTAACAAGGCCTCATACAGCGTGCCGCTGACGTAAGGGCCGGAGAGGTACATGCCCTCCGCCGCCGCGCCGGTATTGGCCGGGAAACTTTGGGTCATCATCGCGTCTGCGCCAAACAGGATACTGGTTTGCAAACCGGGAATCTCTCTGGCCTGGGCCGCAATCAAGTTCCCTTCCGGCTCAAAAACCGGAAAATAGAGGACGTCGGGCGCGCTTTCCCCGGCCGCGGCGAGGACGGGGCGCATATCCGTTTCCCCCGCATCCACAGTACCCTGAAAGGTGACCGTACCACCCAATTCCCGGAAGCGGTCGGCGAAAACAGCCTGCAAGCCATCGGCATAGGGACTGCCATCGTGCAGGGTAACGGCCGTGCGCGCCCCCAACTGGTTATAGGCATAATCGGCCGCCACGCGCCCCTGGAACAGGTCATTGTGAGCTGTGCGGTAAAAACCGGGCTGCCAGTAACCCTCCCTTTCCGTCAACCGGGGCGCTGTGCTGGAGGGAGAGATCATCAACAGGCCGGCTGCGCTGATGATGGGCAAAGCGGCAATGGCTTCGTTGGAACAACTGGTACCGATGACGCCCACAATCTGGGTATCGGCCACAATTTTTTGCGCCGCCGATTGGCCGCCGTCGGCGCTGCACCGGGAATCTTCGCCAACCAGTTCAATATCGTGGCCCAGCAGCTGGCCGCCGCGATCATCAACGGCAATTTCAATGCCGCCGCGGGCATCTATGCCCAGAAAAGCGGTCGCGCCAGAGGTGGTAAGCATATAAGCCAGACGAATGGGAGCGCCGGGCGCAATTGCCACACAGCCGATGTCATCTTCACAGACCGGCGCTGCGGTCGGTGTGGCAGGCACGGCCGTGTTGGTGGGCACGGCCGTCATGGTAGCTGTATTTGTGGCGGCGACGATTTCAGGCACGGCCGTTGGCGTTTCCACCACCACTTCATCACCCCGGCCGCGCAGAAAAAGGCCCGCCAATAACAAGATGAGCAAAACTGCCGCAGCCGGTATGGCCCACTTCCACCAGGCAGGGCGGGCAGCGCCGGCCAATATGGACGGCGGTGGTTCCGGCAGCCGGGGGCCGCCGGCGCCGGGTTTAATCGGTGTCCCCGGCAGGTGGGGTGATGCGGGGGCGGAAGGTAGCGGCGGGGTGGGCGTGGCTGGGTGCGGCAGGGGAGAGGTGATGG
>JABFFZ010000086.1 GCA_013112725.1 Chloroflexota bacterium
TGTTTCGTCTCCAACATATGCCCGCGGATGGATTCGCAAAAAAGCATATATTTTGACCCATTGAGAATCTGATAGTTTAGCATTTGTTGACATGAGCCTATTATGCCTCAAATGTCAACAGAACCTAGTGTAGAAGAAAGGAAACGGCCGTGTCAGAACCACAATTCCAGCTTGTCATCCGCAAAGGACCACAGGTAGGCCAGGTTTTTCACCTGGATGCGCATTCGCTTATCATCGGGCGCGACCCCATGAGCGACATCACCATCAACGATCCTGAAGTTTCCCGCCAACACGCCCGTCTTACGCTGACGGAAGAGGGTTTTCAGATTGAGGACCTGGGCAGCACCAATGGCACCTTTGTGAATGGGCAGCGGTTGAGCAGCGAGCCGGTGAATCTGCAACCAGGACAGGCCATCAACATGGGCAGTGGTGTGCGCCTGGTGTATGAGATAGCCGGAACGCTGAAATCGGATGTGAGTACGATGGTAGAGGAGGCTCCTCCCTGGGCCGCTGCTTCGGCCGCGCCGCCGCTAGCAGTCACCGAATCACCTGCGGTCCAACCGGCCTCGTCGCCCGTTTATGCTTCACCGCCCACCTTTCACAGTTCTTTTGCGCCCTCCACCTATGAGTCCACGTCTCAACCCAACTATGCGCCGTTGGTTCCTCCCGGCGAGCCGCCAAACAAAAATCGCCGCAATATGACCATTATGGCGGTGGTTTTGCTGCTGCTCTTTTGTTGTTGTACGTTTATCGGGTTTATGTATCAGTGGGGTGGGGATTGGCTGCTACAATATCTGGGTCATTAAAAAGACCAGGCATTATGCCTGGTCTTTTTTATTACTCAATAATTTCGCCTTCGATGATCTTGATGTCGTCACCGGTTACGGCCGTGCCCTTTTCCATCCCCGGCTCTTCAATAGGATCATACCCATCCGCCGCCCGAATCTGGTTTAGATGTTTAACCACCACATGCTGCGGCGCCAGTTCAATAAAAACCTTGGCCCCCACCAGCAGCACGGTAATATCATCCAGCGGCACAGTGGGCAGCAGATCTATTGGCCAGATGACGTAAAAAACGGCCAGAAACGGCAAAAACTTCAGATAAAAAGGGACTTCCCGGTCAAATAACAAACGGAAAACCAGTCGCGCTTGCTGCCATGCTTCACGCCAGAAGCCGGGGTCACGGCGGTCAGTAGATAAAGCTGATATTGTTGTATTCATAGGTTTCATCTCATTTTCATGGTTACTCATTGTTAATAACACTCCCGCTTATGTGTTTTATTGCCATTGATTGCAACAATACCCTTAACCCACGATCTCCGGCAAAGATTCTCATCAAACACGCCAACCCACGCCCCCTCATCCCCTGCTCACCTCATCATCTTCAAGGTCGGGCATAATCCGTCAACCGGGGCAGCACGTCACTGATCTCATAATTGCGCCAGTGCCCAATGGAGCCGGCGGTGAAGATGGTAAAACCCAGCACGTAGGGGTCTTTGCGTACTTCGGCGTCATACCAGGCCATCTGGTTGACAAACGCCTCAATACCATTGCGCCCCCATCCTTGCTCCACCGCATACGCCTGAAAATCGGCCCAACCATAACCCGGCGGGCCGGGCCGGTTGCCAATGATGCCATCAATGCCCGCTTCCGTGATCGCCAGGGGGATAACCAGCCCGGCGGGTTCCAGAATTTCTCGGTAATACCAGCGGTAGCGTAGGGTGAGTGTGCCCCGGTCGGCATAACGGGGGTAGCCGGGCATTTCGCTGCCATAGCCATAGGTAATGACCGGGGCGCTGTATTCGTGCAGCGTGAGAATAGCGCCATATTGCATGGCTGTTTCGATGGCCGGGACAAACAAGGCAAACTCATTCATTTCCGGTACGCCGGTGGCAAAACCGCCAATAGCCGCGCCCAGCCCTTGCCGCGCCATTTCCCGCACCCGCTCCTGTTCAAACCGGGCATACCAGCTCATATGCTCCAAACCGGGGTCTGGCTCGTTCCAGCCTTCCCAATAATCCACGGCCGGATTCAGCCGGTATTTAGCCAGGTTTTGTTGAACGTATTTCCTGGCTTCTTCTTCGGGATTACCCCCATATTGTTGATTGATATTGTCCGCTCGCCCAATGACGATGGTCCGCGGGGACAATTCTTTGGTTATGGCTGCCAGCCCAAAATCATCTACCAGTTTGATGACATTGGGCTGCGTTTGCCGGATAAATTCCTCGATATGTGGACTGTTCGGTTTGATGACATGAATGCTGAGTTTGCTTTTGCGTGGGTCAATGGAGAATGGGTAATTGTACCAGATGCCAGACACGGCAGCGGAGGTGCGCGTGGGTGATGGTGTGTAGGTAGGTGACGGCGTGTAGGTGGGCGAGGGGGTAGGCGTGTGGGAAGGAATGGGGGGCGTGATGCTGGGTGTGCTGGAGGGGCCTACTTGCCATGTTTGATTATGGTTCAATTGGGCATCAATGGTTGCGCCAGGTGGCGGTGGGGTGAATGTGGCCGGGACGGTGGGGATGACGGTGGGCGGTACGACCGCCAGCATCATCGCGGCGGCACGGGTGGGCGGTATGGTGATAGGAGCGGCGCAAGCGGATAACGACCACAGAATAAATACAAGAACTGTCAGACGAAGTCCGATGGTTGCTGCCTGCATTGAAGGGCAGGTGGTTATGAGGCGTTTTGGCTGCATGGGCAAGATAATAACATCCTGTTTAGCCTTATGTCAATTTTGCTAGTAGTACCAACTTCTTAATCATGCCATGGCGGTGCGGCAGGAACCGGCCATAACAAGGATAAACTGTGCATGAAGTGACGGGGTGTTTCATTGCTTCATTGGAGGTGGGTGTTACAATTCGCCCACTATGACAGCCTTGTTACTCTTCAAATTGCTTGTGGTTGTTTTGTTTTTGGTGATGTTTTTACGACGGCCGTCACTGTCCTGGGGTGTTGGTTTATTAACGGTGACGACGGCCCTGCTGCTGGACACCATCCTGGGGACATTTAATCGAGAAGCCTTCCTGGCTGAACTGGGCTTTTTCTTTTATTTCATTGCCGGGGCTATCGGGGGCGGCGGCGTTTTCTGGTTTTTGGGTGTATTGTGGCCGCATCTGCCCCAGTCGGCGTCGGCTCAGATGGCTGCTGCGCCGGTGACAGCCGTTGGCACGCCGGCGGTAGGCGTTCAAGAACGCACACCCATGGCGCCGTCAGCAAATGGACAGCCGGAAACGATACGGCCTGAACCTTTGCCGGTGGTGGATGCGGCTGAAGACCCGGAAGCAGCCGCTTATGATGTGCCGGCGCTGTTAGCCGATATACAACAGCGATTTGGCCGGGAAGATGTGCTGGATTTGATGTTTGACCTGGAAATCCCGGAAACGGCCGTCGTCTCCCTGAACCAAAATTTGCACACATTGGCCTACGAAGTGGTAGCCTATGCCACCCGAAACGGCCAGACGGCGCAGTTGGCGCTGGCGATTGAGCGTATCCTGACGCCGCCGCCGCCGGAAATGCTGCCCCGTCTGGAAAAGTTGACCCCTGTTTCACCGCGCGCCAGTTTGCGCTATGTGCTGTTGGCTCGTTATAACCTGGAAAAGCTGCAACAGATGGCGGCGCGCCTGGGCATTGATTGGGAACAGTTGGAAGGGGTGGAAAAACGGGGCAAAGTGCGGGAACTGCTGCAATACCTTTACCGGCGTAATCGGGTAGATGAACTGCTGGCTTTGATGCGTGAGGGAGTTGGGGAAACGGCCGTATCCCCCGTGGAAACAAACGCATGATCCGCAAAATGGGGCTGGTTGTCTGGTTGTTATTGGAATTGGGGGTGATGGTCACGGCCGTAGCTGCCCAGGACACACTGCGCCTGTCGCTCAGCCGCGATTTTGGCGCCGGTTTTGGCGCCGATATTCAAGGTCGCTTCTCTATGCACGTGGAGGGGCCGGAGGACCTGGTGCGGGTACTCTTTTTCATTGATGAGACCCAGGTGGCTGAACAAACGACGCCCCCCTTTCGCTACCAGTTCAACACCGGCAGCTATGCGCCTGGCGTCCATGTGCTGCGGGCGGCGGGGGTTACAGCCGACGGCCGTGGACTCACCTCGAACACTCTCACCCGCAACTTCCTTACCAGCAGCGACGCCAATCAACGTGTCGCCATGACTATCGTACCGGTCATCGCTCTGGGCATTGGTGTCAGCCTGTTTTCCTGGTGGTTAGCCAGTCGGGGACAGAAGGCGTCCGGGCAGCCGGCCATCAATGGCCCCTTTGGTGGTTCCATTTGTCCCAAATGCCACAAACCCTTCGCCCGCCACTGGTGGGGGATGAATGTGGTCGTTGGCAAACTAGACCGTTGCCCGCATTGCGGCAAGTGGAGCGTGGTGCATCGCACCCACCCCGACCTGCTGCAAGCTGCCTACGCAGCCGTGCTCCAGGCAGAAAAAAGCGCAGTAGATGCCCCACCGCCATCCGCAGAAGACGAAGAAAAAACTTTCCGCAAACAACTAGACGACTCCCGTTTTGACAACTAAAAACGCAAAAGTAACCGGTGGGCATGGGCAAAGTTCACTCACCCCATCACCCCTTTACCTGCTCACCCCGTCATGTCTGGTACCTCCGGTTTGCCCCCACAGTACCAGAGTAGTTCTGCCGTCCTGGTGACATTCTCCCATTGTCTGGTCCCCCTATTTCCCTTATTCTACACACAACAAACTGACTTGCTTTTCAACTCGTTTTCCTCCTCCTTCCTGGCTCCGGGAACCCCCATCCCGGAGCTTCTTTTTTTGTAACGAGACTGACCCTACTCAAGGGACACGGCCGTGTCTTCCCCCTTTTTCTCTCGCTGAAAAATTGCCCCTAAAATGAACAGGAACATGCCCAAATGAATCAGCATATCGCCCACATTAAAAATGCCCACCCGCCAGGGCGTCTGAATAAAATCCAGCACCTCACCCAGCCAGATACGGTCAACCAGATTGCCCAACGCCCCGCCAATAAGAATGGCTAACCCCGCCCGCGCCAGCCATTGTTCGCGTGCCAGGCGGTGAATATATAGAACCAGCCAGGCCAGCACCCCCAGCGTTAGCCAGCCCACCAGTGGGCCAATGCCCTGAAATAGGCCAAAAGCAATCCCCCGGTTGTGCGTTTCCACCAGCGTAAACAGGGCATTGAATTGGGTTGGGCTGTGTTCGGCCAGATGGGCAGCCGCCCACCATTTGCCTAACCGGTCTGCCAGAAATGCCAGCGGAATGAGCAGGTAGATCATTCCGCCGTCTCAGATTGGCTGGCTTCTGGGGGTTGGGATTTGGCGGCCAGCTCGGCCTGTTCGGCCGCTTCATATTCCGCCTGCGTCAGAAACTTGCCGCCGGTCAATTCATAGCTGGTCACGTTGTAATGGCCATCCAGGTATACCACTGTTTCCATGCGCCGGAAACATTTGCTATCCACCACCGTTTTGTGCCAGATAAAACTGCCGCCATCGCTGAGCAAATCGTGCTGCTTATCGGCGCGCACCCGCACTCGTTTGCCGCAGTTTTCACACTGGAAATAGAAATAAATGCCCGTTTTATCTACATACTCTCCGGTTGGTTTCTTCTCGCCGCCGCCCAAAAACTTCTTAAAAAATCCCATCACCATCTCCTGCTTGAGCATTTGTTGTGAATCACATAAACTCCAAACCAATCCTCTACAGAATGTACCAAAAGTATGGGAGGGATACCAGATATCGCTACGTTTGATGATCTACAACATTTTGGATGGAGGTTACGGCCGTGAACCCTCATTCACCAACGCTTACAGGCACGCCTAATACAAAACGCTAAAGTTCTTGAAGGCCAGCCCGGCTAGATTGTTATCCCCTGAAAACTGGGCACGTGAGATGCCTTCCTCATAGCTAAAACGCCCCGATGCGTAGATATTGAAGTCCAGCGTATCCATTTCGATCACGGCTTCCGAATTGCCCTGTCCAATCTGCCATGTGCCCCCGGCAACACCTGTTAACACCAGTGTAAACGCCCGTCCATTCAATTTCTTCTGCAAAGTGCGCGCCAGATCAAGGACAACTAATTCGTTGATACGGCCGTCATGCGCCCGTGTCTGCTCAAAATGACGACCTGTCGCCCGGCAAATGTCCAGGCGATGCATCCAGGTGTCGCGGCTGTGAATCACCCACATCAGATGGCGCATAGAGAGCTTGCCCGGAATGGGATGGGGGATAGATGCCCATTTGACCAGACGGAATCCATAGGCCCAATTGTGGCTGGCTTTTTTGCCCGCCTGCCGCAATTCGACGATCAACTCAGCCGGTGTCATGTCGGCCCGCTC
The DNA here is from genome assembly GCA_013112725.1 of Chloroflexota bacterium. Lineage (GTDB taxonomy): Bacteria > Chloroflexota > Anaerolineae > Promineifilales > Promineifilaceae > CAADGU01. The sequence continues at coordinate 6,324 of JABFFZ010000086.1, forward strand.
AGCCAGTTGCAGCGCATTGATGCTGTCTTCAATCAGTTGGCCCGGCCTGCTTTTCGGCCTGGCCGTTAACTGGTGAATCATCTCCCGATAATCGGCGCCGCTGGCAAAGCCACCGGCCTGATGTGCTACCATGTCGCGCACATTCCACTCCGTGCAGGCCGTGGGTTTGCTCCACTCCTCGGTCGGCAGGGATTCAATCAGGCGGATGAAGCGATCCAGCGCGGTTTGCATCAGGTCAAAGGCTTCATCAGCCGTAACATAAGGTATTTGTTCGGCAGTTGTGATAGTTGATGGGGAAATGGCGAAGTTCATTTTTATTCATTCTCCTTGAGGGGTATCGCTTGTTCCAAAAGGGATAAAACAACGGGCATTAGAGAGCCAAACCGTCCCTGCCCAATTGGCAGGTCTGGCTCGTTTGCCAGGTGCATGGCGGTTATGCCATGTGCCAGAACGATGACCAGATTCACGAGTTGATGGCTGGAAAGTTCAGTTTCCAGTTCGGCCTTTAGCTGTTCGGCACGGCTGTAAGACCAATTTAGTATTCCAAAACTCAGTTCCAGACTTTCCGGCGAGGGGACAAAACCAGGCACCGGCCGTTCAAAACAAAGCTGATAAAGTTCAGGATTTTCCAGCGCGAAGGACATATACCCTTCAATAATAAGGCGAAGCTCATCCCGCCAGCTCGTGGCTGCTGGCGTCAACGCCCGGATGTGTTCATCATAAAGGGTGAACCCCAACCGGAAGAGGGCATCATAGATGTCCATCTTGCCGGAAAAGTAGTTGTACAGAGATGGAGCGCGCATCTTCATGCGGCGGGCAAGCTCCTGCATGGAGAGGGCCGCAACCCCTTCCTCTCGCATAATTGCCCGTGCCGTATCCAGAATGGTCTGGACGGTGGCGTCATGGTTCTGTTGTCGGCGGGGTGATGTAAGTGATTTTTTCATAAAAAATCTAATAATATTAGTTTTTTATAATGCTATTAGTTTTTCTTGCAGATATCAAGAGTTAAAATCCAAAGAAGAACATCACCCTCCCGGCCTCTGCTCACCCCATTCTCACTTCATTCGCCCGATTTTGCCGCTTGTGTTACACTGCTGCCATCTTATGCAAACTAAAACAAGCTGAGAGTGCGACTTGGCTGCGTTTATTCAAGGAGACTTTCAGTGAGTTTTGACATTTTCAACCTCCATCCGCGCATTGCGGCTGGCATCCAAACAATGGGGTATGATACCCCAACCCCTATTCAAGTACAGGCCATTCCCCCCATTTTGCAGGGCAAAGACATTTTAGGTCTGGCACAAACAGGCACCGGCAAAACGGCCGCCTTTGTGCTGCCCATTTTGCAACGGCTGATGCAAGGGACACGCGGCCATGTGCGTGCCCTGGTGGTGGCCCCCACCCGTGAACTGGCCGAACAGATCAACGATTCATTTGTGCAATTAGGGGGGCAAACAAAAACGCGCAGCACGGCCGTGTACGGCGGCGTCGGCGTCAATCCCCAAATTCAACGGCTCAAACAAGGCGTGGAAGTGGTGGTGGCCTGCCCTGGTCGGCTGCTCGACCACATCAACCAGAAAACCATAGACCTCTCCCGCCTGGAAGTGCTGGTGCTGGACGAAGCTGACCGCATGTGTGACATGGGCTTTTTGCCGGATATTCGTAAACTACTCAAGCACCTGCCCACCCAGCGGCAAACCCTCTTTTTTTCCGCCACCATGCCGGATGACATTCGCCGCCTAAGCCACGACATTCTCAAGAATCCGGTGACAGTACAGGTTGATCTGGCCAAGCCGGCAGTCACCGTTTCCCATGCCCTCTACCCGGTGCCGCAGCACCTCAAAACTGGGCTGCTGCTAGCGTTGCTGCGCCACATGGACACGGAATCAGTGCTGATATTTACGCGCACCAAACATCGTGCCCGGCGCGTCGCTGAGCAAATCAACCGTGCCGGGCACAAAGCGGCGGCGCTGCAAGGCAATATGTCCCAAAACCGGCGGCAGGAAGCGATGGACGGTTTCCGCTCCGGCCAATATAAGATCATGGTGGCCACCGATATTGCGGCGCGGGGGATTGATGTGACCCAGATTTCACATGTGATCAACTATGACATGCCTGACACGGCCGACGCCTATACCCACCGCATTGGCCGCACCGGGCGCGCTGCTAAAACAGGCGACGCTTTTACTTTTGTCACCGCAGAAGATACAGACATGATTAGAGCCATTGAGCGGGTATTGGGGGAAAAACTGGAACGGCGCACACTGCCCGAATTTGACTATTCAGCACCCGCGCCCTCCAAAGACACCGAGTTTGCCCGCCCGCCGCGCCAGCCCCGTTCGCCCCGCCCGGCTCAACCAATCGGCAGCCGTCCACCGCGGAATAGACAGAAAACCAGAGTGGAGAGTGGGGCACGGCCGTAACCTCTTCCTCCCACATTTAATGACAATGTGGTGACATTCCTGATTGACTGACAAATCTTTTTCAGGAGCGTTTTTCAAAAACAAAAAACAGGCGCAACTATTCAGGTAGTTGTAAGGCCCCGGCAGCCAGTAAAACTTCTCGCTCAGCAACCCGGTCTGGTTGATTCAACTGCAACAAGTTTATAGTTACCCGACCGGTTGCTGTTAGAGGCAGAATTTGAGCAGCTTCCAAACGAAAATGATCTTGCCAACGCTGTCGGCGTGGGTGAAATAAAGGTGCAATTTCTTCACTGTCTGGATCAATTGAGGCCAGATCTCTGCCTTTGTATTTATTGCATAGACTGCACGCACACGCTAAATTGTATTCTTTTGTTTCTCCGCTGTGCTTCCGGGCCACAATATTCCACCTCTAACGACACAAGAACGGCAACCTGGGGCATTAAGCAATATTCACATTGTCCACCGGCACGCGCATAGACTTGTTGTCGTAGTAGCGCCGGGATGTAATCGCTCATTGTTTCTTTTGTATTAACAAAGTTCTGGCTTTGGCCATCCGTACCAGATGTTCCAAATATTCGTACTGCTGCCACTCTTGTTCTTCGCTGGGTGATAACCCTTCCTCCCGATTCTTTTCTAAAAGTTCCTGCACGCGTGTCTGAAACGCCTCTGATGGACGTAACGCCAGGATATCTTCGGGAGTTGGTAACGTCGCTAAGAGTTCTAAAATCTCAGATGCCCCACGGAAACCATGTTGTCCTGCCGCCTGCCACTGCCGTAAGCCCATCTCCAAAATGTCTGGTAAGCGATCAGAAAGGGGTTGTAAACGCCGTGCCAAATCAGAGGGTAATTCAACTGTTACAGTCGTCATATCATTTCTCCAAACTCATACACAATTGTCCATATAAAACCATTGGTCTGGATACCCTCACAACGATTACTAAGAAGGTCATTTTAATACCTGATCAAAATAGGCTGTACCCTATGCCTGTTTTCACCTGGCGACATTATACAGAAATATGGTTTTCTCTTCTCCCATGAGGGGATGACGATTATGCCCCTAAAAAGAGATCTGGCCCCGCTGGATACCGGCACTGATGATTTCCCCCCGAGGTTGGGGTAGCGGCGCTGAAGCAGCGGCATCAATTCTTCAGGCAGCCATGCGTCACGGCCGTGTCCACAGCTGTTCTATCCAGTCTGGCAAGGCTAGCAGGATTATGTTTTACCCGCGGCTTCTTTCAGCGCCCGCTCTAAGAGGTCGTTCATTCGCAAAGCGGTGGCCCATGTTTGCAAATGATGAAGGTCCAACTGGTCGCCACGCAGCTGGAGAATGCCTTGAATATCGCGCCATTGTTGCTCGGAGACTTCACCACCCAAACGATACCATTCCAATTTGGCCAGGATCGTATCTTCCGCGCTGGCAAAATAAGCCTGGCGTGCTGTTTCCTGGTCAATGACGTGCTGGACACGACGTTTGAGCTGTTCCCTATCAAACGGCCGTGCCTTGGGAATAAATATATCCACCTTGAACAGGGTTTCCAGGTGAATGAGATTGAAACTGGTGCGGCGTTGAATGGCATTTTGGATCATCTGTTCATCGGCATAAAAAGCGCTGTTCAGCGCTTTTACAAATGGCTCTACCTGATTCATTTGCATTTCCGCTACCAGGTCAACATCTTGGGTGGTACGTACACGGCCGTAAGCGGTGCTGGCAAAGGAACCGCCAATAAGATAGGGGATGTCCAGCTTTTCCAGAACGTCAATAACGAGAAGGGTCACAAAAACAGGTTCGCTAAGCATAAACAACCGGCTCCAAACTGGTTTAGGCTACAAGTGGACCATAGACTTGCCGGGCTAGTTCTGAGCCTAACAACAAGTCTGCCAGGCGGCGCCTTAATTCGGCTTCTGTCGCCGCCGGATATCGTTCGCGCAAACCTTCTAAAGCCAGACTGTGAGCCGCGCGGTTGAGTTCGCCCATCATCTCCAGTTTGCGCCACACCGGCGTTTGTTGCAGCAGATGAACCAGCACTCTTTCGGTTTCGGGATGGGTGTCTGAGATCATGACCAACTATCTTTTGGGGGAATCCCAACCTGCTTTTCGCTCCGTTTTCGGCCGCAAACTTTTTGTCTTTCGGCGGCTCTTGCCCCGGCTAGACGGCCAATTGGAATTGTGGCTGTTTTGACCCAGCAACTCAAGTAACTGCTTGATAGTAGCCTCGGCAGCCATCAGGCGCTCACGGAGTTCTTGATTCTCCTGTTTCAGCCGTTTGACCTCTTCACGCAGTTGTTGCACTTCGTCCATGGACATCATTTATACCACAGGTTTTTGACCTGTATAGATACAATTGAATTAAGTTTGGCGGGCAATTGAGAAGGGGTGGGGGGTATTGGCAAATATCTGGTCTAAAATCTGGCGTTCGCGTTGTTCTACGATGGCCAGAAATTGATCCGCCCCGCGCATTTCCTTAAAGGCGGCAAAACCACGTTCCATGAAATCTTGCAGTTCGCTCCAGCCGCTGCGGGCAGCCGGACGGCGGGCGGCGCGCAGCACTATGCCGATCATGGGGATGCGGGTGAGGTTGTCTACGCCCCGGCCCACATCCAGCACCATGGTTAGTTGCTTCTGGCGTGTTTCATAGTTGTCACACAGGCGGTAGGCTTCGGCGTACATCTCGGCGGTAAGCGTGTCGGTCATGCCCAGCCGGTTTACCAAGGCGTCAAGCAGGTGGGCGTCTAACTGCTGGGTGATTTTGTTGAGTTCGATGGTTTTGCCCATGGTGATGAGCAGGCGGTCGGGCAGGTATTTGCGCATGGTGCGGTAGACGTTTTCGGCGTCGGCGTCGCGCTGGCTGAAATCTTTGGCGCCGTAGATGTCGCTGAGGAAAAATTGGCAGGCACGGCCGTATCGCTGACTGTGCAGCAAATCTTCATGTGTTTGCGCCAGCCGTTCTACCTGCCACTGCCGCAAAATTGCCATCTGTGGCGACAGGCCAGTCGTTTCCACCAGCTCTCGGTCCGGCGCAATGTGCCCGCGCAAGACTTGTTTGAATAATCCGGTTTGTTTTTGCTCTTCTGGTTCGTCCATGGTGGGTAATTGGGTAATTGGGTAATTGGGTAATTGGGTAATTACCTAATAACCCAATTACCTCGTTAACGGCCGTTCAAAATCCGCGTCAGATAATATACCCGTTCCAGCGCCGGAAATGGTTCCCAGACTTCCACCAGGCGGGGTTGACCGCCAAACTGGATGGTCGCCGGGATCAATTCCAGTTCGCGCACGCCGTTTTCGTCCAGCCACACATTCAAAATGGCGGTGCTGGGGTCGCCGTCAATCTCAAAGGCAAAGTTACCCAACCCGTAGACGATGACGCCACCGTTATAAAACTCGATGCCCTGCAAGATGTGGGCGTGGTGGCCGATGACCAGATCGGCGCCGGCATCAATGGCGGCGCGGGCAATGGCGGCCTGGGGTTCACTTGGTTCTTCAATATATTCATAGCCGCTGTGCAGCACGACGACAACCAGATCGGCCAGGGGGCGCACGGCCGTGACATTTTCTGTCACCACATCTGGTTCACCCCAGGCCAGACCGGGGGTTGTTTCCGTGGCGTCCCAGGTGCGCACATCAAATGCGCTGCTCGCTTCTACCGGCACATTCACATAGCCCAGGAAAGCCATCGTCAATCCATTCACTTCGGTGATGTAGGGGGCGCGGGCTTCGGCGCGGTTGGCGCCCGCGCCAATCGGCTGCACACCGGCGGCTTTTAGCAGGTCAATGCCTTCTAGCAGCGTTTCGGCTCCATAATCCATGCCGTGATTATTTGCCAACGAGACCACGTCAAAACCGGCCAATGCCAGCGCTGCGGCGGCTTCTGGGGGGGCGCGGAAGGGGTAACTTTTGGGCATCGGTTCGCCGCCCGTGCCCATCGCCGACTCCACGTTGCCGACGGTGATGTCGGCGGCCTGGAACAGGTGGGACACTTTGGCAAAGGGGTAGGTCAGGTAGCCCTGTTGCAGGTTGTAACCCAGGCTGCGGTCTAACATGATGTCGCCGACGGCCGTCAAGTGGACGATAGGTGCGGGTTGCAGTTCTGATTGCAGCAGAGGGAGGAGTTGGGCTACGGCCGTTTCCATGCCCGGTACGGCCGTAAGCGTCAGTTTGGTTTGCAGGGGATATTCCGGTTGGTTGGGGCGAATGCCGTTGACGGGTAGCGCCTTCAGGTCCGGCGTCATTTCATGCCAGGGCAGCACCCTCACAATCTGGTGGCCGTTTTCCAGCACGGCCTGGGCGTCCGCCAGGCTGATGTATTGCCAGTGGGTGGTGAAGGGGATGGCCAGTACCAGTGGCTCCTGCACGATGAGGGCGCCATTGGGATCGTTGCTTAGGGCTACATGGGCCAGCCCGGCGGCTAAATCGGCGGCGGGGTCTTCACTGCGGAGGTACTGCCAGGGTTGTGGGGCGGTAGCCAGTTGGGTGAGGACGGTGGTCACGGCCGTTTCCCATTCCCGGGCGGCGGCGACGATGATGGGTGGGTTGGGGGTTGCCGTGGGTGTGGGCGTGTATGTATGAGTGGCGGTAGCTGTCGCGGCGGCGGTGGGCAGCGGGGTAGACGATGCGGTAATGGCCGGTGATGGGGTGATGGTGGGGACGGGGGAAGGTTCGGCAACGGCCGTGACCAACACCGAAGCCATCTCCACCGATTCCACCGGCGACGAAACACAGGCGGCTAATAAAATGGTGATGCTGAGAAAAATCAAAAAACGTCCTTTCATGCAATCAGCCCTTAACAAGAGCAGATATTGAGGTATTGAGATATTGGGACATTGGCCCAATATCCTAATATCTCAATATCTTAATATCTCTACGGCACGCACGGCTCCGGCTGGTTTACCAGTTGGAACTGCGTCAGTGAAAGTCCTTGTTCGTGCAGCATGGTTGCCATTTCCACGCCTACGTAACGGTAGTGCCAGGGTTCGTAATAAAAGCCGGTGAGTTCAAATGTTTCCAGCGGCCAACTGAGCGTGAAGCCGTAGCGGTGGGCATTGGCCAGCAGCCAGATACCTTCATTGGTTTTATAGAAGTAGGTGTGAAACTGCAAATTGGGATCGCCGGTGTAAAGCGGCAGTTCCGGCGAGCCAAAATCAATGGTGGTACCCAGTTGGTGTTCGCTGTAACCGGGTGGGGCGCTGATGATGTTGACATGGCCGGGGAATTCACTGGCCCATTTGTTGTAGGCGATGGATTGGGCGCTCCAACTGCGATAGCCGGATAGCACCTGGGGTTTCAGGCCGGCAGCCTGCATGTCGGTAATCATTTGCACCAGCGGCGCCACCACCATGGCCCGCAATTCAATCGGGTAGCCGAGGGTCACCTCGTTGCCCAGATGGTCATTCAGGGAAACCAGGTCGGTGGGGGCGTAATCGCGGCTGAGGCCATAACTTTGGGTAACGATGGCCCACAAATCATCGTCGGCCAGGATGCGGTTGGCGCAGGGGCCAACGGGCGTGGCGGTGGGGGTTTGGGCGGGGGTGGCGGTAGTTGTGGGCGTGGGGGTAAGGGTGCTGGTGGGCACGGCCGTTGGTGGCTGTGGTGGGGGCGGCGAGGATGCCGGTGATGGGGTGATGGAGGGAACTGGTGATGGGGTGATGGAGGGAACTGGTGATGGGGTGATGGGGGGGGGAATAACGGCCGTGACCGCCGGTTGGCATCCCACCACGAGCAACAACAACATCAGGCTGAAAAGATAAGGCTGTTTCATAGATGCTTAATTGTAGCCCAAGCCGTGTACTTGCCCAAAAGTACAGGTTGACAGCACAATCGCAAGTACGTATTATATTCGGAATTATAGGCAATTGCTCGAATTTTTTTCGGAAAAAGATGAGTGATATGGAATGATTGACGAAACAGACGCCCAGATTTTAATGCTTTTGCAAGGAAACGGCCGTCTGGCCAATGCCGCTATTGCCGAACAGGTGGGGTTGACCACGTCCACGGTCTTTGACCGCATCAAACGGTTGGAGAAACGGGGCGTGATCCGGCGTTATGTGGCGGTGGTAGACCCGGTAGCCTTAGGCAAACCCATTACCGCTTTCGTGCGGTTGGTGGTCGGCGCAGACGACCAGGGGGATTACCTGACCAGTAAGCGGCGCTTTGCCGAGGTGTGCCAGGCTGAGCCGGATGTGCTGGAATGCCATACCGTTGCCGGTGAAGATTGTTACATATTGAAGGTGCGGGTGGCGCATACAGGTGAGTTGGAGGCGCTCATTGAGCGGCTGCGGTCGCAGGCGCTGGTCACTCGAACGACCACCAACATTGTCCTGTCCACCTTCAAAGAAGAGACAACGGTGTCCGTGTCGTTTGCACAAGATTCGGATTGAGAGGTGGCGGCGGCGGCCGTATGATGACGTTGTTATGTAATTGGGTAATTGGGTAATTACCTGCCTGCCCAATTACCCAATTACCATTTTTCAGGTGCAACATGAATTGGAAAAATCTGTTACTGATGATTTTGTTGGCGGCTTTGTGGGGGCCATCGTTTGTGTTCATAAAAGTGGGTGTGGAGACGATTCCGCCGCTGACGCTGGTGTTTGGCCGGGTGGCGTTGGCGGCGGTGTTGTTGTATGTGGTGCTGCGTTGGCAGCACGGTCGTTTGCCAGACTCACGCACGATCTGGAAACATATCGCCGTGGTGGCGCTGATTCACAACGCCATTCCTTTTTTCCTGTTTGCCTGGGGCGAACAATATGTAGACAGCGCCCTGGCTTCCATTTTGAATGGCACCATCCCCTTGTTCACCATCCTGCTGGCGCACTTTTTTACGCAGGATGACCACCTGACGCCGGCTAAAGTTATCGGTGTGCTGGTGGGTTTTGCCGGGATGCTGGTGTTGGTTTACCCCGCTTTCCAGGATGGGGTGGTGGCCACGGCCTGGGGTGTGTTGGCGCTGGTGCTGGCTTCCTTTCTGTATGGCGTGGCTATTGTTTACGGCCGTAACCACCTGCGCGGCCTGCCGTCTCTGGTAGCCCCCACCGGGCAAATGATGATGGCCTCACTCTATTTGCTGCCGTTGGTGCTGCTGGAACGGCCGTGGACTTTACCGGCGCCTTCGATGCCTTCTATCCTGTCTATGTTGGCGCTGGCCGTCTTGGGCACAGCCCTGGCCTTCATTGTATATTACAAGTTGTTGGAACGCGCCGGGGCCAGCTATCTCTCCATGGTGGCCTATATGATTCCCGTATTTGGCATCTTCTTTGGCGTCATCTTGCTGGACGAACAGTTGACCGGCGAGATGATTTTGGGTGGCGCCTTGATCTTGTTCGGGGTGATGATTGTGAATGGTTTATTTAACGCCGTGTTTGCCCGGCGTGTGCCGCAGCAAGTTGGCGCCGGTGATTGATGCGATGAGTGCCAGGCAAGGGGCAGAACCATGTTGGCCAACCAGAGTTAAACAGCCCCTTGCCTGACACGGCCCTAAATCACCAACACCGACGTTTCGATTTTGGTCACAATTTGGTGAGCCAGATCATCCAGCAAATAGCGTTCCCAACCGCTGCCCTGGTGTGCGCCAATGACCACCAGGTTATAACCACCATCTCTGGCTTCGGCTACTACCTCATCCACCACCAATCCATGCCGGACTTTGGTCTGTAAATGGAGGGGGAGATATTGTAAAACGGCCGTATCATGTGTCAACAACTCGCCTTCTCTTGTGTGTCTGGCCATCAATTCGGTAGCATCGGCGTGCAGTTCCCAACTGGCCACACCCGGTGCGGCGGCAATTTGGGACATCACATGCAGCACGGTTAACTCTTCTGCCACCTGTAACAGCGGCGCCAACCGGTCTTGCAGTCGTTCCAACAGCGATGGTTCACGCCCCCCTTCACAGAGCAAAATCCGCGCCAGGGGGCTGGCCTCTTTACGGGCAATCAACACCGGGCAGGGCATCTGGGCGATGACCCGTTCGGCAGTGGGGCCAATCAGGCGTTTGATCAGCCCGTGCCCAGGACGTTCACCCAATACCACCAGATGATACTGGCCTGTTTTAGCGGCTTTTACAATTTCTGGGGCAACCGGCCCCAGGCTAATCTGGGTTTGGGGCACAATCTGATACGGTGCAGTGATGGCCGTGGCGCGGGTCAAAATCGCCCTGGCCTGGGGGCGGTCAACTTCTGCATGAACTACTGTCAGGATAGTCAATTGGCTGTTGGTTTTTTGGGCCAGATAAGCGGCCTGGCGCACGGCCGTGTCCGAATGAGCCGCGCCCCCGGTACCTGCTAAAATGCGCATCTTTTACTCTCCTCGGAAAATTATGAAGGATGAATTTTCTTCATTGTAGTGTGCTGCACTCATGTGGAACTCCTACAAAAACAACAAGATAATCGGTACTATCAAGATAGTAAACATGAATATCGCCAGATTGCGGTTGCTGCTCATAATGCCATTCACCAGTGCCAACATGCCCCTTTCATAGCGCCGGTACAGGAAAGCCAAAATGACGATAGAGACAATCGTGATGCTGGTCATTTCCACCAGTACCACCGTAAAAGCCGGTGGGTTGTTTAACAACACGGCCGCCAGCAACGTGTCTATAAACGTGGTAATGTTCGCGCCCATGATGTAGGGGATGGCATTTTCCCGGCGCACAAAGCCACGCTGGCTCAATGGCACCAGGATGCTCAACGACAGGCTAACGGACATGGAGATCATGGTAATACCGGCCCCCAATAAGAACATCACCCAGGGGCGATACACCAGCCGCGACATGCGCCCTACCTGGCTTTCTTTCAACGCCATTTCGGGCAGGCATTTATCAAACAAATTAAAGCTGACCATAATGATACCCATCCCCACCAGGAACAATGACCAGCGTGGCAGAAAGGTCAGCAGAAAGGCGGCAATCGGGTCAAAAATGACGTCTGTAATGGAAGTAAGCACCGTGCCGGAGCGCAGTTGCATATGGTCAAATATGCCAGACTTTAAGAGGATAATACCCACAAACAAAGCTGCCGTATAGGTAACGCCGGTAACGGTAAGGGAGAGCAGACCCATGCCCAGGCTGCTGGCTCGGTTGCGGCCACGCAGCACATAGATAAAACCGATGAACAATACAATAAAACTGGCGCCTAACCGGCTGCCGGTAATCATGGTAAAGGTACTCATCTGGTCAATAATGCCGGCGTCAAAAAAAGCCAGAGCAGCGGCGGCAACGGGGGATCCGCTCATGACTACGTAGGCAAAAAGCCAGCCAAAACCCAGGCTGTTGACTGGGTTGCTCACTGAAAAACGATCTTTTACCAGTGGCCCTAATTCACGCGCGCCTTCTTTCATCAACGTAATGGCCAGGATGAACAAAAAAAGGCTGGCAAAAAAAATGCCAACCTTTTGCCAGGCAATGCGCTGCCAAAAGGGGCGTGACAGGTGGGCGGGGGTGACGGTCACGGCCGTTTCTAGCTCTTCCACGCCTTGACTAACCTCAACCCTCACCTTGTTGGGTTCATTCATACAAACACCTCCATTACCTGTCGTGTTTTCTTTAGGAAAGGGAATCTAATAACATACGTGTATTCATACAGGTATCTCTCGACGGTCATGCCCGTTTAGGCGGATATCCAGAGGCGTGGATTCCTGCCTACGCAGGAATGACTTGAACAGTTACTTCGCGCCTAAGATTACCGTGTTGGTCAGGATCAGGCAAAGGCGGTTCACTCTTGTCGTCGCCGCCGCAGCCAATCTGTGCCTAAAATGAGCAGGATGGAAAACAGCCCTAGCAGCAGGGCGGCGCTATAAGCCCCCGTGTACATCCGTTCATCCAGGGCGCGGAAGATGTAGATGGGAACCGTTTCCGTGCGTCCCTGGATGCCGCCACCCACCACCAGCACCGCGCCAAATTCCCCCAGGGCGCGGGCAAACGTCAGCGTGATGCCGTAGACAAACCCCCAACGCAGGGCCGGAAACGTCACCCGGCGAAAGGTGAACCAGCCACCTGCGCCCAACGTGGCCGCCGCCTGCTCCTGGCGCACGTCAAACGCTTCCAGCACCGGTACCAGCACCCGCACCATGAAGGGCATGGTTACAAACAGTGTGGCCAGCACCATGCCAGGCAGGGCAAATACCACTTGAATATCCCAGGCCGCCAGCAGCGGCGCTAACAGGCCGCGCCGCCCGAAAATGAGGATGAGCATGTAGCCCACCACGACCGGCGACACGGCAAAGGGCAAATCCATAATGGCATTGAGCAGCCACTTACCCCGGAAATCATCGCGCACAAAAACCCAGGCTACGGCCGTGCCAAACACCGTATGCACCACCACCACCACCACCCCAATTTGCAGCGTCTGCCAAAAGGCCCGCCACACGCCGGGTTGGTTGATTACCTGCCACATTGCCGCTGCCCCTTCCAGAAACGCGCCGCGCACCAGCGCCACCAGCGGCGCCACGATCAGCAGCCCCACATACAGCGCCACCACGCCAATCAATAATCGCCGCCGCCACACACTGCTCCGCGTAGACGGCCGTCCCCGTACCACAGTCGTTATCGTCGCCACACCATTCCTCCAATGCACCGAAGCCCGAAGCCCGAAGTCCGATTTCGGACCTCGGATTAGCGATTACGGATTACCGATTACCCTCTTCTCCCCCGCCGTTCCAAATACCCCACCAGCGCCACCACGCTAAAGGCAATCAGCATCATCGCCACCGACATGGCGCTGGCCCCCAGCCGGTTCTCCGATTCCACTTCGCCATAGACGTAAACCGCGGCCGTTTGTGAACGAAAGGGGATATTCCCGGCGACAATCACAATTGCCCCAAATTCGCCAATGGCGCGGGCAAAACTGAGCAGCATCCCGCTGAGCAGCGGCAGCCGGATGGCCGGGAAGGTAATGCGGTGGAAAATCATCCAGGACGTGGCCGCCAGCGTCGCTGCCGCATCCTCCTGCGCCTGGTCAAGATCCAACAACACCGGCTGCACACTGCGCACCACAAAGGGAAAGGTGACAAACAGCAGCGCCAGCACAATGCCCGGCGGCGCAAAAATGATGCGCTGGCCGAAATGTTCCAGAATCCACTGGCCCAATACTTGCTGCGGCCCATATAGCGCCACCAACATCAGCCCCGTCACCAGCGTGGGGATTGCCAACGGCAAATCAATAATGGCGTTCAGCGTCGTTTTGCCGGGGAAGGTGTAACGCACCAACACAAAGGCGGTCAGCAAGCCCATGACGCCATTAATGATCGCCATGACGGCCGAAGTCCACAGCGTCAGCTTGAGGGCGCTCCAGGCAATCGGTTTGGTCACCTCTTGCCACAGCGTGACCATGCCTTCGCTGAAGCCATCCCAAAAGATGACGCTGATGGGAATGATGAGCATGATAAACAGGTAGGAGAGCGCCATCCCCCGTATGCCCAGCCGCGCCCAGGGAATACGCGGGGTAGTGGCTGGTGTGGTCATAGATGCCATAGCTTGTTTCCTTACGTGACGAGTGACGAGTGACGAGTGACGAGTGACGAGTGACGAGTGACGAGTGACGAGTGAAATCACTTGTCACTCGTCACGCATCACGGCGTCGGCACATTCAAATTGGCAAACACCGTGGTATAAATGCCGTTATCGCCAAAGATGGTGGGGGTGGCTTCGCGCCAGCCGCCGAAGTAGTCTATGGTAAACAGGTCGGCGAGTGGGGGGTATTGGGTCGCCGTTGCCGCAGCTACCTCGTCATTCACCGCCCGTAAGCCATGCCGGGCAAAAACCTCCTGCGCCTCTTTGCTAAAGAGGAATTGCACAAACGCCTCCGCCACTTCCCTGCTGCCGTGTTTGTCCACGTAGCTGTCCACCACCGCCACCGGGTTTTCGATCAAAATGCTGGAACGGGGAATGACCATCTCATAATCGTGCCCGGCCTGCTGCCCCACCAGGATTTCGTTTTCGTAGGTGATGATCACGTCCCCCACGCCCTGCTCATAGTTGGTGATGCTCTCCCGCGCGCCCTTGTCCATGACCGAGACGTTTTTCAGCACGTCGCGCAGGAAAGCGGCCGCGGCGGCCTCGTCATTGGCCGGAACGCCATCCACAAAACCACGTCTGGCCGCGCCGTATAAGGCCAGGATATTCCACATGGCGCCGCCGCTGGTCTTGGGATTGGGCGTCAGCACTTCCACGCCGGGCCGGGCCAGATCGTGCCAGTCAGTGATGCCCAACGGGTTGCCGGACCGCACGCCAAAAACCACCACCGAATCACTGACCATGCCATCGCCGCCCACGCTCTTCCAGTCATGGGTAATCAGGCCCGCGTCAACCAGGCGGGTGACGTCGGCTTCCAGCGAGAGGGCGACGATGTCGGCTTCAAACCCTTCCAGCACGGCGCGTGATTGTGCGCCGGAGGCCAGGTAAGACTCTTCAAATACCACCTCCTGCCCGGTTTGCTCTTTCCAGTGCGCCTGGAAGAGGGGGATGATTTCCCGGTACGCTTCGCGGGGGGTGGTGTAGCCAGCCAGAATGAGAGTGACAGGTTTGTCACCGCCGGTATCAGCGCCGCCACAAGCTGCCAGCAAGAACAGCAGCAGGGTAGCCAATAGGAGGACTGCACGGCCGTTTCTGGCCCCAATTAGTCTGGTATCGTTTCTCATTTTTATTACTCCATTGGTTTGTAGTGCCGGTTTGTAGTGCCGGTTCGTAGTGCCGACTTCCAGTCGGCAGCCAGCTTATGAAAGTTAACAAAATGTTTCGGTGATCCGCGTCTGGCGAGTAAATTCGCGGCTACATATGGTGAAGACTGCCTGCGCGGTCTGGCAACAGTCGGCGTAGGCCGACTTTGCTCTCTGTAGCTGCGGTTTCAACTGCCGGGTTTATCAAAATAAAAAGTTAATGGTCATCCAGTCGGCAGCCCGCTCAAGCGGCCACTACAAACAAAGATTTCCTTAAACAACCTCTTTCAAATCGTGAATACGAGCGCTGCTGGGGATGAGCGGCAAATCCAGGCCGCGCCGGGAAACGGCCGCGCGCACAACCAACACCGGTCGCTCTTTGGCCGTTGCCAGCAGCCGGCTAATCGTGCCTGTCAGATTGATATTTCCATCGGCGTCGGGCAGGGGCGCGCCCAGTACCAGCATGTCATAATCGCCAGCAGCGAGTTCGGCAGCAATTTCGTCGGGAGCGCTGCCGGTGCGCACGGCCGTTTCCGCCGGGACGCCTAACAATTCCAACGTGCGCTCGCCGCTCATCAAGAAGCGCTCGGCGCGCGCCGGTTGCTGCCCATTGCCTTGTTCGGGCGGCACCACCGAAAGCAGCACGGCCGTCGCCCCCAAATGGCGCGTCAGACGGCCGCTAAACAGCACGTCCTCTTTGCCTGGCTCGCCGGTGGTCACACAAATCAGGATACGGGTGGGCGCGGCTTGGGCCGCCGGGATCAATAACAGATGGTGTTCCCCCACCGCCAGCAGGTGTTCGGCCAGGACAATTTGCTCGCTCTGCCCGTTGTAGCCCATGACCACCAGATCGTAGGATTGGCGTTCCACTTCTTGGCGCGCCGCCTCCGCCGGGGCGCCAAGAAGTGGAACGCCAATCCTACGATCTGGTGGTCATGGGCTA
>JABFFZ010000087.1 GCA_013112725.1 Chloroflexota bacterium
GACCACGGCCAGCGCCAGCAGCAGCAGGCGCACAGGGCCGGCGTTCACCCCATCAATGGCCACAAACGCGCCCACAAACAGCGCCGGGGCCAACACCGTCAGGCTGATGGAAAAGGTTTCCACCACCGTCGTCACCGTAGCCACGTCGGCGGTTGCGCCATAAGGTTTGAGCAGTCGCGCCCGCAACACCAACCCACTCACGGCGGCGGAGGGCACGGCCGTTTCCACAAACGACATGGCAAACTGAATGCTGTATTGCCGGAACCAGGGCACACGCACCTGGTATGAGCGCAGCAGCAGTTCGTTATACCAGGCAACGGCGGCATACGTACCTGCCTGAAACAGGACGGCCAATGCCAGCAAGCCGAGGCTGGCGCCGGCTAACTCCTGCCGCAGCTCCTGCCAGTCGCCGCCCTGCGTGACGAGAAAGCGCAGCAGTAAGAGGGTGATCAGCCAGGGCAGCAGCCGGGGCAGCCATTTTTTAGCGCGGTTCATGGCTGGCTGTTTCACGGCGCTTTTTCCAGATAGAATAGATGCCAACCGCTGCGGGACATGATGACGTTGCCCGGTCCGCGGATTTCCAGGGAGGCCATAAAAACGCGGTCATCGGTCAGGGCGTCAGGCCGGGATAGGGGCAGGCGACCCATCAGGTAAATCTGCCCGTCTGGGCCAATGCGTCGTTCGGTGGCGGGCACGGTGTAGGCAAAGTTTTGCCCTTCAATTACCGTGTAGACGCGGAAGTAATAGGCGGTGGTGCGGCGGGGCGCGCGCGGCAGTTCCACCGTTAGCCACAAATTCTGGTCATCGGCCGCGCTCCACAGCCGGGTGGGGCGGACGAAGGGGCGGTTGACGATGGCGCGCCGCCAGATGGGTTCGTAAGCCACTGACCACCACTGTGTGTCCGGCTGCCCGCTGATTGCAACCAGCCGGGGCAGGCGATGCAGCAGCAAGTAATTGAACAGCTCGCTGTGGCTGCCGGCGCTGCGCATAAGGCCGCGCAACGGCCGTGTCTGGCTCTTATATGCCTGTAATGCCCGAATTTTGCCCTCTTGGGCCAGCGCCGTCAGGTCGAAGCGGAACCAATCGGTCTGGTTAGCGGCAAAACGGGTGGGCAGGCGTTGGGCGTCACGATCCAGGCGAATGCTTTCCGGCCACGGCCGTGTCTTCACCCACATTACGTAAGCATACAGTTTTGGCGGGGGCGACTGTCCCTCCTGGTCATTCAGGGCCACCGCCAGCAAAATGAAATTCGCCAGGGCGCGATGATCTGGGTGGCTGTCTTGCGGGTGGGGCATTATCACCACGTCTGGCTGGAAATCGGCCAGGGCGTTTTGTAGCTGTGCCAGGAGTGCCTGGCTGTTGTAGGCCAGACTTTCCGGGCTGTTTTGCGTCTGGCTGGTGTGGCTCAGGCGGCTGTAGGGCGAGCGATAGGTGGCGTCCCCGACCCAGTAACGCTGCCAGATGGGTTCCAGGCCGTTATCGGGAAAGCCCCAAAAGGCGACCTGTTCGGGCTGGATGCCCAGGGCAGACAGGGCGTCCAGGCTCTCTTGCTGGCGGCGGGCGGCCATCTGTTTGTAGGTTTGCCCGGCGACGGGGTTATGGCCGCTGAAGACGGCCGTTGATAAAGAAGCGTCGCCGTTGGTGACGATAACGGCGCGGATGTTGCCCACCGTTTCGGTTGCCAACAAAGTTTGCATGAGACCACCCGCAGCCAATACTTCATCATCAGGGTGGGGGGCGAAGATAAGGACGCGCTGGTCGCTGTCTGGCTGCCAGTTGGCCAGCTCTTGCAGGCGCATCTCCTGGCGTGCTTGCAGCGGTTGGGAATCCAGGAACCAGAGCAGGAAGAGGAAGAGCAGCAGGGCGGTAACTACGCGCCAGGACAACGGCCGTATCTCCCCGAATAACGACCACGGTTCTGACTGCACGGCCGTTAGCCAATCACCCCATCCGCTGGCAAAGACAAAGGTACTCATCACCTGCCCGTACATGCGGAAACGAAAACGCAGCCCACCCGCCAGCCCCAATTTTTGCTCCTTCATCACGTGGCTCACGCCGCGCCAGCAGATGTAACGGCAGCGCCAGCCCCGTCTGCGGGCAAACTGGTTCAAACCCGATTCCACCCCATAGCGGCTGTGCGCCAGCAGTTCCAGCGCTTCCCGCGAAGTCAGGCAGTGCAGGCAGCGCTGCCCGCTCAGGTTGGGCGTCACCCGGTGCGCCCAATCGGTGAAAAAATTGCCGCCGCGAAAGACGGCTACGGCCGTGTCACACTCCCCATTCAGCACCGGCTGGCACAGCAATTGCAGGTGGTATTCTTGCAGGCCGATCAGGTCGGCGTCCAGGAACAACACCAGGTCACACGTCAGGGTGCGCGCGCCGGCTAACATGGCCGCGGCTTTGCCCTGGTTCTGCGGCAGCCGCAGCGCCAACAGCCGTTCGTCTTGGGTGGCATACCGCCGCGCCACCGCCAGCGTATGGTCGGCCGAGCCATCGTCTACGACCACAATTTGCGCCAGCCATGCCACGGCGCAGACCACGTCCAGCACGCGCCCCAGATTGGCGGCTTCGTTGTAGGCGGGAATGACCACACCAATGGTTGACCGTGCCGAAAACGCTGTGGATGAAGATGGGGGATTGGTCATCTTGCCTTCTTTTAGATTGGTTCAATGTATCATCTCAATAAATGGAGGTGAGAGGAGTGCGCATCCTCAGATGCGCATCTGAGGATGCGCACTCCTCCACAAGATATTGAGAAGATACGGTTCAATCTTCAAGATTGAACCAATCTCATTCAACAGTTTTGTGCGCGGCGCTTATTATCCTTCTGAACGAGCGAAGGCACAAAGAGGATAGGTAAATAGGAGGGTAAACGTGGGCAACTTTGCGACCTGATTTCCGGTATGTGCGTATTGGTGGCGGGCTACGGCCGTTACCCAACTGCACCATTTCCGATATTGCCAATTGACCACTGACAATTGACAATTACCCATTACTATGACTTCTCCCATCATATTCGTAGACAACATTCACAAATCCTACCTCATGGGCAAGGAGGCGGTGCCCGCCTTGCGCGGCGTTTCGCTGGAAATTGCCCGCGGCGACTTTATTTGTCTGATGGGTCCCAGCGGCTCCGGCAAGACCACCTTGCTCAACATCATCGGCGGACTGGACGAACCGAGCCGGGGGCACATCACCATCGAAGGTGAAAATCTGGTCGCCCTCTCTGAAAACAAACTGGCCACGCTGCGCCTGCAAAAAATGGGCTTCGTCTTCCAAAACTATAACCTGCTGGCCAACTTCACCGCCCGCGAAAATGTGGAAGCGCCCATGGTGCTGGCCAAGGTCAGCCGCAAAGAACGAATGCAGCGTTCGATGACCTTGCTGGAACGGGTGGGGCTGGGCGACCGTGCCCACCATTACCCCGGTGAACTCTCCGGCGGGCAGCAGCAGCGTGTAGCCATCGCCCGCGCCTTAGCCAACAAGCCACCCATCCTCATCGGCGACGAGATGACCGGCGACCTGGACAGCGAATCTGGTTTTGCCATTATGCGCCTGGTGGCAGAACTGAACGCCGAAGGCATGACCGTCGTCTTTGTCACCCACGACCCGCGCATGGCCGAATTCGCCAAACGGCTGATTCATATGCAGGATGGGAAGATAATGAATGGAAGTAATTGAGTAATTGAGTAACTTGCTCAATTACCCAATTACCCAATTACCCAATTACCCAATTACTATGATTCTCAAATACGTCCTCAAAAACTTCCGCCGCCGCAAGGTGCGTACTATTTTGATGGTGCTGTCCTTGATGGTGAGCATGGGGCTGCTGGTAGCCATGAGCGCCACCGTAGAGACGATCCGCCGCTCCAACGTAGAACTGATCTCCTCGGCCATTGGCCGGTATGATTTGCGTATCCAGCGCATAGATACCAGCCCGGACCCGTTTGTGCCCGTCAGCAGCGCCAGCCAGGCGATTTTGCAGGCGGATAACCACATCACGGCCGTACACCCCCGCTTTATTGCCGACGTGGAATTGAACGCACACGGCCGTCAGGGAAACGCCACCCTCATCGCCATTGACCCAACCGAGAATATCGGCCAGGTGGAAGTGGTAGAGGGGGTGTATGAGTTAGGAAATATGGCGGGTGGGGCATCCGGCACGGCCGTGCTCGAACAAACCGCCCGCGCCTACAATTTACAGGTCGGCGATACGGTGGATGTGGCCTACAGCTTCCCTCAACCCCGCGAAAAAGGGCAGCCCAGCCCGGCGGGCAGCAGCCAACGCCGCGCCGCTGCCCGTTTTGTGATCACCGGCATCGTCCGCCAAAACGGTGTCATCGGCCTGGGGGCCAATGACGGCCTGCTCGTAGACATTGCCGACGCGCAAACCTTCCTGGGGCTGCCTGACCGCGCCGGGCAGTTGATCGCCCTGGTAGACCCGGCGCTGTACGAAGCAGGCAACGCTGAAGCCGCCGCCCTCGCCGTGCGCAATGTGGCCGTGAACGTGCAAACCGCTCTGGGCGACCAATACCTCACCTCTGCCGAAAAAGCGTCTGTCCTCGACCAATCGGCCGAAGCGTTTCTGGTGTTGCAGGCGCTCATCAACACCTATGGTCTGATGGCGTTGGGCGTGGTGGGGCTGCTGGTGCATACACTGGTGATGACCAACGTGCAGGAGCAAAAGCGGGAGATGGCCGTGCTACGCATTTTGGGCAGCCAGCGCAACCTGCTCTTCGCCCTGGTCATTGCCGAAGTGGCTGTGGTTGGCCTGTTGGGGGTGAGCCTGGGCATTGTACTGGGGCAGATG
Organism: Chloroflexota bacterium; assembly: GCA_013112725.1. Lineage (GTDB taxonomy): Bacteria > Chloroflexota > Anaerolineae > Promineifilales > Promineifilaceae > CAADGU01. The sequence continues at coordinate 4,808 of JABFFZ010000087.1, forward strand.
ATTACCCGGTATGCGGTCGTACCGTTCATCCAGTGGCAGATGAGCCAGCAGGGATTGGTCACGACCATCGAACCGGCGGTGAGTGTGGCCGCCATGTTACCGGCGATTATTGCCGCCTTTGTGGTGCTGTTCCTCAGCGCCCTGCGTCCGGCGCAAGACGCCGCCAAAACAAAGGTCATTCACGCCATCAATCCCGGCGCGGCCAACAACATTCAGTTGGAAGACCTGGAATCGCTGCGCGAACGCCGCCCGAACACGAAGCTGTTTATCATTGGCCTGGGCATGATGTTTGTGGTGTTGATGGTGATTGGGCTGGATATTGTCTCCACGTTTGGCTTTCCGGCGGCGGAAGCAGCCATTTTCCTGGCGGCCATTTTGCTCATGGTGGTGGGCGTAGGTTTTGTCTTTTTTATTGTCACCCGGCCTATGGAAAAAGTGCTGCTGGCGGTGATGAGTTTGCTGGCCCCCCGGCTGACTTTTTTTGCTAAACGCAATGTGGGGCGCGGCCATGCCCGTAATACGCTCATCTCGCTGCTGGTGCTGTTCAGCGGCGTCTTGCCCAGCTTTTTAGCTACGCAAACGGCCATGAGCAACGCCAACATTGAGACAGACGTGCGGCTGAGTATGGGTGCGCCGGTGGAGATGAACAGTTTTGCCCGCTATGCCGATGAAGAAGAGGTAGCTCGCCAATGGCGGTTGCCGCCCAGTTTTATTACCGAGGAACTGGCAGCGGTGCCGGGGTTGGGCACGGCCGTTGGCCTTTCCCGCGACTACTTCACCGATGCTTCGGATGTGATTGCCATGCGGAATGGGCGGGTCACGGCCGTCGGCGTGACCGGCGATCTCACTGCCGTGTTGTACCCGGACATGGTGATCTTTACCGGTGGCAGCCCAGCCGCATTAGCCCAGATTTTGCAAGAGCCAGACACGGTGGTCATCAGCGAAGGGTTGGCTGAAGGGTTGGCGGTGCCGCTGGGCGGGATTGTCAAAATCCGAGGCGAGGGGTTAGACCACGTGACGGAGATGCGGGTGGTGGGCATTGCCCGGCGGCTGCCCGGTTTTAGCGGGATCGGCCGTATCCGTACCCAGGCCCTCAACGGCAGCACGGTGCTGATGTCGCTGGACAGCTTCCGCCGGCTGACGACGCCGCTGCAAACGGCGCTGCCCCCACTCGACGACCCCATCCTTGACCGCATCCTGGCAACGGTAGCGCCAGGGGCCGACGTGCATGAAGTGGATGCCACCCTGCGTGATCGGTTTGGTCTGGAAGATGGGGTATGGACGCGGCTGGCGGATGTGGAATTGCAATGGATGCGGGACAGCCGGGCGCAGCAGCAGATTTTCCTGCTGGTGCTGACGTTGATTAGTTTTACGACGGCCGTGTTTGGCGTCTTTGCTGTAATTTATGTGACGGTCTATGCCCGGCGCATGGAAATTGGCATGATGAAGGCGGTGGGCACACGCAATTGGGAATTGACGGGCATGTTGATTGTGGAATCCATTGCCATGACCTTAAGCGCGGCGTTGGCGGGTATTCTGGCGGGGGCGACCATGGGTTATCTGTTTGCCTACACCGACAATCTGACGGCGCAGCGGCCGATGCAGTTTGCCATTGATACCACCGTCATGCCTTTTATTGTCATCCTGGTGGTGCTGGCCTCGGTGATTGGCGCGGCCTTTTCGGCCCGGCGTATTGTGAAGCGCAAGGCGGTGGAGATTTTGCGGATGGGGTGAGTTGTGGGCAGAAAGCAGAAAGCAGTAAGCAGTAAGCAGTGAGCAGTGAGGGGTGGACAGCGTGTAGCAGTGCCAGGCACAGGGCATCAGGTATGGGGCTGACCAGGTGTTAGCGCCCTGTGCCTAGCACTTTTTGAAGGCTGAGGATGAACATAAAACGATATAGCTTCTTGATTTTGGTGATTTTGTTTCTGGTGGGGTGCGGGCAGCAGCCGACGCAAATGAGTGAAGTGGCGGCTACGGCTACGGCCGTGCCCACTGACAACAATGCCCCCACGGCGACGCCCATCCCTCCCGGCGTGACGGTGTTGGCGGACGGGGTGGTGCAGGCAGCACGGCCGTTGCTGCCATTGGCCTTTGAGACGGGCGGCAAACTGCTGGCGGTGAACGCGCGGCCTGGCGACGCGGTGCAGGCGGGCCAGGTAATTGCCACGCTGGATGACGCCGCCCTGCGGGAGACGATTGCCAATGTGACGTTGCAGGCGGCGCAGGCGGAAAATGGCGTGGCCCAGGCGCAGGCGGAACTGGACCGGCTGCTGGCCTGGCAGCCGGACGAACTGGTGATTGCCGCCGCCGAAGCCAATCTGACGGCGGCGCAGACGGCGCTGGAAAATGCGCAAACGAGTGACGCGGCGGCAGGCAACAGCCTGACGTCGGCCAATGTCAGCATTACCCAGGCGCAGCGCACCCTGGCCGACGCGCAAAAGGCGTATGACACCGCCTTTGATCCGGGGCGGGAATGGGAACTGAACGACCCCTGGCGGGCCGACTTTTTGAAGGCAGAGCGGGACGGAGCCACCCGCGCTGTGACGATGGCGCAGGAGCAGTTGCGGGTGGCGCAGGCGAATTATGCGTTGGCGGCGGCGGGGCTGAATAATGACACGGCCGTGCCTGCCCAGGCTAACTTGATGAATGCGCAGCAGGCTTTGGCGCAGGCGCAGCAAGGCCCCAAACCGGAAGAAATCACTGCCGCCCGCCTGCGGCTGCAACAGGCGCAAATTGGCCTGGAACAGAGCCAACTGGCTTTACAGCAGGCGGAAAATGCCCTGGCGAAAGCACAGCTAGTCGCCCCCTGGTCAGGCATGGTGTTAACGGTGGATGCTGCGCCGGGAGCATTGGTGGGCAGCGGTTCGCCCATCGTCACGCTGCTGGACACAACCCAACTGGAATTCCACACCACCAACCTCAGCGAGCGTGACCTGGCCCAAATTGAACCGGGGGATACGGTAGTGGTGACGCTGAAAACGTACCCCAATGATCCCTTGACGGGCACGGTATTGCGCATCGGCTTGCAAGCGGCAGGCACGGTGGGTGACGCCGCCACTTTCCCGGTCATCATCGCCCTGGATATGACCGACCTGGACATCCGCCCTGGCATGACGGGCCGGGCGGAGATCATCAATACAAAATAGTTTCGGGTTGGCAGTTGACGCATGTGGTAGACTAAGACCAAAATTTGTCTATTTTGTCTGTTTTGTCTAAAAGGTGTGATGATGTCAACAACGGTTCCTATTTCTGAACTTAAACAGCGCACGGGTCAGGTATTGAACAAAGCTGTGTTAGATCGCCAAGATGTGGTGATTGAACGGTATGGGCAGGAGTATGTGGTTATCCTGAGCAGGGAGCGGTATCAAGAATTAGTAGATGCGGCCCAGGCGCGGGTTCGAGAGCGATTCTTGCAAGCGCGGCAAGAGGTGCAAACGGCAACGGCTGATCTGTCCGAGGAAGAGGTGGCAGCTTTGGTGGAAACGGCCGTGATGGAGTCTCGTCGTTCGCGGGCCGGCTTAGACGCTGACGCATAAATCAGTTACTATGATGCGCGTGGTTGTGGATACAAGCGTCATTGTGAGCGGTCTTATCTCGGCTAAAGGAAGCCCGGCGTTCATCATCGCGCGTTGGATTCAAGGCGAATTTATCCTCTTGTACTCACCGGCCATGCTGGCAGAACTGGAAGACGTGTTAAATCGCGCCTGGTTGACCGAACGATTGACAGCGACGCCAAACCGGGTTCATGATTTCTTGAGCGCGGTGCGTGTTATGGGCGAGTTGGTGAGCGGATATGCTCAGGTTAGTGGCGTTGTGCGCGATCCGTTTGACGAGATGTTTTTGGCCTGCTCCCTGTTGGGTAGGGCTGATTACCTGGTAACAGTTGATAAGGATTTGCTTGTGCTGCAACAATATGAACAGACCCGCATTATGAAACCCGCCGCGTTTTTGGGTAAGTTAGAGGATGCTCATGACAGTTGATACCGGGGATGAATTAGCGCAGAAGATGAAGGTGTGGTGCCACGGCCGTACCGTTCAACTTTGTGTCCTATTTGGTTCGCAGGCGACGGGCAAGGCCAGGACGGATAGCGACATTGACCTGGCCTTGTGGGTGAAACCGCCACCAGAACCGCTGGTGAAATTGCGCTGGTTGGGGGAGCTGATAGATTTGTTGGGCAAAGAGGTAAACGTGGTGTGGGTGGGCCCGGATACAAACCCGGTGTTGGGCTTTGAGATTGTCCGTGACGGCCGTGTCCTCTTCGAGCGCGAACCGGGCATCTGGGCTACCAAACAGTTGCACTTGTGGCACGCCTACACAGACGCCGCTCCGTTTCGCCGGCTGGCGCGGGAGCAGATGCGCCAGTTTGCAGCGGAGGTACACGATGGCAGTTGAAGTGCTATATCTTACATGCCAGCATTGTGCCGGCTTTGGCTGATTTTGCCCAATTTGTGCAGGCTATGGAGAGCAGACTGGAAGAGTAACTTAATTCCCGCCGGTCACCTGGGAATGGAATTCCCAGGCTGCCACAAGAAGTGTGCTAAAGCGCACTGAAGAAAATGCGCCGCGCCAAACAGGCGCTCTTACAACGCACTAAGTGCGTTTGCGCATCTCAGACGCCGGATTGCATCCGGTGGCATAACGGCCGTCGTGCCTGCCAACAAAAAACCTGCATCCCCATTTGGGAAATGGCTGTTGTCTTATATCTTTTTTGCCGTATTATGGTCGTGTGCTTATTGGATAGGGGATTACACCACACTGCCTTTGCTACCCCTTTGTCTCAGTTTCACATTTTGGAGGTTCCCCATGATGAATAAACTTTTCCGCAAACGCTGGTTGGCGGCGCTGTTGGCGCTGCCTTTTTTGTTCTTGGCGGGAGTGGCCGCCTGACCAGAGCGGGCTGGCGACCGTAACCAGGAGTTGGCGCTAATTGCCCCACCCTTCATACAAGTGGCTCACGCCCAGGTACCGGAGATTGGCGAGATGCTGGACGAGGAAGCCGGTATCTCCGCCTGGTACCAGGCCTCCGGCACGATTGACCTTGACCTAGTACGTGGCGAATTCCGCACTATCGAGCTAGATACTGGGGCATATATTCTGGGCTCTGTTGCTGTGCCAAATTATCAAGAAGCCTATGATGTGCATGTTTACGTCCATCAAGATGGTTGGATACTGGCTTATTACTTGAATGATGAACCATCCAGTAAAATTGTAGAGGTTAAAGGAAATACGATAGATACCACTAATTTTAAGAATGTCATCTCTATTGTCGCTGGGGCTGCTGGTTATCCTGTGATTGATGTAAGTTATTATGACTTCCGCTACCCTAATGCCACCAATATGCTTATCGTGGCAGAAAATAGTAGTGATGGCAATGACTTTACTATCGAAATCCCTTCAAGCTTTGCTTATTTTGAACGCAGTTGGGCAGCTGCTGGAAGCACTGCTGGAGGTCATTATTTGTGGTTTGATGGAACAGCGAACCCGAATCAACTTTATAATGGATTCAATGTAAGTTATGGCACAATATCTGCTGCTCAATTTGTACCAGATATACCTCATAACACCCAGGTATGGAGTTATGGGGTGTTAGTGATTGTTTACAGGGTGCCGTGATGAAACAGAAAATGAATATCTTCATGCTGGTGGCCTGTCTGCTGGTTGGGTGGGCGTGGTCAGTAGCAGGGCAGGATAGTGACGGTGGCTTCATCATTGAGAATGCGGATGATACTGCTTATCTGAACATGGTGGCGTCGGCGGAGTTGAACGCGCTCATTGCCAACGTTGCGCCGCATATGATCGTGGAGTTTGCCAATGCCTTGCGGGATTATGACATGGTGGCTGTGCCTGGCGGGCTGCAAACGCTGCTGCAACAGGTGGCGCCGCGCATGGTGATTGAGTTTGCCAATGCCAACCGCTTCTACACCCTGGATTACCCGGCCGCCCTGATTGGCGATACGGCCGTGCCGCAAGTAAGCGGCGTATCGGCTACATCAAGCGGCGACAACGTAACAGTGCGTTGGACAACCAATGAGTACACAACGAGCGTATTGCAGCACGGTACACAATCGGGCGTCTACCCAACTTCGGTAGAAGACAACTGGTATCGCCTCTCCCACGCCATCACCCTGTCCGGGTTGACGCCGGGGGCGACCTACTATTACCGCCTGCAAAACACGGACCGCAGCGGCAACAGCGCCCAAAGCGGGGAATACAGTTTCACCGCTACACAGTCGGTTTATCTGCCGGTCATTGTGCGCTGAACATCTTTACTACAGACATCCGATTTCGACAACCCAGAGTTGCTTGAGAAATCGGATGTCTGGCAGATCATAAGTTTACAAAAGTCCCATTGTTGAGGCGCAGGATATCATCCTTATGTTATAATCGGGTCATGCAAACACAAACAGCATCTCTCCCAGAGGCAAAATCAAAAGGTAAACGCCGGGTTGTGCCAACTTATGATAGGCACATTGTGATCACACCCGGTACTCGCGGTGGTAAGCCGCGCATTGTAGGGCGGCGTATTACCGTCGCCGATATTGTGACCTGGTACCTCTATCAAAACCTCTCGGTCAACGAGATTGCGCAGGAATATGATCTCCTTCCTGTACAAATCCATGCTGCTCTGACTTATTACTATGATCATCAAGCGGAAATTGATCAGCGTGAAGCTGCCGACCTTGCTGCAGTCGAAGCCTTAAGACAGCAATATCCCTCCAAAGTACAAGCAAAACTAAGGCAACGTGAGTGAAGCCATTCGTTTTCATTTAGATGAAAATGTGCCTCCTGCTATTGCTTTGGGCTTGAGGCAACGTGGTCTTGATGTGACCACTAGCCAGGAAGCAGGCTTACTTGGCGCATCTGACGAAAATCAATTGGCCTATGCTCTGAGGGAACGACGTGTCATCTTCACCCAAGATAGTGATTTCCTGATCCTGGCAGCACAAACCAACATTCATGAAGGCATTACGTATGTTCGTCAAGGCTTCCGTTCTATAGGTGAAATTATTGAATCGCTCGAGTTGATTCACGGGGTTATGACGGCTGAAGAGATGCGTGGACATGTCGAGTATCTCTAAAGGATGTTCAAGTGGGCTTTACTGGCTGCCTCTGATGTAAGCGTTTGGGATACGGGTTGACCTCTATTTACCCGTTCACAAAAACTCGCCGCCATCTATGGGCAGGATGACGCCGGTGAGGAAATCCTGACGGAGTAAGTGTAAGATATTTTGGGCGACGATGTCTGGGCTGCCGGGGCGTTGCAGGGGGACGCGCTCTTGGGCCAGAGTGTCCAGGTAATTCTGTCCTTTGCCGGGTGGTGGCAGAATGGCGCCCAGGGCGACGCCGTTGATGGTGATGTGGGGGGCCAGTTCGTGGGCCAGCATTTCCGTCATTTGCCAGAGCGCGCCTTTACTGAGGCGGTAGGCAAAGTGGTCGGGATACGGCCGTCTTACCCGTGCATCGAGTACATTCACAATGCAACCGGGCCGGTCTGGCGGTAATTGCGCTGCAAATGCCTGGCAAAGCAGGAAGGGGGCGCGCAGGTTGATGTGGAACAGTTCATCCCACAAGGCCAGGTCGGTGGCCGTGAAGCTGTCTTCTTCGGGGAAGATGGCGGCGTTGTTGATGAGGATGTCTATCTGGCCGAAGGCGGCCCTGGCGGCGGGCATGATGGCTTGCACGGCCGTCGCGTCATGCAAATCGGCGCTGTAAACCTCGGCGCGCACGCCAAACGCCTGGGCAGCCTGTTGGGTCTCTAAAGCGGGGGTGGTGGAACGGTTGTAATGGATGTATACATTACATTCCGCTTGTGCCAACGCCAACGTGATCGCCCGCCCTACTCGAATTGCGCCGCCGGTGATGACGGCCGTTTTGCCCTGTAGTTCCATCTTTTAAAAACGTGATGCGTGAGGTCTCTGGTCACGCATCACGCATCACATATCACGGATACCGCCCCCCAACCGTACCACCCGGACTCACCAGTTTGGCAAAATCCTCTACGGTGGTGTAGTTGTGGATGCGCACTCGTTTCCATTCAAAGTGGTTTTCATAGCCATGCCAGGTGCCGCCCATCGTCGTCACTGCGCCCCAAAAGCCCAATTCCTCCAAGACCTGCATCGCCGTCTCGTCATAGCGCCCGGAGGGGTAGGCAAAGTATTTGGGCATGTAGCCGATATGGGCGGCAATCGTTTCCTGGGAGCCAAGCATTTCGTAAATGAGAAAGTCGCGGCCCCGACCACTCAGGTCACTGTGGGACTTGCTGTGCGGCTCAAACTGTATCCCGGCGTCTGACATTTCTTTGACCATGGCCCAGGTGAGATAACCGGGATGGCCGCTGTCCAAAAAGTCGGTCGCCAGGAAAATGGTTGCCTTAAAGCCAAATTCTTTGAGGATAGGAAAGCCGTTTTCATAATTATCGCGGTAGCCATCGTCAATGGTGATGATCACCGGTTTGGCCGGTAATTCACCGTGTTGGGTGATGGCGCGGGAGAGGGTATAGAGGTCTATGGGCGTATAGCCGTTGTCGGCCAGATATTGCATGTGGGCGCGGAATAGATCTGGGCTGACGGACAGGTCGGTGCGGTAAATGTCTGCCCCTTCGGGGGGGATGCTGATGTAATGGTACATGAGCACCGGCACTTTAAGGGTGTAGCTGTAGATGCCGTTGGGGGTGGGCAGCGGCCCGGCCTGCGGCGGCGGGAATGTGGGCGTGGGGGTGGGCGTGAAGGTGGCCCCTGGCGGCGGCGTGTTGGTCAGGGTGGGCGTGGGGGTATTGGTCGGCGTGGGCGTGGGCGTGGGCGTGTTACTGGGCGTCGGCGTAAAGGTGGCAGTGGCGGTCGGTTGGAGCGTGGGCGAGGCGGCCGGTGAGGGGGTATGGGTGAGGAAGACGGTGGGCAGAGCGGCTACGGCCGTGACCATCCCATTCCCTTCTACCACCGGCGGCACCGAAGCGGCCGTCGTCGTCCCCGATGATTGGCCCAAAACCACGGCCAGGAAAAAAAGGATAATGATCGCTACCAGAAAGGAAGCCACACAACCGGCCCGGGGCGGCCCCGCCACATCGTCGTCATACTCAACCATGAGGCGGAGAATAACGGACGGCCGTAGCTGCGTCAAGCGGCGTTAATCTGGGTGATCGGAAAGCCGTAAACCGTAATCGGACTTCGGCTCATCCGTCACTCGTCACGCCTCACTCGTCACGCCTCACTCGTCACGCCTCACTCGTCACGCCTCACTCGTCACGCCTCACGGATTACGGCTCACGGCCAATTTCTGTTATACTGCCAGCAGGTAAGTAACTTGCAGGCAGATAGGGACACGTGGAACAAATAGTGGCCGAGACAAACCCGTCGCCAGACCCGGCAGAGATGGCGCTGATTGACCAGGCGCGAAACGATAAGGATGCGTTTGGCGAGTTATATGCCCGTTACCACGACAAAATTTACAACTACATTTATTACCGCACCGGCAACGCCGAAGACGCCGAAGATTTGACGGCCAAGGTGTTTATGCGGGCCATGCAGCATATTGGCAATTATGAGGATAAGGGGGTGCCTTTTTCCGCCTGGCTGTACCGCATTGCCCACAATCTTGTAGCCAACTGGCACCGGGACAACAGCCGCCGCCAGATGTTGTCTCTGGATGACATCGCCCAGTGGCGCGTGGCCGAAGACAGCCCGGAATTTACCGCCCAACTGATGGAAGATAAGGCGATGCTGCTGTCCAGCATCCGCCGCCTGCCGACCGACCGCCAGGAATTGCTGACGCTGAAATTTGTGGAAAACCTCTCTAATGCGGAGATTGGCGAGATCATGGGGCGCAGCGAGGGGGCGATCAAGTCGCTATATCACCGCACGCTGCTGGCGCTGCGGGAGGATTTTGAGCAGCAAATGGACGACGGCCGTGAACGGGCCTCGGAGAAGAAACGTGGATTTTTTAGACGGCCGTTCTAGGCCTTGTATTGCCCGATCAAGAGATTGTGCTAAAATCCACAATCGAACAAGAAGAGGATACAATTCGATCGACTGGCTGACGTCCCCAAACCTCAGCGTCGACCAGGAAAAATAAGTAGCCTGAGCAGGAGAAAACCTCTTGAGTAAAACAGAATCTTGGAAAACCTGGCTTCCTGTGATTGTTGCCCTGATTGCATTCGGTTTGTTTGCGGCCCTGTGGCCCTCCCTTTCCTCTGGTTTAGGCAGCGGCTCCAGCCGGGTGGCCGTGCCCCGCGTCCCGTTCGAATCGCATCCGGTGACGTTGGCTATCCCCGAAATACCGCTGCCGAATGGCACCACCGTAGGTGGGCAGTCGTTTACGATGGAACCGTGGCAGGCCGTGTTGGCGGTCACGGCCGTGACCGTTGCTTTAGTCCTCGGTGTTGGCGTTGTGCTGGGTTTCCTCTATGTCTTTCTGAATCGCCTGGTTGTCAAAACCACCGCAAGCGACTCCTACAAAGAAAACCTGGCTTCCCTGGAAAACAAACAAAACGCCATCCTCAAAGAAAAACGCGCCGGCCGGCCCGCCGCGCCGCCCAGAGCCGACACCTCCATGCCCCGCTGGTCCATGGTCAGCACCGGACTGATTGTGCTGCTGTTTGTGTTGTTTGGCATGATGACCGTTGTCACCACCTTTTTCCCAGAACGGGTGGCAGAGGTAGGCGGTGAACTGATAAATCCGGCTACGCTCATGGTGGGCATTCCCATGCTGATAGCCCTGACTGTTTTTGTGTTTGCACCGCGTTGGGGCACGGCGGCCCTGGCCCTGTTGATTATATTTTTCACCTTACCGGCGGCCTTTGGCCTTCTCAATTGGGCCAACACCTTTTTTGGTCTGGAGTTAGCCCTGGTTGCCATGATCAACCTTTCCCTACTGGTGCAGGTTGTCATCCAGTTTATTCTGGTCTGGCGCTGGCGCAGCACGACGGCCGTAGAATTTAGCCAAAAAGTGGCCCATGCCGATGCCAGAGGGCGCGAAAAAGGTATCCCTTACGACGCGATTGCTGTTATATTCACCGGTTTGTTAATTTTAGGTTTGGGTATTGGCCTCATGGTACTCATAAACTCTCCCTATTGGGCACAAATGATGGGACAGTAGGAATTAATTAGCGATGAGAAAATATAAACATGTCTTAGCCGTTATCGTCCTGACTGTTGTAGGTACAGTTGGCCTGTATGCCTTATTCCGGTTTGTTTTATTTCGTTTCCCCACACAGGCCAGCGCCGAAGCGGTGGTTATTGACAACTTCGCCGACATTCACTTCTGGCTGCAAGCCCTCCTCTTTGCCATGATTATGGTCATCATGTTGTACGCGGTGTTCGCTTTTCGTCGTCAGCCGGATGACGAGAGCGAGGGTCCTCACGTGCATGGGCATACGGGGTTGGAGATTATTTGGACAATTGTGCCCACGGCCGTAGTCATCGGTTTTGCCGTCTATTCTGTGGGTATTCTCAATGGTCTGCTGGCTCCAGAACAAGGTGAGCGCACCATCGAGGTGGTTGGCCGGCAGTGGTCGTGGAAATTTGTGTACCCGGACATTGATAATAAAAGCGGCACCGAATTGGGCTTGCTGGTGAATGAACCGGTGGTGCTGCACATGTGGGCCGAAGATGTCATCCACTCCTTCTGGGTGCCGGAATTCCGTGTTAAACAAGATTTGCTGCCGGTGCAAAATTCCGAGACCGATTTTTACGTGCTGCGCTTCACACCCACCGAAGAAGGTGAATTCAAGGTGCGCTGCGCCGAAATATGCGGCCTGCAACATTCACAAATGTTTGCCACTGTGCGTGTGATGAACCAGACCGACTATGATGCCTGGGCGGCCGAAATCGCCAGCAAACCCAGCCTGGATGAACTGGAAGGCATGACGGCCGAAGAACGCGGCCAGTTCTGGTACACCGAATTTGGCTGTAATGGCTGCCACTCCCTTGATGGCGCCGCTATGGCCGGGCCAACCTGGTTGAATTTGTTTGGCAAGGAAGAACAACTCGCCGATGGCACGGCCGTGATCGTGGATGACGCCTACCTGTATGAATCCATACTCAACCCCAACGCCAAAATAACCGCCGGTTACAATCCGGGTATCATGCCTCAAAACTTTGAAGATCAGTTCAACAACTTTGGCTGGGGCAATGCCGACCAGATTACCAATGATTTGATCGCGTTCATCAGAACAGTCACAGACGATACGTCGGCATCGTCCGAATAACATAGGAGACCTGACATGAAATTTTTACTTGGATTTTGGTATATCCTCACCTCTTCCTATATCAAAGGATTGGTGGGTCAGGCGCTCTTCACCTTCTTTGGCTTCCAATTCCTAAATTGGCTACTGCCGGAGAATTTGTCTGAATTTAGCCTGATGATAGGATCGATCATTGGCGTGATCGGCTTCCTGCTTTTTGCTGGCGTCCTCACCGACTGGCTGCTGTGGATTGGCGGCAAAGAAACCCCGCTCAAACACGGTGCGCCAGAAGGCAAGCCCGAATGGACTCGCTACCTGCGTCCCGATGTCAACCACAAAGTCATCGGCATCCAATATGGCTACACCAGCCTCTTTGTGCTGCTGGTGGGCGGCCTGTTTGCCCTCATCTTCCGCCTGGAATTGGCCCAGCCCGGTATGCAGTTGCTCGATTACCAGCAGTACAACACCCTCTTCAGTGCTCACGGCATTGTCATGATCGTCAGCATCCTCTTGGGTGTCGGCGCCATGACCAACTACCTGGTGCCGCTGATGATTGGTGCTTCGGACATGTCGTTCCCCCGCCTCAATGCCTTTAGCTATTGGGTCAGCATTCCGGCCATCGTGTTGGTTCTCACGGGCATGGCCGTTGGTGGCTGGGACACGGGTTGGGTAGGTTACCCCACCCTCAGTCTGATTGGCCCACTAGGGACCATGTTCTTCCTGCTCGGTTTCTACATCAACGGCATCTCCTCCATCGCCGGTTCCATCAACATTTTGGTGACGGCGGCTACTCTGCGCGCGCCGGGCATGAGCCTATTCCGTATGCCCATCTTTGTCTGGGCGGCGCTGGCGACTTCCCTCATCCAATTTACAGCCACACAAACCATCGCCGTGGCCCTGACGCTGAATTTGCTGGAACGTGCCACCGGGCTGGTCTTTTTCAACCCGGCACAAGGCGGTCAGCCACTGCTATACCAGCACCTCTTCTGGTTCTATTCACACCCGGTAGTGTACGTCTTTGTGTTGCCTGGTCTGGGTATCATCAGTGAACTGCTGCCCGTTTTTGCCCGCAAGCCGCTCTTTGGCTACAAGTGGATTGCCCTATCCAGCCTGGGCATTGCCCTGGTGGGCTTCCTGGTTTGGGCGCACCACATGTTTGTGGCCGGCATGTCCGATACGCTGCGCATCGTCTTTATGTTTTCCACGCTGTTTGTGGCTATTCCTACCGGCGTCAAATTCTTTAGTTGGGTAGCCACCCTGTGGGAAGGGAAGATTGAGCTCAGTACGCCCATGTTATTTGTTCTGGGCGCTATCTCTGTTTTCCTGATCGGCGGTATTACCGGCCCTATTCTGGGCACAGTGCCCACCGATTTGCATTTGCATGATAGCTATTGGGTGGTCGGCCATTTCCACGCCACCATGTTTGGCGGGTTTATCTTCCCCTTCTTTGCCGGGTTGTATTACTGGTATCCCAAGATTACCGGGCATATGTATAAGGAGGCGTTGGGCAAGCTGCATTTCTGGCTGATGGTGCCGGGCTTCTGGGTGATGAGCTTTGGGCAAATGAGCGCCGGCATTATGGGGATGAACCGCCGCTATGCTGATTATGACCCGGCGTTGGGTATTGAAACGCAACAAGTTTTGGTGACGCTGGCGGCTTTTGTCATTGGCTGGTCGGTGCTGATTATGATTTACAACTTCATTGCCAGCGCCCGCACAGAGCCAGTGGCGGCTATCAATCCGTGGGGTTCACGCTCCCCTGAATGGCAAATCCCTTCGCCCGCACCGGAATTTAATTATGATGTGCCCTTTGAAGTGGTTGGCGACCCCTATGATTATGGTTTGGATAAACCCTATATCAGGTTTCAGGCGGCGGCTGGGGATTGAGTTATGATGTAACACGATTTGCCAAATTGCCAGATCGTGCTGCACAAGCGCCGATGAAAAGATCGTTTTCATAAGAGTAATAAGACCCTAAGAGTTTCTAAAAACCCTTAGGGTCTTTCTGGAGAGAGACTGTGGAAAAGAATGCGGATTGGAAAAAAGCGGCGCAGCGTTTGGGCATGTATGTCTTTATTGGCCTGATGGTGCTGACGTTGATTGAATATGCTGTGAGCATTTATCTGAACTCAACGGTGGGTTTGTTTATTACCATGCTATTAAAGTCAGCTTTGATTGTTTATTACTTTATGCACGTTTACCGCCTGTGGCGGGAGGATAGTCACTGATGAGCGCAACAACGGCCGAACATACACACGATCTACAGCACGAGGCGCACAGCCATGTGCCCCCCTACCACGTGCAGTTGAAAAGTAACCGCATGGGGTTGTGGTTGTTTTTCATTTCGGAAATTTTCCTGTTTGGGGCGTTGTTTGCCGCCCGCTTTTACCTGTGGTATGTGCCGGGCGTGGGGCAAACCCGCCCGGAACTGAGCCAGGAATTGGGACTGCTGGCAACAACGGTGCTGCTGGTGAGCAGTTACTTTGTGTTCCGGGGCGAAACAGCTATGGAACATGGCGACCGCAGCCGCTTTTTGAATTCGTATATGATGGCGGCGTTGTTGGGGCTGGTCTTTTTTGTGGCCGTGGTGGTGATGGAGTGGAATGTTTTTGGCCTGGAAGGCAGCATCGCCGGTATTGAACTGTTCGGCCATCTGGGGGTGGATGATGGTGTCTATGCTGGTGTCTTTTATGCCATGACAGGGATGCACGCGCTGCATGTGATCACCGGGGTGATGTTGTTGCTTTTCGTCTGGAATCGTGGGCGCAAAGGGGATTATTCACCGGAACGTCATTGGGGGGTGGAAGGATGCGCCCTGTACTGGCACTATGTGGATGTGGTGTGGGTGTTTTTCTACCCGGCGCTGTATTTAATTGGCACGGCCGTGCATTAGATAAAGGGTAATTGGGTAATTGCGTAACTGGGTAATTGGCAGGCCAATTACTTAATTACCTATTTACTCAATTACATCTGCAATGGATCCTGTAACCCAAGCCGTCCTGCGCTCGTGGGATTGGCGGATAGAAGTGATTGTTGTCCTGGCATTGGCCGGGATTTTTTATCTACGGGGGTGGCTGCGGCTGCGGCGGCGGGCGCGAGGCCCCGAACGGTATCCAGGGTACCGGCGCTCTCCCTGGCGATTGACGACCGTGTGGCGTCCCATCTCCTATCTTGCCGGCCTGCTGCTTATTGCCCTGGCGTTGCTTTCCCCCATTGACGTGCTCAGCCAGCAATTGCTTTTCATGCACATGATCCAGCATTTGTTTCTGATGATGCTGGCGCCGCCACTGCTGCTCATCGCCAGCCCGCTGCCCTTTATTCTATGGGGCCTACCGGATCGTTGGCGGTTGGGCGTGGGCGGTTTGTTGGGCAAGGGGCTGCACCGGGATTCCCGTTTTCGCCGGGGATTGCGCAACGCCACCAATCCCGGCCTGGTCTGGCTGATCTGGGTGATTGTGCTGATCGGCTGGCACGACCCTGGCCTGTATAACCTGGCGCTGGAAGTGCCCTGGGTGCATGATTTGGAGCATCTCTCCTTTTTCCTGGCAAGTATGCTGCTCTACTGGCACATTACCGGAGCGGGGCCGCGCATTCACAAGCAGTTTAGCCTGGTGGGGCGCACGGCGCTGACGGTGGCAGCCATTCCGCCGAATATGCTGCTGGGGCTGGTGCTGGCCATGGCGACCTCGGTGATTTACAGCCATTACCTGAATGTGCCCCGCATCTGGGGTATTGATGCCCTGGCCGACCAGCAAATTAGCGGTTTTATCATGTGGGTGCCAGGCAGCATGATGCACATTGTGGCCGCGCTTTTTCTCATCTACCGCATTTTAGATAAGGAAGAGCAAAAACCGGCCATGCCTGTGTCTACGTGGGGGCGGAAAGAGAAGGAGATTGGGAGATTGGGAGATTGAGAGATTGGGCAATCTCCCAATCTCTCAATCTTCTCACACCCATATGCAACTACTCAAAGCAATTTTCAGCCGCAGATGGATTGCCGCCACGCTGGTGGTGCTGCTGGGGATGGCGCTGATGGTGCGGTTGAGTATCTGGCAGTTTGACCGGCTGGCGGAGCGGCGGGCGGCCAATGCCGTGTTGGCGGCGACGCTGGCGTCTGAATCTATTACGCTGACCGGAGAGCCATTTACCGGAGATGTCGCCCAATTGAAAGATCGGCAGGTGGTGGCCGAAGGAGAATTTGACCGCGAAAACCAGGTGATGTTGCTGGTGCAAAGCTGGCAGGGGCGGGCCGGGGTGCATCTAATCACGCCGTTTCTGATTGCGGAGACAGATACGGCCGTACTCGTGGACCGGGGCTGGGTGCCGCAAACCGACGTGGACGATGGCAACCTGGCACTCTATGACGAAACGGGGCCGGTGCGCCTGACGGGGGTGGTGGCGTTATCCCAACCTTTATCCCGTTATGGGAATCCTGATTTGGAGGCGAAGGGGCCGCAAACGGCCGTGTATCGCATAGATGTGCCCCGCCTGCAAGAGCAGATGCCGTATGAACTACTGCCGTTTTACGTGATTCAAGCGCCGCCGCCGGAGGGCAATACCGCCCCACCATTACGTGAACTACCACAAGTTGACCTGTCCGAAGGGCCACATTTGAGCTATGCCTTGCAATGGCTGTTGTTTACACTGATTCTGGGTGGGGGCTATCTCATTTTTGTCCAGCGCGGTTTGAGGGATTGATCTGTGAAGGTTTTAGATGTCATCTTTTCTTAATCATCCGCGTCTACCCGCGATTATCCGCGTTT
The DNA here is from genome assembly GCA_013112725.1 of Chloroflexota bacterium. Classification (GTDB taxonomy): domain Bacteria; phylum Chloroflexota; class Anaerolineae; order Promineifilales; family Promineifilaceae; genus CAADGU01. The sequence continues at coordinate 21,750 of JABFFZ010000087.1, forward strand.
TTACTTTACCGATCGTTTTGTTGTTGCTGGTTGAAGAAGTGGGGGCGCATGGTGGGGGGGCGTTGCAGATTGCCAATGCACCGGTGGGGGCGTGTCTGGCTTCGGTCTGGTTGGCCCCCTCTTCGCCTCGCGCCAATAAGACGCTGCATGTGACGGTGGGGTTGGCAGACGCAGCCAGCGGCGCGCCGGTGTTGG
>JABFFZ010000088.1 GCA_013112725.1 Chloroflexota bacterium
CGGCCACCAGGAGCATAAACCCTACCACAAACGCCGCTACCAGAACGACCAGGCCGCGAATGAGGCAGCCACCCCAATTGCGTTTGGCGCGCCCCATGCGCCGCGCCAAACGCAATTGGGGTGGCTGCCTCATTCGCGGCCTGGTCGTTCTGGTAGCGGCGTTTGTGGTAGGGTTTATGCTCCTGGTGGCCGGTTCTGCTTTTGCCTACCGCGCCATCGCCGCCGACCTGCCGGAAATTGGTGACCTGGAAGCCAAAGCCAGCAGCTTTGAAACAGCCCGCATTTATGACCGCAACGGCAATGAGCTTTCCACCCTGGTAGACCCGGAAACGGGCAACCGGGTGCGCGTCACCCTGCCAGAAATCGCCCAGGATTTGATTGACGCCACCATTGCCACAGAAGATTCCCGCTTTTATCAAAATCCCGGTTTTGACCCCATTGGCATTACCCGCGCCATTGTGCAGGCGGCCCAAGAAGGAGAAGCGGTCTCCGGGGCCAGCACCATTACCCAGCAGTTAGTACGCGCCCTGGTGCTGAGCGAAGAAGAGCGCACCGAGCGCACCCTGCGCCGCAAAATTCGGGAGATCATCCTGGCCGCCGAAATGTGGCAGAAATATGACAAAGACACCATTTTAGAGCTGTACCTGAACGAGATTTACTACGGCAATCGGGCTTACGGCATTGAGGCCGCCGCCCAGACTTATTTCAATAAGTCGGCCAAAGATTTGACGCTGGCGGAAGCGTCGCTGCTGGCGGGGCTGCCGCAAGCGCCCGCTTTTTGGGACCCCTACACGAACCCGGACGGGGCGCTGATTCGCCAGACGCAGGTGTTGAACCTGATGGTGGCCGAGGGGTATGCCACTTACCAGCGGGCGCTGGCGGCGCAAAATGAAACGGCCGTCTTCATTTACAACCTGACCCCACCCGCCGCGCCGCAAGTCCGTCACCCTCATTTTGTCTACACCGTCTTGCAGCAGGCGGAAGCATTGTTGGGGGCGCAATCCATATATCGCGGCGGGCTGCGCATTTACACCACGCTAGACCCGGAGGCACAGCGGCTGGCGGAAACGGCCGTGACCGACGCCCGCGCCACCATCAACAACGCCGGCGCCAACAACGCGGCAATGGTCGTAGTGCAGCCCGCTACCGGCGAAATTCTGGCGCTGGTGGGCAGCGCCGACTTTTTCAACGAGGCGATCAGCGGCCAGGTGAACATGGCCCTGGCCCCCCGCCAGCCCGGTTCCAGCATCAAGCCGCTGGTCTACCTTTCTGCTTTTGAAAACGGCTGGACGCCCGCCACCCTCATTTGGGACGTGCCTACCTCCTTCCCAGATGGGGCCAACCCACCCTACCAGCCCAAGAATTACGATGATACTTTCCATGGACCGCTGCGGGTACGGCCGTCATTGGGCAACTCTTACAACGTCCCGGCGGTCAAGGCGTTGGAATTTGTCGGCGTCTGTAACTTCATTAACAATGTGCAAAAAGTGGGGCTGACCTCGCTCAAAGACGAAGGTTGCGCTACGGGGGGGCAACCGGCCAATTATGGCCTGGCGCTGGCATTAGGCGGCGGCGAAATCAGCCCGCTGGAAATGGCCGGGGCGTTTGGCGCACTGGCAAACCAGGGGCGTTATGTCAAGCCCTTTACCATCAGCCGCATTGAGAATCGGTTGGGCGAAATCCGCTATGAACATACACAGCCCGGCGCGGAAGCCCAGGTGGTGCGCCCGGAACATGCCTATTTGCTCAGCGACATCCTCTCGGACAACAGCGCCCGGCAGCCCGCCTTTGGGCTGAACAATCCGCTGGTGATCGCCGGGCATCGGGTGGCAGCCAAGACGGGCACGTCGGGCAGCAGCCGTCTGGATGTGCGCGATAACTGGACGATTGGCTATACGCCGGAAGTGGTCACGGCCGTGTGGGTGGGCAATACCGACAACACCCCCATGGGCCAGAACGCCTCGGCCGTGGAAGTAGCCGCCCCCATTTGGAACCGCTTTATGAGCCAATATCTGGCTGGCCGCGCCCCGGTAGATTTCCCCCGACCGGGCGGCGTCATTGACGTGGAAATTTGCGCCGATTCCGGCGCCCGCCCCGGCCCTGGCTGTGTGAACCGCACGGTAGAACGTTTTGCCCAGGATCAGCCACCGCTGAATGCGGACGCCGATTTTAGCCGGGTTTTGCCCATTGATTTGTGGACAGGGCTGCAGGCCAACGAACGCTGCCCCGAATCGGTACAAGAGGCCACCTTCTTCGACATCCTGGTCAGCGGGCAGCCGGCGGTGTGGGAGCGGGAACGGTTTGTGGCCAAACAATGGGTGGAAACGACGGGCGGCGGGCAGGCCTGGGCGCGGGCGCGCAACATTGCCATCCCGCTGACGCTGCCGCCGGAACAGGCCTGTGACGAAAACACGCCGCGCCCGGAAATCACCATCAACCAGCCAACCGAACGCGCCGAAGTCTCCGGTATCTTTGATATTTGGGGTACGGTCAAAGCGCCTAATTTTAATGGGTATGAGGTGGAGTATGGCCTGGGTGAAAATCCCGGTGGTTGGGGATTGATTCAGGAACGGCGGCCCACACCGGTGGAAAATGGCGTTCTGGCAACGTGGGATACGGCCAATACCAATGCCGCCGGCCCGGTGACTATACGCATCCTGCTCTTTGGGCCGGATAATCCGTACAACCCGGAAGCGGGGCCAACAGTGGTTGAAGAACGGGTGACGGTGCTGATTCTGGAACCGACGGGCACACCGACGGCGACGCCCACGGATACACCGACGCCAACCAACACCCCTACGCCGACGGAAACGCCGACCATCACGACCACACCCACGGAGACGCCTTCACCAACGCCAACGGGCACGGCCGTGCCGCCCACCGAAACACCCACCCTGCCGCCACCAACCGGGGAACCGTCGCCCACACCAACCCAAGAAGCGCCGCCCCCGGTGGAGACGGTGAAGCCGTAATCCGTAAACCGTTATCTGAAGCCCGATAACGGTTTATGGATAATGACAAATGGCGAATGACGCAACTATGAAATACACGGCCGTCATTTTTGACCGCGATGGGGTTTTGACTGATTTTGACTTAGGCGGAGCCGCCGCTTACTTTGAGTCGCTGCTGCCTCTGTCCATACCAGAGTTAGCCGGGCGCTGGCAGCAGTGGGGGGCACAGGTTGGTTTTCCGCGCAGCACGGCGGAAGAGGCTGCCTTCTGGCAGGGCTTTTGGCAAGGGTTAGCCGAGGAGATGGGTTTGCCGCCCGCCGTGCAGATGCAGTTGCAACAGGTGGAATACACCCGCTTTATGCACCCGTTTCCCGATGCCCGCGCCGCCCTGCTGACCGCGCGGCATCATGGCCTGCAAACGGGGGTACTGTCTAACTTTACGCTGGCCAGTCTGGCGGATTCGCTCACGGCCGTTGGCCTGGCCGACCTGATTGATGAAGCCTGCGCCGCCACTGTGATTGGCGTGTCCAAGCCCCACCCCGAAGCGTATTTCACCATTTGCCGCGCCCTGGGGGTATCGCCCGCGCACTGCCTTTTTTTTGATGACGAACCGGTCTGTGTGCAAGGGGCGCGGCAGGTGGGTATGGCCGCATACCTGGTAGACCGGCAGCACCCTGACCATAATTTAGCTGCCGGTATTGTCCGCGACCTGACGGCCGTGCCCCTTCTCCTCGCCTAAACCCCTGAACACCAGGACACTTCATTAGTACCATTATGCCGCTGCAATTCACGGCCGTAACGGCTATACTTCCTCTAACCTGAGATTGTATCAATTATTCACCGAGGAGTTAACCGTGAAGCCCACCATAATGGTTGTAGACGATGAACCCCATATTCGTGACATGCTAACATTGCTGCTGGAATTGTATGGTTTTACCGTTTCCACAGCCATAGATGGCGCTGACGCCTGGCAAAAAATCAACCAGTGTCAGCCGGACGCCATCATTTTAGACGTGATGATGCCGGTGATGGATGGCATCACCTTCTGCCGCCATCTGCGCGCTGACCCGCAGACCGCCCATTTGCCGGTGATCATGCTCAGCGGCAAGACACAGTTTGGCGCTGAAGCGGAAGGGCTTGCTGCCGGCGCCGATTTGTATATGTGGAAACCCATGAAAACGACGGAATTGATGGCCAATATCCAGACCTTGCTGGAACGCGCAACCGTACTGGCCTAAAGAAGTAATCGGTAAGCGGTTGGCAATCCACCGCTTACCGATTACCGTTCACCGATTACTTTTCATACTGTTGCCAGCTTCTTCACCCGGAAGGCCAGGATAATCAACACAATACCGCCGATAATGCCCCAGACGGCCACAGCCAGCACCAGCGCCACCGCCGACATTAACACATTCCCCAACACCAAAAAACCAAAGATGACGTAGAGAATGCCCAGGAACAAGCTGGCCCAGGAGCGTTCGCGCTGCCCGTTCTGGTTGCGACCGGCAAATATGGTCACCACGCCATTGATGAGGGCGGCAACCCCCAGAATCAATACCGCCAGGCCAGTCACAATAACGGCCGACCAGGCCATATTGCGCAGCACGGCCAACCCGGCCATGATGGAGATGACCCCGGCCACAATTACCCACCATTTGTGGTCGGGCACATGCCCGGCCAACGCCGCTACAATGTTAAAAACACCGCTAACCATCCAGTAAATGCCCAACAGGGCCACCAGAACGGTGACGGTTTGCTCGGTAGCCGTCAGCAGCAGCACCCCGATAACTAAGGCGGCAATGCCTTGCAGTAAAAATAGCCACCAGGAACTGGCAGCGACCTGTTTCGTCCGTTCCATTTCTGCTTGACTCATGGTCATGGTTTGTTTCCTCCTCTCTGAAAATTATGAATTATGAAGGATGAATTATGAAGTTTCATTCATCACTTCACCGTGTTCAACACAAGTGGCGGTGAGCTTATTACCCGTGAAGCCTCTTTCATTAGCGCCACAAGAATTGACATAAATGCAGACATTATAGCAGTGTCACGGCCGTTCTCCAACTACCACACCACCTCATTGTGTTACAATCTGGGTGTTCATGTGAACACCTGAACACAATAACACTAGCATTTTGGAGAACTGCCATGCCCCTTACCTGGACGCCCCCTGCTGATTGGGTGCGGTTAACGGCCGTAGACGCCCACACCGCCGGCGAACCCTTGCGTATCTTCACCAGCGGTTGGCCGGCAATACCCGGCCTCACCATCCTGGAAAAACGCCGTTACGCCCAGACCCACCACGACCATCTGCGCCGGGCTACCATGTGGGAGCCACGCGGCCACGCCGATATGTATGGCTGTCTGCTCACCGAACCGGTGACGCCGGATGGGGACGTGGGGGTGTTGTTCCTGCACAATGAAGGGTTCAGCACCATGTGCGGGCACGGCATCATTGGCCTGACGAAGGTCGCGCTGGACACCGGCCTGATTGACAAGCCGGGCGATGTACCCGTGCTAAAAATTGACAGCCCGGCGGGCCGGGTAACGGCGTATGCCCGGCGGGAAGAGGGGGTGGTCACGGCCGTGTCCTTCCACAATGTGCCCTCCTTTGCCTATGCCCTGGATCAGGTGGTGGATGTGCCCGGTCTGGGGGCTGTGCTCTATGATGTCGCCTTTGGCGGCGCGTTTTATGCCTTTGTGCGGGCGGAAGAGGTTGGCGTGGGGCTGGCGGCAGAAAATGTAGGTGAATTGATAACGAAGGGGCGGGCGATTAAAACGGCCGTGATGCAATCGTTACCCATTCATCACCCTTTTGAGCCGGACTTGGGCTTTCTCTACGGCGTCATCTTCGTGGGCGCGGCACATGATCCGGCGCACCACAGCCGCAACGTCTGTATCTTTGCCGAGGGCGAGGTAGACCGCTGCCCCACCGGCACCGGCGTCAGCGCCCGCGCTGCTTTGCATTTTGCCAGGGGAGAAATTGGGCGGCGGCAGCCGTTTGTGGTGGAGAGCATTTTGGGTACGACGTTTACGGGTGAAGTGGTGGGGGTGACGGCGTTTGGGGGGCATACGGCCGTGATTCCCCAAGTCACCGGTACCGCCCATATCTGCGGCCGCAACGAGCTGCTCATTGACCCAACTGACCCGCTGCGGGGTGGGTTTATTTTGCGGTAATGGGTACACGGATAACACGGTTTTGACGGACGGGCACGGATCTTTTATCCGCGAAAATCTGTATCATCCGTTCAATCCGTGATTCATTTCTAAATCTTCAAAAGCGCACCCATGCCATTACCAGATTCATTCATTCGCACAGTCAGCCTTACTTTTGATGGGGGGGCAGAATGGTTGGCGCGGCTGCCGGGGTTGATTGCGGCGTGTGAGGCGCGGTGGGGGCTGGCGGTGCAGCCGCATTTTCCCGGCCTGTCATACAACTATGCGGCCCCGGCTACGCTGGGCGATGGTACGGAGATTGTGCTGAAGTTAGGTGTGCCCCGTCACGAACTGACGACGGAGATTGAGGCGCTGAAACTGTACAACGGCCGTGCCATGTGCCACCTCCTCGATGCCGACGCTGCCATGGGGGTGCTGCTGCTAGAACGCTTGCAGCCGGGGCATATGCTCATCACGGTAAGCGATGATGAGACCGCCACCCGCCTTGCCGCCGACGTGATGCGCCGCCTGTGGCGACCGCTGCCCGAACAGCACATCTTTCCCGCCGCAGCGGATTGGATCGCGGACCTGGCGGCGTTGCGCACTGAATTTGATGGGGGCGCCGGCCCATTTCCGGCGCGGCTGGTGGAGATGGCCGAATCCCTGTTTGCCGACCTGGTGGCTTCCAGCGCCCCGCCCGTGCTGCTGCACGGCGACCTGCACCATTACAACATCCTGGCAGCCGAACGTGAACCCTGGCTGGCGATTGACCCCAAAGGGGTAGCCGGCGAACCGGCCTACGAAGTAGGCGCGCTCATGCGCAATCCGCTGAATTTGCACGAATGGCCGAACCGCACGGCCGTGACCACCCGTCGCCTGGACATTCTGGCTGAGCAGCTCGAGATGGATCGCCAACGATTGTTGGCCTGGAGCTTTGCCCAGGAAATTCTCAGCCAGTGGTGGGATTACATAGACACCCACAGCCAACCGAACATGTGGTTGGCCGAGTGTCTGGCGGGGATGTTGGGTGAGCAGGTGAGGGGGTGATCAATCTCCCAATCTCCCAATCTCCCAATCTCTAATCTCTAATCTCTAATCCTCCCTCCTCCCCCATCTCTACCAGACCTTTCAGGATTTGTTCGGCCGTTTTTTCCCAAGAAAAGCGGGACACATTGGCATAGCCTTTTGTGACCAATATCTGGCGCAGGGTATTGTCTTGGGCCAGTTGGCGCATCCCGTCGCTGATGGCGTTCACATCGGAGGGGTCAACCAGCAGGGCGGCGTCGCCGGCTACTTCCGGGCAAGAACTGGTGTTGGCCGCCAGCACCGGCACACCACACGCCTGCGCCTCCAGGATGGGAAAACCAAACCCTTCATACAATGAGGGGTAAAGTACGGCCGTTGCTCTCGAAATTAACGCGGCTTTATCTTCATCGGCGATAAAACCGGGGAGGATGATTTTTTCAGAGAGTGGCGCCTGCAGATTGGAAATTGTGTCCAGAATGGGCTGGGCCAGCCAACCCTTTTTCCCGGCAAGAACAAGCTGGTGAGGCAGGTCGGATTGGGCGTAGGCCCGCACCAGCCGTTCCAGATTTTTGCGGGGGTGTATGGTGCTTATGTAAAGCAAATAGGGGGGCATGATCTGGTATTTCTGGCACACGGCCGTGACCATTTCTCCCTCCACCCGCTGCAAATCCGGGTCTACGCCAGGGTAAACCACGCTAATCTTGTCGGCGGCAATCCCATCAAAACGAATCAGGTCATCTTTGGTGGTCTGGGAATCGGCAAAAACGCGGTGGGCGCGACGGCCGTTGTGCCGCGTACTCCACTTCAGACAGGCCAACTGGCGGTGGGGATGGGCCTCCGGGAAGTAATGGTAGCCTAAGTCGTGGATTGTAGCGGCGGCACGGCCGTGATAACTCAGCGGAATCACGTGCGCCGGTGTAAAAAAAACGTCTGGCGGGCGCTGCTGCAACTCCGCCGCCAACCGCACATGCGTCCACAACCGGGCGAAGGGAATTACGACTTCTTCAATATGATCCGCTGCCGGAAACAGATTGAGCGGCGGCGGCTCATTAAAATAGAGGCGAAGGGTATGCCCCTGAACACCAGCCATCGGAATGAGCGCCCGCAGCAAAAACCAGGCATACGCTTCCGTCCCGGTACGTTGCCCGGCTACAGCCCGGCTGGCGTCAATTCCAATTAACATAAAAAGCAATTGAGTAATTGAGTAATTGGCCTGTTAATTACACAATTACCCAATTACTCCCTATTGGCAGCCGGGTTCAATATCCAGGTAATCCTGGGCCACCCAACCTTCCTGCCCGGAGACCACCGAACTGACCTTACGCCAGACCAATCCATTCGCCTCCTGGGGTGGTTCATCCGGCGCCAGCGTAATTAACGTCGCTTCCGGTAGGGTGGTAATCTCATCACCGCCTGGTGTCCGGCGCAGCAGCAGACCATTGCCCTGTGTGCCCTGCACCACAGCCCGGCAAATAATGGGTGTGGGTGTCGGCGTCGGCAGCGAGGTATCTTCAGTTGGCGTGGGTGTCAGCGGGGGCGGCAACACTTCCACCTCCGGTGTGGGTGTGGTTGTTTCTACGCCCTCAATGATCGCGCCTGCTTCGGCTGCCTCCTGCTCTGATGTTTGCTGCAACTGGGTAAACAGCAAGCCAATGGCTGCCAGGAACATTAAAACGGCGCCGGCCAGTGTAAAGCTGGCCCGGCGCAAAATGGCTTCTCGCTCTAGCGTGTAAAAACGCGCCCCGCCACGCCGGATGCCGCGGTAGGTAGCAATAGCCGCAAACAGACCGGCGAGAGTAAGGGCGATGGGAATAAGCATAGATAAGTTATGATATTGGGATATGGAGATATTTTAATATCCCCATATCTCAATATCCATTTTCATCAATAACAACTGGCCCCTGGCGCAAGATAACCGGGGCAGTACCGGTACAATCAATCACAGTAGAAGCCTGCCCCATGGAGGATGGCCCGTCATCTAAAACGGCCGTGACCAACCCACCCAGCTGCGCCATCGCCTGCTCTGCTGTCTGTGCCGGCGGCTGGCCGGACAGATTGGCGCTGGTAACAGCCATAGCACCACCTGCCGCGCGAATGACGGCACGCGCAGCTTTGTGGTTGGGAATACGCACGGCAATGGTGTCATCTGGCGACAGGGCCGGCGGCAATCCTGGGCGTTTGGGCAGCACAATGGTCAGTGCGCCCGGCCAATATTGGGCGATGTACTGCTGCACGGTTGGCGATACCGGGAAGGATACTTTTTCTAAATCGGCGATATCGGCCAGTAAGACGGGAATTGCTTTATAAAGCAGACGCTGTTTGACCTGATACAGGCGGCGGATGGCGGCATCGTCCAGGGCGTGGCAGCCCACGCCATAGACGGTATCGGTGGGAATCACCACCAGTTTGCCGGCACAGACGTAGACGGCCGTTTGGGCCACATCGGCCGGTCTGTCTGCATAGAGATGTTGGGTATGCTGTCCTTCGTGACTGTCCACTTGATCTTTACGTTTCCATGTGAAGATTAGAGATTGGATTACCCCATCTTCCTATCACCTCTACACCTGCTTATCTCATCACCACCACAATCCGGTCATGCCCGGCAAAATCAACCTGTATCGTTACCTGTGCTTCTGGGAAAAATGTGTGTGCCAGTTGGGTAACGGCCGTTCCCTGCTGCCAGCCAATCTCCAGAAAAATCGCGCCCTGGGGGGCCAACTTGTTGACAGCCTGGGCTAATAACTGCTGGATTAAATCCAACCCATCCGCCCCCCCTTTCAAAGCCAGGGCCGGCTCGTACCATTTTACCCCATCAGCTAGTACCGTCCACTCACCAGTGGTGACATAGGGCAGGTTGGCTACAATGCCATCCAGGCCAGAGGGCAGCGGTGTAAGCAGATCACCCTGGTAAAAATGAATGCGCCCAGGGGCCAAGCGGCTGGCATTGCGCCGGGCTACTGCCAGGGCATCGGCTGAAATATCGCCAGCGGCAATGGTGGCGGTGGGCAACTGCCGCGCCAGGGCAATGGCAATAGCGCCGCTGCCAGTACCAATATCAGCCAGGCGGACGGCATGGTGGGTTTTGGCCCATTGCACGGCCGTATCCACCAACTGTTCTGTCTCCGGGCGGGGAATCAGAACGGCGGGATTCACCTCAAGTTCAAAATCATAGAAAGGGGCGCTGCCAATCAGATATGGAATTGGCTCGTGCTGATGGGCGCGTTGCAGCAGTTGGCGGTAGTGAGTTTCCTGCACGGCCGTCAGGCGAGCGTTGTTGTGAGCCACCAGGTAACTGTGGGAACGCTGCAACACAAATTGCAGCAGCAGGCGGGCATCCAGGTAAGGGGTGGGAGAGAGGGCGAGGCGGGTACGGCCGTAAGCCAGCGCCTCATCAATGGTCATGCCGGTCATGGCCTGAGGTGACGGTTGCCTGACAGGCGGGCTAATCGCCTTCCACCCAGAAATTGGGCGCGGTGGGGCTGGCCTGCCGGGCGTTAAACTCGGCCAGCAATTCTGGCGTCAGGTTGTCTGCCTTCACTGCCCGGATGAGGTCTACCAGGCGCGCGACGCGGAAATTGAGCAGTTTTTCGCCTTTGGCGGCGGTTGCTTTGTGGGCATCCCCCACGTACATATGGGGGTACATGGCGTACCAATCCATGGGGGAGTAGCCTCCAGCGTCAGCAAGAGGCTGGTTGCGATGCAGGTTGGCAAACGGCCGTGCCGGTATCTGCGCCATCTTCACCAGGGAATCGTCAATATAGCGAATCATACTCGTTTCCGCTTCACAGGCGTGGCCGTTTTCGGGATGTTCCAGAATGGTTTCATCCATAGGCACAACCGGCAAATCAGCATAATAGACCACATAAGGTTTTCGCTTTTCCGGCAGGGTTTGCACAAACAAGGGCAAAAAGAAACGGTTGCCGCCATGCCCGCTGATGAGGATGATTTTGTTCAGGCCATTACGATACATTTCATCGCAGATATTTTCCAGCAGGGCAAAGGCCAGATCTCGTTTGATCACCAACCCACCGGGCAGGTGGGCGGTTTCATGGTTGATGCTAAAGGGATAGGCGGGAAAGATGACGGCCGTTTCCTGTGCGGCGGCGCGGCAGGCTACAAAATGGGCGGTAAATATGTCCGTACCCAGCGGCAGGTGCGAAGCGTGGGCTTCCAGGACGCCAATGGGAATAATGCCCACTCCCTGGCACTGCTGCACGGCAGCGGCAAAATCAAGCGAAGTCAACTGTTCCCACTGCATGACAGGCCCCACATCAACCGCTGATAATGCCCCACAGCACTACGAATAAGATGCCAATGACGATAATGTCCAGCACTACCAGCAGCGCCAGCACCAACCGCTGTCCGGCGGAAAAATTGCTCAGGGAAAAACCAGAACCGCTGCTGGAAGTTGGCCGGTTCTCGTCATCCAGTTCATTAAACATCGTTTCACTGCGGGCACTGGAGCGGCGCAGTTGGTCAAATTGATCTGAATTGTGGTCGGCATCAGAAGCGGATGAAAAATCATTATCAAAACCATAGTCCTCATCGCTCAGATCATCAAAGTCATCCATTGAACCTATCCTCCGCGGCTCTTTTCTCTGCAGGGCAGGGGCGCCGCACTGGTAAACAATTCTATACAACATAACATAACATAAAATCGAAAAACAGGCTACCCCTGTAGCCGGTTGTAAGTGGTAAGTAATCACCGGCCACCGGCAACTTGTAGCCGGCGGCCTCTTACACGGCGCGTAAAGTCACATCTGCGGCGAGAATGGTGTGTTGATGGCCGTCCGCCGTTTGCAGCAGCAGATGACCCCATTCATCCACGCCAACGGCCGTACCCACCATCTGTACGCCACCATCCGCATAGGTCGCTGTGACCGGCTGCCCCAGCATCATCAACTGATGTTTCCAGGCGGGCTGCGGCGAACGGCCGTCCACCGCCGCATCCAGCAAATTTTCCAGCCGTACCAATACATCCAACAGCAGCGCCAGCCGTGAAACCTGTTGGCCTGACGCCACCCACAGACTGGTAGCGGGCGTTGTACCGGTGGGCAAGACAGCAGCGGGAATGTTCACATTCAGGCCAACGCCCAGAATAGCCTGGCGGCAACGGCCGTCTTCCGTCATTTCCCCTTCTAGCAAAATACCACACACTTTGCGCCAATTGCCGTCTACGGGCAGCACTACATCGTTCGGCCATTTAATACGCGCTGCCAGCCCGGTTTGGGATTGAATGGCTTCGGCAACTGCCAGACTGGCCATCATTGTCAACCAGCCATTTTGTTCGCCCGGCCAATCTGGGCGCAGCAGCAACGAAAATAGCAGTGATGTACCGGGTGGCGCTTCCCAACGCCGGTCAAAACGGCCACGTCCCCGGTTTTGATAATCGGTGATAAACAGTGCGCCCGGCGAAACGGCCGTGGTCTCACCTAACTTTTTCAATTCATCATTGGTGGAACCTACTTCAGCCTGATAGAATACCTGCTGCCCCAACCAGCGCGTTTGCAACGCCACCCTTAATGCATTTACTTCAAAATGCTTCATCATATAACCGCTCAGTTCCTCTGGAGACTTGACAAGTTTTTCCGCCTGAATTGCGGCAACTGCCTCTGGTAATAAACTTGCCAAGTCTGACCGCTTGCTTCATCATACCCTTTCATTTTTGCCAAAACACAGGTTTGACATGAACCAGGCAAACTTTATAATATGGTTTCGGAGTCATCCATAACAGCCCGAACAGTGCTTACCACATTATCACACAAATACCGGGGATGATGTTAAAGCCTGCAAGGATTGAGAGTACAAAAAATGCATAAAGAGCCATTATCCGTTGATACCCCCTACTCCCCCACCGATGAAGCGTTTTGGGAGGCCTTGTTTACTCAGGAATTAGCAAACCTACCCATAACTCCCGTTGAAGATGAGCAATTGATTGCAGAGATGGAGGTCCTGGACGATGTGTTGCCTTTGCCGACGGCCGTAGAACTCTCGCGTGAAGATGCCTGGCAAATGGCCTGGGAACTGTTTGAAGCCGACGAAACAATAGAAACAGTCGTGACCGGCTGCAACAAAGGTGGCCTGTTGATTAACTGGAATGGCCTGCAAGGTTTTGTGCCCTCCTCACAACTCATTAATTTTCCGCCCCACCGCCAGAAGGCCGAACGCGCCCGCGCCCTGCAACGGTGGCAGAATAAGGCGCTACGCCTCAGGATTATTGAAATCAATGACGAACAGAACCGCTTTATTCTCTCAGAGCGGGCGGCATTGGTAAAAGCATATGAGCGCGAACAGGTCTTTAAGAATATGGCGCCGGGCAGCCGGGCACAAGGAGAAATTACCAACCTCACCAATTTTGGCGCATTTGTAGATTTGGGCGGCGTGGAAGGCTTGATCCATATCTCGGAACTCTCCTGGAGCCGGGTGACGCATCCCAGCGACGTAGTGCAGCCAGGCCAAAGCGTAACGGTGCGGGTATTAAGCGTAGATCCGGGCAACGGCCGTATCGCCCTCAGCCTCAAACGTCTCAAATCAGACCCCTGGCAGACCGTAGACCAGCGTTTCCAACCCGGGCAAATCGTAGAGGGAGTGGTGAACAAAGTGGTCAATTTTGGCGCTTTTGTGCAAATTGAAGACGAACTAGAAGGTCTGATCCACATTTCGGAACTGGCAGAAGGCGCTTTTTTGCATCCACGCAACGTGGTGCAGCGCGGCCAAAAAGTACGCACCCGCATTCTCTATGTGGACGGTGCAGCCAAACGGTTGGCCTTGAGCCTACGTAATGTTTCCAGCTAAAATAGGAGCCAGTATCTGGTAAATGGTCATCGGTCTGAACCGATGACCGTTCGCTCAAAGAACTATGGCTCGTCCAAAATCCACGCCCACCCGCGCTCCCCGTAAACCTGATTCCCCGCCACCACCACCGCCCACCTGGGATGAACGTCTCATCAAAAGTCTGATGCCTTACCGCGTGGAATTGGCCGGCGGCGCGGTTTTTATGGCGGCCGCCTTGCTCTTCCTGGCGTTGCTCAGTTTGCCGGACGAAGGCTGTCCTGGCGTGCCCATTTGTGTCTTTCGGGAACTGTTTGGCTGGGGCGTCTATCCACTGCTGCTGACGGTGATGGCTGCCGGGGTTCACCTGACGCTGCGCACAGTGGGACGGCCGTATCACATCCGCGCCAGCCAGGTCATCGGCTTTGAACTCATTTTGCTCACACTGCTCCCCCTCACCTTTATCTTCACCCAATCCACCTTGCCCGATGCCTATTTGGGGCGGGGAGGCGGCTTGTTGGGATGGGCCTTATCTGCCCCCCTGCTCGACTTTTTCGGCCCTGTTTTGACCGGCATTTTTTATTTATGTCTACTTATCTGGGGCATTTGTTTAATGGCCCAGGTCAGTTGGAATGATGTGCTGTTGGCGCTAAACAACCTGTCCAACCGGCTGTGGCGGCTGTCGCAAGAACTATCACCGCCAACCCAACCGCGCATTGTCACCAGCCGGCCCAAACCGGCGCGTACGGCCACGTCACCACCGCCCAGCGCCGGCGTGCCCCCGCCCCAGGTTAACCTGCGCCCCGTAGTGATAGAAGAGGAGTCCAGTCAGGGGGATACGGCCGTGTCTTCCCCCCACCGCAACAAACGCCTGCCCCCCTACACCCTGCTGGAAGAAAGCCACTTCGCTCCCCTCAGCGATGATGAAATCGAGGAGAAAAAACGCATCATCGAAGAAACACTGGCCCATTTTGGCCTCATCGGCAAAGTGAGCCAGGTGCAGCGCGGCCCGGCCATTACCCAATTTGGCGTGGAACCCGGCTACCTGGAAAAGCCGGGGCCGGATGGTGGAATCAAACAGCACAAAGTCCGCATCGGGCAAATCGCTTCCCTACAAAAAGATTTGGCGCTGGCGTTGGCGGCGCAACGGCTGCGCATTCAGGCCCCCGTGCCCGGTCAGGGCGTGGTGGGCATTGAAGTGCCCAACAGCGAAATCAGCTTGGTGCGGCTGCGCCCCCTGGTAGAATCGGAACCGTTCCAGGCGCTCAAGACGCCGCTGGCGGTGGCCATGGGGCGCGACGTTTCCGGCCACCCGATTGCCGTAGACCTGGCTAAGATGCCCCATTTACTGGTGGCCGGCACCACCGGTTCCGGCAAGTCGGTGTGCATGAATGCCCTCATCGCTTGCCTGGTTTTTAACAATACGCCGGAAGATTTGCATCTGATTATGATTGACCCCAAAAAGGTGGAGCTCATCCGCTTTAACGGGCTACCCCACCTGATCGGCAAGGTGGAGGTGGAAGCGGACCGGGCGGTGGGTGTGCTGCGCTGGCTCACGGCGGAGATGGATCGGCGCTATGAGCTATTTTCCCAGGTGAATGCCCGCAACCTGAGCGGCTATAACCGCAAGGCAGGCCGCCAGCCAGAGCGGCCCAAGCTGCCACACATCGCCGTGTTTATTGATGAACTAGCTGACCTGATGCACACCTATCCAGGGGATGTGGAGCGGACGCTGTGCCGGTTGGCGCAAATGGCGCGCGCGACCGGTATCCATCTGGTGGTGGCCACGCAACGGCCGTCCACCGACGTCATCACCGGCCTCATCAAAGCCAACTTCCCCGCCCGCCTCTCCTTTGCCGTTGCTTCCAGCATAGATTCACGCGTTATCCTGGACACGGTAGGCGCGGAGCAGCTATTGGGCAAAGGGGACATGCTCTTCCTGGCCCCCGACGCCGCCGGGCCGGCGCGCATCCAGGGTGTCTTTATGAGCGACAACGAGGTAGAAGTCATCGTCAACTTCTGGCGGCAAAACCTGCCCGCCGATTACAAGCCGATAGCCGCTCCCTGGGAAAGCCTGATCGCCAAATACGCCCTTTTGGACGAAACGGACAGCCTGCTGGAACAGGCCATCGAACTGGCGCAAAAGTATGACACCCTCTCTAGCTCCTTCTTGCAGCGGCGGCTGCGCATTGGCTACCCCCGCGCCGCCCGCATCATGGAGCATCTGTACGAAATGGGGCTGGTGGAAGACCCCAAAGAAGGCGGCAAAACCCGCAAAACCACCGTCAGCGAAGAAGACGACCCTCTGCAAGACATTATCTCCAACCAGGGTAATTGAAACCCAACGTGTTATAATGCCGTCAAACTTCTTGCGAGGTGATGAAATGAGTACAGCCACCATGGGAGAACTATGATGAGTATACAAGTTGTTGAAGAAGCAGAAGTCATGCGGGAGGCATCGGAAATCTTGCTCGAAGACCACGCTGTACGAAAAAATTCAGGAATACCAGTGGTAAACTCGTAATCCATAAAAGGGTTGTTCATGAAAGAGTATGAAGCGTCTGTCGGTTTCAAATCGGGGTTTGTGGCGGTGGTGGGCCGGCCGAATGTGGGCAAAAGCACCTTGATGAATGCGTTTTTGGGGGAGAAGGTAGCCATTGTCAGCCCCAAGCCGCAGACGACGCGGCAGCGGCAGTTGGGCATTCTGACGACTGATGCCTACCAGATGGTGTTTATGGATACGCCAGGCATGATGCTGCCGCAGCATAAGCTGGACGAGTTTATGGTGAACACGGCCGTAGACACCCTGAACGACGCCGATGTGATCCTGTGGCTGGTGGATGCCAGCGAGCCGGTGGGGGCCGGCGACCGGGCCATTGCGGCGCGGCTGGCAGCCGCTGCCACGCCTACCATCCTGGCCCTGAACAAGGCTGACCTGCTGTCCGCCGCCGAGGTGCTGCCGCGCACGGAAGCATACCGCGCTTTGCTACCAGAAGCGGCCTGGATTTTGTTTTCGGCGCAGAAGGGTCATGGGCGAGATGAGTTGCTGACGATGATTGTGGCTGCCCTACCCGAAGGGCCGCTTTATTATCCGGAAGATCAGGTGACAGACAGCTACGTGCGGGACATGGCTGCCGAATTCATCCGCGAACAAATTATGCTGCAACTGCGCGACGAGGTGCCGTATGGCACGGCCGTGCAAATCCTGGAATTCAAAGAGCGGGACAGCGGCGATGTGTACATTAGCGCTAACATCTTCGTAGACCGGGACACGCACAAACGCATCATCATTGGCAAAAAAGGGCAGCAGTTGAAGGAAATCGGCGCGGCCGCCCGCGCCCAACTGGAAGAACTGGTCGGTGGCAAAGTCTTCCTGGAGCTATGGGTGAAAGTAGAACCCAAATGGCGGCAAAACGAGAAGTGGCTCAAGCGATTGGGCTATGCCAGGCAAGAATAGGGTTTTATATCTGGATAACCGGGTGCATACTATGGATCAGACCTCTGTCCGTAAAGTCAACGCCGACACGGAAACTCTAGTTAAGCCTTTCACCTACAGGCAAAAAACGGGCTGTCAAAACAACCCGTTCCCTGCCCATTTGCCTATTGTATTACAGTTTAGCCTGATCTTTCGCCTCTGTTTAGCCTGACCCCCTTCACGATGTTTCAAAATTTAACCGCTATCAGGGACGATAACCCAACTTTTATACCCAAAATTCCACGCTTCGTCACATGAATTTGTTACAGCATTGTCATAACAAACACCCGGTGGTACACCTGAACAATTACATGATTGACCATATCTTTTGTAACGCCCATGATAAATATCTACCCAATCAGGATCTGCTGTTCCGTAGCCAGTATCCCAAATGTAAAAACTTGATTTTGCTGTGCTTCCGCCATTATAAGTCTTAATTGTCACTGAGTTATACGGCAAGTAAATACAGGTTCCAAAAGGGTAGCGCCCTACTTTACCGGCCGCATCTCCGATTACCAGTGTATGCCAATATGCTGCCCCAGTTAGATTTCCCATGGCATAGGCTGTGATATCTGTATTGGCAATGTACGGGCCGCTGCCGCATGAAGCGTAAGTGGGTGTGGGAGGTCTTAATAGTAAATATGAACCTATAGCCAGTAATAATGCCAGGACAGGCGTGAATAAAAAGGGCTTGTTTTTGCGTTTCATCGAGTTTCTCCTTGCTTTCTGGATCTAGATTTATGGTCTCCAATTTCTTCAGACATCACAATTAAGGCTGGCCTGGATCCTCAGGGGGGGCAACCAGATAGTTCCAGCTTAACAGCGGATACATTGCGAAGACGATGTCACCGTTTACAGCAAAGGCGATGGCTCGTGGGGTTGAATCTCCCATCAGTTTTCCCAGGTCCAGAACATGCCAGGTTTCACCACGATCACGCGATATAATTAAGCCACCGCGAAATGCACTAAAAACAACCGTTTGGTCTTGACTGAAGTCAGGCGACACTTTTATAGCGATCGCTGCATTTGTTGGGTAACTCATATCTGAAGTTAGTAAAGTCCAATTCAGCCCGCCATCTTCTGAACGCCACACACCGCTGCCTGTAGCCACAAAGAGCGTTCCATCCTTCGCAAAAGTTGGAGAAATTGCGAGCTGACTAAAGCCCGTATCTGGGAGAGGTAATTGTATCCATTCCTGCCCGCCATCTGTTGATTTAAAGAGATTGTTTTTACCACTGGTAACAAAAATGGTGGTGCTGGTATTGGTATTAGGGGCAAGCGCCAGGTCAGTAATGTTGGGGGGCGCTGAACCAACTTTTTCCCAGGAGCGCCCACCATCTACAGAATGGAATAATCCCTCCGAACCTGGTCTGGCCCAAAGGGAGTTTCTTGTATCAGGTTTTCCTATTACGACCCAAATTTCTCGGTCTTCTACAAATGATGGAGAAATTGCCAGACTGGTTATATATCCTACGGGTAGCCCTTGCTCCAATTTACGCCAGACAAAGTCTTTGCCTCGATTGATACCTTGTGCAAAGAATAACCCTTCTGTTGTACCCACAAAAATGCTCAACCCATCGGGGGTTGCTGTGATATTCAGAATAGCATCGGCCTGTCCAAATGGAATGTCCAGAGATTCCCATGTGGCGCCGCTATCATATGAAGCAAACAACTGTGCCTGTTCTGTGAACAAAAAATCACGCCGGGTATCTGTACCAGCAAATATTGCACTCTGGCCTTCAGACAGTGAGACAGTGGTCAATGCTGAAATATTGGCGGGGACATTGTATGAGTCAGGAAGCAGCTTTTCAAACTCGGGCTCAACTATAGATAACTCAGCAATGTTTCTGACCAGATAAACTCCTCCTTCTGATACGCTGCGTTCGGCTCCTGCAGATATAGCCCCATCTTGAGGATTAAAGGAGTAAAAAGCCGGCAAACCGCTTTGGGTTGCGCCACGGACGATGATTTGAGGCTGGTTATCTATGCGGATAAAGATGAAATTTATGCCACGCGCCCAATCCCCTTCATACGGCCTGAGACCTTTGTTGATCGCTGCTTGGACAATGTCCGGTGAATCCATAAACAGCTCATCCGTATTCGGCCATAAACTATCAGCAAAAGATGCAGTTCCCTGGGGAGTGTGGGAGGTTATTTGTCCATCACGGATTTCAACGTGGTAGAGTTCATTATTTGATGCTACAAAATCAACATTCCAATGGGGTAGAAAACCCGTTGTGCCGTCAACAGTCTGAGGTCTATCAAGATCAACACTTGTCATGGTAAAAAGTTGAACTGAATCATCCCACTGCACGGCTTGCTCTAAAGCTAATTGATAGGCTTCACGCATTGAGAGCGTTGTTTCTTGTATCCCTAACGTTCGAGCTGCCCACGCTGTAGCAAAATACAATGGAACGGCTAACAATATGGATAAAACGATAACGCTTATGATTGGTTGAAGTCTTTTAATCATGGCGCTGCTCCCTAATAGTTTCAAGAAAAAATTGCAACTGCCACCCACGAAGAGCTGTCAAAAACATGCCCTTGATGTTCTTTGCAATCACATCCCAAAAGGGGTGTACAATTACCATATATATGAGCAGCTAGATATGTCCAGTTACAACTGTACTCAAACTGTACCGGGTGTTGTACCCAAATTGTACCGGGTGATAGTACAAACGAATGAGAAGGGCGGGTATGTTATTTCAAAATTTAACGGGTACGTATAAATTTGGTGTAAAAGGGGCAAGCGACGAAAGTAGAGGGTATGGACAGTAAAGATGCAAACGCACAAGAACAAGCAAACGAACTACGGCACAAGCTGAGCCAATGGCGGCAAGCAAACCCGCAGGCCACGCTGACCGAGATAGAGGAGGTGGTCGAAGTGGAATTGGCTCAACTGCGCAAACAATTAGTGGAAGGGATGATACAAGAAGCAGCCAGGGAGACCTCAGCCGTGCCGGACTGCCCGCCATGTGGTCAAAAGATGGTCAAAAATGGGTGGCGCAAACGGAAGCTAAAGGGGAAAGAAGGGCAAATGGTCGAGATTGACCGACAGCAGTGGCGTTGTTTGATTTGTGGAACAACGCTTTTTCCCCCTGGATAGGCAGTTGGGATTGCTGCCCGGCGGGTATACACCGCAAGTACAGGAGGTGATGACACGGCTGGGCAGTCGGATGCCCTATCGGGAAGCGCAAGAAGAGTTAGCCCTGCTGTGGAAAGTGGAGAGCAGTGTGGGCGGGGTGTGACCGGCGACCGGGCCATTGCCAAACGGTTGCACGCCACGCCGACGCCTACCATTCTGGCATTGAACAAGGTTGACCTGCTGCCCGCGGCCGATGTACTGCCGCGCACGGAAGCATACCGCGCCTTGCTACCAGAAGCGGCCTGGATTTTGTTTTCGGCGCAGAAGGGTCACGGCGAACCCGAAGCGGCTTCGGGCCGTGATGAATTGCTGACAATGATTGTGGCCGCCCTGCCCGAAGGGCCACATTATTACCCCGAAGATCAGGTAACAGACAGCTATGTGCGCGACATGGCCGCCGAATTCATCCGTGAACAGATTATGCTGCAACTGCGCGATGAGGTGCTGTATGGCACGGCCGTGCAAATCCTGGAATTCAAAGAGCGGGACAGCGGCGATGTATACATCAGCGCCAACATCTTTGTAGACCGGGACACCCACAAACGCATCATCATCGGCAAAAAAGGGCAGCAGTTGAAGGAAATTGGTGCGGCCGCCCGCGCCCAATTGGAAGAGTTGGTCGGCTGCAAAGTGTTCCTGGAACTATGGGTCAAAGTAGAACCAAAATGGCGGCAAAACGAAAAGTGGCTCAAGCGATTGGGCTATGCCAGACAAGAATAGCGTTTTATACTTTTATTCGTCTGAACATTTAGGGTGGCGCAAAACCGTAATGATTTGCGCTGTAATTAAGGTTATTGCCATAATAGTGATGGTTATAATGGCAGGCCAGGTAAATTGATAACCAAAATTCGTGGTTGAAACAGATTGAGTTACCTATGATGCAAGCCACACACGCACTGATGAAAACTGGTGGGCTAACGGATGTAGTGTGGAACTTTGAATACAGAACATTCTTAAGGGGGAAGCGGGGAAGGGGGAAACCCCCCACCCCAC
>JABFFZ010000089.1 GCA_013112725.1 Chloroflexota bacterium
GCTGGATGAGCCGTTCTCGAACCTGGATGCGGCGCTGCGGGCGGAGATGCGGCGCGAGGTGCGGCAGTTGTTGAAGCGGGGGGGCGTCACGGCCGTGTTCGTCACCCATGATCAGGAGGAGGCGCTCTTTATGGGGGATACGGTGGCGGTGATGAACCGGGGGCGCATTGAGCAAATCGGCACGCCGGAAGCCATTTTCCACCGTCCCAAAACACGTTTTGTGGCCGACTTCCTGGGGAATACTGACTTTGTACCCGGTGTGGTAACGCCCAACGGTATCGAGACGCCTTTGGGGCTGCTGCCGCAGAGGCCTGACCTGCCACCCGGCACGGCCGTGACCATTGCCGCCCGCCCGGATGATGTACGGCTGGTGGCAGATGCGGCGGGCAACGGCCGTGTCACCAACCGCCGCTTTATTGGCATTGCCTTTATCTATGAGGTGACGTTGGCGGAGGGCACGGTGGTGCATAGCTGGCAATCACACCAGACGCAGTTGGCCGAGGGCACGGCCGTGCAGTCCACCTTTGATGACGCCCATTCGCTGGTGGTCTTTGCGGGGGAGACGGCCGTTGGGGGATGAAGGAGTGAGCAGGTGAAGGAATGATCAGGTGAAGAGGTGAGCAGGGTGAGCGGAGTTACCAGATGGTCTGGGGGTAAAAAGCGCGGATCGTTTGGTCGGAGGTAATGAGGGAGGCGTTGTGGCGCACGGCCGTAGCCACAATGGTACGGTCAGCCGGATCACGATGTGTCCAGTTCAGGGCCAGGTTGCCCAGCCAGGTTTCTAAATCCACCGCCACCATTTCCACACCTTGCACCCGTGACAATTGGCGGGCATAGCGATCAACTGGCAGGGGCAGATGCAGCGTTCCTTTTTGTGCCTTGATGCCAATTTCCCATATGGAGATGGAACTGATGATCAAGCGGGAAGCCTGTTGAATGCCGGTTTGGGCGGTCTGGGTCAGTTTGCCCGGATCGAGCGTCCAGTAGATGAGGGCAGCGGTATCAAGTACGGCCGTCATACCTCCTCCCATTCGCCAATGGTTGGCTCATCGAGATCGCCATTATAAATCACTTTTCCCTGCAAATCGCCAAAAACCTCTGTTACGCTCAATCCCTGCTGTATAGGCACAATGCGCAAGACAGGTTTGTTGTGATGCGTCACAATCAACTCCTCGCCGCTGCTCTCAATCTGGCGGAAGATTTCCAGCATATTGGTTTTCAGTTGGCTCTTAGAGACGGTTTGCATCGTTTCTGCCCTCGCTAAATATAGTCATAATTATGACCATATTTTACTTGAAGAGAATGCTTACATCAACTCCCCAATATGTGAGATCCATCACGCCAAAGCCTGCCTTCATTCACTCACCCACCCCCACCTGAAAAGATAATATAAGGGTAGCCTTAAACTTGGGTTTGGGGCGATGTTTAGAGAGAGGTGACGGGTGACGAGTGACGAGTGACGAGTGACTTTCTCACGCATCACTCGTCACGCATCACTCGTCACGCATCACGCATCACGCATCACGCATCACGCATCATCTTCTATGAAACATGATTCCTTCAACGAAAGCGCGGAGATGTATTTGAAACCGATCAGCGAACTGGCCGACGGCGATGAGTCGATCTCCATTGCCGCCATTGCCGGGCAATTGGGCATCTCTTCCGTGTCGGCCACGGAGATGGTACACCGGCTAAAGGATCGCGGGCTGCTGGAGCATACGCAGTACAAGGGGGTGCATCTGACGGACAAGGGGCAGCGTAAGGCGAATGCCCTGATTCGCGCCCATCATTTGTAGGAAGTGCTGCTGGTGGAGCGGCTGCACATACCCTGGGCGCAGGCGCACGACTATGCCTACCGGTTGGAACATGCCACGGACACGGCCGTGACCGAAGCCCTGACCGCCTACCTGAACCACCCCACTGTCTGCCCGCACGGCAACCCCATCCCCACAGCCGACGGGGCCATCGCCGCGCCCGCTGACCGACCCTTAACAGAACTGACGCCGGGACAGAGCGGCGTCATCAGCCGCATTGCCCCGGAGAGCGCGCTGTTGTTTGAGTACCTGGCGGCACGGGGGTTAATACCGGGCACGGCCGTGCGCATGGAAGAGATCGCCCCGTTCAACGGCCCGCTCATGGTGGCCAGCAGCGAGGCCATTCACCCGTTGGGGCAGGAAGCAGCGGGGCATATATATGTGATACGTGACGAGTGATGAGTGAAATCACTCGTCACTCGTCACGCATCACGATTGACGGAGAGATATTTATGAAAACCACCCTCGCCACCACCCCCACCGGCCAGAATGTCCGCCTGGTAGAAATTCAAGCGGAAGAGAAATTGGCGCGGCGGTTGACGGCGTTGGGCATAACGCCGGGCGTGGAATTGACCATCTTGCAGAACGCGGGCAGCGCGTTGGTGCTGGCGGTGCGCGGCTCGCGCATTGCCCTGGGCCGGCCCATTGCCAACGACCTGTTGGTGGAGCGTTTGTGGTTTGTAGTAGGCAATTTGTCGCCTATCGCCTTTTGTTGGCGATGAATCGCCTACGACGAACCTTATGCCCATGGATACGATGACCATTGCCC
Source organism: Chloroflexota bacterium (assembly GCA_013112725.1). Taxonomy (GTDB): domain Bacteria; phylum Chloroflexota; class Anaerolineae; order Promineifilales; family Promineifilaceae; genus CAADGU01. The sequence goes on from JABFFZ010000089.1 coordinate 2,584, forward strand.
TGGCGGGCAACCCCAATGCGGGCAAGACCTCCCTTTTTAATGCGCTGACCGGCTTCCGGCAGCATGTGGGCAACTGGCCGGGCAAGACGGTGGAGAAGAAAAGCGGGCAGGTGCGGGTGAACGGCCGTACCCTGGAACTGATTGACCTGCCCGGCACGTACAATCTCACCCCCTTTTCCCCCGAAGAGGTGATCACCCGCAGCTATTTGTTGGCAGAACGGCCCGATGCCGTTATCTGCGTCCTGGATGCCGCCAATCTGGAGCGCAACTTGTACCTGACAGTGCAGATTTTGGAGATGGGGCAGCCGGTGATCATCGCCCTAAACATGATGGATGCAGCCCAGGCGCGGGGGTTGCAGATTGACACCCAAATGCTCAGCGCCCGGTTGGGTGTGCCCGTGATCCCCACCGTTGCCAGCCGTGCCCAGGGGACAGATGGCTTGTTGCAGGCAGTTAATAGGGTGGCTATGGGGCAGGCGTTTGCATTGGACTACGGCCGTGACCTGGAAACGGAGATCACCCGGTTGTGCCAGATCATGGCCCAATACCCGGCCATCGGCCAGCTTTATCCGGCGCGCTGGCTGGCGCTGAAACTGCTGGAACAAGACCAGGAATTACAAACCGCCCTACTGACTGTGCCCGGCGGCCCGGCGCTGCTGACCTATGCCCAACTGAGCATCCACCAGCTATCCCAGATGGCAGGAGATGATATGGACGTTCTCATTGCCAACCGGCGCTACACCTGGATTCACGCCCTGGTGCAGGAAGTGGTGACGCCAACGCGCCCGCACAACGTCAGCCTGTCTGACCGGCTGGATCGCCTGGTACTGCACCGCCGGTGGGGCATCCCCATTTTTCTAGCGCTGATGTGGGTGGTGTTCAAAATCACGGCCGAAAGCTCCGCGCCATTGGTAGATTGGATTGATGGGGTGATCAATGGGCCGGTGGCACGGTGGGGACTGGCGGGATTGACGGCCGTGAACCTGCAAGAAACCTGGCTCGCCTCTCTCTTTGTGGATGGGTTGATTGCCGGCGTGGGCGGCGTGTTGGTTTTTATTCCCGTGCTGGTCTTCCTTTATCTGGCGCTGGCGGCGTTGGAAGATTCCGGTTACATGGCCCGCGCCGCTTTTGTCATGGATCGCTGGATGAGCCGCCTGGGGCTGCACGGCAAAAGTTTCCTGCCCATGCTGGTGGGTTTTGGGTGCAGCGTGCCCGCCATTTACGCCACGCGCACCCTGGAAAACGAAAAAGATCGCATCCTCACCGGGCTTTTGGTGCCCTTTATGAGCTGCGGGGCGCGGCTGCCGGTGTATGCCTTGTTTGCCGCCATCTTTTTCCCGCAGCAGGCGGGGCTGGTGATTTTTGGGCTGTACTTGTTGGGCATTGTCACGGCCGTGCTGCTGGGCATCCTGCTCAAACACACCCTTTTTCAGGGACAGGAACAGTCCGGGCTGGTGATGGAACTGCCGCCCTACCGCCTGCCCTCGCTGCGTGGCCTCTGGTTCCACACCTGGGTGCAGGTGCGCGCTTTTTTGCATCACGCCGCCACCCTGATCTTGCTGGCCAGCCTGGTCATCTGGTTTTTGAAGGCGATACCGGCGCAAGGGAATGGCGAATTTGCGGACACGGCCGTGCCGGACAGCCTCTTTGCCACCGTCTCCCAAACGCTCACACCCGCCCTGGAACTGTTGGGATTTGGTAGCTGGCAGGCCAGCGGCGCGCTGCTCACCGGCTTAGTCGCTAAAGAAGTGGTCATCACCACCCTGGCGCAAACGTATGCCATTCCCGACGACACCACCGCCGAAGCCACCCCCACCTTCCTGGAAGATGTGCTGTGGATTGGGCAAAGTTTTGTCCAGGCAATCATAGATACGCTCAAGACGCTGCCGGGCACCCTGGGCATCAACCTGTTTGGTGAGGAGTCAGAACCGGAACCAACAGGTTTAATGGCCGCCATTCAGCAAGAATTTACCCAAACCAGCGGCGGCCATGCCGCCGCCGGGCTGGCCTTTATGGTCTTCATCCTCATCTACACCCCCTGCATCGTCACCATTTCCGCCGAAAAGCAGGAATTGGGCACACGCTGGATGTGGTTCAGCATCGGCGGCCAACTACTGCTGGCCTGGCTGCTGGCCTGGCTAGTGTTTCAGGTGGGGCGGTTTTTGTTGGCGTAATCCGTTATCGGTTCACGGTTCACTATGTTACACCAACTCCTTCACGAAATTGAACAGGCCACCAGCCCCATCACCATCCAGGAATTGAGCCACCGCCTGAATTTAGAGCCAGGGGTAGTGGCGGAACTGGTGGCGTTTTGGGTGCGCAAGGGGCGATTGGCGGCAGGCACAGCGGCGGCACCCACCCATGCCCATCACTGCGGCGGCGACTGCCAGGGGCCGGCTGCCTGCCACTTTATCGCTCGCATACCCGATCAGTATGCGCTGAGAAAGTAATACAAGATGTCCACACCCAACCAGGAAATGCCCATTTTTACGCGCACCTTTGACTTTCTCACCTGGCTGCTGCCGGTGACAAACCACTTTCCCCGCGCCCACCGCCAGACATTTACGCAGCGGCTGACAGACGCCGCCTTTGGCCTGCGCGAACGGCTGGAAGAAGCCAACTGGCGGCAAGGCGCCGCCCGCCTGGAAAAGCTGCAAGAAGCTGACATTGCGTTGGCGAAAGTGCGGCTGTATTTGCGGCTGGCCCACCAGTGGCAGTGGCTCAGCCCCGGCCAATACCAACACGCCGCCATGGTCGCCGAAATCGGCTGGCTGCTTGGCGGCTGGAAAAAAGCCACCAATGGCTGACCGCAACGCGCTTATGAAACTAATCCACGCCTGGCGAATAAATTCGCGGCAACAATCGCAAAGACCGCCTGCGCAGTCTGGGGACCAGTCGGCGAAGGCCGACTTTGCCCTTTGTAGCCGCGGGGCGAAGCGTCGCCTGTGCGACATTTTAATCGCCGGGAATTGAGTAGGCGATTGCCCTGACCGGCGCCTGCTCATCTTTGCGGTTCTTGTCAATCTGGTTACAATGAATCCTTGTGAAAAAGCAGTTCTTCCGCAAAGAATGGGTGCAAAATACAGCTTTTTTTGCCCTTCTTTCCCTCCTCTTTTTTGATCGCGCGCTGTTTCCCCCTGCCGGGCAGGTTTTGGGGGGCTACGACATGCGTGGCGCTTATCTGCCGCTGTATGAAGCGGTACACAATGCCTTGCGACAAGGCACACTGCCTTTCTGGGACCCCTACCGTTTTAATGGCAACCCGCTCATGGCTGACCCACAGCAGAGCGCGTTTTATCCCCCAACCTGGTTCATGTTTATTTTACCTGCTCATGTGGGTGTTAGCTGGTATATGGCTTTTCATGTGGTGGTAGCGGGGCTGGGGATGGCGGCTTTTGTGCAGTTTATGGGGGGGAAACGGCTGCCATCGCTGCTGGCGGGCGTGGCCTTTGCGTTTAGCGGTTTTCTGGCCGGGCGGCTATGGGCGGGCCATAGCGCGGTCTATGCGGCCGTCAGTTGGACGCCCTGGTTGTTGCTGGGGCTGGCCTGGGCGGTGCAGCGCGGGCGGTGGGAGACGGCCGTTATCGCTGCCGTACCATTGGCGCTGGCGATTCTGGCCGGGCATATTCCTTCCTTTCTGTATATTGGCCTGTTGTGGGCGGCGTTGGCAGCCTATCTCTGGCTCACCCAACCGGGGCGGCGGCTGTTGGTAGTGCGGCAGACAGCCATTATGTTGGGGGTGGGGCTGGCGGTAACGGCCGTGCAGCTATTCCCCTTTGCCCAATTCAGCCTCACTACCAGTCGTGTGGCTACGGCCGATTATGAGTTTGCCACCGACTATTCCCTGCCGCCCGCGCATCTGATTACGCTGCTGCTGCCGGAATTTTTTGGCGAACCCACTCGCGTGGGCTATTGGAGTGTGCCCACCTTTGAAGAGCTGACCTATTATGCCGGGCTGCTGGCGCTGCTGGGGCTGCTGCTGGCGCTGCGCCGACCCGACCGGCTGACCTGGTTTTACATCGTCCTGATCGTCATCGGCCTCTGGCTGGCCCTGGGGCGATATGGGGTGTTGTATCGCTTTGCCTTTGACTGGTTGCCGCCCTTCCGGGTGGTGCGGGCCCCTGGGCGGGCCGCCTTGCTTTTTCTGGTGGCAGTGACGGCGCTCTTGGGACATGCCCTGTCCCACTGGCAAGAGATACCACCGGCGGAGCGGCGTTCCCAATTGACACCATACTGGCGGTGGGTGCTGGTGGTGATGGGCGTGGCGCTCTTTCTGGCGTTGGCGGTAACAGGAGTCATTTTTATGGCCATTCACCCCACGGAAACAAGCGGGCGGCTCTGGCAGCATGTGGGTGGTTACGCCGTGGCGCTGCTGGTTGTGAGTTTAGGAGGAGTGTTGATCTGGGCTTATCTGACGGCTACCGACGGCCGACGACGGGTGTGGGGGGGAGCGCTGCTGCTATTGGTGGTGGCCGATATGTGGTTGTTTGCTTTTAAGATGGTGCGTCTGGAAACGGCCGGGCCTGACCCCTTTTGGGCGGATGTGAAAACGGTGGTGGGGGATGACCTGGTGAAGGTGCTGCCCTGGGGAGCGCCGGTGTTCAGCCAATCTTTTTCGCTGACGACGGAAATTTACAGTATGTTTGGTTATGCTTCGCTGGAGCCAGAAAATGTCATCGCGCTGGCGAGTTCTGTGCCTGACCCTCGTTCGGCGGCATATGATGTGCTGGGGGCGTCGCTGGTGGCAGCCCCGGTGCCCCTGGATCAATTTACAGAGGGGGAACGGCCGTTGACGTTGTTGGCGCAGCATGGCAGTACCTGGATTTACCAACGCGGCCGTTCTCTGCCCCTGGCGCGCCTGCTCACCCAGGCAGAGATTATCCCCGACCCACAGGCAGCGACAGCGCGGCTGCATCAGGCAGATTTTGACCCGACGACAACGGCCATTCTGGCGGCTGAACCGGTCTGTGCGCTGTCAGGGCAGCCTGCCGGGACGGCGAAAATTGTGGAAACGACGCCCGGTTATTGGCACATCCGCACCAACAGTGACGGCCCGGCGCTGCTGGTGCTGAGTGAAACGGCTTATCCGGGCTGGCAGGTGTGGGTGAATGGGGAACAGGTGGAGTGGCAGACGGCGTATACGGCCGTGCGCGCTGTCTGTGTACTGGCTGGTGAAAGCGAGGTGGTGTGGCGGTTTGTCCCCACTGTTTTTCTGTGGGGCGGGCTGGTTTCACTGCTGGCGTTGGCGCTCATCCTCGTTAGCCTGCTGCGCCTGAAATACAAGGTGCATTAACCTATGCCCGTCATCCGAAATATGGCAGGCGCTTCGTGGGCTATATGCCAGGCGACGAAAGCCGACTTTGCCTCTTGTTGGTGCAGATTTATCTGCCGCCGCAAGCCAAATTTCGAATGGCTGAACCTGTGCCCAAAAGATGTCCGGCGGTGACGGCCGTTGGTATAATCCGGTAATCGGTTATCGGTAAACGGTGATCAGATTTCGGATGACGGTTTACGGCCGTCAGCTAACCCCATAAAAGGAGAATACGATGATTGTTAAACCCCGTGTCGTAGAAGCGATGAATGCCCAAATCCAAAGCGAGTTTTCCGCTTCGCAGCAGTACATTGCCATTGCCGTCTATTTTGACGCCGAAAGTCTGCCGGACCTGGCAGCCTTCTTTTACCGGCAGGCGGAAGAGGAACGGATGCACGCCATGAAGTTTGTCCATTTTTTGCTAGACACCGGCGCGAAGCCGCTCATTCCCAGCACCCCAGAGCTAAAGAATGAGTTCGCCGGCGCAGCCGAAGCGGTGGAATTTGCCTTGAATCAGGAATTAAAAGTGACCGATCAGATCAACAATCTGGTGAAGATTACCCGCGAAGACAACGATTATGCCAGCCTGAACTTCTTGCAATGGTTTGTGGATGAGCAAGTGGAAGAAGTGGACACGATGACCACGTTGCTGGCGACGATCAAACATGCGGGCGGGATGTTGCTGCTGGTGGAAGATTTTGTGCGCCGCAATCTGGCGAATCCGCATGGCGCGGTGGGGGAAGGAGAAGGGGGTGGGCAGTGAGCGGTGAGTGGTGAGTGGTGAGTGGTCAGTGGTGGGCAGTGAGCGGTGAGCAGTGAGCAGTGAACGGTTGCATTGAAGAAACTCCAATTACCCAATTACCAATTTCCCCAAATACGCCGCCAGTTCAGGGGGGAGTTCGGCTTCGCAGATGATTTGTTGGTGGTCAGACGGCCGTTGAAACGCAATATACGCCGCGTGTAAAAAGTGGCGGCCTAGCGCGGTGCGTTGGTGGGCACGGCCGTAGACATTATCCCCCACAATCGGAAAGCCGATATAGGCCATGTGCACCCGAATCTGGTGGGTGCGCCCAGTCAGTGGGTGGCACTCCACCAGGGTATAGCCGTCATAGTTGGTCAGGGTGCGGTAGCGGGTTTGCGCCGGGCGGGAGGTGGCGGATTGGTGAAGGGGAATGACGGCCATCTTTTTGCGCTCCTGTTTGTTCCGGCCAATGGGCGCGTCAATCAGTGCATCCGGCGGGTTAAGCCGCCCTTCCACCAGCGCCAGATACCGTTTATCCACCGTACGCCGCTTAAACTGGCTCTGGATGACGTGCATGGCCCGGTCATTTTTAGCCACGACAATCAAGCCAGAGGTGTATTTGTCCAGACGATGCACAATGCCGGGGCGTTTTTCGTAACCCACGCCCAGCACATCGGGGCAGTGGGCCAGCACCGCGTTCACCAGCGTACCGCGATAATGCCCGGTACCGGGATGCACTACCATGCCCGCCGGTTTGTTCACCACCAGCAGGTCGTCATCTTCGTAGCGAATGTCCAGGGGGATGTCATCGGGCACGAGATCGGTGTTGACCGGTTCCGGCAATGTTACCTGTACCTGTTCACCGCCTTCAAGCTGCTGGCTGGCTTTGGCGACACGGCCGTCTACCAACACCTGCCCGTCTTTGATGAGCTTTTGCACGGCCGTGCGCGACAACTGCGGCAACGCCTGCACCAGCGCCCGGTCCAGCCGTTCGCCGGGAATGTCTAGCGTGAGGTCAACTTGATGGGTGGTCATGGTAATTGGGTAATTGGGTAATTGGGAGATTGGGAGATTGGGGCTTCTTCACGGCCAACTGCTCACTGCTCACTGCCCACCTGCTCACCCCACTCTTCCCGCGCCGCCTGCTTCATCTGGCGTGATTCTCGCCAGGTTAGCCAGCCGAGCAGGAGCGCGCCGGCAACGACGGCCATGTCGGCCACATTGAAGACGGGCCAGGGACCAAAATCGAGGAAGTCGGTGACGTGCCCCAGGCGGAAGCGATCAATCAGGTTGCCCAATGCGCCGCCCAGCGTCAGCCCCAGAGCCACACGCAGCCAGTTATTCCCGGCGGGCAAGGTATGGTTGTAGTAGATGATACCGGCGCTGACGATGAGGGCCATGACGCCAAAAAAGAGGCCGCCGCCCTGAAACAGCCCAAAGGCAGCGCCGGTATTGGTGGCGTGCATGATGCGGAAGAAAGGTTCAATGGCCGGGATGGGCGCCCACACCTCGTACAAAGCCAGCGATTGTTCCACCAGCCATTTGCTGGCCTGATCCAGCAATATCACCGCGCCCGCCACCAGGAATAAGATCACCTGTTGGCTGCGGGAAGCGCGCGAGGGAGGGGGTGTTTTTGTGTCTGTGTGATTTTGTTCAGGTTGCCAATTGTTCATAAGTTGTCCTGTCAATCGGAGTGGTTTCAACGCAGCGGCGCGGAGGCGCAGAGTGTAACCATTCGCGTTTATTCGCGTTCTTAGCGGATGACATTTTACCAACGGCCGTCTCCCCCTGCGACTTTGTTCATATGCCGTTTAGGCCTGACAGGTCTGCGCAGACCTGTCAGGCCTGCTCCTTTTCCGCTACCAGCACCGTCACGCCGCTGCGCGGCAGTTGGATGCGCTCGATGGTCAGGGCAAAACCGGCGGCGGCAAAACGCTGGCGAATCGGTTCCCACAGCGCGTCAGCGGGCCAGATGTGCCCCTCATCCTCTGTAAATACCCCTTCGCGCTGCCCGGTTATTTGAAAGAGCCAGTCAATGAAACGGTAGACGTGCCCCTGCCCGTTGAGATGGCCTTCGGGGACGATGACCAGACGGCCGTACCCCTGCAACACCCGGTGCGCCGCCGCCAATGTGAGGGGGTCCAGGATGTAATCGGTGGGAAAGGTTGCCAGGATGGTATCAAACACAGCCGTACCAAACGGAAGTTCCGGCGCTCGCCCCCGCACCAGGGGTACGGTGCGCTGCGTCCGTTTTTGCGCCTGTCGCCCCATGTAAGGAGACAAGTCCAGCCCGACGACATCAAAGCGCCGGTTTTGCAGCGCCAGCAGCATGTGGCCCGGCCCGTGCCCCAATTCCAGCACTCGCCGCCCCTGCACAAAGGGCAGCGCCGCCAACTGCCACTGCCGCCACTGCCCCAACGAGACGCCCCAACTGACCGCGCCATACGTCCAGGCCATCTCGTTATACAACAGTCGGAACCCAAACCGCACCAGACCAAACCAACGGTTACGTAAAAACATCTAAACATCCTTTCGTATGTCTTATGTCTTTTGCCACTTGCAAATGTCCGGCCTGTGGTGACAATAGGGAACGGCCGTGACAGCCACAATTGTAGCGAATAGAGTGGCTGGTGGCTGGCGCCAGCCACCAACAACCGGCAACCGGCCACTATTTACGAGGAGATCAGTATGAAAATCAAACGCATTGCCATCAGTACCGGCGGGGGCGATGCCCCTGGGTTAAATGCCGTTATTCGCGCCGTGGTGCTGGCGGCCAACCAGCGCGGCTGGGAATGTGTGGGCATTCGGGATGGTTACAATGGCCTGCTCATGCCGGAACAGTTCCCCCAGGGTGGCCTGGTGTCTCTGAACCGGGACAGCGTGCGCGGCATCACCCATTTGGGCGGCACCATTTTGGGCACTACCAACCGGGGCAATCCGCTGCATTACCCAGTCTTAAATGCTGATGGGGTTTATGAAGAAATAGACCGCACCGACGAGTTGGTGGAGCGTTTCCACGCGGCCGGGTTGGCGGCGCTGATCGCCATCGGCGGCGACGGTTCGCTGGAGATTGCTTATGCCCTGGCGCAAAAAGGGCTGACTGTCATTGGTGTGCCCAAGACCATTGACAATGACCTGGACAAAACGGTGGCGACCTTCGGTTTCCACACGGCCGTCGCCTTTGCCACCGAATGTATTGACCGCCTGCACTCCACCGCCGAAAGCCACCAACGGGTGATTGTGGTGGAGGTGATGGGGCGCTATGCCGGCTGGATTGCCCTGGACTCTGGCGTGGCCGGTTCCGCCGATGTCATTTTGATCCCAGAAATCCCCTACGACATCAACAAAGTGGCCGAAAAGATAAAAGAGCGGGACCGTCACGGCCGTGACTTTTCCATTGTTGTCGTGGCTGAAGGCGCCCGGCCGGTGGGCGGCGATTTTATCATCCAGGGCAAAGCCATTGGCCAGGCCGAACGGCTGGGCGGTGTGGGGCAGCAAGTGGCCACGGCCCTGCAAACCCTGACCGGCAAAGAGACCCGGGTGGTGGTGTTGGGCCATCTGCTGCGCGGCGGCCGGCCCACCGCGTATGACCGGCTCATCTCGCTGCGGTTTGGCGCGGCAGCCGTGCGCGCCCTGGCCGAAGTGCAGTCCGGCATCATGGTGGCGCTGGACCCACCGAACGTTAACTATGTGCCCCTGGCCCAAGTCGCCGGGCGTATGAAACAGGTGCCACTGGACTGCGACACTGTGCTGACAGCGCGGGAATTGGGTGTCAGCTTTGGTGATTGACAGCAATTCTCAATTTGCCCGGCGGCGGCAGATAAATCTGCATCTACAAAAGGCAAAGTCGGCCTTCACCGACTGGCGCCCAGCCCACGCAGAGCCTGCCCTGAACCTGTTGAAGGGTGGGCTTTGCTCTCTGTAGGCGCGATTTTAATCGCTGGCTCTTGGTAAATTGAGAATTGCTGGGTGATTGAACAACCGCCTGCTTTTTAGCGCAAAGCCCTTTATAATCTGTTTTCATTTCGGCAACTCCCAATCTCCAAAGGTGCGTGCATGAAAAAGAAGCTGCGTGGCGTTAAACGGCGTGAGATATTGTTTGACTATGACCTGTACCGGCGTAAGGTGCCCATTCCCGGTATTGCCGGGGCGGAACTGAGCGTGCTGGATTTATGGCCGGAGGGGGCGGAACATACCATTGTGTTTGTACACGGCTACGCCGGGGTGTTGGAGTCGTGGGAGTTTCAGATCAATTACTTTGCCAGTCACAATTATCGCGTTATCGCCCCAGACTTACGGGGGCACGGGCAAAGCGATGCGCCTTATACCCGCTACACCATGGATGAACTGGTGGCTGATCTGTATGCCATCAGCCAAAAGCTGGCACTGCCGCCGCAATTTACATTGGTGGGGCACTCGTTTGGTGGTTCGATTTGTGTGGAATATGCCAACGCCCACCCGGAGCAGCTGGATAAGCTGGTGCTGATTGCCACCGCCGGGGAGTACCCGCTGCCCTGGTTTGCCAAATGGTTGTTGAAGCTGCCGCTGAATTGGTTACGGCCGTTGTGGAAATACCGCACCCGCTTTGACGCCGAAATCCACGTGGTGAAAAATATGATGGCCAACAATATGCGCCACTGGCAGGGTTGGTCACTCATGCGCAACATCACCACCCCTACCCTGGTTATCACCGGGGAGCGGGACAACTACTTCCCGCGCCGTGTTTTTGAAGATGTGGGCAAGATGGTGCCCAACGCCGAAGTGGTAGATGTGGGGTCGGCCAAACACAAGGTACAGTTGGAACGCCACCAGGCCGTCACCCGCGCCATTGAACGCTTTGTGGAGAGTCGGCAACGCTCCTGGCGCGATGGCAGCAACCACGAGAACCCCTTGCAAAAGCGCCCCTGGCTGAAGAGCTACAGCCCCGGTACACCGCCCTCGATTCCCATTCCCAGACGGCCATTGCCCGACTTCCTGGAAAGCGCCGCCGACTGGCTACCGCGCCGCACCGCCATCAGCTTTTATGGCTCACACCTCAGTTACAAAGAGCTAAATGAACAGGTAAACCAGATGAGCCATGTGTTTCATGGGTTGGGTGTGCGCCCCGGTGACCGAGTAATGATTATTTTGCCCAACATGCCACAAATGGTGGTGGCCTTTTATGGCGTCTTGCGCGCTGGCGGTGTGGTGGTGCTGCCCAATGTGGAAGCCGACGCCGCCACCATCATCCGCCAGATCGCCGAGACACAGCCAAAGGTGGTGGTGACGGTACACAGCTTTAGCGAACTGGCCCAGGCCATCCAGCAGCGGACGGGATTAGAGTACTTTATCTTTGCTGATTTGCGCACGGCCGTGTCCGCCTCTGTCTACCAGAAACTCATTGAGCGTTTTGGCATCGCCGATGATGAGGAACGACACAAAGAGATGGCCCGCAGCCTGGGGCAGCGTATGTCCACCATCCGTCAGGACGCGCCCATTACACCGCTGGATTTAGAGGTGAAACCAACCGATCTGGCGGCTATTTTGTACACCAGCGGTACCACCAGCCGGCCGAAGGGCGTTACCCTGTCTCATTACAACCTGGTAGCCAACACGCTGCAAACCCGCCATTGGGTACCTGATCTGGCCTACGGTAAGGAAGTATTTCTCTCGGCCATTCCGCTGGTACATAGCTACGGCCTGATCAGCGCCATGAGCGTGCCCATTGCGCTGGCGGCCACGCTGGTGCTGCTGCCTGTTTTTGATGTGACGGAGGTGTTGGAGCATATCCGCGACCATAAAGTGAGCATGTTCCCCGGCGTACCGATGATGTATATGGCCATTAACCAGGCGCCGGATGTACGTAATTATGGCCTGTCCTCGGTGAAGGCGTGTATCAGCGGCGCAGCCCCCCTGCCGGTGGAGGTACAGGAGGCATTTGAGAAGTTGAGTCACGGCCGTCTGGTGGAAGGATATGGCCTCACCGAAGCCTCCCCTGTCACCCACGCCAACCCGCTCTATGGCCTGCGCAAACCCGGCTCCATTGGCATACCATTGCCCAACACCGACGCCAAAATCATTGACCTGGTCACCAGCGAAGACGTACCTGTCGGCCAGATTGGCGAACTGGTGGTACGTGGCCCTCAGGTGATGCAGGGTTACTGGCAGCCCGATGGCACGCTGGACAACAACATTGTGCTGGACGATGGCTGGTTGGACACGGGCGATGTGGCCGTGCAGGATGATGACGGCTACTTCCGCATCATCAGCCGCAAAAAAGATACCATCGTCTTTGGCGAATACACCGTCTTCCCGCGTGACGTGGAGGAGGTGTTGTATGAGAACCCGCGTGTGTTGGAAGTGGCTGTCATTGGCGTGGGGCGCGCCGAGGAAGGGCAAAAGGTGAAGGCATTTGTAGTGCCCCGCCCCGGCTCCAACCTGACCAAAGAGGAATTGCTGGATCTTTGTCGCCGCCGCCTGGAACCCTATGCCGTGCCCTGGGATATTGAATTTCGGGAAACGCTGCCCAAGTCGTTTATTGGCAAAGTGCTGCGGCGGTTGTTGGTGGAAGAAGATATTTAACCGCGAAGTACGCGAAGAGCGCGAAGATTAAGAAGAAAAACTTCGCGTTCCTTCGCGTACTTCGCGGATCATAATTGTGAGAATGAACGGAAGGGTTCGTCGGGTTCGGAATGGCTTGCTGCTGATGGCCGGTTTGAGTGCACTGGCTTCGGTGACGTTCTTTTTTAAGTCACGCCTTTTTTCGCGCCTGATTGAAGAGAGAACGTCGGACGAAGTGTTGTTCCATGCCCATACCCGCGAAAAGGTAATCGCCCTGACGATTGATGATGGCCCTCACGCGGAACTGACGCCACAAATCCTGGATGTGCTGGCGGAGTATGGGGTGCAGGCCACCTTTTTTATCATTGGCAGCCATGTACCGGGCAATGAGGCCATCATGCGGCGCATTGTGGCTGAGGGGCATGAACTGGGCAATCATCTGATGAGCGACCGGCGCAGCATTACGTTGAGCGCCGAGGTGTTTGAACGCCAACTGGCGACCACACACGCGCTTATTGCCCCGTTTGGGCCGGTGCGCTGGTTCCGCCCCGGTTCGGGCTGGTACAATGCGCGGATGTTGGAACAGATACGGCCGTACAACTACCGTTGTGTCGTCGGCTCCATCTACCCCTACGACGCCCAGTTCCAGGCCATCGAATTTGAGGTCGGTTACATTTTGGGGAATGTGCAGCCGGGGGCCATCATCGTACTGCACGATGGCGACTGTGAGCGGCAGGGCACGGTGGCCGTGCTGCGCCGCATCCTGCCCGCCCTGCAAAAACGCGGCTACCGCTTCGCCACCCTCACCGACCTGACACAACGAAACCCCACCGTCACATGATCCCGGTAATGGGGAACCTGCCGGGTGTTGGGGTCTCTGGGGCTGCGGTTGGTGACGCGCAGGCTCAGCGGGCTGTCGCTGCTCCAGCAGCCGCCGCGCAGTAGGCGTGGCTCACGGCCGTCCGCCACCTCATCCCCGCTTTCCCACCCCGTCAGGCACCATTCCCACACATTGCCGCACAGGTCGGCCACGCCAAAGGGGCTGTGCCCCGCCGGGTAGTGCCCAACCGGTGTTGTCTCGTCCACCAGGCGGTTCCAGTTGCAATGGCGCTCTTCCGGTTCGGTGTGGCCCCAGGGGTAAACACGGCCGTCGTCCCCCTGCGCCGCCCGCTGCCACTGCTGCTCCGTCGGCAGTGAGATGGCCTGCCCGGTTTGCTGGCTCAGCCAACGGCCGTAGGCCATCGCCTCATGCCAGGAGATGCCCACCACCGGGTAGTCGGGCTGGTTCCAATGGCGATCCGTCCAATAACGGGGCGCATCCCACCCTCTTTTTTGCCGGGCTGCCCACCCATCGGCAGGCCAAAACTCCTGGCGGCTGTAACCACCGGCGGCTACAAACTCGCCAAACTGCGCGTTTGTCACCGGATAACGGCTGATGGCAAACGCCGGCAAGTCAAAGGTGGTCGCCTGGGGCAGATACCCACCAGCAGCCAACGTCACCGTTCCTGCTGGAATCTCAATCCACTGCATGTTCATAAATCTCCTGCGCTAACAAAAAAGGGGCCATCACATCCACACTGTTCAGCACCACATGCCCGGCATCTGGCAGAATGGTGACGGAAAGATCGGGCAGCAACGGCCGTAGCCGTGCCGCCACCTTCGCCATATCCCGCAGCGCATCCAATGCGCCGCCCACCAGCAGCGTGGGCATGGTCAACCGCCGCAACGCATTGTCAGTGAAGAGCGGCAAAACGCCCATGCGCGCCTTGAAATGGCTGGTCACGGTGATCATGATCTCCTCTACACCATCAGGAATCGGCTGACGGCCGTACAACAGCCGCACCATGCGCCGCGCCCCCCACCGCCCCATGAGGGACAGCGGGATCACCCGCAGCAAAAAGGACAGTTTATCCGGCACAATGCCGCCGGGACAAATTAACCCCAGCCGATTCACCCGCTCCGGGCAGGCAGTGGCAAACTTCACGGCCGTCCAGCCCCCCTGCGACATGCCCACCACTGCCGCCGATGGCAATTCCAGGTAATCGAACACATCCCGCAGCCACTCCGCGTAAGCCGGGCCGTCCCAGGGTGGGCGGTTCGGGGCGCTCTGGCCCGCTTCGCCCAGCAGGTCCACCGCAATGACGTGATGGTCACGGCCGTATACGGCCACATCGCCTGCCCAAATCGCCGAATTGGTGCCCGCCCCGTGCAGCAGCAGCAACGGCGGTGCGGTCACATCACCACACGACAGGCCAAAGGTACGGCCGTGCCGTGTGGGAATATCCAACGATGTGTAGGGAATAGGCCAGTGGGATAAGGCATCGTTGTAGAGGTTGAGAACGGCCGTTTCTCCCGCCGCCGATTTGTAAATTGATTGCTCTTTCATTTTTTCACTCCTGAAAACGGTTCGTAGTAGGCGATTTATCGCCGTTTGCTGGCACTGAAGTGCCTACTACGAACCGTACGCCCATTATTCAATGACTTCTGCTCGCAGCCGGCGCACCCAATCCAGTTCATGTTGATAAAAAGCCACCCAGTAATTGCCAATCTGACGCCACAAAAACGCTTCGCGTGGTGTGCGCCGGGGTAATTGCTGCGCATCTCGTTCGGCCTGTTCCTGGGCCATGCGCAGCTTTACATAAACCTCGTTTTCGTATTGGGAGAGCAGGTTATCTAGTTCAACGGCCGTTAACCCATCCGCCCAGGCCAACTGCGCCAGAAAAGGGTGCCGCAGTTGCGGCAGTTCCGGCGACGTCAGCAGCCAGTGCCGCAGCACCGTTTGCCCCTCAGGTGTAATCGAATACACCTTGCGCGATGGTCCTCTTTCCTGATCCTGCACTTCCTTGTTTACCAATCCCTCGTTGTAAAGCTGCACCAACGCCGTGTAAATCTGATTATTATTGCCCGACCAATGAAACGTCTCCGAAGCCGCAAACCGCTTCTTCAGGTCATACCCCGTCAACGATTCCGCTTCCAGAAAACCCAAGATCACAAATTTGATAGCCATTTTGCCCTACCCTGAAAAATAGTTGCTGGTCGCTGAGACCAGCCACTAACCACCACCTTCATCCGTTACCGCGTCCAATCACCTATGTTCAACTTTTATATATTACCTATATGTTAATAATAACATATGTTACACAAAAATCTCCGCTTGTCAATATCTCCCCTTCACCCCCTCATCTGCTCACCCCTTTATCCCCTTCTCATCCCCGCCGTGCTTTACAACCGCCTATTGGCTAAAATAGACAGCCATCACAAATTCACCTGATTGGAGAAGAAACCATGAGTAAAAAAAGCAGTACATCCGTCAAAGAACGGCGGGCACAATATCAGGCGGAAGAACAGCGCCGCCGCCGTTTGTATTATGGCGGTGCGGCCGTTGCCGCCATTGCCATCATCGCCCTGTTTGTCATTGTGCGCCAACTGACCGCGCCCTCATTAGAGGATGTTATCGTGCCTGACCCGCTAGCCGCGCCCACCAACGCCGACGGCCGTGCCTGGGGCCCGGCCGACGCCCCCGTTCTGCTCGAAGAGTATGCCGATTACCAATGCCCCTTCTGTGGTGACTTTGCCAAAGGGGTAGGCCAGGAATTGGCCGATTTTTATGCCGCTACCGGGCAGGTGCGGTTTGAGTACAACAATTTCGCCTTCATCGGCACGGAATCGCAGAAAGCGGCCGAAGCCGCCGAATGTGCCAATGAGCAGGGCATGTTCTGGCAGTACCACGACACTCTTTTTGCTAATCAGCGCGGTGAAAACATCGGCGCCTTTAGCAACGCCATGCTCAAGAACTTCGCCCTGGCCATTGGGCTAGATACCAACGCCTTTAACAGCTGCTTTGATAGCGGCCGTCATGCCAGCCTGGTGCGCGGCGAAAAGAGCGAAGGGGAAGGGCGGGGCGTCACTTCTACCCCTACGCTTTTTCTCAATGGCGAACAGTTACCCGGTGGCCTGACTTTTGCCCAATACCAGCAGTTGATTGCGGCCGAGTTGGGGCAATAATTGGGATATTCAGATATTGGGATATTACGCACCATCCTGATGTCCTAATATCTCAATACCCCCTTATCGCATGCACAAGTTAACCCCCTTTTTACAAAAATACGGCGCACTTCTGGCTTTTGTGGTGGCGCTTACGGCCACGTTGGGCAGCCTCTATTACAGCGAAATCCGGCACTTTCTGCCCTGTACGCTCTGTTGGTACCAGCGCATCCTGATGTATCCGCTGGTGATCATTATCCTGGTGGGCATTGTGGAGCAAGACAGGATATTGCCCGCATTTGTACTGCCCTTTTCCATCATTGGCATGTTTGTCTCCGGCTATCATTACCTGGTGGAATGGGGGGTAGCGGAAAGCCCCACCGCCTGCTCGGTGACGATTCCCTGTAGCTACCGGTGGGTCAATTATTTCGGCTTCATCTCCATCCCCCTGATGGCGTTTACGGCTTTTGTGCTGATTACGATTTTGATGTTTGCCACGCGGCGGGCGTACAAGCTGGAAGCAAGCACGGACGAAAGCCTGACCTGATCTGGTCTACCTGGAAGAAGCGTTTCTGCGGCAGCACGGCCGTGCCTACGAAAATTACTGCCACCAGGTCCCCCGCTGGCTCTAATACTACTGCCAACGGCTCGCTAAGCCCACAGACATCCGATTTTTTTGAAAATCGGATGTCCCTCTCCACCCATCCTTGACGCTCCCATTTCCCTCCTGTATCCTCTCTTTCAACATCGCTAACCATCTAGCCCTGTGCTATGCTTATTTTTTGTGTAACAAGTCTATTGAATAAATAGGTTGGCATCAAAGATCATCAAATATCGATGAATAGGGGATAATTAGTTGGCCAACAGCAATTCACAGAATTCTAGTAAGCTAAATTTGCTACTTGTAATAATTATCGCTCCTGTTGCAACAGGTATTTTCCTGTTAGCCATTGAATATGGGTATTTTCAGAGTGATGAGACTTCGGATCAACCTGTCGTAGAAGCAGCAGACCAAGAAGATGTTTTAACTGAAGATGTGTGTATTGTGCCCAATCTTATTGGGTTGGATGAAATTTCTGCGGAGATAAGTCTACGTAAGCTTGATTTGAGACCTGTAAAAAGTAACGAATACAACAATTCACTGCCTGCAGGTGCCATCATTTCTCAAACTCCCTCAAGCTCTTCCCGTCTTGAACCATGTGCTGGCGAAGTAATTATTGTTGTTAGCCTTGGGGCAATCCCTACAAAAACACCAGCGTCAACACCGGAACCCTCTTTTACATCAGTTCCAGAGAGTCCACTTCCTAAAAAAACGTCTATCCCACAAGTACCAGAACCAACTTCTACAACGAGTATTCCAGCCCCAACTATAGTATCTCAAGACACTCTACCTGGTTCAATATTGGAAGCCGGAGAGGAGTGGAAACAAGATGGTGTAGCTTTACGACTAACTCGATTTAACCTTGACCCAGGGGATTCGTATTATGATGGGATCAATGTCGGTTTTCAGTTTCGTAATAACACAGATACCGAGTTAATAATTTCCTTCACTAAAAATGACTTTTTAGCTTTTGCCAACAATGGGCAGAGTTTATTTGTTAGAGGTTTTTATAATCGTTCATTTTGGTGCAACGAAACAACGGCATTAGTTGAAGCCCAGTCTAGCTTTAGCTTGGAAGATGATGTATGTGGAATAACGCATGGCTATCTGCTAAATATTGATGTGGATTTAAGTAATCCAGGCATTACAGAAGTCATCGTTCACGTAACTCAACTCTCAAGGATAACAGATGCTAAATGGCGTATACCAATTAACCGATAAATGTAATAATTACACGACTTTTGCACCTTAAAAACAGATACGCCAAACAGCAAAAACAGTCTACTTTCGTCTAAGTCTGGCTGACCACTGGCAACAAACCAGCATCTCCAGCTTACTTGTCGGTAAGCTGGCATCTCATCGTAACCGCGGGCACTGTCTCCGGTTAACGAGCGCAGACGACACGTAGGAGTGGTTTCATCAAC
>JABFFZ010000090.1 GCA_013112725.1 Chloroflexota bacterium
CTCACCGCCTTCGTCGGCGCCGTAGCCCATCAGCCCGCCGCCGACGAAGGCGGTGAGCCAGCGTAACTGTTTGGAGACGCGGGGGCCGCCAATGGTTTCCACTTTGACACGGCCGTTGACCAGCCCACTGGCAAAGCCGCCCAAAAGCGTGCCTACCGTCAACATCACAATCCAGCTATCGAGCGGGTTGGCTGCGCCGCCGGCCATGGTTACCAGATAGGCTACCCGGTCTACGTGCTCCGGGGCGATCAGGTCTTCAAAAAAGACCAGGATGCGGTTCAGCCCGCCGGACGCACCCAGCCCATTGCCGGTAATGAAAAAGGCCAGAAACAGCACCACGCCCAGGGCAATGGCTGCCGCATAAGGGTTGATATACGCCTTTGCTTCCCGCTGCGTCAGCGAAAAGCGGCGAGTTTTGGGTTGGGTTGGTTTTTCGGTTAGTGTGGTCATCGTTCCTCGGATTGGTAATGGGGTAATTGAGTATTTACCCCATTACTCCATTACTACCTCGTCATACCCTATCACCATGCCCTTAATGGCGGCGGTGGGGGTATGCCCGGTGGTGGTCAAATAAACGTGCATGATGACAAAGGCGGCCAATGCCCAGGCGATCAGGGTGTGGAAGGGGGCCAGGAAGGGCAGGCCGCCGGTGCGGGCGGCTATGTCCGGCCACTGCTGCGCCCCCCACATCAAAATGCCGGTGAGGATTTGTAGCGGCAGCAGCACGTTGAGCAGCCCAAAGTAAGTGATTTGTTGCAGAGGGTTCAGCTTGTGGTCGGGTGTTTTCTCAAAGGGATGGGGGTCGCCCCGGAAAATGCCGCGCAGGTAATAGATGGCCTGTTCGGCCGCCTGGTCGATGAAACCGCGTGGCCGGGGCAGGTATTGGCGAATTTCGCCGGAGGCCAGGTGGTAGAAGAGGGAGAGGGCGGCGTTGACCAGCAGGATGAGGGCCAGGATATTGTGTACCTGCACCACGTAGTTGAAACTGAACAGGCCAAATTTGTCTGGCTTGTGGATGATGAGGCCGGTGAAGAGCAAGCCCAGAATCACGGCCGTCTGCAGCCAATGCCACAACCGTTCATAGACGCCATACATGTAGACGCGCCTGGTGGCGGTGTGCGCCGGCTGGTTTTGGCGCCCAAAGTAGAGGCGTAGGGAGCTATGCAGCACAATACCCATGACCACCCCCACAAACAGGAAGATGCCCAGCCAATCTACCCAATAGACGCTGCTGTGGCCGAAAATGTAGATACTGGGCACAGCGTCATCGTCGGACGATGTGGCCGGTTTGAAGAAGAGGGCGCCGTTCTGCTGGAGAATGTCGCCACGCACGGCCGTGCCGCCGCTGTTGACAAAGGTGGGCGTGACGCCGCCAGGGGCGCTGCCGGAGAGGGAGATGGCCTGGGTAATGCGTGACTCTTCGGCATGGCAAGTACGGCAGTCGCGGGTGGCCCATTCGCCGGTAGCGATGTTGTGGTTGATGGAGTACGGCCGTATCTCGCCCACAATCCGCGCGTTTGGCAGGCCCCGTTCGGCAAGGCGGTTAGCCAGCAGCGCCTCTTTGGCCGGGGTGTCAATCAGCAGTTCGGTGGTGGAAAGACGGCCGTCATGGTCCGCGTCAAACACCTGGAGCATGTGTGCTTCGTACTGGTCGCCTTTCAGCCAGACCGCCTGCAAATCGCGTAAGGGGACAGGGCGTTCCGGGTCGCCATAGACCCAATACCAGGCGGTGATGAGATTGTAGGGAGCTAAGGGGGCGCTGCCATCGCTATTCTGGCGGGGCAGCAGCACCGGCTCATAGCCGGTAATGAGCGCATTCAGGTCGCCTACGTCGCCGTCAATGCCGCGCCAGGTGGTGAGGGGGGCGCCGTCGGGGGTCACGGCCGTCCAGTTTACCGATTCCAGCGCCGGGGCATACAACTGTGGCGTATGGCAGCTTTCGCAGGCCAGCGCTTCCGCGTGGCGTTCTTTGTAGGGCAGCCAGCTATGCGTCTTTTCAATGCTGTGGCAGTTTTCGCAGCGCCGCAAGGTGTTGTCCAGTTCCGGGGCAATGGCGCTTTGGGCGCTCTGCCCTTTGGCAAACTGGTGCAGCGGCCGGTACAGGTATTCACCCAAATCCAGGCGGCGCGGATCATAGGTCAGGTGTTCCGGCTGGCTGCCGCCGAGTTCCTGGAAGTGAATGGGGTTGTTCAGGGCATAGTGGCAGTCGGTGCAGGCCAGCACCCGCTCGGTGTGAATGTCCCAGGAACGGTTCAGGCTCAGTTTATCGGCCAGGTTCAGGCCGGAATTGAGCAATTTTTGGCCGGACATCACCTGCCCGGTGGTAAGCGTGGAATAAATATCCGATTTTTCCAAAAAATCGGATGTTTGTAGGGCTGCCTGAAGGGTGAGCGGCGTTTGCAAATCGGTATGGACCGTGCCATGGCAGGCGCCGCAATTTTCGTTGGTGGGGTCTTGAATGGTGATGAAGTTGGGCAGCAGTTCCCCGTTTTCGTCAAAGGCGCCCGTGTTGTAATGCCAGCCATCCAGGGTGGGTTCGACGATGCCGCTGTGGAAAAGGGTAGCGGTGTTGGCCCAGGCAAACTGGCCGGATTGCAGCATTTGGCTGCGGGCTTCATTGTCCGGGCTGGCGGTGTGGCACAGGAAGCAGTTCATCTCCACTGTGCCTGAGGTATCCCAATCCCAGGTTTCCAGTTGGCCCGTTTCCGGGTTGACGATGCTCGTTTGTGGGTCGCCGGGCTTGATGGGCAAAACGGTTAAGGGCACACCCTTGCGGCTGGTGGTGGCGGGGCCGCCGCCGGCGTGGCGCAGGCCAATGGTCATCAGCCATTCGGCCGTCGTCAGGTCAATCACGCTGTCTTCGGCCGGGGAAAGGTAGCGGTAGGTGATGGGGTCCCAGCGGCCGAACAGACCGGGGCTGCTGTCCCAACTGCTGACGCCGGTCTGCCCAAACTGGCTCAGTCCCACGTCGGCGTGGAAGCTATGCCCGGCGATAAATTCGGTGTCGTGGCATTGGCCGCAGGTTTGCATGGTGGAGATGGGCGCGCCGGAGTCCAGGACGTTGTTGCCGTTGGCGTCTAGCAAGGCAAAGGTGGGGTGGACGGGGGAGCCTTTGGGTGTGGTTTGCTCCTGAGCAACGGCCGTGCCCCAGGTTGCCAACCCGATTACCAAGAAAGTGAGGCCCAATGCATATGGCCAGTAGCGTCTAAAATAATTCCATGTGCGCATTGTTTATTCTCAGATGGGACGCGGATTGGCAGGATTTCTACGGATTTGTTCAACAGAAAATCTGCGTTTAGCCGCGTTTATCGGCGTCCTATTTTTGCGTAAAACCCTGTGAGAAACGGCCGCCCCAGCGGAGAGGGTCGCCGTAGTAGCCGAGAGATTGCCAATCTATACGGCCGTTTTCTCCATGACAATCATTACATTGCAGCGCGTTCTCTTTAGGGGCCACCATGTGGCTCAGGTTCCAATACATCTCCGTGGGCGCAAAGCCATATTCACCGCTGTAAGGCAGCCCGGCCGCTGCCATGCCCAGCCGCGCCGACTGATCCCAATCAAACGTCGTCCAATAGCCATCCTGTCCGACCGTTTGCGGCTGGATCAGGTAGTTATAACCGGCATCGTAAATCTGGTTGGCAAAGTGAACCTTGAAGGGCCAAATTTTGGCGTTCTCGTCACCAATGTCACCCAACGGCGTGTTAATGCGGGTGGAGATGGTAGGGTCAATGGGGTCGCCTAAAATGTAGCGGTCGGATGTACCGTTGTACCAGAGGTAGGTGGGCATGAAACCCTGTTCGTATACAAAGCTGCCCTTGATTTTCAGGTAGGTATGGGGGTCTTCGGGAATGGTGTCGTTGCCGGCTGTTGACCAATCCCAGTGCATTTTGGTGGCGTCACGCACCGCGCCTTCGGGGATGTGGCAGGTCTGGCAGGCCACGCTGTCAACATGGGCGTTAATGCGGGCGTCGCTGTGCAGGTCGGCGGCATGGCAGTCCGTACAGGCCACCTGGTTTTCGCTGTTTACGCTGACGGACATGGCCTGCCCGGTGATGCGGTGGTCTTCCGCCTGGTGGCAGTCAATACATTGGAAATCGAAGCGACCCATGTGGATATCTATGTTGGCGGTGGGGAAGTAGAGCGTTTCGTCCAGGTCACCATGTTTGACGGCATTACCGCCGCCGCCGTTAAAGTGGCAACTGCCACAGTTTTGGCGGGTGGGGTAATTGACGCTTTGGGCGGCTGCTGCCAGATCAATGCCTTTCACCGGCAGACCGGCAGACCCTTTGGCATACAGGCCCATATCGGCATGGCATACCAGGCAGTCTACGTCTGCTTCGGTGGCGTTTTCTTGAAAGGTGCCGTCTTTCCAGCCATACCCGGCGTGGCAACTAGTGCAGCCGGTCCAGTTGCTCTGGATGCCAATGCAGAAGTTGTTGAGCTGGTTGGCCTTGCCGATAGTCACGGGTTCATCACGGCCAGGCAGCAGCACCGGTTCGCTTTCCCAGGTGAAGTGGGTGGTGTGCATCACCTGATCGGCGGCGTTTTCGTGGCATTTCAGGCAGGCGGTGGTGACCTCCTGGCCTGTTTCGTAAGGGCCGGGCATCAGTTCGGTGTGGTCGGTGTGGGGGACTCTTTGGGGAACGTTGGCCCAGGGGTCGGCGGTAGGGGCCGTTTGGGCCGGTCTTACCAGCGCCAGAATGGGCACGGCGATGAGCAGGGCTGTGCCGATGATACCAAGTAGCCAGATATATTTGAAATCGCGCATGTTGCACCGGAGGGGATAATTGAGTAATTACCTAATTACTCAATTACTCAATTACTCAATTTACATTGTTACCAGAATGCCAGACTGCTGCTCCAGAACGGAACGGAGAATCTGGCGCATGGTGTTAAGGACTTCAATGATGCGGCCGTCGGTAAGCGCGTAGGTCACGGCCGTGCCGTTGCGTTCTGTCTGCACCAATCCCCGGTCGCGCAGCACGGCCAGGTGACGGGAAACAGTAGGTTGGGGCATGTTCAGCGCCTCGGCCAGGGCAGTGACGTGCCGCGGCTCCTCGTCCAGGGCATACAGGATCAGGATGCGTTTGGGATCGCCCAACGCCTGGCAAATACTGGCGTGCAGCAGACTAAGTTCTTCAAGGGTGGGGTTGACCATGTTGGGTACCTGTTGGTGATAAGATTGGGAGAGGGGGAGATTCACACCCTCCTAATCTCCTGATCTCCTACTTTCCTGACTCATCCGTCTCCTGGTATGTGATATTCATGTATTCGCTTATCCGAATAGATGCCCAAAGTGTATGCCTATCGCCCAAAATGGGTGAGGGAGGATTGTCATTTTTCGATTGTGACATTTGTCACAAGTTCTATCTGCCGGTCTAACTCAAGACGGAGGGGAGGCTTTAGCCGACAGCGGCTAAAGCCTCCCCTCTATTCGTTTATGGTGATACGATTGTACAAATCTGGCTAAATGCTTACTGGCAAGATTAGCGGCATTTAACGATATTGATGCGAGGTGGTATGGAACAAAGAGAAATTGTCGTTGTTGGCGCCGGGCCGGCGGGGAGTACGGCGGCCATTGCCTTAAGCCAACAGGGGCACGACGTGCTGCTCATTGACCGGCAAACGTTTCCTCGTGACAAGCCGTGTGGCGATGGTATGCCGGTTGGTGTTACCGAAATGGTCTATGATTTAGGATTGAAAGAGGTGTTTGACCAGGCGGATTTTTATCCAATAGACAGAGTTTGTCTGGTGTCGCCGGCCGGTTATATTTACGAAGGTAAGTTAAGAATGGGCAAACAAGGGAGCAAGGCGCACGTTATCCCGCGTTTGCAATTTGATGCCCTGCTGCAAGCGCAGGCGGTGCGGGCGGGCGCTGAATTTTTCCAGGCCCGTGTCACAGCACCCATCGTGGAAAATGGACAGGTACATGGGGTAAAAGCACAGGGAGCGGCTGGTTTGCTGGAAATTCGGGCCAGATTGGTTTTGGCAGCCGATGGCGCCACCTCCGTTATTAGCCGGGCCTTGCAGCCGCAGCGCCCGCCAGATGTGCATCGAGCGGTGGCGCTGCGGGCGTATATGGAGGATCTGGAGGTGCGACCACACCAGGTAGAGTTTTTTTTGCACCGGGAAATTTTGCCGGGTTATGCCTGGATTTTTCCCATGGACGCGCAGAAGGCGAACATTGGTCTGGGGATGCGGTTGGACAAGTTCCGTCAACAACAGTTGAGTCTGGAACAACTGCTGGAAAATTTTTTGGCGCTGCCTTTTATGAAAGAGCGTATACGGGGCAACGGCCGTTTGCATGACGTGGCGACCTGGCAGCTTAACTTTGGCTCGCAAAAGCGGTTGCAGCGCGCTTTTGACGGGGCGCTGCTGCTGGGAGATGCCGGCTGGTTGATTGATCCCCTGACCGGGGGCGGCATTGAGAATGGCATGATGTCGGCGCTGCTGGCGGCGCAAACCGCGCACCAGGCATTGCAGCAAGGGGATTTTTCACGCCGGATGCTGCACGGGTATGAACGAGCCTGTCAGGCAGCTTTGTGGCCTGTCATGCGGCGTTCTTATTTGATCCAGCGCTGGGTGCTGCGGTATCCCTGGCTGCTAGATGGGCTGATCAAATACGCCCGCAACCATCCCCACTTGACGAATATCTTTCTGGCAAAATTATAGCTTGCCTTATTTGGTGAAACGTGCCACGCGCTGCGCGAATGATGTCTGAGAAACTTTCGCTTCCTTCACATCCTTTACGGATAATAGTCATGAGGTATGACGCCATTGACTGAGAAATCGTTGGCTACCGAAAAAGATGCTTTAACCCAGCGTGTGATTGAACTGGAGACTATTGCCCAGATTAGCACGGCCGTTTCCGGCATCCTGGACCTCGACCAACTCTTACAATTTGCCCTGGTGCGTACCAAAGAACAGTTTGGCCTGTACCACGTCAATATCGCCCTGTTGGATGAAACCGGTGAGAATCTGCTGCCGGTGATGGGCGATAATGATATGCTCAGCATCCATTCGCCCGTGCCCCCTATCCATTTACAGCAGCAGCCTTCCATTTGTGCCCGCGTGGCCCGCGAAAGAATTACGATGGTGGTGAATGATGTTGACCTTCATCCCGACTTTATGCCGCACCCGCTGCTGCCGGAAACGCGGGCTGAATTGTGTTTACCAATGGTTGTGGGGGAGCAATTGATTGGTATTTTGGACGTACAGGCCAGGGAGCGCGACCGTTTTACCGAGGAGGATGTGCGCATTCACAAGACGCTGGCGGCCCAGTTTGCCATTGCCATCCAAAATGCGCGCGCGTTCCGGTTGTTGGCGCAGCGCGCTGAAGAATTGACCATCCTCAACGAGATGAGCCGCTCGCTCAGTTCCACACAGGGCATTGAACCGCTGTTGACAACCTTTGTGCAGTATGCCGCCCGGCTGATTGATACCAACAATCTGTATGTGGCCTTTTATGAACCGGGCCATGACGAAATAGAAGAGTTGGTGATTGCGCTGGATGTGGCCGATGGGAAATTTCTGTGGTGTGACCGGCGGCGCCCCTTTGGGAATGGTCTGGCTGAGTATATTGTGCGCACGGAACGGCCGTTGCTCATTCCGGCGCACGTGGCGGAAAAAGTGCAGGAGTTAGGGCTGGAAGTGATTGGCGGCGTCCGTTCAAAATCCTGGTTGGGGGCGCCAATGGTGGTCAACGGCCGTGTGATTGGCGTCGTTTCTCTGCAAAATCACACCACGCCCTACCGGTTCAATGAAGATACGCAGCGTTTGCTGGTTTCGATGGTGAACCAGGTGGCCCTGGCTGTGGAAAATGCCCGTTTGTATATGGCGTTACAGGAGCAGGCCGCCCATTTAGAGCGAGAGGTGACCCGGCGCACCACCGAATTAACAGCCGCGAACCAGCAGCTAACCAGGGAGATCAACGAACGGGAACAAGTCCAGAAGTCATTGCAACTATATTCTCAAGAACTGGAACTCAGCAACAATGAATTAGTAAACTTTGCTTATATCGCTTCCCACGATTTGCAGGAGCCGTTGCGCAAAATCACCACTTTTGGCAACCGGTTGGAGGAAAAATACCAGACTGTTTTGGATGAACGCGGCAGGGATTATCTCAAACGGATGCAGTCGGCAGCGGCCCGGATGCAAGAACTGATTTTGGATTTGTTAGCCTATTCCCGCGTGACCACTCACCGCCAGCCGTTTAGTCTTGTTTCCTTGCCTGACATCCTGCAGGATGTCTTGTCTGACCTGGAAGTGCGCATTGAGCAAACAGGCGCGACGATAATGGTGGGCAGTTTGCCTGAAATAGAAGCTGACCCGCTCCAGATGAGACAACTGCTGCAAAATCTGGTGGGTAATGCCCTGAAATTTATGAGCCCACACAGGCCGCCGGTCATTCAGATTTACAGTCAGCATATGATCCATGCCGACCAAGAGATGTGCCAGATTTTCATTAAGGATAATGGCATTGGCATTGAGGCGCAGTACCAGGAGCGAATTTTTGAAATTTTTGAGCGGCTGCACGGCCGTATCACCTATGAAGGCTCTGGTGTTGGTCTGGCTATTTGCCGCAAAATTGTGGAACGGCACGGGGGTTCGATTTCCGTGACAAGCGTGCCCGGCGAAGGGGCAACGTTTATGGTGATGTTGCCGTGTAGGCAGTAGGGGTAATTGGGTAATTGATCACCTCATCACCCTTTCACCTGCTTGCCTGCTCATCCTCGCCTCCCAGCCGTGTAGCCGCGGCCGCCAGGCCCACCAGCAGCCAGAAGGCGGTGACGGCGTGGTGAAATTCCAGGTTAAACAGGTAATGATCAAACAAACCGGCGACCAGCCCGCCGATGATGGCTGCGTGTAAGCCCAACCAGACGGGGTCTTTACGGCCGTCGGCCTTGATCGGCCCCCGGTTGAAAAAAGCATAGGCAAACAACGTGCCCAACACCGCAAAAAAGGCCAGCAGCCCCACCAGCCCCATCGTTTGGGCAATGGTCAGGTACACGTTGGCTACCCCCAGGTAAATGTCAATATCTGGCGTCCCGGCAAAACCGACGCCAAAGACGGGATATCGCTGCACCAGGATGAGGGCATCTTTATATTCACCAAAGCGCATTTGGGTGGCCAGGTCTTGCCCCTGCACCCCTTCCACAAAGCGAGCGATGTAGGTTTGGGCCGGCGGCAGCAGCAAAAAGAACAGGCCGATGACGACCATGTACGGCAGCAGCCGCCGGTAACGGGCCAACGCCACAAACCCCAACCCGGCCACCAGCCCCACCAGCGCCCCCCGCGAAAATGTCAGGATCAATGCCAGAAAAATAGAACCGACGACGAGATAGGTGAGCCAGCGGGAGAATAACGGCCGTTTGGCCACCAACTGCGGCCCCGCCAACGCCCCCAACATCAGCAGCAGCCCGCCTAACACATTGGGGTCTACGGAAGTGCCGATGGCCCGTTCTGAAAGCTCCGGGTTTTCTTCGATGTAACGCACCACCCAACCGCCAGGGTAGCCGACCCGCGTTAGCACGTTTAGCAGATCATTGGTGGTCTCTTCCGGCAGCAGCCAGAGGCCAATTGCCAGCAGCGCCGCGCCGGCCCCGGCCAACAGCAGCACCTTCACCAGCCGCTCCAACTGTTCCCAGGTGCGGCAGTAATCAATGACCACAAAGACAAAAAGCAGGCTCAAAATCAGTTCGGCAAATTTACGCAGCAGCGTGGGGGTGAGTGGCCCATTGCTCAGCCCAAAAATGAAGGCAAACAGGGCAATGATGATAAAGATAAGCAGGGGCAGGGTGATGGGGGTGGTGATGATGGTGCGCTGTTTACCCGTGACCAGCCCTAAAGCCCAGACGCCAATAACGGCGGCCAATGCCAGGTCAAGGAACGTGGGCGTCAGACCAATGTCAATGGGCAGGGTGGCAAAGGGCAGCAGGCAGACAACGGCCATGACGCCCCAAAAGCCCAGTTCGATATTGCGCAGCACCACCACAACGGCTACCCCGGCCAACAGCAGCGCCAACGCCGCCAGCGGCCCGCCATATGCCAGCAGCAAGCCGCCGAACACGGCCGTGACTGCCACCAGCACCGCTAAGAGCAGGGTGTTTCGTGATGTGTGATGCGTGATGCGTGATGCGTGATCTGTATTTCGTTCCATCAATCCACTCGTAACAAGGTCAGTTGCAGAAAGTTGTCGGTAGGACGGCCGTCCGGCGTAATGCGCTGCAATCGTTGAAATTCACCGGTTTCCGAAAGGGTGTACAAGCCAATGATGAGGGGATACACGTCGGCGGGCGTTTCCGGGTTGAGCGTGAGCGTCAGGGGCACGGGCTGGGCCGTACCTACCGGCCATTGAGAGGTAGGTACAGCCAAATCTTGGGCTGCCCAACGGGTGGTGTCCTGGTCTACCACCTGGGCAAAGATGGTGTAATCGGCCGTAACGGGCTGGTTTAATTGCCAGTACAGCGTTAGCTCTGCCGTTTCGCCTACCGTTGTGCGGCGGGGATTGAGTTCAAAGCCGACCAGGGTGAATCCTTTTTCAAAGTTGACCGAAATGGGGTTGGGAATTGCGCCGGGTACGGCCGTGAGCGGCACAGAAGCCAGCACTACCGCATTTTCCTGCACCGGCAGGCCATCACCGTCGGTTACGGGCAGGCGTTCGCAGGCCGGGCAGGTGGCATAGTCGTAAAGGCCCACGGTTAGTTCCAGGTCAATGGGGGCGACGGCCGTGTCCGGCACAGCCAGCAAATGGCGGGTCACAATGCCTTCGCCTGGCGACAACAGCGAAGTGGGGCGCAATCCCTGCCCGTGAAACATATCCCGTTGGGCGATGGGGCGTTCCAGTACCGGGTCATTGAGATGCACAAAAATACTCCAGTTGCGCGCCACCGGCGGTAACAGTTCCCATTCTAACGTGACCCACACCGTTTCGCCGGGTTGCACGGCCGTTGGCGACCATTCGTACCCCACCAGCTTCAGACCATCGCCAAAGGTGACGGCCGTTTGCCTGGATGGTGGCTCATAACGGGGTGGTTGGTAAGACGGCCGTATCCACAAAAACGGGGCCAGCGCCGCCACCACAAACAGAAAACTGCTTAACCCGACCATTACCCAAACCGCCGGGCGACGCGGCAGCCAGCCCACCAGCCCTACCACCAGCAGTGTCGTCAATGTCGAAAGCGCCGTAAACACCAGCCGCCCCTGCGAAGACCAGGTTGTCGTCGCCCACTGAATCAGCCCCACTACCACTGCCGCCGAAAAGAGCAGGCAGACGATGAGGGCGAAAAAGTGTTCGACGAAACGGAGGAGATTGGCGAGCAGGAGATTGAGAGATTGGGAGATGGAGAGATTATCCAATCTCTCCATCTCCCAATCTCTTAGTCTCTGGATCGTATACGCCACAAACCCCACCACGCTCACCACCAACACGCCATTCAACAACGCATAAATCCACGCCGGCATGGGCACATTCACGCCGCCAAACAGGCCCCAGTAGGACATGAGAAAACCATGTCGTTCGCTCCACAATTGGAACAGCGACGCCGGATTGGCTCGTTGGCCCAGGACGGCAATAAAAGCGTTCCAGCCCAGAAAGTCGCCATAGAGCCGGATGTTGCGCCAATACCACCAACCGGCGATGACCACGACCGGCAGCAGCATGACCAGGAAAGTGAGCAGGGATTGGAGGAGGATACGGCCGTAGTCGGTAATTGGTAATCGGTAATCGGTAATCGGTGATCGGGGATGGGTGATGCGTGATGCGTGATGCGTGAGGGGTTCACCTGACACCCGAGTACGCATTTTCTGCCACTGCGAAATAAAAGCCGTGCCCAGGGCGATGGGGAAGAGGCCAAACGTGCCCTCCTTTGTCAGCACCGCCAGGCCGATGACTACGCCAATAAGCAGCCAGCGTAATCCGTAATCCGTAATCCGTAATCTGCTAACTGCATACTGCTTACTGTTAACTGCATACTGCTTACCGACCACCCGGATCAACAGCAAGATCGCCAGCGAAGCCAGGGGAATGGCCAGATTGTCGTTATTTACCGAGGCGGTGATGAAGATAAACATGGGCAGGAAGGCGTTGACGGCGGCGGCGCCCAGCCGGATTTCGGGCCGGTCTGGTTCCACTTCTCTGGCGATCCGGTATGTCAGGTAAACGGTAGCCGCGCCTAACAGGATGGAAAAGAGACGTACCAGCCGCGCTGCCAGCAGCGTGCCCTGCCAGGGGTTCCAGGCCGGGTTGTGGATGGTCAGGTTGATGTTGCCATCGCTGGTGATGATGCCGTTGTCTACGTGTGGATTTTCCCAGCGCACCGTTTCCATATCGGCCGTGTCAATCCAAAAGGTGAGCGCCGCCCCCAGGTAGTAGTAGAGCGGCGGCTGGCTGGCTTCCTGCTTCCAGGGGCCGGCCTGGGCCGGGTCAAACACCTGCACGGGCAGGGGGTTGCCTGCTGCCAGATGTTGCACCATGGGGTAATGCCATAATTCGTCTGATGCTTCAAAGATGGGGGTGGTGAAGGCATAAACGCCGCCAAGCAGCACAAAGAGGAGGAGGAGGAGGGTGAGCCAGCGTTTTTCCGTCATGGGTGGTGGATTTTACCTGTAAGCGTCCCTACTGCCACCTGTGGCTGGCAGATGTTCAATCTACGTTCAGACTGTGATTGATTGTCGGTACTTTTGCATTTATACTTGGATGAGCGATTCACGGCCGTCATCACGAATTGCCGGGTACTGGTTCTGACGTAGAATCCAGGAAAGGCAAAACCTTATGCAGCCCATCCATTTGCCCTATTTACTGCCTTACGCGATTTCATTTCTCATTTCGTTAAGCGTGGCTATGTATGCCTGGCAGCGGCGCAGTGTGCCGGGGGCGAGGGCATTTGCTTTGGCGACGGCCAGCCAGGCAGCCTGGACGTTTGGCTATATTTTTGAACTGAACAGTGATACGCTGGCGGCCAAGCTGTTTTGGGATAATGTGCAGTTTATTGCCACGTTTATCTGGCCGCTGGCTTTTCTGGCTTTTAGCATGGCGTATACCGGACGGCCGTGCCTCCGGCCGTTTCTCACCTGGACTCTGCTCGTTTTGCCGTTTCTGCTCTTTTGGGGACTCATGTGGACGGATAGGTATCATGGGTTGGTACGGCCGTCGGCCAGCCTGGTTCCTGGTGAACCTTTTGATGCGCTGATATATGATTTTACGGCGGTCGTCTGGTTGGTTTCCAGCTATGCATACGTCCTCGCGTTTTATGCACTCTACTTGTTGGTGTTCAGGTTTACTTGGACACAAGCCCTTTATCGTCAGCAAATGTTTCTGGTGGTTATTGGCGTGCTTATTCCCATGGTGGGTGTTTTGCTCACATTAATGGGCGTCACCTTCACCTTTCAACGGGATACAACTCCGATCACCTTTGCCATCAGTAATTTACTTATTGCCTGGGGCCTTTTTCGCTACCATCTCTTTGACATTGTGCCCGTGGCCCGTGATACGGTCTTTGATGGCATCAGCGATTATGTGTTGGTGTTGGATGCAAACAACCGGTTGGTGGATATGAACCCGGCGGCACAGCGCGCGTTGGGAGTGCCCGCCAGCCGGCTAATTGGCCAACCGGCCGTGCAAGTACTGGCAACCTGGGATGATCTGGTCAGGGGGTTTGGGGCAGAAACCTCGCTCAAAACAGAGATAAAGATTGACCGGCAGGGGCAGACACGATTTCTGGCGCTGCGTATTACGCCGCTGTACGCGCACAAGGATAATGGACGTGGCAGCAACGGCCGTATCATTGTCGCCCGTGATGTTACTGAGCGCAGACGGGCTGAACAGATGCTGGAAGAACGCTCTGAACAATTACAGGCTGCCAATGAAGAGCTACGCATTCTCAGCCAGGTAAAAGATGAATTTGTGGCCAACGTCTCGCATGAACTGCGCACTCCGCTGACGAACATCAAGCTGTACCATGATCTGTTGACGCGCTATCCTCACCGGCAGGAACAATATCTGGCCGTGTTGCAACGGGAAACAGACCGCCTGGAGACGCTTATTGAAGATTTGCTGCTGCTTTCACGGCTAGATAGAGAGGTGGTTGCGCTAAAATTTGAAATCGTAGACCTCAATATGCTGGTAGAAAATATAGTGCATGACCGGCAGGCGTTAGTTGAAAGTTGTGGGCTAACAATAACGCTTCGTCTACCGGTTACGGCCGTGTTGGTTCAGGCCGATGCCACGCTTACCAGCCAGGTGTTGAGTGTGCTGTTGACCAATGCCATGAACTACACGCCGTCAGGCGGAACGATAGAAGTTTACACAGAGGTGGGGCGCAGCCACGGCCGGAATTGGGCCGGTTTTTGTGTGCAAGATACCGGGCCGGGCATTCTCCCCGCCGAACAAGAAAAATTGTTCAGCCGCTTTTTTCGCGGCGAGGCAGCGCATTCCAGCCAGACTGCCGGCACCGGCTTAGGGCTGGCTATTGCCAAAGAGATCATTGACCGGCATCACGGCCGTATCACCATTGAAAGCACCGGTATTCCCGGTCAAGGCGCTGCTTTTCACGTCTGGCTGCCGGCAGGTTCGTAATCGGTAATCCGTCATTTGTCACTCGTCACTCATCACTCATCACTCGTCACTCATCACTCATCACTCATCACTCATCACTCATCACTCGTCACTCGTCACTCATCACTCATCACTCATCACTCATCACTCATCACTCATCACTCATCACCCGTCACGGGATCATTTCATCATCGGACTTCGGCTCACGGATTACGGGTCACGGATCACGGATTTCGCTATACTTACCCCCTCATGCAAGAAGAAAAAGTCAATGGCACCGTAACGGCCATCTACGCCCATTGGCCCCGGTTTGCGCTGCTGTATGGCGGCATGGTGGTCACTTTGTTGTTCATGGGCATCAGCCTGGATCGGGGCTGGCTCAGTTTTGTGCCGCTGGCAACGGCCGTGTTGTTGGTACTGGCCTACTTTTTCCTGGCTTCTCTTTGGGTGGTTTACCAGCTATATGACCGGCGTGGTTTACGCCCGGCCTATATCTTGTTTGATATGGGCCAACTGCTGCCCGAAGATCGGTTGGTCTACGTGGATGTGGGCTTGCGTTATCGTCCCATCTTGCTCAGCCGCCGCCTGACCATTGGGCATATCACCGTCGTAGACATTTTTAATCCGCAGTGGATGGCCGCCGGTGCATTGGGCCGCTGGCGTAAGCAGTTGCCGCATCCCCAACCCGACCCCCGCCTGAGCTGGCGTGAGGGGCAGTTTAGCCTGCTTCCCCTGCCCGATGACAGCGCCCCGGCGATCATGCTCTGCCAGGTCACGTCGCCCATCTGGCAGCATGGTGACCGGCTGGCGTTATTACAAGAGGCGTATCGGGTGTTGCAGCCGGACGGCCGTCTCCTTTTCGCCGAACAAAGCCGCAGCCAGACCGCATGGCTAACCGCCGGGCCGTCTGCCGCCCAACTGCCCACCGCCGCCTACTGGCGCAGCCTGTTGGCTGAAGCCGGTTTCCGCATCCAGCGCGAACAAAATCCCAACGGCCTCATCACCCTCATTCGCGCCCAAAAACCCGGCGCCACCCAGGTGCGCCAACTTGCTTTTGACTTGAAATTCTAATGGCTGAAAATACCCCCGCCAGGACTCGAACCTGAATCTGCCGCTTAGGAGGCGGCTGCTCTATCCATTGAGCTACGAGGGCGTCAGGCTATAATGGTAACGCACGCAGGGAGGGGGGGCAAGGTGATAGGGTGATAGGTAAGCAGTGGGCAGTGGGCAGTGAACAGTAAGCAGTGAGCAGGTGAGCAGTAAGCAGTGAGTGAGCAGTAAGCAGTGAGCAGGTGAAGGGGTGACAAGGTGTCATGGCGATCTTTCAATCTCCCAATCTCTCAATCTCTCAATCTCTCAATCTCTTTATCTTCCAATGACCAATGACACTCCTTACCTTCCCTTTTTTGTCTACGGCTCTTTGCTGCCGGGGCAGGCGAATGCGGCCTTGTGGGGCGATTCGGTGGTGGCGCAGCAGGCGGCGCTGTTAGCACACGGCCGTCTCTACAGCCTGGGTGATTATCCGGTGCTGATTGAAAACGGGGGTGGACCGGTGAAAGGCATGGTGATGACGGCCCGCCCAGACGCTTATGCCGACCTGCTGGCCCGGCTAGATGCCCTGGAAGCATACAATCCAGACGCGCCAGAACAAAGCGAATATCTTCGGGTGATACGTGAAGCTAGGCTCGGTGATGGCACGGCCGTGCCCATCTGGGTTTATATCGGCCAGGTCAACTATGCGCCTCACCTGCCTCTCGTCCCCGATGGTGACTGGCTGGCCTATGTGGCCGCCAGGGAGTTAAAAGGGTAAAGGTGATTGAGAGATCAGGATATTAGGATATCGAGAGAGAGAAGAAGACTCAGTATTCCAATATCCTAATCCCCTCTTTTTAATCCACCCAACAAAAA
This sequence comes from Chloroflexota bacterium, assembly GCA_013112725.1. GTDB lineage: Bacteria > Chloroflexota > Anaerolineae > Promineifilales > Promineifilaceae > CAADGU01. The sequence continues at coordinate 16,463 of JABFFZ010000090.1, forward strand.
TCCCCTAAAAATTGGTTGCCTTAGCCACTGAACGATGTACCATTAACGAGTATACTGGTATGGCTTATTGGTTGCAGGCGGCAAGCGGCGAGCGGCTAGAGCAAGTAATTACCTGCAACCTGCAACCCGCCACTTGCCATCCAATTCCCCACTTCCCACAACACATCCAACATTCATTCATTAAGGAAAAGAGTGGTTGTGAATATGAAAAAAATTGGTGTATTAACAAGCGGAGGCGATGCCCCTGGCATGAACGCGGCCGTGCGCGCGGTGGTGCGGGCAGCATTGGCGAATGATGCCGTGCCTTACGCCATTTACGAAGGCTACCAGGGTATGGTGGAAGGCGGTAAGCGCATTCGCCGGATGGCCTGGCAAGATGTGGGCGGCATTTTGTACAAAGGGGGCACCGTTATCGGCACCGCCCGTTCGGAGGCGTTCCGGCAGCGGCACGGCCGTCTCCAGGCCGCCGCCAATTTACTCCAGCACGGCATTGATAACCTGGTGGTCATTGGCGGCGATGGCAGCCTGACCGGGGCGAACCTCTTCCGCCAGGAGTGGTCGGGGCTGCTGGCAGAACTGGTGCAAAATGGGCAGGTCAGCCCGGAAACGGCCGCGGCCCACCAACAACTGACGATCATGGGGCTGGTCGGTTCCATTGACAATGATATGTGGGGCACCGACATCTCCATTGGCGCGGATACTGCCCTGCGCCGCATTACCGACGCTGTGGATGCCATTTCCAGCACTGCTGCCAGCCACCAGCGCACCTTTGTGGTGGAGGTGATGGGGCGGCGCGCCGGTTATCTGGCGATGATGAGCGGTCTGGCTTCCGGCGCTGACTGGGTACTTATCCCGGAAAACCCACCCAACCTGGACAACTGGGAAGATAAAATGTGTTCGGTGCTGAAGTACGGCCGTGAAATTGGCCGCCGCGATAGTATTGTTATTGTGGCCGAGGGGGCGCAAGACCGGCGCGGCAACCGTATTTCCTCAGAATACGTGCGCCAAGTGCTGGCAGATCGGCTCAAAGAAGATGCGCGTGTCACTATCTTGGGCCATGTACAGCGCGGTGGTTCCCCTTCCGCCTTTGATCGCAACTTGAGTACCCTGACGGGCGTAGCGGCCGTAGACCTGATTATCTCAGGTGAAGTGGCCGGGCAGGCGCATGTGATCGGCCTGAAAGGGAACAAAATTGTGCATACCCCTCTGGATGAGTGTCTACAAAAAACCCGCGAAATCAACGAAGCGGTAGATACCCTGCAATTCAACCGGGCTATGGAATTACGCGGCGCCGGTTTCCGCGAATCGTTTCAAACCTTGCGTACTCTGGTACGGGCGCAGCCCCATGATCCCCAACCCGGTCAGCGCCAGCTTCGCATTGGCGTATTGACGGCGGGCGCGCCATCCCCTGGTATGAATACCGTTGTGCGGGCGGTGGTGCGTTTGGGGCTTGACCGGGGGCATAAGATGATGGGCATCTACAATGGGTTTTCTGGTTTGGTAAACGACCAGATTGAAGAGGTCAATTGGATGACGGTAAACGGCTGGGCTTATCTGGGTGGTTCCGAATTAGGTACAAACCGGCATATGCCCGCCAACGGCGACTTTTACGCCATTGCCCGCAACATTGAGAAGCACAATATCGAAGGGCTGCTGATCGTGGGTGGCTGGTCAGGGTATGAGGCAGCGCTGGCACTCTACAACCAGCGCACCCATTTCCCGGCGTTCAACATTCCCCTGGTGCTGCTGCCGGCTACTATTGATAACGACCTGCCCGGCTCCGAATTGAGCGTGGGCGCAGATACGGCGCTGAATAATATTGTCGAGGCTGTAGACAAAATCAAACAATCGGCCGTGGCCGCTCGGCGTGTTTTTGTGGTGGAGGTGATGGGGCGGCGCTGTGGGTATCTGGCGTTGATGGGGGCGCTGGCTTCTGGCGCGGAACGGGTCTATTTGCACGAAGAGGGGGTTTCCATTGACAATATGCGCGATGACGTGGCCCTGCTCAAGGAGGGATTCCGGGGTGGCAAGCGGCTGGGCGTGATGATTCGCAGCGAAGGAGCGAATGATACCTATACCACCGAATTTATGTGCAAGCTGTTGGAAGAAGAAGGGCGCGGCCTGTTTACGGCGCGGCAATGTATTTTGGGCCATTTGCAGCAAGGGGGTAATCCATCGCCGTATGATCGGATCCTGGGCACACGTCTGGCTGCCAAATGTATTGCCTATCTGGAAGAACAAATCGGGCAGCCGGAATCGCAGAGCGCCTGTATTGGCTTGCAGCGTGGTTCTTACAAATTCACCGATTTACAAGATTTACCCCGGTTGATGGATGTGGCTAACGGCCGTCCCAAAGAACAGTGGTGGCTCAATTTACGCCCCATCGCCCGGATGCTGGCCAAACCGGCGGCAATTGGTCAAGTGACCAGTGACCAGTGACAGGTGACTAATGACTAAACCAATTCGTTTACTCCACTTTGCCGACGCCCATATTGATATGATCAATCACGGCCGTCACGACCCCCAAACCGGTCTGCCCATTCGCGTATTGGATTTTTTGACGGCGCTGGATCAGGTGGTGGACACGGCCGTAGCCGAAAAAGTAGACCTGGTTCTCTTTGCCGGAGACGCCTACAAAGACCGCAACCCCCAGCCCACCTTCCAGCGTGAATGGGGGCGGCGCATGATGCGCCTCTCGCAGGCCGGTATTCCCACCCTGCTGCTGGTGGGCAACCACGACGTGGCCCCCGCTACCGGCCGCGCCCACACCCTGCACGAATTCAGCACGTTACACGTCCCCCACATCCACGTGGCCGACACCATTCGCCTGTGGCGCCCCGACGAACTGGGGCTGCCGGTGCAAATCATCACCGTGCCCTGGGTCTCGCGCAGCCGCGTGGCCCGCCTGGTGGAGACAAAAACCCTGGCAGACGCGCCCGCCGCCGATATATATGAACAGATGGAAGAGGTGGTAGGGGAGTTGATCGCCCGGCAAATTGAAATGGCCGACCGGAACCTGCCGCTCATCCTGACGGCTCATGCCAGCGTGCGAGGAGCAAAGTATGGCAGCGAACGTGCCGTTATGTTGGGACAGGAACTCACGCTTAGTGGTGGGTTGGTCAGTGATAAACGGCTGGATTATGTGGCCTTAGGCCACATTCACCAGCACCAATCGCTTAATGGTGATGCCCACCCGCCCATCATCTATTCCGGTTCCATTGAGCGCATAGATTTTGGCGAGGCGCGGGAGAGAAAGGGGTTTGTGCTGGCGCAGGTGAGCCGGGGCAAAACGACCTGGCAGTTCCTCGAATTACACACCCGCCGCTTTGTAGACCCGGAACCGATCACCCCCCGCGCTGACCACTTCATGGCCGACATTCTCAGTCAGCTACCGGCGGCCGATGCCGTGAAAGACGCCATTTGCCGCATCCGGCTCACGTACCCCGCCGACCTCGATCCGCTGCTGGACGAAAAGGCCATTCACGACCACCTGAGCGCCGCTTTTGATGTCCATATTCGCAAACACCACCTGCAAGAAAAACGCGCCCGGTTGGGAGACGCGGCCGGGGTGGAGCAGATGACGCCTGCCGACCTGCTGGCTATCTACTGGGACAGTATCGGCATGGAGGGGGCAGAAGCGGAACGGCTGCAACAGATGGCGGGGGAACTGTTTGCTGACCTCGCTGACCATGCGTAAAATCAAATAGCCAACCAGCTTTTCCCAAATGGTATCTATACAGGTCAAAAACCTGTGGTATAAATGATGTCCATGGACGAGGTGCAACAACTGCGTGAAGAGATCAAACGGCTGAAACAGGAGAATCAAGAACTCCGTGAGCGCTTGATGGCTGCCGAGGCTACTATCAACAGGGCAATTCCAAAGTCAGGTAATTGAGTCGCATCTTCGGCCAGAGTCACATCGCGGCGATAATGCAAGCCATTCTCAATGCCCCAGTATTGTTGTGTCCACTGTAGCAATTGCGCGGCTGATACTCTGCCTGGCGTCAGGCTGGTGATGCCATAAACCGTTTCTTGTGTCTTCTTTTGGGTCGTCTGCTGTGTTACCGTTCGTTCCAATTTGAACAAACCAAATGTAATCCCCACCTTGGGCCAGTATCTGCACAGAGAGCGTCCGTTGCGTGAACATGGCATTGCCACACACCATTAAGTCCAGTACCGCGAGCAACTTCGGCGCCGCCGTAATCTCGTTTTCTTTGTTCTCCACCACCATCTGCATCAAAACCACCCCTTCTTCGGGTAGATAGGCGGCCAGCAAGTGGACGCCTTGTGT
>JABFFZ010000091.1 GCA_013112725.1 Chloroflexota bacterium
CGGCAACGGCTGTTAACAGCGATGGTGAGCCTGTTGCCCACCGAAGAGGTGACACAAATGGTAGAAAGATTGCTGGAAGAAAGTGAAACATTATTACTGGACACACCCTACCTGCGGCAGATGCGCGTAAGTGTTCAGTCCCTCAAGAGACCTGACAGGTTTTTGGCCTGCAAAGTTTTAAGTTGAACTGGTAAAAAACCTGTCAGGTCTGAACGGTTATGTTCAATCTGCAAGATTGAACCAATTTGCCGACTGTTTTATTCTGCCCAACCGAGGCCGATGCGGTTGCGTTGTTTGTCTACGGAGAGGACGGCCACTTCCAGCACGTCGCCGACGTTGAGGCTGGCGCGGCGGGGAATCTGGCTGCGGTGTAGCAGGCCGTCTTGTTTGACGCCAATGTCTATGAATACGCCAAAGTCCACGACGTTACGCACCGTGCCATTCAGCCGCATCCCCGGCTGCAAATCGTCTAGCGAAAGTACGTCGCTGCGCAGGAGGGGCAGGGGCAAATCTTCGCGGGGATCGCGGCCGGGGCGGATGAGTTGGGCGAAGATGTCTTGCAGGGTGGGCAGGCCGGCGCCCAGTTCGGCGGCCAGGGCGGCGTTGGGTTTGATCGCTGCCAATGCCTCTTCGCGCTGGGCGGGAGTGCTGTCTGGTTTCAGGCCGACGCGGGCCAGCAGTTCGGTAGCCACGTTATAGCTTTCCGGGTGGATGGCGCTGGCGTCCAGCGGGTTTTCGCCGTCGCGGATGCGCAGGAAGCCGGCCGATTGTTCAAATGCTTTGCTGCCCAGCCCGTGTACTTTTTTGAGAGCCTCGCGGGTGGGAAAACGGCCGTGTTCGTTCCGATATTCCACAACACTCTTCGCCAGCTTGGGGCCAATGCCGGAGATGTAAGTCAGCAGGGCGGGGGAGGCGGTGTTCACGTCCACGCCCACCTGGTTGACCACCGATTCCACCACGCCGGTCAGCGATTCGGACAACTGTTTCTGGTTCACATCGTGCTGGTACAGCCCCACGCCAATGGATTTGGGGTCAATTTTCACCAGTTCGGCCAGCGGGTCTTGGGCGCGGCGGCCAATGGAGACGGCGCCGCGTATGCTCACGTCCAGGTCAGGTAGCTCTTCTTTTGCCAGGGGGCTGGCGCTGTAGACGCTGGCCCCGGCCTCGTTGACCATCAGGTAGTGGACGGTGTGAATCTGGCGCGTCAGGTCGGCGACAAGCTGTTCCGTTTCGCGGGAAGCGGTGCCATTGCCGATGGCGATGAGGCTGACATGATGGCGCTGCACCAGCCGCGCCAGCGTTTTCAAGGCGTCATCGCGCCGGTTTTGCGGTTGGTGGGGGTAGATGGTACTGGTTTCTAGCAATTTGCCGGTGGGGCCTATCACGGCCGTCTTACACCCCGTTCGATATGCCGGGTCAATGGCTAAAACGGTGTGCCCGGCCAACGGCGGCTGGCTGAGCAGCCCGCGCAGATTGTCGGCGAAGACGTGGATGGCGTGGGTTTCGGCCGTTTCGGTGATGGTGCGGCGCACATCGCGTTCGATGGCCGGGATGAGCAAGCGGTGGGTGGCGTCGTCCATGGCTTGTTGCAACTGGTCGGCGAGGGGGGAGCGGCGGTCGGGGCGGAAGCCGGTGCGCACGGCCAGTATCCAGTCCCGTTCGGGGATGTCAATGGTGACACGCAGCACTTTTTCCGCTTCGCCGCGATTGATGGCCAGTGTTTGGTACGGTTTGAGGCGGTCAAAGCGGCTCTGAAAGTCGTAGTAAAGTTCGTAGACCTGGCGTTCGTCTTTGGCGTCCTCAATTTTTTGGCAGACCAACGTGCCGTACTGCATGGTTTTTTCGCGCAGGGTGTGGCGGACAACGGCCGTGTCGCTGATCACCTCGGCCACAATATCGCGCGCCCCGCCCAGGGCGTCCTCCGGTGTGGGCACAGCTTCGCTGAGAAAGGGGGTGGCAATTTGCACGGCCGTCTGGTCAGATTGAATTTGTGCCAGGATGAGTTGGGCTAACGGCTCCAACCCCTTTTCGCGGGCAGCGGAGGCGCGGGTATGCCGTTTGGGTTTGTAGGGTTGGTAGAGGTCTTCCAGGGCGGTGAGGGTGGTGGCGGCGTGGATTTGCGCCTCCAGTTCGGGTGTCAGCTTTTCTTGTTTGCGGATGGTGTTGAGGATGGTCTGGCGGCGCTCATCCAGGTTGCGCAGCCGGGTGAGATGGTCGCTGATCTGGCGGATCTGTTCTTCGTCCAGGCTGCCGGTGGCTTCTTTGCGGTAGCGGGCAACAAAGGGGATGGTGTTGCCGTGATCGAGCAGTTCGATTACGGCCGTGACCTGATTGACTTTCACTTTCAACAACAGGGCGATTTGTTCTGCGTGTGTCATAAGCGGAATTATAGCGGGGAAGGGGGCAGGCGGCAGGTGGCAAGTTGCAGGTTACAGGCGGTTGCTGGCAACTTGTCACCTGCTACCTCCTGAAAAATTCAACGATAGGTTAACGTTGCGCCGGTATGCTTTCTTCATAGATAGATTGGAAACCTATAAGGTCTGGTTAGTGGTTCGCCACAACAGTTCAGTAATGGAAAACATCATGCGTAATCAACCGGTCGGGAAAAATTATCAGGTGACGATTGGCGACAATGCCACCGGCGTGGCGGTGGGTGAGCATATCCAGATGCAGGTTAACCAGCCTGTTACGCCGCTCACAGAGCGCCAATGGTTGGCGACACTGTTGGCCGATTTTGAGGCGGTATTGGCGCAGACAACTCGTTTGCTCTCTCCCTATGAAACCCATATGGCGCTCTTTCATGCCCGGCTGCTGTGCCAGGAATTGTTGAAGACGGAAACAGACGGCCGTCCCAGCGCCGATATTATGATGATGGCCGGTGCCTGGCTGTTGGCCCGCACGCCCTCATTGGCTGGGGTTTTGCTGCCATTGCTTATGTCTGTGCCCGCTACGGCCGTTATCAATCAGGCCGGTGAGGGCATGATGAAGTGGGTGGAAAACCGTGCCGCGCATTACCAGGTGGATGGCTCGCCGCTGAATCTGGTGGCGCTGCGCCAGGTGTTGAGCAGCCTGTTTGATGTGGGTGAACTGCGCATGTTGTGCTTCGACATGCACATTGATTTTGATGACCTGTATGGCGAGGGTAAAAGCGATAAAGCGCGGGAACTGGTGGCTTACTGTGTGCGGCACGGCCGTATCGCCGAACTGGCCTCACGCTGCCGCGAACTGCGCCCTTTTGCTTTTGCTGAGAATTGATTGGCGATTAGTGATTGGCGATTGAACCGGGCGCCAATCTATCGGGGTAAAAATGAAACGCTGGTTGGCTTTGTGCCGAAAGGGATTTCGCCGCTTTTGGGGTCTGGAAAGCATGGGTGACGTGTACCACGTCAATGTGGGTAGCAATGCCCGCCAGGTGGTTGTTGGCGCCAATGTTGTCCAGATTGGTCACCTGACCCTGCCTACTTTTCCCCTATTGTTAGTGGCCGGGTTGGTGGCGGCGTACATGGGCTGGCAGTTGTGGCAGCAATGGCAGCAGCGCGGCCCCACGCAGATGAGCGGTGAATTTAACATTGCCATTGCCGAGTTTGGGCAAATGGACGCCAACGGCCGTATCCAGCCATCGGCAAAGGGTGAATCTCTCAGTCGCGTCTTGTACGGCCGTATCAACCAGGAATTTGCCACCCTGTTTACCGAGGTCAATGCCCAACTGTGGCACGATGAGGTGGGGTTGGGTATCAAACTCGGCCCGATCACCGGGCAGACAGCCGCCGAACGCAGAGCTAATGCCGACGCTCTGGCCGAGCGTATCAACGCCCACGTCATCATCTATGGTCACCTGGAACCAACGGCCGACGGCGACCAATTAACGCCGGAGTTTTATGTACGCGACCTGCGCGAAGCGGGCGACCTGGTGGGGGCATACCAGTTAGGTGCGCCCATTCCCGTGCCCGCTTCGCTGGACACCCTGGCCGATTCGCTCAAGGTGAATCCACGCCTGAGCGACCGCACCAAAGCGTTGGCGCTGTTTACGTTGGGGCTGGCCTGGGAATTTGCCGGGTATCCTGACCGGGCGCTGACCCAGTTTCAGGCGGCGCAGCAGCTGCCAGACTGGCGCGATGACGAAGGCAAGGAGATTCTCTATCTTTTCCTTAGCCGTGAAGCCTATTTCTTGTGGCTGGATGGTCAGGTGGATGAAGCGGCGGTGTATGAGCCGTTACAACTGGCGCTCCGGCTCAATCCCGATTACGGCCGTGCCTATGTGGGCCTGGGCAACTATCACCGTGAAAAAGCGGAACGGCTGCGGGCCGAATTGGCGACGTATAAACAGGCCGAAGGGTTGGCTTCATCTACCGTACAGGCCACATACACGGCCGTGCAAGCCGAAATCAGCCAGGCGGTAGACGCTTACCAACAGGCCATTGCCCTGGCTCCGGCAGACGCGGCTGACCAGACGGTCGTGAAAGCGCACCTGGCGTTGGGAACAACACTTTTGTTGCAGGCGGTAGTGGCCGAGGAGATGCAGAAGTATGGGCCGGCCACAGACTATTACCAGCAGGCGTTGACGGTTTTCCAGGAAGGATTGGCGCTGACGGCCGTTGATGATTACCGCCATCAAGGATTGGCTCACGCCAGCCTGGGGGCGTTGTATCAGAGCCAGGCAGCCCTGCGCTCCCGCCGCACCGACCTGCCGCCGGGCGATGCCGAAACAGCGATTTTGTTAGCGCGGGCCGTGGCCGAGTATAAGCTCTGTGTGCAGGTGGCGGCTCAAGACCCGGCAGACTGGTTCTTGCAGCAGGTGAAAGATGAAAATTGTGTGCCGCAATTGACGCAACTTGGGCAGTGAACAAACCATCTCATGCCAGGACATTGCGGCGCAGAGAGAGGTGTATCATGTGGAAATGGCGAATCAAGATGTGCCTGGTTTTATTGGGTCTGGGGCTGGTATTGGGCGCCTGCCGGCCTCAGGTAGAGCCGGCAGCGGCCGTGGATGCGGTTTCGCCGGGTTTATCGGTTTTATTAGTAATGCCGACGGTAACGGCAACGGCCGTGCCCCCATCCCTGCCCACAGTACCGCCTACGTTGACGCCCATGCCTGCTGTGACCGATACAGCCGTGCCCGCTATCTGCGTGCCTGTGCAGCCGGACGGTTGGGTATTGACGACGGTGCAGCCGGGGAACACCTTGTATGGATTGGCGCGGCGCGGTGGCACGACAGTGGCCGAACTGGTGCGCGTGAACTGCCGGGAGAATGATGTTTTGTATGTGGGTGAACTGCTCTATACGCCGCCAGGCAGCGGCTATTCGGTGACGCAGCCGCCGGCTCAAAGAGTGCTGATCTCACCGCCGCCCCCAACCATTCCACCGGCGCCGCCGCCCTGCCAAACGCTGCCGTGTGAGGGGGATATACTGCTGATATTGCCGCCCGGTGAGAATGGTGAGCCATCGCTGCTGCCCACAGCGCCGCCGGATGAATGGCCCGTGTTACCAACGGCTTATCCATAGAGGATTGATCTCATGTTTGTAGTAGGCGATTCATCGCCGTCAGAAGGCGATGAATCGCCTACTACGAACCTTTTGTTGGGAGAGATTGTCATGCGTGAGAAAAATGTTGATTTAGTTGAAATGGAATATCCTGAGTTACCCCAGGAAGAAATTCGCCAGGTGGTATTGAAGTTGATGGACGACACGGCCGTGCCCCCTGACGAGCCGATTGAAACCTACCTGCCCGGTTGGAAGGAGTTGGCAGCGGCCTATCCGGGCATTGCCATTGTGCCGTTGTGCCATTCCCTCACACCGGATGAAATCAGGGAGCATATGGCGCGGGCTAAAGAATATGATCCCGCCTATGCGGCCGTCGCCCCCAATTTCCTGAACTACTTCGCCGTGACCTACCCGTCGGGGACGGAGGCGGAATTTTTGCGGCGGGCGTTGGCCTCGGCCTGGGAGTTTGTGGAGTATGCCACGCTGTCTGGGTATGTGCCGCCGCCGCCGCTGGTGAATGCAGCCAATGAGCCCTGGCGGCATTTGCAGATATACCTGAATGCGGCCCCGGTTGGCGTGGATGCGGCGGTGGCCTGGCAGCAGCCGGGTGGGCATGGGGCAGGCGTGTGCCTGTGTGACCTGGAACAGGGGTGGGGGTTGGCTATCAATCATGAGGATTTGCCGCTGAACCGCATCACGTTGGCGTCGGGTGTGGATAAGGCGTATTGGGCGCATGGCACGGCCGTGTTGGGCATCATTGCCGCCGTAGATAACCAGGTGGGTATGGTGGGTATTGCCCCTGGCGTGGCCCATATTGACCTGGTGTCGTTGTGGCGGGCAGACGGAACCTATAATCCCTATGATGCACTGTGGCACGCCATTCACCGGCTGGTGCCGGGGGATGTGATTTTGCTGGAAACGCAAACGGACGGCGGATTGCCCATTGAGCATTATGCCCATATGCATCAGCTAATTCGCCAGGCGGTGGCCGAGCAAATTGTGGTTGTTGAGGCGGCCGGCAATGGGGGACGTTTGCTGGACACGGCCGTGAACAATCAGGGCAGCCAGGTGTGGAATCCAGCGGGGCCGTATGTTGATTCCGGGGCGGTGCTGGTGGCGGCGGCCAATGTTGCCAATGGGCAGTACACGGCCACGGCGGCGACGAATCGTGGCCGGCGGGTGGATTGTTTTGCCTGGGGTGCGGGGGTGGCGACAACGGCCGTGCAATCGGCCAATCCGCAGGCGAACAACCTGTATACCAATGGCTTTAATGGCACGTCAGCCGCGGCGGCGATTGTGGCAGGCACGGCCGTTGCTTTGCAAGGCATTGCCAAAGCCAGACACAACGGCCAGCCGCTCTCCCCCTGGCAGATGCGCCACCTGCTGAAACAGGGCACCCCCTCGGCCAACGGTCATTTGTTAGACGGTATTGGCGTCATGCCCAATCTGGTGCAAATAGTGGCGGCGCTGCCATAGATTGGCGCCGGGCATGCTTGTTGCTGTTTTGGCCGACGGCCGTTACTTTTCAGTGGGTTTCAGGAGGCCGGGATGGCGGGGGAAAAGGGACGGTAGGATGTCCTGGCAGCTTTGGCAGGCGACATAGCCGTACCCTGAAACGCCTGCTGCCAGAATGGGTACAGTGCCCCAATACCCCTTGTTAAAGGCCACTACCAGGCTGACCAGGCAATATAAGGCCAGCGCCAGTTCCACCAGGACGATCCAATCAAACGGGGCACTGGCGGCAGTGGGCGTAGCGTGAGCGCCGCGTTTGGGGGTGCGGATGAAGGGATGTTCACGGCCGTACCACACCTGCAACACAGCGCGAGACATCACGGCCGTCATGCCCATGGCGATGATAAACAGGGCCGGGAAATGGCGCAGCCGCCATAACCAATCCCGGTGCAAAAGGGGCTGTGCCAGCCCAAACAACAACGGCTGCCCCAATCCCATGAGCGTAAATAACCACACCCAGGCCGATGGCTGGTACCCCTGCAACATCAGCGGCAGTTGCAGCAGCAGCAGCAGGATGACCAGCAAATTGGCGGTGTAAGCCAGCATCGCCAGCAGCGCGTAGAGGCGAGCGGCCCAGGAATGGCCGGGTGCGGTCAGGATGGGCCGGGCGTATTTGCGCAGGCATTGGGTAGCCCCTTTGCCCCAGCGCGCCTGCTGAATTTTGTAGGCGGCCATCGTCGGCGGCAGTTCGGCAGGCACGACCACATCGGGCAGAAAGCGAAACTGCCAGCCTTTGAGTTGGGCGCGGGTGCTGAGGCAGAGGTCTTCACAGACGGTGTCCGCCTGCCAGCCGCCGGCGTCTTCCAGGCAGGCGCGCCGCCAGACGCCGCCGGCGCCGTTGAATTTGGGGAAGAGGTGGGCGCGGTGGCGGGTGGTTTGTTCCAGAGCAAAATGTTTGTCCAGCGCCAGAGCTTGCACGGCCGTTAGCGCCGACTCTCCGTCATTCAAATGGCCCCACCGCGCCTGTACCATCCCCACACGGCCGTCGGCCAGAAAATGGGGCACGGTTTGCTGTAAAAAGTTGGGTGGGGGCACAAAGTCGGCGTCGAAAATAGCTATCAGTTCACCGCTGGCCGCGGGCATCGCTGCCGCCAGCGCCCCTGCCTTATACCCATCGCGCCCTTCGCGCCGCAGTAGACAGATGTTGGCCCCTTTCTTTTTATAGGCGGCTACCAGGCGAGCTGTTTTCGTGGCCGTGCTGTCGGTGGAATCGTCTATGATTTGAATTTGCAGACGGTGGGAAGGGTACTGCTGTTGTACGGCGGCGCGGATGAGCCGTTTGACCACAAAGGGTTCATTATAAACAGGAAGTTGAATGGTGACGGGTGGCGGATCGGCAGGCAGGGGTGAGCAGGGGGGGGTGTGGTGACGATGACGCCAGTATTGCCAAAGGGTATAAAAACCCAACAGGCCATAAACAGAAAGCGTGGCCATTGCCAGCCAGTAGAACAGGATCAGCAACAGCGTCATTCTGTTTCGTTTTCGGCGACTCGCTTGATAAAAGTTTTCAGTCGTTTGTTAAAATCACCGCGTGGTAGCAGCACCCGCCGCCCGCACTGTTGGCACACCAGGCCAATATCAGCGCCAATGCGCACCACCTCCCATTCATAACTGCCGCAAGGGTGGGGTTTGCGCAGGCGCACCACATCGCCGATATGAACTTCAACAAACATGGTGAGGAATTATAGGCGTGGTGGTGGTGGTGGCAACTATCCTGGGAAGAGATTAAGAGATCGGGAGATTGGGAGATTGGGAGATTGATTTGATTAAGGAGAAGCCAGCAATGCTCAATTTACCAAGAGCCAGCGATTCAAATCGCGCCTACAGCGCGCAAAGCCCACCCTTCAACAGGTTCAGGACAGGCTCCGCGTGGGCTGGGCGCCAGTCGGCGCAGGCCGACTTTGCCTTTTGTAGGTGCAGATTTATCTGCCGCTGCCGGGCAAATGGAGAATTGCTGAGGAGAAGCATAATGAGGGTGACATTCGTAGGGGGCGCGGTATACTTGACGGCCGTAGCCGGGCCGGTAATCGGTCATCCGTGGCCGGTAATCGGTCAATCAAAACAACAAGGAAGCTTCTATGTTACTTTTTTTGCGCGGCGCTGACTATCCTATTCCTACGATGATTACATTCGCCATCGTGCTGGTTTTTGCGTTTGCTTATCATGAACTGGCGCACGCAGTGGTGGCTGACCGGTTGGGTGACCCGACGCCACGTTCTTACGGCCGTATCACCCTCAATCCTGCCCCCAATTTAGACCGCACCGGCCTGATTCTGGCCCTGCTCATTGGCTTTGGTTGGGCCTTTACGCCTATTAACCCGCTGTACTTTCGGGGCAATCCCCGCCGCGCTTTTGCTATTGTCTCTGTGGCCGGGCCGCTGGCCAATCTGGCGATGGCCGGGTTGTTGGGGCTGCCGGTGCGTTTGGGTCTGGTGACATACACGCCGCCGATGGAAGTGCTGCCATCGCTGTACTCCTTTTTGACTTTTGGCGTTTATTACAATTTGCTGCTCTTTGCCTTTAACTTGATACCGATTCCACCGTTGGATGGCTTTCGCATCTTATTGGGCATTTTGCCACCCGATATTGCCGTGCAAATGGAGCAACTGTACCGTTACAGCATGTTCATCTTTTTAGGCGTCTTTTTCTTGTTACCGGCGGCGGGCGTGGAAATTGCCGGGGAAATTTTGTGGCCGGTTATTGTTTTTTTCTATCCGATTTTCACCGGTGGTTCGCCGCCGATTATTTAGGGCATGCGCTACCGCTTGTGGCAGTTTTGGCAGATAGTACGGGCCAAACCTTTAACAACCGCAGCGTGGGCAGAGGTCACGGCCGTACTCACCCCCGCCGAATTGCAGTTATTCCGCCGGTTCCCGGTTAATGACCAGTGGCACAGTGTCCGGGTGCTGCGATTGGTGCAGGCGTCCGGCAGTACGGAACCGGCGTTGTGGAAAGCGGCGCTGTTGCACGATGTGGGCAAGACGCAGGTACGGCTGACGGTGTGGGATCGGGTGGTGATTGTGGTGGGTGGTATGTTGTGGCCGGGGAAATCAGCCGTGTGGGGCAAGGGTGACGCGCGAGGTTGGCAACGGCCGTTTGTGGCCAAAGCGCAGCATCCGGCCTGGGGTGCGGCCATGGCGGAAACCGCCGGTTGTGACTCCCTCACCGTTACCCTGATCCGGCGTCACCAGGACAATCCGGCCAACATAACTGAGCCGGAATTAAAAGAGTTACTGCGCATTTTGCAATGGGCGGATGATCAGAGTTAGACATGGATTGGCAGGATTGGCGGATTTTCTTTATCCGTCAATCCTGCCAATCCGCTGTCAAGCGGAGTATTTATGCAAGCACAAACAGTCTCAATTATTGGCCTGGGGCGGGCGGGAGTTTCCGTGGCGTTGGCAGTGAAGGCCAAACTGCCGGTCACGGTGGTGGGTTATGATCCCAATCCAGAAACGGCGCGGGCGGCGCAAGACAAAATGAAGGCGGTGGATGCCGTCGAAATAAACCTGTATAAAGCTGCCGCCAGGGCGGACATTCTGGTTATGATGCTGCCTGTAGCGGAACTGGAAGAGACGTTTCGGGCCATTGGTGGTGTTCTGCAATCGCATACCCTGATTTTGGATTTTTCCGGTTTGAAGGGACCAGGGTTGAAATGGGCCAGAAAAGAATTGCAGCAGGGCCATTATGTGGGCGCGACGCCGGTGCTGGCGGCGAATTGGCTGGCCGACGGCCGTACCGACCTGACTGCCGCCACCGCTGATCTCTTCCAAAACAGCCTCTTTTGCCTGATGCCCGCCCCTGATGCAGACCCACAGGCGGTGGAGACGGCCGTGAACTTTGGCCTGGTCTTGGGGGCACGGCCGTACTTCATTGACCCCATGGAGTATGATGCCCTGGTGCAGGGGACAGAGGCGCTGCCCGGTTTTGTGGCTGCCGCGATGTTTAAGTCTTTGAAACAGTCCACAAGCTGGCAGGATATGCTGCGTTTTGCCGGCAGCTCTTTTAATCTGGCGACGCTGCCGCTGGCGCAGCCCAAGGATATTGCCTATATGGCTCTGCACCAAAAAGAAGCTTCCCTGCGTTGGTTGGAGGCGCTAATTACCGAGCTGACCACTCTGCGCCGCCTGGTATATGAGAGTGAGCCGCAGTTGTTGACGGCCGTGTTTGAAGAACTGGCCGATGAGCGTGACAAATGGCTGCTCAAACGGCAGGATAATGATTGGGACGAACGCACCATGCCGCCCATTGAACGGCAATCCATGATGGGCCACATGCTCGGCGGGCTGGCGCCGGAGGCAAGGAAGAAGGGAGAGAAAAGGTAATTAATGGGGTGAATGGGTAATTTGAGCCCCCAATTACCCATTTACCCAATTCCAGCTATGAGCCAGCCAGAGATTGTTGTTGCGCCCAAGAAAAAGGCACTAGAGGCGGTGGCGGTACGGTCGTTACGCATTTTGATGATTGCACCTACCTCCTTTTTTAGCGACTATGGCGGGCATATCCGCATTTTGGAAGAGATGCGAGTGTTGCGGGCTATGGGGCATGAGGTAGCGGTTGTTACCTATTATAAAGGAAGCAATATGCCCGGGTTGGACATTCGCCGTACACGGCCGTTGCCCTGGCGCACCGACTACGAGGTCGGCTCTTCCCGGCATAAGCTGGCATTTGATGTTTACCTCGCCGTTCAATCATTGGTCGAAGCCCTGCGCTACCGCCCCGATGTGGTGCATGGGCACATGCATGAAGGGGCGATGATTGGCAGCCTGGTGGCGAAACTGCTGCGCGTCCCGTTGGTGTTTGACTTTCAAGGCAGCCTGTCGGCGGAGATGGTAGACCACAACTTTCTGAACAAGAACGGCCGTGTCTACTCCTGGGTGTTTCGCCTGGAAAAATTTATTAACCGGCTGCCTTCGGCCATTCTTACCAGTTCCCGGCAAGCCACCGACCTGCTGCAAGATGATTTTGGCGTCCCCACGCAGCGCCTGCAACCCTTACCTGACTGTGCTGATACCACCCGTTTCGACCCGGAAAACTTTTCGGCTGAAGCAAAACAAAACCTCAAACAAAAGTTAAAATTACCGCTGGATCGTCCCATCATAGCTTATCTTGGCCTGCTCACCGACTATCAGGGCATTCCTCACCTGCTGCAAGCGGCGGCCAAACTGAAAAAGAGGGGTGAACTGGCCCACTTTCTCATCATGGGGTATCCCAATGTAGACCATTACCGGCAATTGGCGCAGCGTCTAGGGGTAATGGATATGGTCACTTTCACCGGCAAGGTGGAATATCGAGATGCGCCGTTTTACCTTTCGTTAGGTGACATTGCCGTCGCCCCCAAAATGTCCAGCACTGAAGGTAGTGGTAAATTGCTCAACTACATGGCGCTGGCGCAGCCGGTGGTGGCCTATGATTCACCCGTTCACCGGGAATATCTGGCCGGCCTGGGCATCTATGCGCCTTTAGGTGATGTCAATGCACTGGCGGAAGCGATTGCCGGCTTAATCCATGCACCGGATGACGGCCGTGCCCTTGGCCAGCAGCTTCGCCAACGCGCCATCACCGAATACAGTTGGCAGCGCGCCGGTGAAGAGATTGTGGCCTTGTACCGCCGTTTGACAAAATAGAGAGCCGCCACTATAATCTTCGTTCGCAGTTTAGCAGGGTTTAATGAACGAAAGCCTTCCAAACAAGACACCAAAGGGGTGCGACAACCAAATACCGTTGCACCCCTTCTTTTTGGTTATAGGCATAGTGTAAAGACCGCTGCATGTTGTGTTGAGAAAAGTCTAATTTTCCAGGGAACAGGATATTTACATGTCTAAATTACCCATTAAAAGCTATGCCCGCATGACAGATCTGTTGGAATTACCAACATTGATTGATGTTCAGTTAAATTCATTTAATCAATTCATTTCTGAAGGTCTGGCAGAGTTGTTTGATGAAGTGTCGCCCATTGAAAGTTTTAGCGGCGACCTGAAGCTTTACTTCCCCAGCAAACACAAGGAAACGGAAGGCTTCGACCTGAAATTCTGGTTTGGCGAGCCAAAATACTCCGTGGAAGAGTGCGTAGAGCGGGATATGAGCTACGCCGCGCCTTTGTACGTGAAGGCCCTCCTGTACAGCACTGATCTGGACCAACCTATTGTGCAGGACATTTTTATGGGCGATTTTCCGCTGATGACCCAGGCCGGTACCTTTATTATTAACGGTACGGAGCGGGTGGTTGTGAGCCAGTTAATCCGTTCACCCGGCGCTTATTTTGAAGTGCAAGAAGAACGCACCACCGGACGGCCGTTGGCGATGGCTAAATTAATCCCTGATCGGGGCGCCTGGATTGAATTTGAAACACGCAAGACCGATTACCTCACCGTCAAATTTAACCGCAAACGGACCGTACCCGTCACCCTGTTTTTGCGGGCGTTGGCGGCGGTGAACGATGGGCTGAATAGCCCCATCCTGCAAACCGGCAGTGACGAAGAATTATTTGCTCTGTTTGAAGATGTGGATACCAATGGCGAGCACCTTTACATTCAAGGTAGCATTGAGCAAGAACCGCCCTGGAACCAGGACAAACCGCTAGCTCAGCAGGCGCTCATCGAATTCTATAAGCGGATGCGCCCCGGTGACCCACCAACTTTGGAGAATGCCGAACAATATCTGTTTGAGCAACTATTTGATCCCCGTCGGTATGATCTGGCGCGGGTTGGCCGTTATAAGTTGAACAAGCGGCTGAATCTGAAGGACCTGATACCCGAAGAGCATCGTACCCTGACGCAGCATGACATTGTGAAAGTCGTGCGCCACATGATCCGCATTAACAATGGCCTGGAAGGACCGGATGACATTGACCATCTGGGCAACCGGCGGGTCAAGACGGTGGGGGAACTGCTGCAAGCCAAACTGCGCGTGGGGCTGCGCCGCATGGAGCGGGTGGTGAAGGAGCGTATGTCTATTCGGGACAGCGAAACAATCACCCCCATTGCCCTGGTCAATATCCGCCCGGTGGTGGCCGCCGTGCGTGAGTTCTTCGGTAGCTCGCAGTTGAGCCAGTTTATGGAACAGGCGAATCCGTTGGCGGAATTGACGCATAAGCGTACATTGTCGGCATTGGGGCCGGGCGGTTTGCGCCGGGAACGAGCCGGTTTTGAAGTGCGTGACGTGCATCATAGTCATTACGGCCGTATCTGCCCCATTGAAACGCCGGAAGGGCCAAACATTGGTTTGATTGGGCGGTTGGCATCTTACGGCCGTGTGAACAAATATGGCTTCATTGAAACCCCCTACCGCCGCGTGTACAACACCCTACCGGCCAGTTCCGATGACCTGGTAGGCCACGACGCCTTTACCAACATCGTCAATCCAGAAACCGGTGAAATCATTGTCGCCGCTGACGAAACCATTACGGCCGAGCATGTGGTCGCTATCCGGCAGGCCGGCCTGGATTCCATTTCCGTCAAACCCTTCGTCACCAATGAAATTACCTACATGTCCGCCGACGAAGAAGATCATTACACTATCGCCCAGGCCAATGCCCGCCTGGATGAGCGCGGTCAATTCATGGACAGGCGTATTTCCTCACGCCGCAACCAACAATTCCGCTTCTCATCCGTGCAGCGCATTGACTTTATTGATGTAGCACCACGCCAGATTGTGGGCGTTTCGGCCGCGCTCATCCCCTTCCTGGATCACGACGACGCCAACCGGGCGCTGATGGGTTCAAACATGCAACGTCAAGCGGTGCCATTGCTCAAGCCAGATGTGCCGATTGTTAGCACCGGCATGGAACGGCACGCGGCCGTTAACTCTGGCCAGATCATCCTGGCCGACCAGGATTGTGAAGTTGTCAGCGTTACCGGCGACAAAATTGTAGTCGTGAGCGAGGATGGGCCGCGCACCTATAATTTGCGTAAGTACACCCGTTCAAACCAAAGCACCTGTATTGACCAACGCCCGGTTGTGGTGAAAGGTCAACGGCTCAAGAAAGGGGATGTATTGGCCGATAGCTCCTCCACAGAATATGGTGAACTGGCGCTGGGTCAGGACATAGTGATCGCTTTCCTCTCCTGGGAAGGTGGTAACTTTGAAGACGCCATTCTGGTAAGTGAACGACTGGTGCGTGAAGACCGCTTTACTTCTGTGCATATTGAAAAACACGAAGTGGAAGCGCGTGATACGAAGCTAGGCCCGGAAGAAATCACCTACGACATTCCCAACGTCAGTGAAGATGCCCTCAAAGACCTGGATGAACGCGGTATCATCCGTGTTGGCGCGGATGTTAATGAGATGGACATTCTGGTGGGCAAGATCACCCCTAAAGGCGAAAAAGAACTCAGTCCTGAAGAAAAACTGCTGCGCGCCATCTTTGGTGACAAGGCCCGCGAAGTAAAAGATTCCAGTTTGCGCCTGCCCCATGGGGCGCGAGGCAAAGTGGTGGACGTCCATGTGTTTGATCGCCAGCATGATCGTGACCTGCCTGCCGGTGTGGAAACGATGGTGCGGGTCAGTGTAGCCCAGCGCCGTAAGCTGGCGGTGGGTGACAAAATGGCCGGTCGCCATGGTAACAAAGGTGTTATTTCCAAGATTGTGCCCATTGAGGATATGCCTTATTTGCAGGATGGCACGCCGATTGACATTATTCTTAACCCATTGGGTGTGCCCGGCCGTATGAACATTGGGCAGGTGTTGGAAACGAATTTGGGCTGGGCGGCGTCGCGGTTGAACTTTAGAGCCATTACCCCCGTTTTTGATGGGGCCAACGAAACAGAGGTGGCTTCGGAATTAGCGCGCGCCTGGTTGACTGAACGCGCCTGGCAAACGGCCGTTGAATGGGCCTGGGATTGGTTAAGGGAAATTGATTACGATCTCCATTCACTGAAAGATGACAAAGAAGCCCGCCGTCTGTTCATCACGAGCTGGTTGGGTGAATTGGGTTATGACACGGAACAGTTGGAAGTGGATGAGCCATTTGCGCGCTTCGCTGTGGCCAGGGAGTGGCTGAAAGGACGTGACTGGGATGGTGAAACCATATTCCCAACTGACTGGAGTACATCACGTAAACTAGATCGATCCGCCAGTAACGAATTAGCTATTGAGTGCTGTGTCCGTGAATGGTATGCATATATGCTCGAAAAATACGCTGATATTTTGCCAGAATCCGTAAAAGTTGATCCCCGGCAGGTAGAGGTGTCAACCTTAGAAGAGTTGTCCAGCACAATTATGACCGAAACGTTTGAGCCATTGCCAATTTGGGGCAAGGAAAAGCTGATTGCCGGGCAAACCGGCAAGCCATTTGACCAGCCGGTTACCGTTGGCATTTTGCATATGCTGAAGCTGGCGCATCTGGTTGAAGACAAAGCCCATGCCCGCTCCACCGGCCCCTACTCATTGGTCACGCAGCAGCCATTGGGCGGTAAAGCACAGTTCGGTGGCCAACGATTTGGCGAAATGGAAGTGTGGGCGTTGGAAGCGTATGGCGCCGCTTATACGTTGCAGGAAATGTTGACTGTCAAATCGGACGATGTGCAGGGCCGGGTGAAAACATATGAGGCCATTGTCAAGAATGAGCCGATTGAAGAGCCGGGTGTGCCGGCTTCCTTCCGTGTGCTGGTCAAGGAGTTGCAAAGCCTGGGTCTGGCTGTAGAAGCTGTCACTGATTCCGGTGAAATGATCCGGTTTGGCAAAGAAGACGACAAGCGTAACCGTAAACATGCGGGCACGGGTCTGATGGATTTGGCTCGCAACCGCCGGTAAATTGATGGGAATCTGTAAAAATTATTTCAGGTCAGCAATTCTCTATTTGGCTGGCTCCGGCAGATAAATCTGCACTAACAGAAGGCGAAGTCGGCCTGCGCCGACTGGCTGGCGCCCAGCCCACGCAGAGCCTGCCCTGAACCTGTTGAAGAGTGGGCTTTGCTCGCTGTAGGCGCGATTTGAATCGCTGGCTCTTGGTAAATTGAGAATTGCTGATTTCAGGTTATATAGGTTTGACAAGAGAATCGTTTGTGGTAGAATCGCCCTTCGTATGTCTGTTAAACACGTGTAACTAACTGTGTAGTTACTAATTGAATAGGTGAGTAAACTGGGAGGCCATCGAGTTGACTGTTAGCTACGATGGCCTCCATTTGTCGGGTGGTGGCGAGTCATCGGTAGAAGACGGGTTTCCATCTATTAACATCAGCAACTTAATAAGTGTCCATGTGTAACTTCCGGTTGGGAAGTTATATTGAGACGGATTCTTAACATGAAGGCGAATAGAGTCATTTGATTTAAGGAGAAGGATTAGCGTGCCTACGATTAATCAGCTTGTACGTAAGGGTCGCAAGGCGAAGACAAAAAAGAGTACCGCCCCGGCCCTGCAATTTACATTTAATTCCTATAACCAGCGGCGGACACGGCGGCCCAAGGGCGCCCCTCAAAAACGAGGGGTGTGCACCCAGGTAAAAACGATGACGCCGAAGAAACCCAATTCGGCCCTGCGCAAGGTGGCGCGTGTGCGTTTGTCTAACGGGATAGAGGTGACGGCTTATATCCCTGGCGAAGGCCATCGGTTGCAAGACCATTCAGTGGTTCTGGTGCGTGGTGGTCGTGTGAAGGACCTGCCTGGTGTGCGCTATCACATTGTCCGGGGCACACTGGATGCTGATGGTGTGGATAAACGGAAACAAGGCCGTTCGAAGTACGGCACAAAGACACCTAAGTAGGTGTTGGTGGATACGGAGAATTAAGCAATGCCAAGACGGTACCGTCCAGAAAAACGGGCTGTAGAGCCTGACTTGAAATATAACAGCGTGAATGTGTCTATGTTTGTCAACCGGCTGATGAAAGACGGGAAGAAAAGTGTGGCACAGCGTGTTTTATATGACAGCTTTGATTTGATTGAGACGCGCAGCAAGCGGGCGCCTCTGGAAGTGTTTGAGCAGGCTCTCGATAATGTGAAGCCACAAATTGAGGTGAAACCCCGACGGGTAGGTGGTTCTACCTATCAGGTGCCGGTGCCCGTGGATTCGGAACGCCAGATGTCGTTGGCGATGCGGTGGTTACTGATGGCTGCACGCTCGCGTAGTGGGCGCTCTATGGCAGAGAAATTGGCGGGTGAGTTGATGGATGCGGCCAGTAATCAGGGCACGGCCGTGAAAAAGCGTGATGATACGCACCGCATGGCCGAGGCCAACCGGGCGTTCTCACACTTCCGATTCTAGGTGTAAGCGAGGACGGCTGATGAGTCACAGTTCGTTAGAACTAATCAGAAATATAGGCATCATCGCTCATATTGATGCCGGTAAAACCACGACTACGGAACGTATCTTGTATTACACCGGTCGGATTCACCGCATGGGTGAAGTGCATGAAGGCACTGCCACCATGGACCACATGGTGCAGGAGCAAGAGCGC
This sequence comes from Chloroflexota bacterium, assembly GCA_013112725.1. Classification (GTDB taxonomy): domain Bacteria; phylum Chloroflexota; class Anaerolineae; order Promineifilales; family Promineifilaceae; genus CAADGU01. The sequence goes on from JABFFZ010000091.1 coordinate 18,388, forward strand.
GGTATCACCATTACCTCGGCAGCTACTACCACTTCCTGGTTGGGTCATCAAATCAACATCATTGATACGCCCGGCCATATTGATTTCACAGCCGAAGTGCAGCGCAGTTTACGTGTTTTAGACGGGGGCGTTGTCGTTTTTGATGCTGTTGCCGGTGTGGAACCGCAGTCAGAAACAGTTTGGCGGCAGGCTGATGAATATAAAGTGCCGCGTATTTGCTTCGTTAATAAAATGGATCGCATCGGCGCTGATTTTGTGCGCACGGTAGGCATGATTCGCCAACGCCTCGGCGCCAATCCCATCGCCATTCAACTGCCCATTGGCAGCGAATCTAACTTTCGGGGCATTATTGACCTGTTAAGGATGGAAGCCGTCATCTGGACGGAAGAAGACCTGGGGGCTGAACCAAAGGCAGTGGAAATACCGGCTGAGTTGGTGGCCGAGGCAGAGGAAGCACGCGGCATCATCATGGAGCGCATCATTGAAACCGATGATACCCTCATGGAGCGCTATCTGGAAGGTGAGGAAATCAGTGTGGATGAACTCCAGGCTGCTTTGCGTAAAGCCACCATTGCCAGCCAGGTTACGCCCGTTCTATGCGGTTCTTCCTTGCGCAATAAAGGTATCCAGCGTGTTTTAGACGCAGTTGTGCATTACCTCCCTTCACCGCTGGACGTGCCGGCCATTCAAGGACAAAACCCGGATACGGGCAATATCGAAGAGAGGCACCCCAGCGATGATGAACCGTTATCGGCGTTGGTCTTCAAGATTGTGACCGATCCCTATGTGGGGAAATTGGCCTACTTCCGCGTTTACTCCGGTGTTTTGCATAGTGGAGACACCCTGCAAAACACCACCAAGGGCAAAAAAGAGCGTATCGGCCGTATCCTACGTATGCACGCTGACCACCGCGAAGATTTGAAAGAGGTTCGTGCTGGCGATATTGCTGCCACATTAGGCCTTAAAATGACTTTCACTGGTGAAACATTGGCCGATCCCAAACACCCTATCGTTCTGGAAGCCATTGACTTCCCAGAGCCGGTTATCTCCATGGCCATTGAGCCAAAGACAAACTCTGACCAGGAAAAGATGGGTCTGGCGCTCAAAGCGTTGAGCGAAGAAGACCCTACCTTCCAGGTGAAAGTGGATGAGCAAACCGGTCAAACCGTACTCTATGGTATGGGTGAATTGCATTTGGATGTGCTGGTTGACCGGTTATTGCGTGAATTCAAAGTTGGCGCTAATGTGGGCCAGCCACGAGTGGCTTACCGCGAAACCATCACCCGCACCGTCGAGAAAGCGGAAGGGCGTTTTGTCCGTCAATCTGGCGGGCGTGGGCAATATGGTCATGTGGTTCTTAAGCTGGAGCCGTTGGATCCTGGCTCAGGTTTTGTCTTTGAAAACGCTATTGTCGGTGGGGTTATTCCCAAAGAATACATCAATCCCACAGAAGCTGGTATTCGAGAAGCGCTCGAAAGTGGCGTCCTGGCGGGTTATCCCATTGTGGACCTCAAGGCGACCTTGTATGACGGCTCTTTCCACGAAGTAGATTCGTCGGAAATGGCTTTTAAGATCGCCGGTTCCATGGCGCTGAAGGAAGGCGTGCAGCAGGGTAAACCAATCTTGCTGGAACCCATTATGCGTGTGGAAGTAGTAAACCCGGAAGAGTATACGGGCGATGTGATTGGTAATTTGTCATCCCGGCGGGGGATGATTGAAGGAATGGAAGTGCGGGTTGAAGGGCTACAAGCTATTAAAGCCCGTGTGCCTCTGGCAGAAATGTTTGGCTATGCCACCACCTTGCGTTCAATGACGCAAGGTCGGGGAACTTTCACGATGGAGTTTGATTACTATGCTCCTGTGAGCGAGGCTGTTGCCCAAACTGTTATTAAGGGCGGTCGGTAAACGCCGCAATGGTATCAAGCTGGCTGGTTTTTAGAGCCTGTCAGGTCTGAACGAAAAATAGTTGAAGAGGAAAGGGTAATTATGGCAAAAGAAAAATTTGTACGGGGAAAGCCCCACTGCAATATCGGGACAATCGGTCATGTGGATCATGGCAAAACCACCCTGACAGCAGCCATTACCAAAGCACTGTCACTCAAAGGGTTGGCCGACTTTTCGGCTTTCGACCAGATTGATAACGCTCCCGAAGAAAAGGAACGCGGTATTACCATTGCCATCAGCCATGTGGAATACCAGACGGAAAGCCGGCACTATGCCC
>JABFFZ010000092.1 GCA_013112725.1 Chloroflexota bacterium
AAAGCTATAGTTGCGGCCAGTGATGTTAAAAACCCCCTATTAAGCACAGTCCGATCACACATTCCAACCACGGCAAGGTATATGAAAATCAACGGGCCAGGCGTAAGGGCAAAACCTGATGACTTGTTACAGTCAACAAAAATCCGGGTAAATCCAAAATTTTCCCTGCACCGGCCATTAAGAATGCCAATCCTACTAATAATTGGGGTAACCGTTCAGACCTGACAGGTTTTTTACCAGTTCAACTTAAAACTTTGCAGGCCAAAAACCTGTCAGGTCTCTTGAGGGACTGAACACTTACTTGGAGTGGCTGAAAAAAAAGCTGCCACCTTCGCTTGAGGTCAAACGCCAGATGATCGAGACAAACTACCCGACCTTGAGCATCCGCCGCCAATGTGAACTCATTGGTTTGCCGCGCGCCAGCTTCTACTGGCAGCCGGCCGGTGAATCACCGCTCAACCTGGAACTGATGCGGCTGATTGACCAGGAGTATCATTGGTCTTCGTGTCCCTTCGTCGCTATGGGTTCAGTACTCGGTCAGGCGAGCAAAGGGGCTGTTTATCTGAACAGGGGCAGCTACATTGCTTTACATAGGCACCTCCTGATATTGACGCGCCCGTTGGGTTAAGGTGCGGCAGCCTTGTTCCAATCGGGTCGGCGCCGATCATGTCATTGATTACACCCAGGAAGATTTCACACGACGGGGTGAGCGGTATGACGTGGTGATTGATGTGGTGGGCAAAAGTTCATTTGGGCGCACGGTGCGATGTTTGCGGGCGAACGGCCGTTACATCTTGGGCAATCCCTCACTGAGCGGCATGTTCCGGGGGGCGTGGCTTACGGCCGTGAGCGACAAACAAATCATCTGGGAAGCGGCTAGCTATCAGCCGGAAGACGCCCGCTTGCTTATGGCGTTAATCGAGGCAGGGCGAATCAAAATAGTGATTGATCGGCGATACCCGTTGGCGGACACGACCGTGGCCCACCGCTACGTGGAAGCCGGACACAAACAGGGGCACGTGGTCATCACGGTGGCCCAAGATAGGGAAATCTGACGAAACATGGGGTGGGGTACGGCCGTTGCACTTCCCTATATGCCTCTCCTCTACCCCACTTGCTCGACCGCTTGACTACATACAAAACCTCTCTATACTGCCATCATTAAACGGAAAGCTAACTCATGCACACCACACCCCCTCCTGACCAGCGGGCCTATAACGAACAGGTGTGGCATCTGGTTCGCCAGGTTCCATATGGCAAGGTTGTCACCTATGGGCAGATCGTGCAAATGCTCCCGCCGCCCGTTGGGATGGAACTTGAAGAGTACAAAACATTCGGCCCCCGCTGGGTTGGCGAGGCCATGGCGGCCTGCCCTGCTGACGTACCCTGGCAGCGGGTCATCAATGCGCAGGGCAAGATCAGCATCAGGCCCGGCGCACAGCAGCAGCGGCAACTGCTGGAAGAAGAGGGAATCGTTTTTGTGAAAGACAAGGTTGACTTGAAACTGTACCAATGGCGCCCAGGCCATGAGGATGAACCCCGGCAGGCTAAACTGTTCTAAAACCAAAGTTGCTTAAGCAGTCGAATGACTTTTCTCAGAATTTTGTCAGGTAAACTTGTGTTATACTTTTTCAGGTAAATCAGGCAGCCACAAATCAAGGTAAATGGGGTTGTCAGTGATGATATGCAGGAGTTCAAAATGCCCAGCCCATTCCCCGGTATGGATCCTTATCTTGAAGAGCGGTCACGTTGGCCTGACGTTCACCAGCGGTTGATTGCCTATATTTCAGAAACCCTACAACCGCTGATCCGGCCGAAATATGTATCCCGTATCACTGAGCGGATACAACTGACGGATCACAGTTATGTGCCCGATGTCCTTCTCGTCCGCCGTCTGCGTGAGCCAGCCCCTACGCTGGCACTGCCTGGAATGATGGTAGCTGACGAACCACAAACGATTATGGCCTTTGATGAAGAACGCCATGTTCCCTATCTTGAAATTATTTACCGGGAAACGGGCGAAGTTGTGACAGTGATTGAAGTTCTGAGCCCGGCGAATAAGGTAGGTGACGGCCGTGAGCAATACTTACAAAAGCAGGCTGAACTGCTTAACACAAAAGTCAATCTTGTGGAAATAGACCTGCTGGGTTATGGGCAGCCTACTGTTTTGGCTCGCAACGCCATCATCACGGAACCCGCCGATTGGCGCTATCTGATCAACATCAGCCGTGCCGGGCGGCGCCATGAACTGGAATTTTATGCCGTACCCCTGCGCGAAAGATTGCCGCGCTGCCGAATTCCTTTGCGCCCGCCAGACCCGGATACAGTCCTGGATTTACCGGCGGTGTTCACCCGCTGTTATGATGCTGGTGGCTACGATCTGCTCATTGATTACAGTCAACCACCGTCCAGCCCCCTGCGCGAAACCGAAACCGCCTGGCTAAACGACCTTCTCCAAGAGAAGAGGGTATAGACAGAAACGCTTAATCGTCGCTGTGCGTCTCTTCCCCTGTTCACTACGATTTCCCACCCAACAGCGCATACTCCATACTATCCGTCAAGGCCTGCCAGCTTGCTTCGATGATGTTGGTGCTGGCCCCGACGGTTGACCAGGTTTTGTTGCCCAGGCGGGTGTCAATCAGAACACGGGTGGTAGCGGCCGTCGCGTTCTCCCCGTCCAAAATGCGTACTTTGTAATCTGCCAGCTTTACGCCGCTGAGGGTGGGATACACATCCACCAATGCTTTGCGCAGGGCGGCATCCAGGGCATTCACCGGGCCGTTACCTTCGGCGACGGTGTGCATGCGCTTGGGGCCGACGCGCACTTTGACGATGGCTTCGGCGTTCAGGCCCCGGCCGCGCCGCTGCTGCACATTCACCGAATAATCAATCACCTCAAACGGCGGCACGTAGGCGGGATGGGTGCGGCGCAGCATCAGCTCTACCGACGCTTCCGCCCCTTCAAAGGTGAAGCCACCCGCTTCCAACTGCTTGATCTGCTCCAACACGCCGCGTAAATCCAACCCCTCGGTGCTGATGCCAAATTGGGCCGCCTTGTCCACCAGATTACCTCGCCCGGACAGTTCAGAGACGACGCTGCGCTGCTGGTTGCCCACCAGCGTTGGTTCGATGTGCTGGTAGCTGAGTGGATTTTTGAGCATAGCGGCGACGTGAATGCCGCCTTTGTGAGCAAAGGCGCTTTTGCCCACAAAGGGCTGATGATCGTCCAGTTCCAGGTTAGCCACCTCGGCCACGTAACGGGAGAGTTCGGTCAGCCGCCGCAACTGGTCGTCACTGACACAGTCGTAGCCCATTTTGAGCTGCAAATCGGGGATGATGCTGCACAGGTTGGCGTTGGCCACGCGCTCGCCGTAACCGTTGATGGTGCCCTGAACTTGCGTTGCGCCCAGGCGCACGGCCGTCAGCGTATTCGCCACTGCACACTCGCCATCATCGTGTGTATGAATGCCAATGGCTACTTTTGGCCCCAACTCTTCACGCACGTTGCGGATGATTTCCTCAATTTCCCAGGGCAGCGTGCCGCCGTTGGTGTCACACAAGACCACGCTGTCCGCACCGCTGACGGCCGCAGCCTTCAAGGTGGCGGTGGCGTATTCCGGGTTCGCCTTGTAGCCATCGAAGAAATGTTCGGCGTCGTACACCACTTCTTTGTCATGGCTTTTACAGTAAGCCACGCTCTCGCCAATCATCGCCAGGTTTTCTTCCAGGCTGACCTCTAAAACGTCGGTGACGTGCAAATCCCAACTCTTTCCCACCAGGGTGATGACCGGTGTATTGGCCTCAATCAGCAGGCGCAGGTTGGCATCTTCGACGGCCGTCACCCCCTTGCGCCGGGTGCTGCCAAAAGCGGCAATTTTGGCGTGTTGCCATGCCATGGTGGCCGCTCGTTGGAAAAATTCAATATCCTTCGGATTCGATCCCGGCCAGCCGCCTTCGATGTAATCAATGCCAAACTCATCCAGCTTTTTGGCAATCTTCAGCTTGTCATCCAATGAAAGGGAAATCCCCTCCCGCTGTGTGCCGTCCCGCAGTGTCGTGTCATAAAGGTAAATTTTGGTCATCCAATCACCTGGTAATTGGGTAATTGGGTAATTGAGTAATTGGGCAAATCACCCAATTACCCAATTAACTAATTACCCATGTGTATTCACTCTGGCTGGATAAGCCGCCTCATACTCAGCGATGCGTTCTTCTTGTTTGAGCAGATAGCCCAGTTGATCCAGCCCTTCAAGCAGGCAGGTTTTGCTGAAGGCGTCTATGGGGAAGGGCACCGCACGGCCGTCTGGCAACATCACTTTCTGCTCGGCCAGATCAATCGTCACCTGGGTGGTCGGGTCTTCTTCCACCAGGCTGAGGAGTTGGCGGTGGGTGGCCTCGTCTACGATGACGGGCAGCAGGCCGTTTTTGAGTGAGTTGTTACGGAAAATGTCGGCGAAACTGGTGCTAATCACGGCCGTGAAGCCATAATCTATCAACGACCAGGGTGCATGTTCCCGGCTGGAACCGCAGCCAAAATTGTCCCCCGCCAGCAAAATGTTGGCCCCCTGCGCTCCTGGCTGGTTCAAAGCAAAGTCCGGGTTGGGCGAACCATCTTCGCGGTAACGCCAGTGGTAAAACAGATTTTGCCCCAATCCTACCTTGCTGATTGTCTTCAAAAATTGCGCCGGAATAATCTGATCCGTATCAATGTTCTCTATCGGAAGCGCCACCAGGTGGCTGGTTAAAGTGGTAAATGCTTGCATGTGTTCCTCAATAAATTTGACGCAAAGGCGCAAAGTGGCAAAAGACGCAAAGAAGATGTTGCAAAGAAGAATCCGCGTTCATCTGCCTTATCCGCGTTCATCCGCGTCCTATGATGATTGTTGGCTGTCTTGCCGAAAAGGGGATGCAGGCCGACGGCCGTGCCATTGCCACTTTGATCACCCCATCCTCTTCCAACGATTGCAGGAACTCCAGTTGAAACCAGTCGGTCAGCCAGGCGCCGTCCTGAAAAAAGTTGGGGGCGTGGCAAAGGAGACGGCCGTACCGCTCCACCTGCACCTCCCGCACCAATGTGCGCAGCCCCACATGGGCCAGCCCTTCCTTTTTCAGGTGATATTTGTTCAGGCCGAGCAGCGGGATATGGACACGGCCGTAGCTGGCGCGATACACCTCATCCGCCACCGCAATCTCCTCCCGCGTCACGCCCAACAACGCGCCCACGCGGAAGCGGGACAGGTCGCCGATCAACACCAGCCCCGCCGCCTCATCCACCTGCGACAAAAGCTGCCGGAGGAACTCCACTGAGTATTTTATTTCCAGGTGATAAGCGGCGTTTTCCATAAAACCTCACTGCTCACTGCCTACTGCTCACTGCCTACTGCTCACTGCTCACTGAATCGTCCGCACATCCGTCACACGCCCGGTCACGGCCGTTGCCGCCGCCGTGAGCGGGCTGGCTAAAAAGGTACGGCCGCCTTTGCCCTGCCGCCCTTCAAAATTGCGATTGCTGGTACTGACGGCGTACTGCCCCGGCTGCAACTGGTCGCCATTCATGGCAATACACATCGAGCAGCCCGCCTCGCGCCATTCCGCGCCCGCTTCCTTGAAGATGCGGTCCAGCCCTTCCGCTTCTGCCTGCTTCTTCACATCCTGCGAACCGGGCACGACCATGACGCGCACCCCTTCGGCCACTTTGCGCCCCTGAATGATGGTGGCTGCCTGCCGCAAATCAGAGATGCGGCTGTTGGTGCAGGAACCGATAAAGACCACATCCACCGGCTTGCCCAGGAGTGGCTGCCCTGGCTGCAAATCCATGTAGGCCAGTGCCTTTTCCACCGTCTGCCGCTCGCTCAGGTCAGGGATGGTCATGGGGTCGGGCACAACGGCCGTGATTTTCATACCCAGCCCCGGATTGGTGCCATAGGTGATCATCGGTTCCAGATCGTTGACGTCCAGGTCAATGGATTTGTCAAAGGCCGCCTCGTCGTCGCTGGCCAGGGTGCGCCAGGCCGCCACCGCCTGATCCCAGGCCCCATTTTGCGGCGCGTGCGGCCGTCCCGCCAGATACTCAAAGGTCGCGTCATCGGGCGCAATCAGCCCGGCGCGGGCGCCACCTTCAATGCTCATGTTGCAAATGGTCATGCGCTGCTCCATCGTCAACCCACGAATTGCCTCGCCGCGATATTCAAAGACGTGGCCCGTGCCGCCGCCAATGCCGATTTTGGAGAGCAGCAGCAGGATGATGTCTTTGGAAGCGACGCCATCGGGCAAACGGCCGTGTACATTCACCGCATACGTCTTCGGCTTCGTTTGCAGCAGGCATTGGGTGGCCAGCACATGCTCCACTTCCGACGTGCCGATGCCAAAAGCCAGCGCGCCAAACGCGCCATGCGTAGCCGTGTGGCTGTCGCCGCAGACGATGGTCATGCCCGGCTGCGTCAGCCCCAGTTCCGGGCCAATCACATGCACAATGCCCCGATTGGGACTGTCCATGCCAAATAGCTGGATGCCAAAGTCGCGGCAATTTTGCTCTAGCGTGGCAATCTGTTTGGCAGCAATCGCATCGCTGATGGGCACACCAATGGGCGTGGTGGGGATGCTGTGGTCCATGGTGGCGATGGTTTGCGACGGCCGTCGCACCGTCAACCCTCGTTCGCGCAGCCCCGTAAACGCCTGCGGCGACGTCACCTCGTGGATCAGATGCAGGTCAATATACAGCACCGCCGGGCTGCCGGCCTCCTCCACGACCACGTGGTTTTCCCAAATTTTGTCAATAATTGTCTTTGGTGTATTCATCCTTCTCCTATTTTGGGGGACGCGGATTTACAGGATTTTCGCGGATTTTTTATCCTGAAAATCGGCGTTTGATGGAATCACAACGATGGAAGCTGGGCTAAGTGTGACCACGCCTCATCCTCCTCTGGCCGCTCCCAATCCCGCGCCAACGCCGCTTCGCTCAACAAAGCCAGATTGATCTGATCCTCAGCAGGCGCTTCGTCGAGAATAGTGATGATTACCTGGCGTGAAACGGGCAGTTCGACTGGCTCAAGAATTCTTACCTTTCCGTTTTGGTCAATTATTCCTCTACATGTTTGGAGCATCGTTCACTCTCCTATGGGCAAATTATACATGACCTGTTTATTTACATGCCTTTTGGTTTCACGCCGGCGAATACCGCCAGTTCAAAATACTTCAAATAACAATCCACATGGATGAAACCTATCTCGCGCAGCCAGTCGCATTGGGTTTCGACGGCCGTCAGCTTATTCGCGGCTTTATCCGGGCGGTTATACAACTCGTGGGCGATTTGCTCGCGGGGTTGGCCGCTGCCGTTCTGCCGGTGGTAAGCCACCATGGCATCCACAAACGCCTCTTCAAACAGCATCTCCCCCCACTTTGAGCGGGAAGCGACGTGTTCCACGTTGACAAAAATACCACCCGGTTTCAGCAGGTCATACAGTTCGGCGTACAGTTCACGTTTACGGCCGTCGGGCTGATGATGAATCGAAAAGCCGGAGACAATGACGTTGAAGCCTGAAACCTGACAGGTTTCCAAAAAACCTGTCAGGTTTTCGCGCCACGTTTGTTGTCCATAATCCACCTGTACCAATGTCACCCGCTCCCCATACTCTGCCAGCCGTTTCTTGGCCGCCGCCAGCATGGGCGTAGAAAAGTCGGCAAAGAGTCCCCGCGCCGCCGGGTATTGATCCAGCACCACCTGCCCCAAAATGCCATCACCGCAGCCCAGGTCAAGTACCAGCGCCACCTCTTCCTGCGACCACCGGATCAGCCGCCGCATCGTATCCATCTGCATCTGCGCCAACGGAATCGCCCCGCGCACCCCGTTCAGGTAGCGGTCGGTCAGGTCGCCGCCCTGCCAGACGGTGTCGTTAACCGTATCCCGTAATCCGTAATCCGTATTGGTCATGTAACAATCTCTTGTTATACTTTAGAAAGACATTTAACGAGACAATGAATAGGAGGTTTTTTGTATGACCACCATTTACCCTATCCTTCCCATAAGCGATTTGCGTTATAAGACAAAAGAGATTTTAAACCAGGTCGGTGATGAGCCGGTGGTGTTGACGCAGCGGGGGCGGGCAACGGCCGTGCTCATCAACTTCGACACCTATAACGAGATGGTTCGCCGCTTGCAGGCTTTGGAAGAAATCCGTGACGAAGCCATCATGCTGCTGGCCCAGGCCAACGCCCAAAAGCTGGAATTTGTGGACATAGACGCCTTGGCTGAATTGTATCAAGAACAATTAGGTGAGGTTTTACCCACTGCCCATCCAGCCTGACCATGTACGCCCTACAAATTGAATCTGACGTCATCAAAAGCCTGCAAAAGCTGCCGCCTAAAATTTTCCGGCAAATCGTTTTCAAGGTTCTTGCTCTTCAACAAACGCCCCTGCCTCAAGATTGCAAACCTATCGGTCCGGCGTACCGGGTAGACAGTGACGAATACCGCATTCTATATTTCGTAGACCACAAAAAAGAACTGCTGCAAATCGTTCTCATCGCCAAACGCAACGACGACGAAGTGTATCGAAAGTTCATGCGTCGCTTTGGCTAGACACCTTCTCCCATCTTTGTCTTCTTTGCCTCTTTGCGTCAAAAACTAATCGGTTAACAGTCTTGTGGGCAGGCCATCAATGCTCACCTGATTCTTTTCCGCCCAATACTTCGCCAGACCATCTGCGCCCCGGTTCTTAGCCCATTCCGTTAAGAGCGGCCGTTCCCCTGCATACTCATAAAACGGCGCCGCAAAGCCACACGAAGTCTGCACCGACTCCACATCCATCAAGATGATGTTCCGATTACCCACCGATTCCGGGAACAAAGGGGCGTATTCATCCCATTCTGCGTCGCGCCGGTTAACGGCACGGCCGTGCCCATACAACCGCAGTATCAACGGCTTCTCTGTAAACGAGCAAAACATGATGGAAAGTAATTGGGTAATTGGGTAATTGGGTAATTGGGTAATTACATAATTACCCAATTACCTCTCCACCACACTCACCTCTTCCTCCCGCGCCGCCAACATCTTGTTCAGAGCGCTCAGGTAAGCGCGGGCCGAGGCCACCACAATATCCGTACTGGCCCCATGCCCACTGAACGAGCGCACAAACGCCTGGTTCGTCTGCGGGTTCAGGCCATATTCCCGTTCACCATTCTCCGGCTGAATGCGAATCGTCGCCTCCGCCTGCGCGTCCAGCCCTTCCGTCACCGCGTTAATGGTGAACTCCATCAGCCGGTTGCGCACGCCGATGATGCGGTTGATCGCCTGGTAAGCCGCGTCCACCGGCCCCGTGCCCAGCGCCGCGTCCCGGTGCTGCGTACCATCCGGCCCCACCAGGCAGACCGACGCGGTGGGAATGCTGTGGTCGCCGCAGGAAATTTGAATCTGTTCCAGCTTCCAGATTTCCGGCGGTTGGAACACCTCGTCGGCAATAATCGCCTGAATGTCTGCGTCTGTGACCACCTTTTTCTTGTCCGCCAGCCGCTTGAACCGTTTGAACGCCGCGTCCAATTCCTCTTTGTCCAGGTCGGTATAGCCCAGTTCTTCAATGCGGGTGCGGAAAGCGTGACGGCCGCTGTGTTTGCCCAATACCAGCTTGGAGGCATTCAACCCCACCGTTTCCGGCCGCATAATTTCATACGTCTGCTGGTTTTTGAGCATCCCGTCCTGGTGAATGCCCGCCTCGTGGGCAAAAGCATTGGCGCCGACGATGGCTTTGTTGGGCTGCACCACCATGCCCGTGTAGGCGCTGACCATCCGGCTGGTTTTGGTGATCTGGGTGGTGTCAATGTTGGTCTGCACACCAAAGTTTTGCGGCCGTGTCTGGATGGCCATCACCACTTCTTCCAGCGAGGTGTTACCCGCCCGTTCGCCGATGCCGTTGATGGTCACTTCCACCTGACGCGCCCCGTTTTGCACGCCCGCCAGCGTGTTGGCCGTGGCCAGCCCCAGGTCATTGTGGCAATGCACCGACCAGACCACCTTGTCCGCGCCGGGTGTGTTTTCGCGCAGATACTTGATCAGCCAGCCAAACTCTTCCGGCGTGGTGTAGCCGACGGTGTCGGGGATGTTCAAGGTGGTAGCGCCGGCTTTGATCGCTTCGCCCAAGACCTGCACCAGGAAGTCAGGGTCCGAGCGGCCGGCGTCTTCCGGCGAGAATTCCACGTCGTCACAGAGAGAACGGGCAAAGGTCACGGCCGTGATCACCTGCTCCACACACTCCTCCCGGTCTATCTTCAATTTGTGCCTTAAGTGGATGTCGCTGGTGGCCAGAAAGGTGTGGATGCGATGGCGCGGCGCTACCTTCACGGCGTCATACGCCCGCTGGATATCTTCCCGGTTGGCGCGGGCCAGGCCGGCGATGGTCATGGGAAGGCCGGATTTACGGCCGTCGGTCAGCGGCCCCACCTCCTCCGCAATCCGCCGCACCGCCTCAAAGTCACCCGGCGAAGCGATGGGAAAACCCGCCTCGCAAATGTCCACACCCAGGCGCGAAAGTTGCCGGGCAATCTCCAGCTTCTCCTCCACATTCAATGTCGCCCCCGGCGACTGCTCACCATCCCGCAGCGTCGTATCAAAGACAACCACCGTTTCCATCTTTCTGCTCCAATTAGAAGTAAGCAGTGAACAGTCAACAGTGAGCAGTCAAGAGCACCGCTCACTGCCCACTGCTCACTGCCTACTGCTCACTCTACTTCCACGGGATGCAACCACGGCATCATCTGGCGCAGTTCCTTGCCTACCTGTTCAATTTGCGAACTGCGGGCTTCGGCGCGGCGCTGTTCAAACCAGGGACGGCCGTTGGCGTTTTCATCAATCCATCCCTCGGCATACGCCCCGCTCTGGATGTCCGCCAGGATTTGTTTCATCGCCCGCCGCGTCTCGTCGGTGACGATTTTGGGGCCGCCGGTATAGTCACCGTGTTCGGCCGTGTCGCTGACGCTGTAGCGCATGTAACTCAACCCACCGCGATAAAACAGGTCAACGATCAATTTCAATTCATGCAGGCACTCAAAATAAGCGATCTCCGGCTGGTAGCCCGCTTCCACCAACGTATTGAAGCCCGCTTCCACCAGCGCGGCCACGCCACCGCATAAGACCACCTGCTCACCGAACAAATCCGTCTCCGTCTCCTCGGCAAAGGTCGTTTCAATGACTCCGGCGCGGGTGCAGCCCAGCCCTTTGGCATAAGCCAGGGCAAACGGTTTGGCCTGGCCGGAGTAATCCTGATGAACCGCCAGCAGCGCCGGTGTGCCCACTCCTTCCACAAACACCTCACGCACCCGGTGCCCCGGCGCTTTGGGGGCGATCATGCTCACATCCACGTTGGCCGGGGGCACAATCTGGGCAAACCGAATGTTGAAGCCATGCCCAAACATCAGCGTCTTGCCAGCCGTCAGGTGCGGCTCGATGGATTCTTTGTACACCGCCCCCTGCGTGGTGTCCGGCAGCAGCACCATAATCACATCCGCTTCGGCGCAGGCGTCGGCCACGCTTTTCACCGTCAGCCCATCCGCTTCCGCCTTCGCCCAGGATTTGCTGCCGGGGTACAAGCCCACGCGCACATCCGCGCCGGAATCACGCAGGTTCAAGGCGTGGGCATGCCCCTGGCTGCCATAGCCCAATACCGCAATTTTCTTGCCATCCAGCAAGCCTAAATCTGCATCTTTGTCGTAGTAAATGTTTGCCACTCTCTGGTCTCCTATATTTCGTAATTCACAATTCGTTATCCGTGACCCGTAATCCGACGCCGGATTACGGGTCACGGGTTACGGTCAATGATGTCCATTCCCATTCACCGGCACGGCCGTGTCCACCACCCCCGTCTGCGAAGCCGCGCCGCGCACCATAGCCACCCGGCCCGTGCGCACCATCTCGATGATGCCAAAATTACTCAGTAGTTCGATCAGCGAATTGACCTGATTCTCCTTGCCCACAATCTGGATGATGAGCGAATCCAGGGTCACATCCACAATCTGGGCGCGGAAAATATCCACCAACTGCATCACCTCGGCGCGCTCTTCGCTGGTAGCCTGCACCTTGATCAGCGCCAGTTCGCGCATCACCGGGTCGTTATAGGTCACGTCCTCAATGCGCGTCACATTGATCAACTTGTCCAACTGCGTGCGCACCTGGCGCATATCCCGGTCCGTGCCCCGCGCCACAAAGGTCATCCGGCTAATGCCCGGCGTCTCGCTGTGCCCAACGGCCAGGCTTTCGATATTAAAATTACGCCGGCCGAACAGCCCCGCCACCCGGTTCAAGACGCCCGGTTTATCTTCCATCCAGGCAATTAATGTGTGTCGTTTTGTAATATTTTCGGTCATTTTTCTCTCCAGTTTGTAGTAGGCGATTGATCGCCGTTTAACGGCACTAAAGTGCCTGCTACAAACGCCCATACTGTTCACTGCTCACTGCTCACTTCCCACTCCCCATCGCCGGCGCTGGCCGCCGGATCATGTCTGCATTGCTCTTGCCGGGCGCCACCATAGGGTAGACGTTGGTAAATTCTTCCACCTGGAAATCCAGCAGGTACGGGCCGTCATGTGCCTGGGCTTCTTTGATGGCGTCGTATGCCTCTTCACGGCGGGTGACAGAACGGCCGCGAATGCCATAGGCCTCGGCAATCTTCACAAAATCGGGGTTAAACAACGGCGTCCCGGAGTGCCGCTTGTTGTAGAACACGTCTTGCCACTGGCGCACCATGCCCAGGTAGCCATTGTTGATGATGGCAATTTTGATGGGCAGCCGTTCCTGCACCACCGTAGAGAGTTCCATCATGGTCATCTGGAAGCCGCCGTCGCCGGCTACCACCCAGATTTCCTGGTCGGGGTTGCCCATCTGCGCGCCAATGGCCGCGGGCAGGGCGTACCCCATGGTGCCCAGGCCACCGCTGGTGAGTAGGCTGCGCCGCCGGTTGTGGTGGTAATACTGCGCCTCCCACATCTGGTGCTGGCCGACATCGGTGACAACGGTGGCACGGCCGTTGCCCTCCCCCGTAGCGTGCCACAAACTACGCATCACATAAGGGGCTACCAGTTCATCCGACTCTTGCTGCAAAATATCGCGGTAGCTCGTTTCCGATTTCCATTCGGCGATCTGCTCCAGCCAGGCGGGGTGTTCATTGGCTTCCACCTGCGGCAGCAGCGCCCGCAGCGCCAGCAGCGCATCACCGATGACGGCCGTGTCTATGGTGATATTTTTGCCCATCTCCGCCGGGTCAATGTCCACGTGGATGATTTTGGCTTTGGGGGCAAAGGTGTCAAACGCGCCCGTCAGCCGGTCATCCAGACGCGCCCCTACTGCCAGCAGCACGTCACATTCCTGCAAGGCATAGTTGCAATACGCCTCGCCGTGCATCCCCCCCCAACTGATGGAAAGCGGGTGGGTAGCCGGAAAGGCGCCGATGCCCAACAGGCTGGTGGCCACCGGGATGTTGGCCTTTTCCGCCAGTTGGCGCAGTTCGGCTTCGGCGCGGGCGATGGAGACGCCTTGCCCGGCAACGATGACCGGCCGTTGGGCTTCATTGACCAGTCTGGCAGCGCGAGCGACGGCCGTGCCATCCGGCGTATTCAAATTGGGGTTATACCCAGGCAGGTTCACTTTGCTTGGGTAGGTGAAGGGCATGGACGCTTGCAGGGCATCTTTGCATACGTCTACGAGTACCGGCCCCGGCCGGCCGGTGCGGGCAATGTAAAACGCCTCTTTGAGGGCATCAGGCAGGTCGCGGATGTTGGTAATCAGGTAATTGTGTTTGGTGACGGGCAGCGTCACCCCCTGAATGTCCGCCTCCTGGAAACCATCCCGCCCCAACAGCGAGGTGGGCACCTGCCCGGTGATCGCCACGATGGGCGTGGAGTCCATATACGCCGTCGCCAGCCCTGTCACCAGGTTGGTGGCCCCAGGGCCAGAGGTGGCGATGCAAACGCCCACGCGCCCGGTGGAGCGGGCATAGCCATCGGCCATGTGCGCCGCCCCCTGCTCGTGCGTCACCAATACGTGATGGATGGGGTATTCATATTTTGCCAGATCATCATAGGCGGGCAGGATGGCCCCACCGGGCAGGCCAAACACCACTTCCACCCCTTCGGCGATCAGACTTTCCCAGATGATCTGTCCACCGGTTTTCATTTCGCTCATGGAATCTCTCCTTATGGATGTAATTGGGTAATTGGGTAATTATATAATTACCCAATTACCCAATTACACACTTACCAAAAATAAAAAAGCCGCCCTGTTGGGGGCGGCTTTGTGTGTACTTCGTTACCTGTTTTTTGCCTTAACCTTCACCCAACAGCATGTGATCCTTATTGCGAATAATAAGGACAATAACAAGGACGAGGCTAAGTACAACTAGATTGCTTAATGCATTCATCTTTTTTCTACAGACTGTGTAAGTTCTGCCGTAAGTGTATCCAGTGTACCGCCAAAGATGCCAGATGCAAATACACAAAAGAATTTATTTTTTCTTGTGCGGATTGCACAACGGCCGTGATCATCCCCTGGCCTTTTCTCTATGATTCACCATTGACGGAGACAGAGACAAACCGGTTGGTGTCCGCGTTGTAAATGACCTGAAAGTAACAATCGCCGCCGTCGGCAACGATAACGGCCGTTTCCTGCCAGGCATTTCCCTCCAGCCTACAGAAAAAATTGGCATAAATGAACTGTTCATCGTCCCGCACAAAACCGGCGTATTGACGTGTGTAGTCGGGCAGGCGTTCCACCAGATGACCCCATGCACCCTCTTGCAAAAAGGCAGCCAGCCCATCCTCCAACGCCATCACCTCTACGGCCGTCGGCGTCCAGACGCCATCGGTCGAGTTAACCAGCCAGGGGATAAAGTCCGCCGCGACTGTGGCATCAAAAATAACGCCGGTATACGTCTCCGTCTCGATCAGCTTGGTGAGTGACTCAGGTTGAAAGCCAAACCGATAGTCGGCATCGGGCGTGGTATAAGCCAGCGACTGCGGCGTGGTCAGTGTGTAGCCGGCAAAGGACGCGGCTATAACGGATGAGTATTGGGGGCAAGAACCCCCCGGCGTGGTGGCAAAGATGGCCGCCACCCCATTTTCATCGCTGGTGGCACGGCCGTAAACACTGGGTTCCAGGATAAATTCAATGCCGGGCAACGGCCGTTCCGCCTCATCCCACACCCCGTCGCCGTTGTCATCCAGCCAGGCCCGCGCGGTAGCGGATTGGAAGCAGTCGGCCAGCACGGTGACGCCCGGCGTGGCGACTGTTGGAGTGGGGGGTGGGGTGCAGGCGGTCAGCAGGACGGCCGTGCATAACCCCCATAAACAGGTGCAAAACGGCCGTTTGGCAGATAGAAGTTTGTGTATGAAAGTCATTGGTTTACGGCCGTGAACGTCTCACCGCAATCTAGACAGGGCCACAAAGGTTTAGAAGGGCCTTTCGGTTTCAGCATTTATATCCCTCCGCGTGTGCATGAGGAGCCTAACGCCACCGTCAGGTACGCTGGCGCGGCTGACCAACGCCTTTACCAATGACCAAATAGGTAACCGTCCGAGGCATCGCGCCAGCGTCACCTGTACGGAATGTTGGGCGGCTTGTTCTGTAAACCACGCTTTTGCCAAACTAAACATTGTGGTATAATGCTTGCATATCCCCCCCGGTAGCTTCGGCGAAAGGGTGCGAGGCCGTCCGAAAGGGCGGCTTCTGTGTTTATAGGAGGGTTTCTTGAAAGCAAACATCTATGTTGATGGCTTCAATCTTTACTATGGCGCCTTGAAAAACACACCGTACCGCTGGTTAGACATTGCTAAACTGTGCCGCTTGATGTTGCCACGCGATACTATCGGTCAGATAAAATACTTCACGGCTCTCGTCAATCCACGTCCGACTGATCCTGACCAACTAACACGCCAACAAATTTATCTCCGTGCTTTGCAAACGATCCCTAACCTTGAAATCATCTATGGGCATTTTTTGACCCACGAGATTATGATGCCGCTTGCTCCACCGAAAAACGGCTATGTCAAAGTGATCAAGACTGAAGAAAAAGGTTCTGACGTAAACCTTGCCCTTCACCTTTTAAGCGATGGTTACAAAAACGCCTATGACGTTGCGGTTATTGTCTCCAATGATTCTGACTTACTCCTGCCCATTCAATTTGCCAAGAAAGAGTTGGGCAAGAAAATTGGCATTCTCAACCCACAAAAACACCCCAGTAAAGTGCTGACTGCCAAAGCGGATTTCGTTAAAAACATTCGTAAAGGCGTATTATCCAAGAGCCTTTTTCCAACCTCATTGTTCGATTCTCAGGGTATGTTATCAAAACCAGCTACATGGTAACAGATTGCTTTTTTCACAAGCAGGATTGATTATGCTACCCTACCTCCTGCCTGTCCTCGTCTGTATCATCCCATCCAAAATATTCTGCATAGAATTCGTGCCCCGATAATCCTGATTTGTCACGCAAGTCATAGAGTTCTTGGCGGGTTGTTGTTGGGTCGAATGGCACATTCTGTAACCAGACGACACATTCCTCGTTCCCATTAATTGCGTCCATAACACGTTGTCGGTGCCCCCAAAGCAAATTTTCAGGGATTGCGGTGAAGTGAAAATATCTCATTTCTGAGACTTCACCTTGCTGTGCTTTTAATGTGCCGCCAATTGTCTTCCCCGCAAATAGAATAATGAGGTTAACCCATGCTTGCGCTTTTGGAATCGAGTAAAGCCCAACTAAACGAGTTAATTGTATTTCGAGACCTGTCTCTTCCGCGATCTCACGAATAGCCGCCTGTGCAACCGATTCCCCATTATCAACATGACCACCTGGTAAACACCAGACCTCAAAGTCTTCCCGTTTGGTGAGGAGAACTTGCTCGTTATGAATGATTGCCACGTTGACACCTACTTTCATGAACCAGACAACCTCCTGACTGCTTTATATGCTGTTACGGCTTGACAGCTTGCCGCCTAACGCCTGCTTAGGCGGCTGGGCACACGGCCGTTTCCTGCCACCACCTTAAATGGAGTACGGCCGTTTCTCATCACACCATCTCTCTCCCCAACCAAAATTTGCTACAATCAATGCAAAAGCCAACAAGGCGGCTTTAGACTCCAAGAGCTTCCCTAACAGCATCAGGATTTTTCGCGGCGACCTGTAATAACGCTCTTGCTGGCCCTTCTGGCCTACGACGCCCCTGTTCCCAATTTTGTAATGTTGTGACGCTCACACCAATCATCAGAGCAAACTCACGCTGAGACTTGTCCAGTTTCTGTCGGATTTCCTTGATGTCCAAAGGGCTGAACTCGAACTTGCGGCTTGGTTCTCGCATGCCCCGTTTTATCTCGCCTGCCTGCTTGATGCTTTCCACTAAATCGTTGAAGTCTTGCTCATTCATTCAGCCATTCCTCAACCAAACGACGCAACAGCTTTAGCTGACTGGGTGTTAGATCCTCCTGTGCGCTTTTCTTGTACACTGTCAACATGTATATCGTGTCATCTGGCGTATCCCAGTAGTAAATAACCCGTACCCCACCTCGCTTGCCTCTACCGCTAATTCCCCAACGGATTTTGCGTAAGCCACTCCCATTGGGAATCAGTGCGCCACTTTCGGGTCGCAACAATAACGCTTCCTGTAGCTTCCAATATTCTTCGTCCAGCAACAGGTCTTTGACAAGTTTTGTGAAGACGGGCGTTTCAATGAAGACTATGCCGAACTATACGTCAATGACAGATGGATGGCAAGAGGTTTCGGGCAATTCAGACTACTGGAAAAAGGCTTTTGCATGTGGGAAGTGTCCGCCCTAACGCCTTGCTTGAGCGGCGGGCAGGTTGGGAGACTACTTTCGGATTCACCAAATACTTGAAAAAGCCCCGATCTCGCCCGTCCGCTCCAAGCGTTGTTAGACGGCCGTTATCAACACCATCAATCCCAATCAAGCAAATCCTCTTTTTCAGCGTGAAGATTCCAAACCGTCAGGCCCACGTGCGAAGCCCGAATCACCTTTCCCATACGTTTAGTTTTTGTTTTGAATGCCTTTTGACGCAGAACACGACGTACAAAAGTAGCCACTTCTTCTTTTCTCACATCAAGGTAAACCAGGCAATACCCCGCATGGCACAAACGACGCTCGTAAAAGTCATCGTCACGGGTAAAAAGGGTTGGTTGGTTCAATTGATGCAAAAAAGGGATGATTTCTCGATCCTTCATCCCTTTTCGACCTACCTCATAACCGATCTGGCGGACAGGAATTCGCCAGCTATTTAGCAAACGACGCTGACTGTCAATGATGTTTTCATCCAGAATAATCACGCTATGGCCGGCTCCAAAACATATTTCTCAGCATTCTCAAGAAATGCCTGCTTTGACAACCTGACAGCTTCGGCAATTGCCTCATACGAGATACTGCCGCGCCATTCTTCGATGATCGTTTCCCAAGCTAATCCGTCCGCAACTTGTTCTAAAACATCAGCAACTAAAATGCGTGTTCCCCGAAAAGTAGGCTCGCCATGACAAATTTCTGGGTCAGTCACAATGTAGCGTCCAAAAAATCTTTCCTTCATTATTCATTCTCTCCATTTTAGGCAGTCATGGTGGATTACCCAAAGCCCATTTTCCTGTATTTACTGGTATGATGACTGTAGCCACCTGTCCTAATTGCAGTGTTGGTTCAGAAGTTTTGCCATATCCTGATGGGTCAATAGGCCAAAATGCTGCACCGCTTCGATAACCATGTCCAGGATTTACTATAGCATAGCATGGATCGAGCCAAATTTGAAATTCGCCAAAATTAGGATCATTTGAATTAAGGGTAGCCACACCCACCGTAAAATTCAATACTTCAGGACTTCCCCAAATCCCCTTTGACCAATAACTTGCAGCCCCATTAGCCCCATTAGACCAAAAATGAACCAAACCAGTTGGTGGATTTGTTTCACAAGAACCTGGTATTTGCGTTGAAACGGGCACTTGTTCCGAAAAATCAGCTTTGGCTGGCCAATAGAGTTCAACCAAACGGTCAACTACAGGATTTGCCAAAGCGATTAAAGCGGCGCAACAAATGGCTAATGCCCCGATAACGGCAACGATAATTTGTGTGCGTGATTTCTGTCTTTCATCCATGCAGGAGTCCGCCTAACGGCCTGCGCATCACCTGCGGCGAGCCGAGCGCAGCGAGGCCAAGCCGTCAGGTGGATGCGCGTGTTGGGCTTCATCGGATTTACCGAGCAAAGAAAGAGCGAAGCAATTCAGTATACGTCTCGGGCTCGTTGACATACGGGAAGTGCCCGACGGCATGGAGCGTGTGTACTTCCGCGGTAGGGTAGGTTGCTTTCAGTTGCTCCCGTAGGGCGACTTCCACGAGCGGGTCGTTGTCCACCTCAATAATCATTACCGGGATTCCCAGCGCTTGGGGATCAGGAGGAATAAATGGTTCGATGACCGCCTTTGCACGAGCCACAACCTGAGCTTTACTCATCCTACCCGAGACCTGTTCCAGCATGTACGCCAGTACCAACTCAGAGTGACCAGCGGCTGGATAGATGGTCTCCACGAAGTTCTTGCGAAAGACGCCCATCACCACCCAATTGGGCAAGAAGGGCAGTATTCTGATCAGGGACTCGTTCTTTTGGCGCAGGATGTCATTGGGCGGAAAGGTGTTGCCAAGAACCGCCTTCTCAATTCTTTCGGGATGACGGGCCATCAGGTACTGCACCAAGTATCCGCCCAGGGAGGTGCCTACCACGTAGGTGTGCTGAACCCCCTCAGCATCCAGCACCGCCAACACCCCCTCACCGAGTTCATCCAGAGTTCCGGCCGGTGGATAGGTGAGGCTGATGACTCGATAGTCATTGGAAAGAGGCAACATCTGTTGCCACCAAATGTCGTAGGCGCCTGTCATCCCGTGCAGGAACAAGATGGTCTTCTCTCCACTCCCAAAAGCCACATATTCCCAATCTTTCCCGTTGACTTGCAAGTGTTTGGGAGGGTGTTGGCTACGAAAATCCAGGAGAGATTGACGATCCTGATGTGATACTTTTTCCGAAAGTTCTGCGAAGCCTTTCTGAGGTACAGGCCATAAATACACTATGAGCAACAAGACCAAGAGAATGCCTAAAGCAACAAGACCCTTTTTCATGGAAAGTATCCTTTCTTGGCGAGTGAAGCCCAACGCCACCGTCAGGTGCGCTGGCGCAGTTGACCAGAGACTTTGCCATTCACCAAGTAACAAGCCATCTGAGGCACCGCGCCAGCGTCACCTGCACGGAATGTTAGGCTGCCAGTGCTAACGGCCGT